>NZ_JBZCPQ010000006.1:0-256368 GCF_058267535.1 Pradoshia sp. Z5_111
GTTGATAGGTCCGAGGTGGAAGTGTGGTGACACATGGAGCTGACGGATACTAATCGTTCGAGGACTTAACCAAATGATTCAAGCATACTTGCCAAACTTACATTATCCAGTTTTGAGAGAATGAAAAAAAGATAAAATTTCTTTAAAATTTCTCTTGAAAAATGTCAGAAATACGATATAATAATAAATGTCGCTGACAAAATCGTCTGGTGACGATGGCGAAGAGGCCACACCCGTTCCCATTCCGAACACGGAAGTTAAGCTCTTCAGCGCCGATGGTAGTTGGGACGCGAGTCCCTGTGAGAGTAGGACGTCGCCAGGCAATAACAAATGGAGGATTAGCTCAGCTGGGAGAGCATCTGCCTTACAAGCAGAGGGTCGGCGGTTCGATCCCGTCATCCTCCACCATTATAAATTTAAAATTACCAAAAAATACTTGGTGAAATTATAAAACACATAAGTTATAATAACTAAGTGTCTTAGAAAAGCATTTAAATCTATTAAGCCGGTGTAGCTCAATTGGTAGAGCAACTGACTTGTAATCAGTAGGTTGGGGGTTCAAGTCCTCTTGCCGGCACCATCAGTACGAGCCATTAGCTCAGTCGGTAGAGCATCTGACTTTTAATCAGAGGGTCGAAGGTTCGAGTCCTTCATGGCTCACCATTTATAAAATGCGGGTGTGGCGGAATTGGCAGACGCACCAGACTTAGGATCTGGCGCCTTACGGCGTGGGGGTTCAAGTCCCTTCACCCGCACTTATATGCGGAAGTAGTTCAGTGGTAGAACACCACCTTGCCAAGGTGGGGGTCGCGGGTTCGAATCCCGTCTTCCGCTCCAATGCCAAGTTATATGCCGGGGTGGCGGAATTGGCAGACGCACAGGACTTAAAATCCTGCGGTAGGTGACTACCGTGCCGGTTCGAGACCGGCCCTCGGCACTAGTTTTTTGCAAAAATGCGCCCGTAGCTCAATTGGATAGAGCGTTTGACTACGGATCAAAAGGTTAGGGGTTCGACTCCTCTCGGGCGCGCCATTATATCGGGAAGTAGCTCAGCTTGGTAGAGCACTTGGTTTGGGACCAAGGGGTCGCAGGTTCGAATCCTGTCTTCCCGACCATCTAAAACTTATGGGGCCTTAGCTCAGCTGGGAGAGCGCCTGCTTTGCACGCAGGAGGTCAGCGGTTCGATCCCGCTAGGCTCCACCATTATAAACTTTAATAGGATTCAATATTTGGCGGTGTAGCTCAGCTGGCTAGAGCGTACGGTTCATACCCGTAAGGTCGGGGGTTCGATCCCCTCCGCCGCTACCAAATAGGACCTTTAGCTCAGCTGGTTAGAGCAGACGGCTCATAACCGTCCGGTCGTAGGTTCGAGTCCTACAAGGTCCACCAATATATATGGAGGAATACCCAAGTCTGGCTGAAGGGACCGGTCTTGAAAACCGGGAGGCGGGTTAAACCGCGCGGGGGTTCGAATCCCTCTTCCTCCGCCATATATACCTTAAATACCTTGTAGTATATGGAAACAAATTATTATTGTCGCGGGGTGGAGCAGTCTGGTAGCTCGTCGGGCTCATAACCCGAAGGTCGCAGGTTCAAATCCTGTCCCCGCAATAAATGGTCCGGTAGTTCAGTTGGTTAGAATGCCTGCCTGTCACGCAGGAGGTCGCGGGTTCGAGTCCCGTCCGGACCGCCATTTATAAAATGTTAGCTCATCAGTAAGACATTGAGCAGCATCAGAGAAATAAAAAGATACAAAACGGCTCAGTAGCTCAGTCGGTAGAGCAAAGGACTGAAAATCCTTGTGTCGGCGGTTCGATTCCGTCCTGAGCCACCATAACTTAAAAAACAATGCACGGCGGTTGTGGCGAAGTGGTTAACGCATCGGATTGTGGTTCCGACATTCGTGGGTTCGATTCCCATCAGCCGCCCCATAGAGTGCGGGTGTAGTTTAGTGGTAAAACCTCAGCCTTCCAAGCTGATGATGAGGGTTCGATTCCCTTCACCCGCTCCAAATTTTACTTCGGGCCTATAGCTCAGCTGGTTAGAGCGCACGCCTGATAAGCGTGAGGTCGATGGTTCGAGTCCATTTAGGCCCATATACCATTATTCCGTAGTAGCTCAGTGGTAGAGCACTCGGCTGTTAACCGAGCGGTCGTAGGTTCGAATCCTACCTGCGGAGCCATATTTGGGGAAGTACTCAAGAGGCTGAAGAGGCGCCCCTGCTAAGGGTGTAGGTCGGGTAACCGGCGCGAGGGTTCAAATCCCTCCTTCTCCGCCATTTGGCCCCTTGGTCAAGCGGTTAAGACACCGCCCTTTCACGGCGGTAACACGGGTTCGAATCCCGTAGGGGTCATAAAAACCATGTACATCATGTACATGGTTTTTTTATATATCATTTTATTAAATGAAATCTTAATTATTAAAACATAGCTGCCAAAGAAGTTCTGTCCGTTAAATACATTGTCTCCTAAACGCCTTATAAGAAGGCAAAGATAAGATTCTAATGACAGTTAAAGTCTAAAATAGTGCGAGAATACAGCCGAACTGATTATCATGTATTTTTAAGAGGAATACCATGTAAAATTTCAAGATCTCTTTAGTAAGGATTATATCAACCCAATTGAAAATCCACTTCTACCTGTAATTTGAATATATGTGTGAGTCAATTCTTGAATTGTTTTCCCATTTGGGAATTAAGAAAAATTTCGCTATAAGCTATTGTCATTTTACTCTATACTAATGTTACTGTTCGAACCTCCACAAATATGCCTCACGATAAGCCCTCATTTGATTCATAAATCAACATAAGTAAGCAATTGAACGCTCGCATAGACATCTTCTTATAGTATTCTGACAGGGTACTATTTATTTAGGTCTTGCTTTAATTAGTAGATCCATGAGAAAATAAAAAGTAATTGTAAAGGTTTGTCTTTATATAAAAATTTCACGAATAATGTTCTCCTTTAAAGAATATAGTAATTCTTAAATCCTCAATCGATATAAAGAAGCCCTCAGAAGAATATACCCAACAAAATCATCCTTTCCTCGATTGTATATCCTAAAGTTCTATGGTGAACGACATATATATATGCCAAAGTATCTAAGTTCCCCTCTTGGTCTTGAATTATAAGAATATTTTGTATATTATAGATAAATAATATAATAAACAAATAATTTAATATCTTCTTACATAAAAGTAATAAACTCATTCATGAGTGGTGGAACCACTCCGTTCATATTTTTCCTATATAATAAAATATTTATAGTATTTAAGTTTCTATAGACTATATTATGGATATATTATACTGAAGCCTGTTAATTTATCTTACTAATTCCAAAAAGTAGTGGAATAGAGCTTTTTGTAGCTAAATTAACAATTTTTGCATTTGATTTAGTTACAGAATAAGTAGTTTAATTAGTATATTGAGAAAATTCTAGAAAGGGTGATAATATGCCTAATGCTATCCCAACAGATTATCAGGTTCATTTGTTTCATGAAGGCTCTCTTTATGATGCATATAAACTGTTCGGTTCCCATTTGATAAAGGTAAATGATGATATACATACAAGGTTTACAGTATATGCACCAAACGCCCGTCAGATACGCTTGGTGGGTTCTTTTAATAATTGGAACGGTAAAGGTTATGAGTTAAAAAGAGTTTCTGAACAGGGTATTTGGACGCTTCTGGTAGATAAAAACCTGGACGGACATATATATAAATATGAAATTGAAGCAGCATCTGGAGAAATAGCTCTAAAGAGTGATCCATATGCTTTTTATTCAGAAATAAGGCCTCATACTGCATCTGTCGTATATCCTTTAGATGATTCATATAAATGGAATGATGCGTCCTGGCTTAAGAAGAAATCAAAGAAACAACATGAAGAGAACCCCATGTTCATTTATGAAATTCATTCAGGAACATGGAGAAAACATATTCAGGAAGGGCAAGTGTCCATACCAAGCGATGAATGTAAGATTGAAGAATTTTATACATACCGTGACCTGGCCGATGAACTCATCCCCTATGTAGTTGATCAGGGCTTTACGCATATTGAGCTTATGCCACTAACTGAACATCCGTTCGACGGATCATGGGGCTATCAGAGTACAGGTTATTATTCACCAACAAGCCGATATGGCAGACCTGAAGACTTGAAATATTTTATCGATCAATGTCACCAGCATAACATAGGTGTATTGCTTGATTGGGTACCTGGTCACTATTGCAAAGATGCTCATGGGTTATTTATGTTTGATGGATCACCTGTTTATGAATACTCTGATCTCAAACATAGAGAGAATCCAGTATGGGGAACAGCAAATTTTGACCTGAGTAAACCAGAAGTTCATAGTTTTTTAATTTCCAACGCAAGATATTGGATGAAGTACTTTCACATAGATGGATTTAGAGTGGATGCTGTCGCAAATATCATTTATTGGCCCAATACATATAGTGGTGACGTTAATCCACATGCTATAGATTTTTTACAGAAACTTAACCGAGTTGTAAAAGAATCCGATCCTACAGTTCTTATGATGGCTGAAGACTCAACTGATTGGCCTAACGTAACTAAGCCGGCTAGTGAGGGAGGTTTAGGATTTACATATAAGTGGAATATGGGTTGGATGAACGATATTTTAGAGTACATGGAATCAGATCAGTATTCTCGGAAGGCTCTTCATAATAAAGTAACATTCTCCTTAATGTATGCTTATACGGAACGGTTTATTTTACCCTTGTCACATGATGAAGTGGTCCACGGTAAAAAATCTCTTCTTGATAAAATGCCAGGAAGCTACGAAGAAAAATTTTCTCAGTTGAAATTACTTATGGGATTTATGACAACCCACCCGGGGAAAAAATTATTATTCATGGGTGGAGAGCTGGGAATGTTCTCAGAATGGAAGGATAAAGAACAGGTTGATTGGCATCTACTAAATTATGATTCTCATCAAACATTAAATCATTTCTTTACAGATTTACTAAAGTTTTATAAACGGTCAAAGCCGTTATATGAGTTAGATGATTATCCTGAAGGATTTGAGTGGATTGATGTTCATAACACCGATCAGTCCATTTTCTCATTTATTCGTCGTGATCGAGAAGGAAATCCATTGATAATATTGTGTAATTTCAAAAATATATCTTATGAAGAATATAAAGTTGGAGTGCCTGATAAACAGGAGTACAAAGAGGTCATAAATAGTGATGCAATCCAATATGGTGGAAGCAATCATGTTAATAAAAAGAAAATCATCGCAGAAGAAGGTACTTTTCATGGGAGACCATATCACGTAAAGATAAAGGTACCTCCATTTGGAATTACTGTACTGCGTCCCATTAAAAAACGGAAGGAGTTAAATGAAAATGGCAAAGAAAAAAATAGTCGCAATGCTACTGGCGGGAGGACAAGGAACAAGGCTTGAGGCTTTGACAGCTGATGTTGCAAAACCGGCAGTCCCATTTGGTGGTAAATATAGAATTATAGATTTCACATTAAGTAACTGTACGAACTCTGGAATAGATACGGTAGGGGTATTAACGCAATACCAGCCATTATTGCTTAATTCCTATCTTTCTAACGGAAGTGCCTGGGATCTGGATTTAAAAGATGGCGGAGTTACTGTTTTACCTCCATATTCGGCTTCAAAGGAAATGAGATGGTATACAGGTACAGCAAGTGCGGTTTACCAAAACTTAAACTATATCGACCAATATGATCCGGATTATGTGATTGTTCTCTCAGGAGATCATATTTACAAAATGGATTATGATAAAATGCTGAGCTTCCATGAGGAAAGAGGAGCCGATGCGACTATCTCTGTTATTCCTGTACCTTGGGATGAAGCAAGCAGGTTTGGAATTATGAACACCAGAGAAGATTATTCTGTAATGGAATTTGAAGAGAAACCAAAAAATCCGAAAAATAATTTAGCCTCTATGGGTATCTATATATTTAATCGAAAAGTTCTAAAAGACTATTTAATTAAAGATGCTAAAAATGAAGATTCCACAAGGGATTTTGGTAAGGATATCATACCTTTATTATTAAATGATGATAAAAAGGTATATGCCTATCCATTTGAAGGATATTGGAAAGATGTTGGTACACTGAAAAGTTATTGGGAAGCTAATATGGATTTACTGGACGAAGAGTGTGAATTAAATCTTTATGACTATTCATGGCGCATTTATTCAGTTAATCCGAACAGACCGCCACAATATCTATCTAACAAAGCAGAGGTTAAAGAATCACTGATTAACGAAGGATGTATTGTTGAAGGTAAGGTGGAAAAGTCAGTCGTTTTCTATGGAGCACAGATTGGCAAAGACGCACATGTAAAAGATTCTGTAATCATGTCAGATGCCATTATCGGAAAGAACGTCTATATTGAAAAGGCTATTATTCCCCCAGGTGCTGTTATACCGGATAACCAGGTGATCAGACCTATTGATGATGAAGATGTTATATTGGTTAATCCAGAACTGTTAACAGAAGAGAATGTTATAAAATTATCTTGATATAGTGAAAGGCGTTGAAAATATGAGTAAATCACTATTGGGTATTATAGATGCCACGAATAGTTTTGAGTCCCTGGATATTTTAACAAAAAGTCGGAATGTTGCAGCATTACCAATAGCTGGTCGTTTCCGTTTAATAGATTTTATTCTTTCAAGCATGGTTAATTCAGGCATATCTAATGTAGCTGTTTATCCACAGGCACATTTCAGATCGTTAATGGACCATTTAGGAACAGGCAAGAATTGGGATTTGAATAGAAAAAGAGATGGACTATTCTTTCTTCCGGTGCCTCATACAGAAGATGTATCTGGTGAGGTTCACTCGTTTGATCACTTTGCTTATCATATGACCTATCTTGAAAGAAGTAAACAGGAGTATGTGATCGTTGCTAACAGTCAAACCGTTTGCAATATCGATTTTAATGCTGTTCTCAAATATCACATACAAAACAAATGTGATATTACGGAAATTAAAAAAGATAAAGAATCACTTGAAATGTTCATCCTTAAAAAAGAACTGCTTGTTAAATTAATTGATGAGCGGAAACAAACGGGTTACACAAGTTTAAAGGATGTTGTGGAAGATCATTATTCCGACTTCGCTATCTGTGTTTATCAGTATGAAGGTTATCTGGCGAATATCAATTCTATTAATGCCTATTTTCAATCAAGTATAGATCTCCTTAAAGAAGAGAATTGGAGTCAGTTATTCATGAAGGAACGTCCTATCTATACAAAAGTTAAGGATGAGCCACCTTCCAAGTATAGTGAGAAGTCTCATGTAAGCCAATCAATGGTTGCCAACGGTTCTTTCATAAAAGGTGAAGTAGAGCAGAGTATCATCTTCAGGGCCGTTAATATTGATGAAGGTACTTCTATTAAAAATTCCATAATCATGCAGAAAACAAAGATCGGTAAGAATTGCAAACTTGACTATGTAATTCTCGATAAGGATGTAGAAATTGCTGATGGAACAGTTCTGATTGGGTCTCCATTCCAACCAATTGTTATTCAAAAAGGTGTAAAACAAGGAGCGTTGATGAACTCGTGAATGTATTATTTGTAGTATCTGAATGTGTACCCTTTGCTAAATCTGGAGGGCTGGCTGACGTAGCCGGCTCTCTTCCGAAAGAATTAAAAAAGTTAGGTCATGAGGTAAGAGTGTTGCTTCCTAAGTATGGGACGATACCTACTCATTTTTTTAATTCAGCAAAAAAAATTGCCGAATTTGAGGTACAGTTAAGCTGGAGAAGACAGTATTGCGGTATTTTTGAAGCTGAATATGATGGTGTCATTTATTACTTTATGGATAATGAATATTATTTCCATAGACCAAAGCTTTATGAGCAATTTGACGATGGCGAACGTTTTGCTTATTTCTGTAAAGCGGCTGTTGAAGCACTTTATCATATTCCATTTTTACCGGATGTTATTCATACACATGATTGGCATACGGGAATGATTCCATTTTTATTAAAAACTCAGCACCAGAATACGAAACTAGCAAATATCAAAAATATATTTACAATTCATAACCTGCAATTTCAGGGTATTTATGGAAAAAGTTTTCTTGATGATGTACTGGGGATTCATGATGACTACTTTAACCAGCTGGAATTTGACGGAAACGTCAACTTTATGAAATCAGCACTGGTTTATGCGGATGCAATTACTACTGTCAGCCCTACATATAAAGAGGAGATTAAAACTGACTATTACGGTGAGCGTCTGAATGGATTGCTGCAGGTGAGGGACTCAGATTTATATGGGATTTTAAATGGTATCGACAATGACTTGTATAATCCTAAAAAAGATGCTGCGATTGCCAGTGAGTTTTCAGTCAATAATCTGAAAGGCAAGAAGGCGAATAAACGATATCTTCAGGAGTATTTCAATTTACCGGTCGATGATAGCAAGCCGCTGATTGCCGTTGTTTCACGTTTAACCTCTCAGAAAGGCTTTGATCTGGTTAGAGCTGTATTCCATGAGATTTTGCAGGAAGATATCCAAATGATCATGCTGGGTACAGGCGATCCGCAATTCGAGCACTTCTTTGGTTATACGTCCCAATGGTATCAGGATAAATTAAGAGTCCACATTGGTTTTAATGAAGATTTAGCCCATCAAATATATGCTGGAGCTGATTTGTTCCTTATGCCTTCTAAATTTGAACCTTGCGGGTTAAGCCAATTAATAGCAATGAGATATGGTACATTGCCGATTGTTAGGGAAACAGGTGGTCTGCGCGATACTGTACAGCCATATAATGAATTTACTGGCGAGGGCAATGGTTTTTCATTTACTAACTTTAATGCTCATGACATGCTTTATACAATACGTCGGGCATTATCTTTTTATCATAATCCATCTGAGTGGAAAAAGATTGTTAAGAATTCGATGAAGAAGGACTATAGCTGGGCACGTTCAGCAGCAGAGTATGAGGTTTTGTATAAAGATTTGATTGAGAGGATCTGATTTAGATGTTTGATAATAAAGAACTGTTTAAGGAAGCCTTTATATCTAAGCTTGAAATGTCTTATGGAAAAACATTTGCAGAATCGACTCCGCAGGAGCAATATCATACTTTAGGAATTATGATTCGTGAATATATAAGTAAGAATTGGATTAAAACCAATCAATTATATAGAGAAACGAAGACAAAGCAGGTCTACTATTTATCAATTGAATTTTTACTCGGTAGAATTATGGGGAGTAATGTCTTAAATCTTGGCATACAAAAAGTAGTGGAAGACGGGCTCGAGGATTTAGGGATTAGCTTTTCTGAACTGGAAACACTTGAGCCGGATTCTGCGCTCGGTAATGGTGGGTTAGGCCGATTAGCTGCTTGTTTCATGGATTCCATTGCTTCCTTGGAATTGCCTGGTCATGGATGTGGAATCCGCTATAAATATGGTTTATTTGAGCAAAAAATCATTGATGGCGTACAAGTTGAATATCCGGAACAATGGCTTCAAAATGGACATGTATGGGAGGTTCGAAAAGCCGATCAGGCAGTAATGGTACCTTTTTGGGGAGAAGTACAATCCTATACAGATTCTGATGGCCGTTTAGGTTTCCGTCATGTTGATACTGAGCCAATCATGGCTGTGCCTTATGATATACCGGTTGTTGGCTATCATAATGAAACGGTGAATACACTCAGATTGTGGAATGCTGAACCTGCCCCGGCTCCTTATCATCGAGATATTATGCGTTACAAGCGTGATACAGAATTGGTATCAGAATTTCTTTATCCGGATGATACAGAAGACAGCGGGAAAATTCTGCGTTTAAAACAACAGTATTTCCTTGTCTCAGCCAGTTTGCATACCATATTAAAGACATATCGCCAAAAGAATATTCCTATGAGCAAATTGCATGAATACGTATCAATACATATAAATGATACTCACCCTGTTCTGGCCATCCCGGAATTAATGAGGATCTTGTTAGATGAAGAAAAAATGTCATGGGATGAAGCATGGGAAGTAACCACCAAAACGATATCTTATACGAATCATACGACGCTTTCTGAGGCATTGGAAAAATGGCCAATTCGTTTATTCCAACCATTATTGCCGAGAATCTTTATGATTGTAAATGAGATTAACGAGCGGTTCTGTCAGCAACTATGGGAGCTTTATCCGGGTGATTGGCAAAGGATAGAGGATATGGCTATCATTGCTCATGATCAGGTTAAAATGGCCCACCTGGCTATTGCAGGCAGCCATAGTATAAACGGAGTAGCCCATCTGCATACTGAGATTCTCAAGAAGAGAGAAATGAACAATTTCTATCAGGTTTTTCCTGAAAAGTTTAATAATAAAACCAATGGTATTACTCATCGCAGATGGCTATTGAAATCCAATCCAGGACTTTCCCGTTTAATTTCGCAAGCAATCGGCGAAAAGTGGCAAATTGATCCGGTATATATGAAGGAATTGGAGCGGTTTAGTACGGATTCCTCCTTTTTAGAAGAGCTAATGAAAGTTAAAGCAGACAATAAGAAAATGCTGGCTAAGCGGATTAAAGAACAAAATGGTATAACTATTAATCCAGATAGTATTTTTGATGTGCAGGTCAAACGTTTGCACGCGTATAAACGCCAATTGTTAAATGTTCTTCACATTATGTATTTATACAATCGAATGAAGGAAGAACCAAATTTCAAGCCATATCCGCGTACCTTTATATTTGGAGCTAAGGCATCTCCGGGATACTACTATGCCAAAAAAATCATTAAATTGATTAACACCGTTGCGGATAAAGTAAATAATGATCCTGACACAAAAGATTATATAAAGGTCGTATTTCTCGAAAATTATCGGGTATCTCTGGCTGAAGAAATATTCCCTGCTGCTGAATTAAGTGAACAAATTTCGACTGCTAGTAAAGAAGCATCCGGAACAGGTAATATGAAATTTATGATGAATGGTGCTTTGACCATCGGTACAATGGATGGGGCTAATGTAGAAATCTTTGAGAGAGTCGGAGAAGACCATATCTTTACATTCGGATTATCGTCAGAGGAAGTTATGAATTACAACGCACATGGAGGTTATCACTCCTCAGAATATTATATGCTTGATCGAAGAATTCATCAGGCTGTAAACCAATTAATTAACGGATTCTTCCCGAATACATCTGGAATGTTTGATATGATCTATGATTCTCTGCTATTAGAAAATGATCAATATTTTGTATTAAGGGATTTTGGTTCCTATGCAAGTACACAGGAAAAAGTAGAGGCATCTTATCAAGACAAAAAGAAATGGAATTCATCAAGTGTAATAAATATTGCTAATTCAGGATTTTTCTCAAGCGACCGAACAATTCAGGAATATGCAACAGACATCTGGAATGTGAACCCTGTAAATCAAAGAAACAAATAAATTATGTAAAATAGATAAAGGCAACCTATATTCCATTGATTAAAGGAATATAGGTTGCCTTTTTACCTTGTGTAATGTTTTATGCAGAAGCTACTTTTTGTCATATGTAACTGTTATGAGCTATTAATTAGACTAATCATTAAGTGAAAAACAGCTCAATGAAATCTCTTTAAAGATTATAGTTATATATAGCAGCAGAGAAAAAAGGACAGCCAATAGGGCTGCCTTATTTATTCTTATTGTCCACATAACTATCTCTTTTTCGGTAAGGAATATCTCCTAAATTTGACTCCAGGTTTTCATCCTCCAGGCGTTCTTCATAATCGGTTTTTGCATCGCTTTGATATACTTTACGTTCTCCGTCCGGACCATTACCAACGAATGACTCAACTTCATCTGCGAAACCTTCATCCTCTGTTTGATCAGGATACAGATCTTCATATCCTTTTACATCTCTAACCATATCGGACGGAGTTTCAGAGGTTCCGTATTGAGCAGCCTCCTGATAGCTGTCTGTGTAGTCTTCTATTCGACGATCATACGTTCTTTGAAGGGAATCTGGCTTTGGTGGCTGAATGACATCTTCCTCAATTGGACGGTGATTGCTTAATTCCTGTTTTTTTGAATGCTCGATACAATAGAGGGTGGATGGAATGGCCTCTAGCCTTTCGTATGGAATATCCTTTCCGCACTCTTTACATACACCGTATGTGCCTTCTTCTATTGCAGACAGTGCTGCTTCTATTTCATTTAATTGCTCTTCTTCATGTAGTTCTAGAGCGACATCTTTTTCACGCTCAAATAATTCTGTACCGAGATCACCAGGGTGATTATCATAGGATGATAGTTCTCCGGATGCTTCACGCTCACTCAGGTCAAGCCGGCTGTTTCTTTTTGTATTTAATTTGCTTTGAAATTCTTCTTTTTGTTCTATTAATCTATCTGTTAGAGCTTGAAGTTGATCCTTACTTAGCATGCTACCACTTCCTTAACTGTAATTAGTAACTTGTATTGTTACATTTACCCCATCAAACGGTAGAAAAACATTTAAGAGAAATAGCAAGATTAGAGAGTAAAAAAATAAGCCTCTACTAAGAGGCTTATCAAAAGATTTAGAAGAAGAATCCAATATACATACCAAATGCAAATAAAAGACCATAGAATGTGTTCGTTTGGCCTGTTGCTTTCATGGCAGGCATCATTTCCGGTGGAGTGTCATTGGCAACAAATCCTTTCACGGCTTGTACCGCTTTTGGAATGCTCAATAGCACAAGTAATGTCCAAGGAGAAGTAATACCTGAGAACACAAGTACGAATGCCCATACATAGGAGAGAGCAAACATGGCTGCCAGTACGATAATGGCGTTTTTCTTGCCAATCAGGATTGCCAATGTTTTTCGGCCACCCTTTTTATCCCCGACTCTGTCGCGAATATTATTTGATAACAGAATAGCACCCACGGTCAAAAAGAATGGGACAGTTACGAGCCATACATCTAATGTCACATTTCCAGTTTGAATAAAATAAGAAATCAAGATAATCAGGCAGCCCATAAAGAAACCGGATGTAATCTCACCAAATGGGGTATAGGCTATTGGGAGCGGTCCACCAGTATATAAGTATCCCATTGACATTGATAATAATCCGATGAGTACCAACCACCAGCTGCTATTTGCGCATATATAAACACCAATCAGTGCTGATATGCCATACAGAACAAGTGCTATTGCAAGAATCGACTTTGGTGACAAACCTTCATGTACGATTCCACCACCGATCCCAATGGATTCCTCATTATCGAGTCCCTTTTTGAAATCATAATATTCATTAAATAGGTTCGTGGCAATTTGGATAAGCAGTGCGGCAGCCATCATAGCCACAAATAACCCGATATTCAGCGAAGGTATATGTTCATGCGCCAGCGCTGTTCCAACCAATACAGGTGTAAAACCAGCTGTTAATGTGTGTGGCCTGGTTAATTTCCACCATACCCGCCAACTTTTTCTGGGTAATCCTGTCTTCGCAGGAGTATGCGAGTGATCTTGCATTTTGTTAATCCCCTTTACGTTATAAGTTACTAGCGAATAGTGGTAAATCAATATGTTAAACTATTAGTATAAATTATAATATTTTAAGAGTTCTACTACTCATATCATTTCCACTATTATTACTATACTAAATCAGTGTAGGTAAATGTTATAGCAAGTGTCAATACATTTATCCTCTATAGTAGACCTATTAGAAAGTCATAATGGTTCAGGCTTTAAGAAAAAGATATTATAATAGTAAGGATCCGTATTAATAGGGAAAATAAGTTTGATGATTTGTTTATGGAATAAACTTCATTTTTGTGGATAGAAGATACCATACAGGGAGCAAACGGAATGGAATCGCTATCAAATGATGATGAGAATATATGCTTTAAAATGAAAATTAAGAAACTACAAAAATTGACAGCTTAATTTCTACAGGTGTATCTTTAAATAGGTTTATTGGAAATAGGAGCAACGGAGGGATTTGAATGGCAATAAAGCAAATGACAGATATTCAACAGGGATTGACTGAAGCCTTACATACAGTAAAAAGGATTGCTATGCCAATCTTATTCAGTCATGTTGAGGCCATTACCAATAAGAAACCGATCGATATCTATCAATCAAGTGAGTGTTTATATAAAGGTGAGCGATTTTACTGGAAAGATCCGGATAATGAATTGTATTTAGCCGGGATTGGAACAGCACGTAAGATACAATCTCTTACTAATGGAGAAAAACGTTTTAAGGATATTAAGGATAAATGGACTGCCCTAAAGGAGTCAGCTATTGTAAATGGGGTTAACTCTGGAAAAGGCACAGGACCTTTATGCTTTGGCGGTTTTTCCTTTAACTCTAAAAATACAGAGCCGGGTTCCACCTGGAGCCAATTTGGCAGTTATTTATTTTATATACCTAAGTTTTTAATTACAGAAACAAAGCACGGTTCATACTTAACTTCCTCTATTTATTTGACTCCTCATATGTCAGATAAAGAGGTACGCCAATTTATCGAAGATAGAGATGCTTTTTTGTCTATGTCTGATTCCGGCCAAAAAGAAATGCCAGCTATCTTAGAACAGCAAGAACATATTGTGGAAGAGTGGAAACAGGCTATATTAAAATCTGTCGATGATATCCAAAACGGACAGATGGAGAAAATCGTCCTGGCCCGTGAATTAAGTTTGCAATTTGAAGATGAAGTTCCATCTTATAAAGTACTTGAAAATTTAATGGTTCAGCAAAACGGAAGCTTTATTTTTGGGCTAGAGTCCGGAGATGATTGTTTTATAGGTGCATCTCCGGAAAGGCTGATAAAAAAAGAGGGGGCCGCTGT
Organism: Pradoshia sp. Z5_111; assembly: GCF_058267535.1. Taxonomy (NCBI): domain Bacteria; kingdom Bacillati; phylum Bacillota; class Bacilli; order Caryophanales; family Bacillaceae; genus Pradoshia; species Pradoshia sp. Z5_111. Next base: position 14,789 of record NZ_JBZCPQ010000006.1, read on the forward strand.
ATTTTCTGCTTGTTTGGCAGGATCAACGCCAAGAAATGAAGATGATGAAATTGATTCAGCCTTAGGAAATGAATTATTAAATGATGATAAAAATCGATCCGAGCATCAGTTTGTAGTCAATATGATTAAAAAGGCGATGGAAGAGCATTGCATCGAGATTAATATTCCTGATGCTCCCGTATTAATGAAGCTGAAAAATATACAACATCTTTATACACCGGTAAATTGTGTGAGTCTGCCTGGCACTTCTGTTTTGGACTTTGTGGAATTGCTTCATCCAACACCTGCTTTGGGAGGTTCACCAAGAAATATTGCTATGGAGAAAATAGAAAAATATGAAGGTATGGATAGAGGATTTTATGCTGCTCCAATAGGATGGATGGATCTATACGGAAATGGTGATTTTTCTGTAGGAATCCGCTCAGGTTTATTAAAGAAGGATAAAGCATCTCTATATGCGGGCTGTGGGATTGTAGAAAAATCAAATCCTGAAAGTGAATATATGGAGACAAAAGTGAAATTTAAACCCATGCTTTCAGCTTTGGAGGGAAGGAATATATGAATCACCAAGAAGAGCTAACTGCTTTTATAGCATCCTTTGTAGATGAACTAGCCCGAGCGGAAGTGAATGATGTTGTCATTAGTCCAGGATCCAGATCTACACCACTCGCCTATTGTATGGCTGAACATCCGGATATGAATGTTCATATTAATATCGATGAAAGATCGGCCGCCTTTTTTGCACTTGGGATGGCTAAGGAAAAGAGAAAGCCTGTCGCTTTATTATGTACATCAGGTACAGCGGCTGCCAACTACTTTCCCGCTATCGTGGAGGCCTATTATTCAAGAGTGCCATTAATTGTTCTTACTGCTGACCGTCCGCATGAATTAAGAGATGTTGGAGCACCACAGGCCATCGATCAAATAAACCTTTATGGGAAGCATGTGAAATGGTTTGTAGAAATGTCTCTGCCTGATTCCGGAGAAATGATGCTCCAGTATGCACGCACTGTAGCGAGCAGAGCCATCAGTAATTCAATCCTAGAGCCTGCCGGACCTGTTCATGTTAATTTCCCTTTACGAGAGCCACTCATTCCAATTTTAAGCGAAATGGAAAAGTGGATTCGCAGGACGGACCATTCAAATGCGTGTATCGATATTGCACATGGACACCGTAAGCTGGCTGATTCTCAGTTGAATACATATCTTCGTTTAATTGAGGAAAGCGAAAAAGGAATTATTATTTGTGGTCCTATTGATCAACCTGATTTTAAAGAAGCTGTTTTGAATTTCGCTGAAGAAACGGGATATCCGATTCTTGCTGATCCTTTATCGCAATTAAGGGCAGGTGGAAATCAGCACGTAATTGAAACATATGATACTTTTCTTAAGGAAGAAGCAATTCACGGGAACATTACACCAGATTTAATTATTCGGTTTGGTGCAATGCCAGTGTCTAAACCAGTATTGCAATTTGTGAAAAAGTGTAAACAGACAAATCATATTGTAATAGATGGGGGCAGCGGCTGGAGAGAGCCAGCGGGAGTAAGTACCCATATGGTGTATTGTGATGAAGCGGCTTTCTGTCACTCGGTTAAAGAAAGTCTTACTATACATGAAAATACAGAAAGAAGAGCTTGGCTTTCTCTTTGGCAAGGAATGAATGAAGTGGCGAAACAAGGGCTGCTGACTATACAGGATGAAACAGGGATGCAGGAAGGTAAATTATTTTCTCTATTGGAAAGTTTACTTCCGGAAAAAGCTAACTTAGTAGTTGGCAATAGCATGCCTATTCGAAACGTAGATTCATTTTTCTTTCAAACAACTAAGCAGATTAGGATATTGGCAAACAGGGGAGCTAACGGGATAGATGGCCTTATCTCAACTGCTGCAGGAATCAGCGCTTCCTCTGAAATACCAACTGTACTGGCACTTGGAGACCTCAGCTTATTTCATGACATGAATGGTTTCCTGGCAGCTAAAATGTATCAATTAAAGCTTCTGGTTCTGGTCGTGAATAATGATGGCGGTGGAATCTTTTCTTACCTGCCTCAGTCTGCTGAAGAAAAACATTTTGAAGAGCTTTTTGGTACGCCTCATGGCTTACACTTTAATCATACAGCTGCTTTGTATGGAGCAAACTATAAAAAGCCGGAAACTTGGGAAGAAGTGACTGATTCCATTCAGGACTGGGTAGCCAATCCGGATTTCCGTATTGTTGAAGTTTGTACAAGCCGTTCCTATGATGTGAAAAGATACAGGGAAGTCGTTCAGCATGTTTCCCGGGAAATAAGAATGATGAATGATGGCGAATAAGCACATGTTGTCCATTAATGGAGTAACGTATCATGTGCAGTTGGAAGGAGCAGGGCAGCCTGTGCTCCTTTTGCACGGATTCACGGGATCCATGAAGACTTGGGATACATTTATTCAGGATTACAAGCATTGTTTTCAATTTATCAGTTTGGATTTATTAGGACATGGTCTGACAGAAGCGCCTATAAATCCAGAGAGATATAAAATGCAAAAGGCTGCTAAAGATATTAAGGATATTTTAATCACTTTAAATATCGAAAGTGTGCATATTCTTGGTTATTCAATGGGAGGCAGACTGGCATTGGGGTTTGCTGTTCTATACCCTGAATTTGTGCAGACTCTCATTTTAGAAAGTTCATCACCAGGTCTCGAGAGTGAAGAAGAACGGTTATCCAGGGCTCATAGTGATGCACAATTGGCAGAACGTATCAAAGAATATGGGATAGAAAGATTTATAGATGAGTGGGAGAAGATTCCGTTATTTGCTTCACAAGAAAGACTGTCAAATGCTAAGAAAGCAGAAATTAGACAGGAGAGAGTATCTCATACCAGTATTGGCTTGCGAAATAGTTTGTTGGGAATGGGTACAGGCTCCCAGCCATCATTTTGGAGTGAATTAAAAGAGCTGGCTTTTCCCGTTTTATTACTAGCGGGAGCAAGGGATAAAAAGTTCGTTCAATTGGCCTTGAAAATGCAGAATTGCCTTAATATATGCCAATTTGAAACAATAAATGACACTGGCCATGCAATACACGTGGAAGAACCCAAAATATTTGGTAGAATAGTAAGTGAGTTTATTAGAGGGAGGAATTAGAAATGGCTTTTGATTGGGTAACCATTCGTACATATGAAGATATTTTATATGAAAGATATAACGGCATTGCTAAAATTACCATCAACCGTCCAGAGGTACGCAATGCATTTCGTCCAAAAACAGTAATGGAATTGATTGATGCTTTTTCCCGTGCCAGAGATGATAAAGAAATAGGTGCTATTATTTTAACAGGCGCAGGTGACATGGCATTCTGTTCTGGCGGTGACCAAAAGGTTCGCGGTCATGGCGGATATGTGGGTGAAGACGAAATTCCGCGTTTGAATGTTCTTGACCTTCAACGCTTGATCCGTGTTATTCCAAAGCCAGTTGTGGCGATGGTAGCAGGCTATGCTATTGGCGGAGGCCATGTTCTGCATGTTGTATGTGATTTAACAATTGCTGCTGAAAATGCTTGTTTTGGCCAAACAGGTCCTAAGGTTGGAAGCTTTGATGCAGGTTATGGTGCAGGATATTTAGCTCGAATCGTAGGCCATAAGAAAGCAAAAGAAATTTGGTTCTTATGCCGTCAATACGATGCGCAGGAAGCACTTGATATGGGCTTGGTAAACAAAGTGGTGCCACTGGAGCAGCTTGAAAAAGAAACGGTGCAATGGTGCGAGGAAATGCTCGAAAAGAGCCCAACTGCCCTTCGTTTCCTAAAAGCAGCTTTCAATGCGGATACAGATGGATTGGCTGGACTTCAGCAACTGGCAGGCGATGCAACATTGCTTTATTATACAACAGACGAAGCCAAAGAAGGCCGCGATGCATTTAAAGAGAAACGTAATCCGGACTTCGACCAATTCCCGCGATTCCCTTAATGGAGAACGAAAAACAGCTTGACGACTACCGTCAGGCTGTTTTTATGTACATGTAAGTATCAGTTAGAGTGATTAGGTTAATTTGTATTTGTACTTAAAAACGCTTTGTTGGTCAGATAGATCACGAAGGCGTTCAGAGGGAAGGTTGAAAAGATGTTGATGCATGATACGGTTGTTCCGCAGTTTTTGATTCAACGGGCATATGTGACTCCGGAGCGTACGGCTCTTTCTTTTGAGGGAGAGAAATGGACATTTAGAGAGTTATATGAAATGGCCCATTTATACGCTGGAAAATTGACGGAGTTGGGTGTTGTGGAAGGTCAGGTAATTGGAATTAACATGAAGAATCGGCCGGAGATGGTCTTTATTATACATGCTCTTCTTTTGATTGGCGCCAAGATTGTCCTATTGAATATTCGTTTAACAGATCGGGAGAAAGAGTGGCAGGTAGAAGATGCTCAGGCGAATTTTCTCATATCAGAGAACGAAATGTTAATGGATATTCCTGTGCTCAGGCTGGATCAATTACAGAAGGCTAAGGGTATTTCGTTTGAAGAAAAGAAGAACATATCGTTAAATCAAACGGCAACCATTATGTACACATCAGGTACGACTGGTAAGCCTAAGGCCGTTCAGCAAACGATCGGAAACCATTATTGGAGTGCGATTGGATCTGCTTTAAATTTAGGGTTGCGCGATGATGATAAATGGCTATGTTTTATGCCACTATTCCATATAAGTGGCTTATCTATCCTTTTAAGATCAGTTATTTATGGGATAGAGACTGTTCTGCAAAGAGGATTTGACCCTACGCATGCAAATGAAGCTATTTGGAAAGAGAAGGTGACAATCTGCTCGGTTGTGACGAATACATTGACAAGAATGCTTGAAGATTTAGGAGAAAGGACATACCCTGAGCAATTTCGCTGTATGCTGTTAGGGGGTGGATCAGCTCCTATGGCGTTGTTGAAAAAGGCTGCGGGTAAAAACACACCTGTCTTTCAAACATATGGTATGACAGAAACATGCTCTCAAATCGTCACACTGGCTCCTGAAGATGCAATGCGAAAACTGGGCTCTGCCGGTAAGCCATTATTACCATGTGAGATAAAAATTATTGTGGATGGAAGGATGGCTGCAGGCGGTGTACCGGGAGAGATTGCGGTAAAAGGCCCAAATGTAACTCCAGGGTATCTTCATGGAAGGGCACCGGAATCTTTCCATGATGGCTGGTTTTATACGGGTGATATCGGTTATATCGACGAGGAAGGGTATTTGTTTGTCATTGATAGACGTTCTGATTTAATTATATCTGGTGGAGAAAATATTTATCCAGCAGAAATAGAATCCGTTTTGATCGAACATCCTTTTGTAAAAGAAGCGGGAGTGATTGGCATTAATGATGATGAGTGGGGATCCGTTCCCGCTGCCGTAATAGTCCCCCATCCGGGAAGCCATTTACAACAATCAGAGATTATCGAATTTTGTGAATCCAGGCTGGCACGATATAAAATACCTAAAAAAGTAGTAATGGGTAAGGAATTACCCCGTAATGCTTCAAACAAAATAGTGAGAAGAGAGTTAATTAATTTTTTTAGTTAATTCTGAATATTGGGTGTTGGACTTATTCAATTCAGCTATCAAATCCTGTATAATGGAAAAAAAGACATAAGAAGGCGGGGAAGAAATGGCTCGTTCGAAAAAACAATACTTGATTGCTGAGATCTTGTTGCGTCGCGGACTCCCATTATCAGTTATAACCGCAATTACAAATGTGGCAGAAAAAGAAGTTGTCGAATTAGTAAAGAAAAGTTACTAAGGGAAAAGCGCCTGGGTCACAGGGCGCTTTTCTTTATTTAATTTATTTCTTCTTCCAGTAAGCCTAACTCCAATCCCCGTTTGGCTATAAGCTGGTCTACTTCCTCTGGTAATTCATCAAGGGATCCGAACTCAGTATTCCAATAATTTGTAAAAGAGTCCACGCATATAGGAAATGTTAAGGAATTGGCATTTTGTAACTCCTGGTTAAAACTTCTGAGTATGTGATTAATATCCATTTATGACAGCCTTTCGTTTATAAAAAGTCAGCTGGGCGAAAGGTTTTGCATCCAGTATCGCCACTTTTATAAGCACGTTCCTCTGAATACATATTTACTTGAATTTTTTCTGCTGCACATTTATTCCCTTGTTTCCAAAAGTGGCAGGAATTCACAGAGCATTTAACGCCATTTGGCATAAAAATCTCTCCTTTCTCTTGATAGAATGCATCTTTTCATCTCTTTTATGTGAAGTAAATACAGGAAGAGAAAAAAGCCCGAATCCAAAAGAATTCGAGCTTTTTACGTAATTAATCATTTAAGGCTTTTTGCAGTGAAGCCAGATTATCCTTCGCAATTGAAAAATAATCGCGTTCTGAATCAATGTCATCCTGAGTCAGGATAGATAGATTATGAATAGGTAATGCTGTTAAATTAGCCTCTTTTTTAATAATATCGGTTAATTTACTATTTATATTCTGTTCAACTAAAATATATTTAAGTTGATGTTCCTTGGCAGTATCCACTAATTTTTCAAGGGATTTTTGAGTAGGCTCTTCGGATGTAGATATACCGGAGACACTTATTTGTTCTACATCATAACGTTCTTCCCAGTATCCAAATGCAGCATGAGAAACAAGGAATTCATCATGAGCTGCTTCGCTGAATACCTTTGTATATTCTGTATTCAACTCATCGAACTTTTTAGCCAGTGTTTCGTAATTTTCCTCGAAGACACTTTTTTGTTCAGGCATCTTCTCAATCAGTGTATCTTTAATATGTTCAGCCATTTCCTTTGCATATAGTGGATCTATCCATAAATGCGGATCGACTGAACCGTGATTATGGCCATCGTCTTCGTGTTCATGATCTTCATGTCCATGAGCATCAAGATTTACTTTTTCACCAATAGCTATCATTTCCACATTTTCGTTTCCCAATGTTTTGGTAACGTTATTTACAAAGCCTTCTAAATTGTATCCAACATAATAAAATAAATCAGACTCTGCAATATTAATAATATCCTTTTGTGTTGGTTCAAATGTATGTTCATCTACACCTGCCGGATAGATAGAAGATACATTTACATGTTCTCCACCTATTTGCTCAGCCATATACTGTAATGGATAAACAGTTGTATAAATTGAAAGCTGGTTTTCATTTGGAGTATTAGCCCTGCTATTATCGCTGTTGCATCCGGTAAGAAAAATAGATGCACTAAGTATGAGTGCGAATATCAATGATAATTTTTTCAAAGTAGTATCCTCCTGTTAATCGTATTCATTACGATTTATTGAGTAAAAATATAAATCGAAAAGATTACGATTTGCATATCTAGTATGATACACGGCTTTTTCTTGTAAATCAAGAGTCTTTTTTTTCTTGTTTTTCAGGTACAGGATCAAATCCGCCGGCATGCAGTGGGTGGCATTTAGAAATTCGTTTTATGGTTAGCCAGCTCCCCTTAATTGGTCCGAAACGCTCAATTGCTTCAAGGCCATATTGAGAACATGTTGGATAAAATCTACAACTTGGCGGCTTCATAGGTGAAATAGCTACTTGATAAAAACGGACTAGTTTTAGTAATAATTTTTTCATAATATGAACTTCCTTAATTAAGAATGGTTAGATACAACCATATCATAATGCCTGAAAGGGCAAACTTCAAACTTTAGGGATGAAATATTGATGGAAAAAAGGTAAAATAAGGGATGAGATTAAAGGAGGTTTTATAATGCCATCTGTTGAAAGTTTTGAATTGGACCATAATGCTGTTAAAGCCCCGTATGTTCGTCACTGTGGTGTTCATAAAGTAGGAAACGATGGAGTTGTTAATAAATTCGATATTCGTTTCTGCCAGCCAAATAAACAGGCTATGAAGCCAGATGCGATTCACACTTTAGAGCATCTGTTGGCGTTTAATATCAGGAAATATTCTGAGGGTTATTCTCACTTTGATATCATTGATATTTCACCTATGGGATGCCAAACTGGATTTTATTTAGTGGTCAGCGGTGAGCCGACTGTTGAAGAAATCATAGATGTGCTTGATAAAACGATGAAAGAAGCTGTTGAGATAACTGATATTCCTGCAGCTAACGAAAAACAATGCGGTCAAGCCAAGCTTCATGACCTTGAAGGTGCAAAAAAGTTAATGAGATTTTGGCTGACACAAAGCAAAGAAGATTTAAAACAAGTATTTGCCTAAATAAAATGGAATCCCCTTTTTATCTGGGGATTCTTTTTTTCGCTTATTCATGCGGTTCAGATGTGCGAATCTCATCTTTACCACTCAAATTCTGATTTTGATCTAATGGATCAATAGTGTGCTTGTATTCGTATGCTTTTGTTGTAACAAGTGCAGTAATCCCTATTATAAGGACGATAATAATTGCCCCTATTATAAATATTCCTGTCATCCCCATATGCTTCCCCCTTAGTCTTTATACCTCTATTATACCATTGCTGTTACTTTGAAATGACCCTTATCAACGTATCGGTGCTCGGGGTTTCTGTGGATATAGTTTAACAAATCAAAAAAACCTCCTATTTTTAGAAGGTTTCGCTATGTAATCCTATTTTAATGCAAATATTTTGATACAGGCGGCTGTACATCATCATTTGCAAAGCGCTTTTTAAGGCTATCAATTATGTATATCCCCATTAAATTATATAGCTCCCGATCTTCCAGTTCGTTAATTAATTGCATAACATCTTTACGATCTAGCTGTTCTAAAACGGCTAAAGCCAAAATATCAATATCTTCATCGTCGCCGGTTAATTTATCTCGATACAATTGGTATAATTCATCAATGAAATTCACTGCTAAGAACTCCTTTCGATTTTTAAATCACGATTCATATAGTAATTATTTACCCCAACCTTTATAAATGTACTCTACTTATATTGAAAATATTATTGATTCCATCCTTCTTGGCTATATTTGTTATATTTTTATGAAAGTGTGCTGTAAAAGTAAGCTTCTAATTGATTTATTCCTAATAAATGATATAAGAGTCAGTTTTGCTATAATTGAAAGAAATAATTAAGAGAGAAGTGTAGAGATAGATGGAAATATTTAAGGATATCCATGGAAATGATGTCTATTTTCATGATGTACAAGGTCAGTTTGAAAAAGAAGCTCGTCATGTATTCGTCATATGCCGCTATAAAGAGAAATGGGTTCTTACCAACCATTCGAAAAGAGGGCTTGAATTTCCCGGGGGCAAGGTAGAAAAAAATGAATCCCCTGTTCAGGCCGCCATACGCGAAGTATTTGAAGAGACAGGGGGAGAATTAAAGCAGTTAATTCCCATTGGCGAGTATAAAGTACTTGACCCAGCGGGTTCTTTTATTAAAGCAGTATTTTATGCCGAGCTTACTGCCATCACGAGAAAAGAAGACTATCTGGAAACAGAAGGGCCCGTTTTGCTGTCGGAACTTCCACATGATTTTCAAACGAGCACCCAATACAGTTTCATTATGAAGGATCAGGTTATTTTGATATGTCTGAATAAAGTAAACCGGTTAAAATCCTTATGGTAAGCGGTCGCGGATTAACTTAGCTTCAACAAACTCGACCATTTTATACATAATCGTTGCAAAAACAGCTATAATGAGTAATGCCATTAAGACAAGGGTGAAATTAAACACCTGGAATCCATAAATGATTAGATAGCCAAGCCCCTGTGAAGAAACAAGAAATTCTCCAACTATGACACCAACCCAGGCTAAACCGACATTAACCTTTAGTGTCGATATAATGACTGGAAAGGAATACGGCAGGACAGCTTCCTTGAAGATGTGCATCCGGCGAGCATTAAACGTCTCCATCACCTTTATATAATTGGGATCGATTTCCTTGAAGCTCGTGTAGACGACTATGGTCGTTACGATAACTGAGATAATGATTCCATTGGTGATAATGGATGTTAACCCAGGGCCCATCGCCACAATAATGATGGGTCCAAGGGCAACCTTAGGCATGGCATTGAAAATGACTAAATAGGGATCCAGCACCTTTGAAAGCATTGGAGACCACCACAAGGCAACAGCTAGCAGTGTCCCTAGCAGCGTACCCAAAATAAAGCTTATAACTGTTTCGAATACGGTAAGTCCGAGATGGCTGAGAAGACTGCCATCCTGTATTTTTTCAACCAGCAATTCAATGACTTTAGAAGGTGAACTGAACAGGAGAGGATCTATCCAGTAAAAATGGCTGGCGATTTCCCAGAGAGCGAAAAATAAAACAAATATAACACCCTGATACAGCCATACTTTACGCTGGTTGGTTTTTAATTGGTGGATATAGTTCTTGTGAAGAGTATTAATTTTAAGTTTATTATCCGTCAAGCTGCTCCATCTCCTTCCATATAAGCTGGAACACATCTGAAAAGACTGGATGGTTTCTTGCATCAAATGGGGATAATCCTTTTAACTCGTTTGGAATATCAAATTCTTTATGAATTTTTCCCGGCTTTGGAGAGAGGAGGAAGACACGATCACTCATGGCTACTGCTTCTCCTATATCATGAGTAACTAATATAGCCGTTTTTTTAAACGACTTTAATGTGCTTGATACGATATCCTCGAGCTTTAGCTTGGTTTGTAAATCTAAAGCAGAAAAAGGTTCATCTAAGAGGAGCAGGGTAGGGTTAGTGGCCAAAGTTCTAACTAGGGCAACTCGTTGGCGCATTCCTCCTGATAGCTCCCTTGGAAATTTAGTCAATACATCCTTCAGGCCGATTTCCTCCAATAGTGATATGGTTTGTTCTTCGTGCTTTTGGTCGAGCTGCTTTAACAATTTTAATCCAATCAATATATTTTCTTTAATGGTCTTCCAGGGAAATAAATAATCCTGCTGCAGCATGTATCCGATATCCTGGCGATGGACCAGGACATCCTTCCCGTATAGCTTAACACTTCCTTCGGTTGGCTTAAAAAGACCGGATATAATGGATAGAAGGGTTGTTTTACCACAGCCGCTTGGGCCAAGGAAGGAGATAAATTCTCCCTCCTCAATACTCATTGATATATTCTCTAAAGCAATCGATGCTTGCGATTTAGATAAATAGAGATGAGATACATTCTCTATCGACAATAAAGGCATAATCCCTGCCTCCTTATCTCCTATTTTGAAACTTCTTCAGCAATTTCAGTATTTACGAGTGTTTTATGATCGATGTAGGATTCGATTTCTCCTGCCTCTTTCATGATATCCTGCAGGTTTAACCATTCTTCCTCATCAAGGATTGGATTTAGGGCAAAGGACTCCTGTGACTTGTAACGGTCAATGGCCATTTCAATAATCTCTACGTCTGTATCTTCAAAATATGGGAGAATCGCTTTTGCTACTTCAGCGGAATCTGTTTCTTCAACCCATTTTTGTGCTTTATAAATCGCTTTTGTAAAACGTTTGACGATATCTTCATTTTCCTTCATATAGCTTTCCTTTGCCATGAAGGTGGTATATGGAACATGGCCGGATTCTTTTCCAAAGGAAGCAACGATATGTCCTTTTCCTTCTTTTTCAAAAACACTTGCCTGAGGTTCGAATAGCTGTACATAATCACCTGTTCCTGAAGCAAAGGCGTTGGCAACATTGGCAAAATCAATATTTTGAATTAATTTCAAATCCTTCTGAGGATCAATGCCGTGTTTTTTCAGTACAAACTCTCCAACCATTTGTGGCATACCGCCTTTCCTCTGTCCGAGAAATGTACTGCCTTTTAGCATGTTCCAGTCAAATTCCTCTATTTTTTCTCTGGAAACAAGAAAAGTTCCATCTGTTTGAGTTAATTGGGCAAAATTAATAACAGGATCTCTTGAATTCTGTCCATGAACATAAATAGAAGTTTCTGAGCCAACAAGCACGATATCAGCCCCGCCTGACAGTAGAGTAGTCATTGTCTTATCACCGCCCCATGCAGTCTGCAGGTCTACATCAAGCCCTTCGTCCTTAAAAAATCCTTTGGCCAGGGCGACATATTCAGGGGCATAAAAAATAGAACGTGTGACTTCTGCTACTTTAACTTTTGTCAATTCTTCAGTCGGCTTATTTTCTTTACAGGCCGATAAACTAAAGATGAGCAGAATGGACAGCATACAGAAGAAGCTGGTTTTAAGATAATGTTTCAAGGGAATTTCCTCCTTAGTAGGCAGTATGTATGCCAAAGTGTAGTTAATCGTATTGTATGTATGGTATATATTTGTGTGAATGCCTATAGAACTTTGTAAAGGAGCCCGGATTATGGATGAAGTAAAATCATCGTTAGGTAGTATCGTAGATAGAAGTCGATATCCATCGCCACATCCGGATATAAATCTATATATTGTCACGTATTTATCGAATGGATTAATGGTTAAGGGGCTCTTAGCAGAGCCAAAAAAAGATGAAATACTGGCCGGATTTTTATATTTACGCGGAGGAATTAAAAATGTTGGGAAGGTCCGTCCGGGGCGTATCATTCAATTCGCAAGTCAGGGATTTGTTGTTTTTGCTCCCTTTTATCGTGGCAACCAGGGTGGAGAAGGAGAGGAAGATTTTGCAGGAGAAGATCGTTGGGATGCTATTGCAGGTTTTGAACTTTTAAAACAACATCCAAAGGTTAATCCCAAAAAGGTTCATATCTTTGGATTTTCTCGAGGTGGGATTATGGCACTGTGGACAGCTATATACTGCCAGGACGCTGCTTCACTTGTCACGTGGGGTGGAGTTTCCGATATGGTCCTGACTTACATAGAGAGAATTGATTTAAGAAGAATGCTGAAAAGGGTCATTGGAGGTACGCCAAATAAGGTGCCGGATGAATATAAAGCCCGTACACCCTTGTATGAAATTGAAAAAATACCATGTAACGTTCTAATTATTCATGGTGAGAAGGATAAGAACGTTTCGGTTGAACATGCCAATCTATTAAGAACCAGGCTGCAGGATCTCGGCAAGAGCGTCGATGTGTGGTACCTTAAGGACTATACACATTATTTTCCTCCGAGAATAAATCGGCAAATTGTCTCGGATTTAACGAAATGGATGAAAGAAGCCGCTTCAAATGATACCATTGAAATAAATAAATGAAGCAGGGGAGTGAGAGAATTGGGTATGCCAATGGAATTGAATACTCTTATTGTGACAAAGGCTAATGAAAAAAGGGTTGAGGAAAATCTATTTGTCCTAAAAAAAGAAGGATACCGCTTATATCCAATTGAGATTCCGATTGATATCCGAAAAACTCTGGATGGGGAATCGAGAGGAACGGCGCTGATAAAAAAAGTGGAATGGGAAAATAACTGCACAACCATTACATATGAGTTAATTTCCTTAAATTCCAGTAACTAAATTAAATAGAAACTAAAGAAAACAAACCTTCATCCAGAACTTAATTGGGCGGTGGGTTTGTTTTTAAATTTAGATAAAAATAAAATAGTGCCTCAGGAAGGCCAATTCTTTTTGGCTTCCTAAGACACCGCTAGTTCCTTAAAAGGTAATTGGACCACCTTTAGATTCAATTTCAGAACTAATATTCTTAAATTCCTTGAAATTTTCTCTGAATTTATTTGCAAGCTCATTTGCCTTTTTATAATAGGCTTCTGAATCCTTCCACGTTTTTTGAGGCTGTAAAACTTCATCCGGTACTCCGGGTACATGTAAGGGAATCGCTAAGCCGAATATTCTGTCTTGTACCGTTTCAATATTGGCTAGTTCTCCTTCTAATGCAGCTTGAATCATCAAACGTGTATAAGAAAGCTTCATTCGGCTGCCTGTTCCATATTCTCCTCCAGTCCAACCGGTGTTAACCAGATATACCTGAACTTGATGCTCCTCAATATTTTTGCCAAGCATCTCAGCATATTTTGTTGGATGTAATGGTAAGAACGGTGAACCGAAGCAGGTAGAAAACGTTGCCTGTGGTGAAGTAATTCCGAGTTCAGTTCCTGCCAATTTACTCGTATAACCGCTTAGGAAATGATACATTGCCTGTTCTTTTGTTAACTTGCTGATTGGAGGCAGAACACCAAAAGCATCAGCAGTTAAGAAGATGATGGTATTGGGATGGCCTGCTATACTTGGTGTGACGATATTCTGCATGGCTTCGATTGGGTAAGCTGCCCGGGTATTTTCAGTTAACATTCCATTATCATAGTCAGCAATTCTCGTATCTTCGTCTACAACTACATTCTCTAGTACAGAACCAAAGCGAATGGCATTAAAAATTTGAGGCTCTTTTTCCTCTGTGAGATTGATGCATTTTGCGTAACAGCCGCCTTCAATGTTAAATACCCCATCAGGAGACCAGCCATGTTCGTCATCACCTATTAGGCGGCGATTTGGATCGGCTGATAAAGTAGTCTTTCCAGTACCTGATAGGCCAAAGAAAAGAGCTACATCTCCCTCAAAACCTACATTTGCTGAACAATGCATAGAGAACACATTATTCTCAGGCAGCAGGTAATTCATGATTGAAAAAATGGATTTTTTCATTTCACCTGCATACTCAGTGCCTCCAATTAAGACCACTTTTTTTTCGAATGAAATGATGATAAACGTCTCAGAGTGTGTACCGTCCACAAGAGGGTTTGCTTTAAAACCTGGTGCTGAGATAATAGTAAACTCAGGCGAATGGTTTTCAAGCTCATCTTTAGTGGGGCGGATAAACAACTGATGTACAAATAAATTGTGCCAGGCATATTCATTGATTACTTGTATAGGAAGGCGGTAGTCTGTTGCAGCTCCAGCAAACCCATTAAATACAAATAATTCATCTCGTTTTTCGAGGTAATCGATAACTTTATCATATAATTTAGAAAATGCATCTTCAGATATTGCTTGATTGACGCTTCCCCAGGCTATTTTATCTTTAGTAGCAGCTTCCTCTACAATATATTTATCCTTTGGGGATCTGCCGGTATATTTACCTGTTTCAGCTTTAATAGCTCCAGTAGATGTGAGGATGCCCTCTTTTCTGGTTAATACTTTTTCAACTAGTTGTGGCACTGAAAGCTGAATGTGAATATTATCATGAGTAAGTAATTGTTTCAATTCATTGGAAACTCCTACACTGTTCATAAGGTATCATCCTTTTCCAGAATTTTGGTAAGTATATTATATGGAAATTAGTATAACACATTTAATTGATTTATCCATACTAATTGTGTTAATTTTCAAAACAATTGATTAATATAGTATATAAGAATAATTATTATTATTTTCCATAGTGAAAAAAACAGTGATATTAGTCAACCTTTATGGATAAATAACAATGTATATTTATTTGAATATTCGTAAATTAATTATATCAATATCATAATAGAAATGCGAATCTTAAGGTCGGAATGTGTTTCTTTTAGGAAAGGATGAAGCTTCAGGTCTATCTTAACAATATATTCCTGCTTATTTATTGACAGAAAATGATGGATAAGATATTATATACATTTGATATGGATACTCTTATCAAGACTCGGTGGAGAGACGAGCTCTATGAAGCCGGGGCAACCTGCAGTTTGATTCCTTTAATGGAAATCACGCAAAGGTGCTAACTTGATGCAAGGTTATAATGCCTTGAACGATGAGAGTGAAAGGCCGATTTCTGAGACTCAGACCTTTCCTCTTTTCTTTATAAAGGGGAAAGGTCTTTTTTCGTATAATCAGGAGATAATTAAAGATAATGAGTAGCCATAAACAGGGAAACTGAAGGAGGAAATATACATGTCTAATAAAAGACATTTGTTTACATCAGAATCTGTAACAGAAGGTCATCCGGATAAAATTTGCGATCAGGTTTCTGATGCCATTTTGGATGAAATATTAGCAAAGGATCCAAATGCAAGGGTAGCCTGCGAAACATCTGTTACCACTGGATTAGTTTTAGTAGCGGGAGAAATCACTACTTCTACGTATGTGGATATTCCAAAAATTGTACGTGACACAATCAAAGGGATTGGTTATACTCGTGCAAAATATGGTTTCGATGCAGAAACATGCGCTGTCTTAACCTCTATTGATGAACAATCTGCAGATATCGCCCAAGGTGTAGACCAAGCTTTGGAATCAAGAGAAGGCACGATGTCAGATGAAGAGATTGAAGCAATTGGGGCGGGAGATCAGGGTCTAATGTTCGGTTTTGCCTGCAACGAAACAGAAGAATTAATGCCTCTTCCTATTTCTCTTGCTCACCAATTATCTCGAAAGCTGGCTGAAGTTCGTAAACAAGATGTTCTGCCATACTTGCGTCCTGATGGAAAAACACAAGTCACAGTGGAATATGATGAAAACAAAAATCCGGTTAGAATTGATACAATCGTAATCTCTACTCAACATGACGCGGATACAACACTGGAGCAAATTAAGAAAGACTTAAAAGAACAAGTAATAAAACCGGTTGTTCCAGCTCACCTTATTGATGAACAAACTAAATATTTTATTAACCCAACGGGCCGTTTTGTTATCGGAGGTCCACAAGGGGATGCAGGCTTGACTGGCCGTAAAATTATCGTAGACACGTATGGTGGATATGCACGTCACGGTGGTGGAGCATTCTCTGGTAAAGATGCTACAAAGGTAGACCGTTCTGCTGCCTATGCAGCCAGATATGTAGCTAAAAATATTGTAGCAGCAGGTCTTGCAGATAAAGCAGAAGTTCAGCTGGCTTACGCGATTGGTGTAGCTCAGCCAGTATCTATATCCATTGATACGTTCGGTACAGGTAAAATTGAAGAGGAAAAATTAATTGAATTAGTACGTGCTAACTTTGATCTGCGCCCTGCAGGAATCATAAAAATGCTTGATTTAAGACGTCCGATTTATAAACAAACAGCAGCTTACGGACATTTTGGACGCAATGATTTAGATCTTCCTTGGGAGAAAACGGATAAAGTAGAAGTACTGCGTACGGAAGCTAACATCTAAGATAAACAGCATAAACATTTCTAGAAAGAGGGATAAGCCCTCTTTCTTTTTTTGTCTAAATATGGTAATATTAGGAAACTATGAAATCGGGTATAATGGATCGTATTTTGTCGGGACGCTAGCTTATATCTAAAATCTAATTCTTTGATATTTTTAAATGAAAAACAGTCGAAAGTAAAGGTAGTGAGTGAATAATAATGTGTGGATTTGTAGGATGTATGCATGATCACCAACAAGCGAATCAGGATTCAGAACTAATTAAAAGTATGAATGACTTGATTACGCATAGAGGGCCGGATGACGAGGGGTATTATATAGATGAACATATCCAGCTTGGTTTCAGAAGACTAAGCATCATTGATATTGAATGTGGACATCAGCCCTTAACGTATGAAAATGAACGCTATTGGATTGTTTTTAACGGAGAAATATACAACTACTTGGAATTGAAAGTAGTGCTTGAAAAGGAAGGCATGGCGTTTTCTACAAATTCAGATACTGAAGTAATCCTGGCGGCATTTGTTCAATATGGGGAAAAGGCAGTTGAAATGCTTCGTGGGATGTTTGGGTTTGTGATTTGGGATAAACAGGAGAAATCTGTTTTTGGTGCCCGTGATCCATTTGGGATTAAACCATTTTTTTATAAGGAAGATGGGGATAAGACTTATTTTGCCTCTGAGAAGAAAAGCATTATATACGCTTTAGAAAAACAAGAATTGGATCCTGTTTCTTTGCAACATTATCTTACCTTTCAATTTATTCCAGAACCAGCGACGATGACAAAGAATGTGAAAAAATTATTGCCTGGACATTGCTTTACAAAGAAAATTGGAGAACCTATGGAGATCCGTCAATATTGGAAAGCTGAATTCAAACCTATACTGCGCAGTGAACCAGATTGGATTAAAGAAATTCAAGATGTGATGTATGACAGTATTAACATGCATATGCGCAGTGATGTACCTGTTGGTTCATTTCTTTCCGGTGGAATTGATTCCACAATCATTGCTTCCATTGCTAAAGAAATTCATCCTGGAATTAAAACATTCTCAGTTGGATTTGAACAGAATGGTTTCAGTGAAATTGATGTTGCTAAAGAAACGGCTGACAAGCTTGGGGTAGAAAATATTAGCTATATTATTTCACCGCAGGAATATATGAGGGAACTGCCGAATATCATGTGGCATATGGATGACCCGTTGGCAGATCCCGCTTGTGTGCCTTTATATTTCGTGGCAAGGGAAGCGCAAAAGCATGTAACGGTTGTTCTGTCAGGTGAAGGAGCGGATGAATTATTCGGAGGATACAATATTTACCGTGAGCCTCAATCCTTAGCCATGTTTAATAAAATTCCTGTACTTATGAAAAGAGCGCTAAAAAGAATTGCTGCCATGATGCCTGAAGGTGTAAAAGGCAAGAGTTTTATAGAGCGCGGCTGTACGCCGATTGAAGAACGCTATCTTGGAAATGCCAAGATGTTTATGGAGGAAGAGAAGGGGCAATTATTCAAATTATATAAATCAAAGCTGGATTATACTACAATAACACATCCGTTCTACGCAGAAACACCCGACTATGATGATGTGAGCAGAATGCAGTATATTGATATTCATACATGGCTGCGCGGAGATATATTAGTAAAAGCTGATAAGATGACGATGGCACATTCTCTTGAGCTTCGAGTGCCATTCCTTGATAAAAAAGTATTTGAGGTGGCATCCGGAATTCCAACTGATTTAAAAACTGCTCATGGAACGACCAAATATATACTTAGAAAAGCTGCAGAGGGAATCATTCCTGACCATGTATTAAATCGTAAGAAACTTGGTTTTCCAGTGCCTATCCGTCATTGGTTAAAAAATGAAATGTATGAATGGGCGATTACAATAATAAAAGAAAGCCAAACAGATCATTTGCTGGATAAGCAAGTCATTATGAATCTGTTCAATAATCATGTTACAGGTAAAGCGGACAATAGCCGTAAACTATGGACTGTATTGGTATTTATGATATGGTACTCTGTATATGTCGAAGAAAAATATCCTTTCCAGGCATTAGCTGAAAAGGATATGATAAGTGACCCAATCCATTAATCTTTATAGGTTATAGCCTGTTTTCCCATTTGCACCCACGCTTTTTCAAAATCAGCGGAGGGTGCTTTTTTATTTTTAATTCCTGTTAAGGGATCGTTAAAATAAATATAATCCTGATCATAGCCTGTTACTACGACAGAATGTTCCTTATAAGTAATCGATATTTTCCCATTTGGTGTTTTCCAAGTATGGAAATAGGATGGATCTAATTTTTTATAGGCTGTATTTATAATGACCCAGACTGGTCGATTAGTTGAGAGATATTTTTTGATTTGGTTGAAATTCCCATCGGTAAAATCGATTATTTTGCCAGGCATATAATGCTCAGCAAGTTTTTTTATAGGCTTATGATACACTCCAAGGCCAGGTTTATTAGTTGAATACATATCTCCAATAAATCCATCATTAGGATCACCGTAATGGATTTCACCATTTATTTTTTTTATTTTAGCTGGATTTTTTTTTATTTGCTGGGCAAGTTTTAATTTATCCGCATCCAATCCGGCATATTGAAGAAGCATGGCCAGGCTGGTTACTTCACATCCTCTTGGGAGCTCGGGCAGCTGTTTAACGATCGGCACATCAAGAAGTACTTTATCTTTGGCAGGAGGTTTTGCAGGTCGATTATCATTGGTAATAGAAGTTGTTAATCTTACTGACTTATCAATCATATTATTAATTTGATGAGCAAAGGAGTAATTTGAGTTATAGACCTTCCAGCCTGTAAACAGGAAAGTGCCTATTAAAGAGATAACAATCAAAATAGATAGTGGCTGATATTGACGCCATAGGACCAAAATGATTGAAATGATACTAAATAACATGAAAATCAAAATGAAAGTATTCATAATCCTACTCCTGAAATTGATTTTAAAAAGGTGTATCATTTATAGCTAAATAATAAAGGGAATGGGTATACAATAAAGAGTATACCCTAATGAGGAATGATAATTAGTTATTCTCTTTTAAAGGTTGTATACTTGAATAATAGCGTGCTTTTTCTGCGTATTCCTTATTTATTCTTTCCATGTCTTTACGATCATCATCTGTTAATTCACGAATTACTTTAGCAGGTCTGCCGAAAGCAAGTGTGTTTGGTGGGATTTTTTTACCTTGAGATACTAAACTGCCTGCACCGATGAAGGCACCTTCTCCTATTTCAGCTCCGTCAAGAATAATGGAGCCCATCCCAATCAAAGCATTTTTCTTCACATGGCAACTATGGAGAATGACTTGATGGCCTATCGTTACATTATCTTCCAGCACTAATGGGTTGTTGGGACTTTGATGGAGGACTGAGTTATCTTGAATATTAACATTTTTACCGATAATCACAGGAGCGACATCACCTCTAATGACTGTGTTAAACCAAACACTTGAATTTTCACCGATTGTGACATCACCGCTGATAACTACATGATCGGCTAAATAAGCAGTTTGATCGATGGAAGGAATTTTATCTATATATTGATATAATTTCATTACAAAACCTCCGTTTTCTACTGTAAAATAGATAGTTAATAAAAGTGTACATATAAAGCGGTACAGTGTAAATAAAATAAAGCTAAACATCATACAGGAGGAGTTCATCTATGAAAAAGTGGGAAGCTGAGGGGAAAGCCTATGGTGTAATCGTGATTGTTCACGGCGCCATGGAGCATTCAGGCAGATATAAATGGTTAATTGAAAGATGGCTATCAGAAGGGTATCACGTAATTATTGGAGATTTGCCAGGTCAGGGAATGACTTCACGTGCAAATCGAGGGCATATTGATTCATTTGAGGATTATATTGATGAGGTTGATTCATGGGTGAACGAGGCTTATACATTTGGTTTGCCTGTATTCATGCTAGGTCATAGCATGGGAGGACTCATCATCATTAACATGCTTCAACTTAAGGAATATAATTTAGCGGGTATTATCCTATCTTCACCATGTTTTGGAACATTAATTCACCCTCCAAAATTACTTGAATCCATGTCAAAGGTTTTAAATCTTGTTTATCCTACATATAAAAAACCTTCAGGATTAACTGTTGAAATGGCAACGAGAAATCCAGAAGTTATTGAATTTGATTTGAACGATTCACTCTACATCACAAGTGTATCAGTCAGATGGTATCGTGAATTAATTTCAGCTATGAAGGATGCCTTTGATTTTGATGAGGATTTCCCGGATATTCCTGTTCTTGTTATGCAGGCAGGGGACGACAAAATAGTGGACAAGGCTATGGTTAGAGAATGGTTTAACTACTTTCCGGCATCCGAAAAGCATTATAAAGAATGGCCTAAGCTGTATCATGAAATATTTAATGAGCCAGAGAGAGAAGATGTATTTCTATATGCAAAGAGCTTCATTGAAGCGAGATTGCGCAATATAGGGTATATCGTTTAAGGGGTTAGGAGATGGGACACAAATGAAATTACCCACTAGTGATATCAGCTTAGTAAAGAATGTATACAGAAATGTATTTCCGATTGTTCATCGGGAACTCGCGAGTTGGCAGGCAAAGGCAGAAAAAATCCCAAATGAAGAGCTGCGTACTCAGGCCTTATCCAGTATTGCCCACAAAACTTTCCATTGCGAGGGTGGTTCTATATTAGCTCTCGCAGCAGGTGAAAAAAAAGATGATGTCATTCGATTTATTGTTGCGTATCAAACCATCAGTGATTATCTTGATAATCTATGTGACCGCAGTACCTCACTTGATCCTAATGATTTTACGCTATTGCATCAATCTATGAAGGATGCTCTTAATCCGGAGGCCTTGACGAGAAATTATTATGAACTCAGAGAGGAGCAGGAGGATGGCGGGTATTTAGTCGAGTTGGTAAAAACCTGTCAATCTGTTCTGGCGAATATGGTGCATTACGAACATATCGAGCCTTATTTGAAAAAGCTTTGCACCTTTTATTGTGATTTACAAATACATAAGCATGTTAAATGGGAAGAACGGGTACATAGATTAGAAACCTGGTTCAATGAAAATAAACAGCAGCTTCCAGTAGGTCTGTCATGGTATGAATTCAGTGCTTGCGCAGGATCTACTCTGGGCATTTTTTGCTTAGTTTCATATGCAGTGCGAAAAAATTTCACTCAACATTTGGGAAAAGACATATATGAATCTTATTTTCCTTATGTGCAAGGATTGCATATTATGCTGGACTATTTTATTGATCAGGAGGAGGACCGCCAAGGCGACGATTTAAATTTCTGTTTTTATTACGAAACGGAAGAGCAAATGATTGAAAGACTTTGTTATTTTGTTGAACAAGCCAATTTAGATGTAACAAAAATACCGGATAGCAAGTTCCACAGCATGATTAACCAGGGGTTATTAGGTATTTATTTAGCCGATTCCAAGGTGAAAAATCAGTCGTCGGTTAAGAAATATACTAAAAAAATGCTAAGCCTGGGTGGCCGTTCAGCGTATTTCTTTTATTGGAATAGTAAGCTGTATCATGCGTTTAAGAGGATGAAGAAGAATAGGCGAGTCTAGCATTCAATACTAAGGGGATGGAGCAGAATGGTAAAGTTAAGTATTCTAGACCAGTCACCGCGCTCTGTTGGAGAGCCTTCAGAGCAGGCACTTGCTAATACGGTCAAACTGGCAAAATTGTCTGAGGAGTGGGGATACTCAAGATTTTGGGTCAGCGAGCATCATGATAGTCAAGGCTTGGCAGGATCTTCGCCTGAGATATTGGCAACATGGATTGCTGCTCAAACAGATAAAATAAGAGTTGGAACAGGCGGTGTTATGCTGCCTCATTACAGTGCTTACAAAGTAGCCGAAAACTTCAGAGTATTATCTGGTTTAGCTCCGGGAAGAATAGATTTGGGAATCGGCAGGGCTCCTGGAGGGATGCCAAGAGCAACACGAGCGTTGCAGGAAGGTAGAGTACAGGAACTGCATCGTTTTCCTGATCAGGTAGATGAATTATCCTGGTATCTCTATGATCAAATACCGGAATTGCATCCTCTATATGGGTTATCCGTGACACCTACCATTACGTCTCCGCCGGAATTATGGATGCTTGGATCTAGTTCTTCCAGCGCGGCTCTTGCAGCCCAAAAGGGTATACCCTATAATTTTGCTTTGTTTATTAACAGTGAATATGCTGAAGAAAATATGAAGCATTATCATGAAGCATTTCGACCTACAGAGTTAGTACAGAATCCATCGGGTATGGTTACTGTATTTACGGTTTGTGCGGAATCGGATGAAGAGGCAGAATATCTGGCTGGTTCATTGGATTTATCGATGCTGTTTCTTTCACAGGGAATTATAAGAGAGGGAACACCTCACCCAAAAGAAATTCATGAACTGTCATTATCGCAGTTTGAGAAAGCGCGGATCGATTACAACAGGAGCAAGATGATTATCGGTTCTCCTAAAACGATCGGGGAAAAAATTAGAGAGCTGAGTGAACGCTTCTTTACAAATGAAATTATGCTTGTAACGATCACCCATTCATATGAGGCTAAAGAGAATTCCTTTAGATTAATTGCCGAAGAACTGTTGAAATAATGGTGGATTTGATATTACTCAATCAATCTATTAGAATAAGAATGAAATCTCATAAATCACTTTAAAAGTGCCTCGGTACACGAGGGTAAAAGGGAAAACGGTTCAAATCCGTTGCAGCCCCCGCTACTGTACTTACTAAATCACGATTTGATTTAGTAAAAGCCAGGAAACCTGCTTTTAGAGTTTTAGTACTTATTTTTCGGAGGGAAAAGTAGGCTTATTGTATTCACAGGCGTGAAAAAGTGAATCCTTAGCTCAATACCATCCTGAGCTAAGGATTTTTTATGTGTTGAAGCTGTTTAATCTTGATTTAAAGTGCATGAATAATCCGAGGTTCGCCGTAGGAGTAAAGAGGAATTGAAGTATAAGCTATGAATAATAAAAATAGAACAACCGGTATTTATTTTGGGAGTATCCTGTTTTTGCTGCTCGCTGCGCTGCTCGGTTTGTTTATAGGCAGCGTGGACATGTCATTTAAAGATATTCTTGGAATTCTCTTAAAAAACGTGACCGGCCAGGAATCCTTCTATACCGGTCCAAAAAATATAGAAATGATCATTTGGAATATACGATTACCGAGGGTACTGATCGCTTTATTTGTGGGTGCCGCACTGGCACTTGCCGGTGCTGCCTTTCAGGGACTTTTGCAAAATCCACTATCTGATCCATATACGATCGGAATTTCTTCCGGTGCTTCGGTTGGGGCAGTGATTGTTCTATTCTTTAATATCGAATTTGCTCTTTTTGGTCAGTTCACCTTGCCGCTTGTTGCAATCGTGTTTAGTTTTATTACCTTGTTTATTGTATTTGGCATTACAAAGGCGGCCAGTGTTACCTATGCGAATGAGACCATTATTTTAGCCGGTATAATTATGAATTCATTCATTGGCGCTGTGGTCTCACTTATCATTGCGCTATCCTCAGGGGATCAAATGAGGGAGGTATTAAACTGGCTGATGGGCAGTGTGGCCATGAAAAATTGGGGGCACGTCAGTATATTGATTCCCTTTTTTATTATAGGAGCGTCCATCATTTTATTTCATTATCGTGAACTAAACGGGATGGCTCTTGGAGATCAATCCGCCCAATATAATGGAATCGATGTGAAACGAAAGAAAATAACGATTATTATTGGGGCAGGACTATTAACGGGTGCCGCAGTTGCTGTATCAGGAGCTATTGGCTTTGTTGGACTGGTTATTCCACATCTTGTTCGCCTGATTGCTGGTGCTGACCATCGCCACTTACTGCCGTTATCCATGATTATTGGAGGTGGATATCTCGTATTGGCTGACTTGATTGCACGTACGATTATCAACCCGCAGGAATTACCAATCGGTGTCATTACTGCCTTAATCGGTGCACCGGTATTTACTATCTTACTGATTAAAGAACGGATAAAAAGAAGGAATTTGACATGTTAACTGTAGAGAGCCTCAGTGCAGGCTATCATAAAAATAAGCGAGTGCTTCAGGACTTTTCTATTAAGGTTGAGAGTGGAGATTTTTTTGCTCTTCTGGGTCCAAATGGAAGCGGTAAGACGACATTGATTAAAAGTATATTGGGGAAAATGGAATATAAAGAAGGGACTTCAATTATTAATGGGAAAAGGACCTCATCCTATAAAACCGGAGAATTGGCTAAAATAGCTGCCGTGTTAAGTCAGGAACAGATGGTGGGAATAGATTTTACGGTGGAAGAAATCGTACTCTTAGGCAGATATCCTTATCAGGAAAAGGGATTTTTTAATCATTACCGTAGTGAGGATTACTCAATTGTTGATGAGTGTCTCGCTCAGACAAACACGCTGAAATTTAAATATACATATTTTTCGTCATTAAGCGGCGGGGAAAAGCAACGTGTCCTTTTAGCAAAGGCTTTGGCCCAGCAGCCAAAGCTGCTGTTTCTCGATGAACCTACAAATCATCTGGATGTAAAGCATACAATTGAATTGTTAAATCTATTAAAGAGGCTCCAGCTTCAAAATGGTCTGACGATTGTCGCTATCCTCCATGATTTAAACATGGCAGCTTTATATGCAGATAGATGTGCTTTGCTTAAGGATGGAAGGAAGGTGGCGGAGGGTGGAATAGATTTACTTTATGATGAAACCTTGCTTTCGTCTGTATACGAGGTAGATCTGGTAAGTCGCCCTCATCCTATTACGGGAACACCGCAAATCTTTTTTACTCCTGAAAACTATAAATGATTTTATATAAAAAGTGTGAGCTTCCGTGAGCTCACACTTTTTTAACGTTTTTCGATAGCGATAATAAATGGCGGGTTGTTTTTTTGATTCATAAATCGATATTCCAGCACATGGGCCGTATCCTGTGGAAGCTCTGTAACGAATTTGATTAATTCGTCACGTTCAATATCTCCGCCAGGATGACCGTGATAGATGACAAGAACTATGATGCCTTCAGGCTCCATAATATCGAGTAATGATGTTACAGCCTGAATCGTGGTAGGAGCGGTTGTAATGATTTCTTTATCGCCGCCAGGCAAATAGCCTAAATTAAAGATGGCGCCTGTTACAGGTTTGCCAGATGGGATAAATTCCTGTAAGTGCTCATGACCTGCTTGAATCAGTGTTACCCGCTCCTGAAGCTCATTTGTCATCAGTCTCTCTTCCGTTTTTTGCAAGGCAGATTCCTGAATGTCGAAGCTGTATACATGTCCATCCGGACCAGTTAAATTTGCTAAAAATACGGTGTCATGCCCATTGCCCATCGTACAATCAATAGCTATATCACCAGGTTTAACTGCTTTTTCAAGCAATAGTCTTGCGAAGGGAAGGATACGATCAAGCTTCATTGATGACAGCATCCTTATTTGGTACATAAAATTTACCTTGGTAGCTATTACGACGCTTTAATTCAGCATCAATGGCATTTAATACTTCCCATTTATTAACGCTCCACATTGGTCCAACCATTAGATCAATTGGTCCGTCACCGGTAATACGATGGACAATCATTTCAGGTGGAAGGATCTCCAACTGATCACAGACGAGATTGACATATTCATCTAACGAAAGGAATTCCAACATTCCTTTTTCGTATTGTTTCACCATTGGAGTGCCCTTTAAGAGATGCAAGAGGTGAATTTTAATTCCCTGTACATCTAGTTTAGCAACTTCTTTAGCCGTCTCCATCATCATTTCTGGAGTTTCAAGCGGTAAGCCATTAATGATATGGCTGCAAATGCGTATACCATGTTTCCGAAGCTTGTTTACTCCCTCCACATAGGTTGGATAATCATGTGCACGGTTTATGATATTAGCTGTTTTCTCGTGAACAGTTTGCAGGCCAAGCTCAACCCACAGGTAAGTACGCTCATTTAATTCAGCTAAATATTCTACTACATCATCAGGCAGACAGTCTGGACGAGTGGCAATGGATAATCCGACTACACCTTCCTCGTTTATGACGGTTTCGAATTTTTCCCGTAACACCTCAACGGGCGCATGGGTATTCGTATAAGCTTGGAAGTAGGCCATATACTTGCCGTCCTTCCATTTTTGATGCATTTTTGCTTTTATATCGGCAAATTGTTTTTGCAGATCCTCAACACGATTACCGGCAAAATCACCGGATCCAGCGGCACTGCAAAAAGTACAGCCACCAAAAGCTACCGTGCCATCACGGTTCGGGCAATCAAATCCACCATCAAGAGCTACTTTAAATACCTTGTGACCAAATTGATTGCGGAGATGATAATTCCATGTATGATAACGTTTGTCGTCACTTGCATATTGAAAAGGGTTAACCTGTTTCATTACAAAACCCCCCTGTTTAGATTTCAAGAACATAAACTCCATTCTACCACGCTGATGTATACTTTCCAATTGACTATTATTAGCAGCTATTAAAAATCACTAATCTTTTTATTTCAAAGGGGCATAATGGATAATGGATGAGCTTTTGTAAACCAATCCAATGAAAAAAGGAGAGGGTATCTTTGGCTACACGAAAATCCATGGGTGAGTGTATGGAACGATGTGCTAATGCAATTGAATTCGCAGAAGAGCAATATAAGGAGTCTGCAAAACAGGAGCATTACAATGAAGCAGGATATACCGAGGCATTGGTCAGATTGGAAAACTCATTTAATGAGTTAGAGGCAATGGATCACAGTGCAAATGATCAACAGCGTGATATGTTGAACCGTATGAAAATACAGGTTCAGGATATTCAGCATGCAATGGTTGTGCGCAGACGCTAAGGGGGTATTCACTATGCGAAAACGTTCTAAACATAATAATCCGGAACAAAAGACTCGTAATGGCATTAATAATCAAGATATCGAGGCCGGTGAAGATCAAGATATTATAAAGAGGGCTAAAAAGATGAACGAAGCATCTGGAGGCCAACAAACTAAAGCAACAGTTCATCCAAAGCAATATAAATAAAACAGCAGGCACAGTCTATATGGCTGTGCTTGTTGGTTTTATTTGTATAGAGAGGTGAGTGATGGTGGGGATGATACGGCGGAATCCAGCTGAATCGATGTGTAATTCAACCAGATAAAGGAGTCGTTCAGTAAAATGAGAGGAATCCGGCCGGATCAGTGTGGAATCCAGCCAATCGACAAGGAAATAGAGCCGAATAGGCAAGTAATCCAGCCGGATTTAGGAAAGATTCAGCCAGAAGAAGGAGTTATTCAGCAAGATGAGAGGAAACCAGCCGAATCGGTGTGGAATCCAGCCAATCGACAAGGAATAGAGCCGGATATGCACATAATCCAGCCCCAGTTTCCCCCTACCAATCACACATAAATTATTATAAAACCTGTATAATGGAAGCTAAATTTGTCAATGATTGAAAAAACAGTCTAAATTGACTTGAACTTTTTAGCTGATTTACATACAATGAATGTATATATTTTTTGGATAACATGAATAACTTTGAGAGGGATCAGTAGTAATGTTTGTTCTTTTTAGAGAGTTGACGGTCGCTGCAAGTCAACAGGACACATTATGAACTCACCCTGGAGTTGCAAGCCTGAACTAAGAGTAAGGGTTGCCGTACATCTGCGTTAAAGAGTCGAGCCGGATGCATATTTACTGCATCAATCAGGGTGGTACCGCGGGAAGTTAATAACAAGCCTCTCGTCCCTACTTATTAGGGATGAGTGGCTTTTTTTATTGTTTCAAGCTTTTAAGCACAGCAATTTTGAACCATGTAGGAGGAATTAGGATGAGTTTCAATCATGTAGAGATTGAAAAGAAATGGCAATCTTATTGGGAAGAACACAAAACATTCAAAACGACTGATCATGTAGGGAAGCGTAAATTTTACGCTTTGGATATGTTTCCTTATCCATCAGGAGCTGGCCTTCATGTAGGGCATCCTGAAGGATATACAGCAACAGATATTCTATCTCGCATGAAACGTATGCAGGGATATAATGTCCTTCATCCAATTGGCTGGGATGCATTTGGATTGCCTGCCGAGCAATATGCTCTTGATACAGGAAATGATCCGGAAGAGTTTACAGCTAAAAATATCGGTACATTCACGCGTCAGATTAAATCACTTGGGTTCTCCTATGACTGGGACAGGGAAATCAATACCACAGATCCAGAGTACTATAAATGGACGCAGTGGATTTTCTTGAAGCTATATGAAAAAGGACTTGCCTATATGGCTGAAATACCGGTTAACTGGTGCCCGGCACTGGGAACAGTTTTGGCCAACGAAGAAGTTATCGATGGGAAAAGTGAGCGAGGCGGACATCCGGTTATCCGTAAGCCTATGCGCCAATGGATTTTGAAAATCACGGCTTATGCAGATCGTTTGATTGAGGATCTGGATGAATTGGATTGGCCTGAAAGCATTAAGGATATGCAGCGTAACTGGATCGGCCGCTCTGAGGGCGCATCTGTAACCTTCAAGATTAAAGGTACGGAAGAATCCTACACGGTATTCACAACACGTCCAGACACCTTGTTCGGGGCAACATATTCTGTCTTGTCACCAGAGCATCCACTTGTGGATAAAATTACAACAGCAGAGCAAAAAGAAGCAGTTGAAGCGTATAAAAAGGAAATTCAATCTAAGAGCGATCTTGAGAGAACAGAGCTTTCTAAAGAGAAAACAGGTGTATTCACAGGAGCATATGCAATCAACCCAGCAAATGGGGAAGAGATTCCAATCTGGATCGCTGATTATGTATTGATGAGCTATGGTACAGGTGCCATTATGGCAGTTCCGGCTCATGATGAACGTGACTATGAATTCGCTAAGAAATTTGATTTGCCAATCCGTGAAGTTGTAGCTGGCGGGAATATTGAAAAAGAAGCTTATGCAGGAGAAGGAGAACATGTAAACTCTGAATTCTTGAATGGCTTGAATAAAGAAGAAGCAATTAGCAAAATGATTGAATGGCTTGAAGAACAAGGAATTGGTGAGAAGAAAGTAACTTATCGTCTACGTGATTGGAACTTTTCTCGTCAGCGTTATTGGGGAGAGCCTATCCCAATTATTCATTGGGAAGACGGTACTATGTCAGCTGTACCTGAATCTGAGCTCCCGCTTATGCTTCCGAAAACAACCGAAATTAAACCATCCGGCACAGGTGAATCTCCTCTTGCCAACATTGAAGAGTGGGTAAATGTAGTAGATGAGAACGGCCGTAAAGGAAGACGCGAGACAAATACAATGCCTCAATGGGCGGGCAGCTGCTGGTACTTCCTGCGCTATATCGATCCGAAAAATCCAAATGCAATCGCTGATCCTGAAAAGCTTAAGCATTGGATGCCTGTAGATACGTATATTGGCGGAGCAGAGCATGCTGTACTTCACTTGCTTTATGCAAGATTCTGGTACAAATTCTTGTATGATATTGGTGTTGTTCCAACAAAGGAACCTTTCCAAAAGCTATTTAACCAAGGAATGATACTTGGGGAAAATAACGAAAAAATGAGTAAATCCAAAGGGAATGTAGTAAATCCGGATGATATCGTAGAAAGCCATGGTGCGGATACACTTCGTCTATATGAAATGTTCATGGGACCGCTTGATGCATCCATTGCCTGGTCTGCAAATGGACTTGATGGTTCCAGACGTTTCCTTGACCGTGTTTGGAGATTGTTTATCACCGATGACGGTACAGTAAATGATAAAATCACTGAATCGAACGATACTCGTCTTGAGAAGATTTATCATCAAACGGTTAAAAAGGTAACAGAGGATCTGGAGGCACTTCACTTTAATACAGCTATTTCTCAAATGATGGTGTTTATTAATGAAGCGTATAAAGCAGAAATCCTTCCAATTCAATATATGGAAGGCTTTGTGAAGCTATTGTCACCTATTTGCCCTCATATTACTGAAGAACTTTGGAGCAGACTTGGCAACAATGAAACACTTGCCTATGCTTCATGGCCTGCGTATGATGAGTCCAAATTGGTTGATGATGAAATTGAAATTGTTATTCAAATAAACGGTAAAATGAGAGCAAAACTTCAGGTGCCTGCTGGCATTACGAAAGAAGAAATGGAAAAAATCGTAATGGAGAACGGAAAGGTACAAGAGCAAATCGACGGTAAAACAATCCGTAAGGTAATTGCTGTTCCAGGAAAATTAGTAAATATCGTTGCAAACTAACAAGTGCGGCCGTCTTACGATTAATAAACGTAAGACGGCTTTTTTATAAAGGGGGAAAATGGAGATGGAAGAAATAAAAATTATCCAACCGGAAGAGCTGCAGAGCAGAATTGAAAATGGTGAGGAATTATCCATCATTGATGTGCGGGAGGATTATGAAGTCATAAATGGTATGGTGCCAGGTGCTATTCAAATGAGAATGGGAGAAATACCAGATCGGCTTGATGAGCTTGATAAAGAAACAGAGTATATTCTAATCTGTCATGCAGGAGTAAGAAGTGAAAATGTGGCTTATTTTCTGCAGGAGAGAGGATATAAGACAGCCTCTATGGAAGGCGGTATGATGCATTGGCAAGGGGAAATTATATTCTGAATAGTATAAAAATACTGAGGTCTGGCAAAGATAGATAAAAACAGGAGGAATCTTTGCCGTGATTCAAGTGAAAATGTTTGATTATGAACATGAAAAAGACCTGGAAAAAGGGATGAATCATTTTCTCGAAAAAATAGATGAGGACAGAATTGTAGATATAAAATATAATATAGCAGCTTTCGGTGAAGAGGATGAGGAAGACCAAATCTATTGTTTTAGTGCAATGGTTATCTATAAGAAATGAGCAGGCATCATTGTAGGTAAACTTAATTCTTGGCTCATATCTACACGAAGGACAATGTCTATTCTCAGATGAAGTGGAACATCTAAGAAATAATCCATACGTTGATGAATTTAATTTTGACCAACCCAATTGTCAAAGCCTAAATTACAATTGAATAAAGTAAAAATAAGTGGAGAAAACAAACTGTTTCTCCACTTATTTTTAGGATTGAACTTATTAGTTTACGGGTTTTTTGAAAAGCTGATACATGAGCTTGAAAACCAGGTATCCAAAGAAACCACCGATTGTATTTAATAGAATATCATCTACATCAAATCCACCGACATGGAATGTTAGCTGCATCGTCTCCACAAATAAAGAAAACAGGAAGGACAGAAACGTGATAATCATAAAATTTCTCAGCTTTTTAAATGCGATTGGCAGAAAAAATCCAAACGGCATAAAAGCGAGAATATTACCGAATAGATTCGAAAACCAAATTTTAAATTTGAAGTAATCAGCAAACGTAATATACATATTGATTGTTTTAAATGGAACAAGATTATAAGATTCTATTCTGTCTTCTTGTCTGTAGTATCCAAAGAACAAAAGATAGGAAAGGATGGCTAAATAGATGAAAAACAACATGTAAATAAGCGGCGAAAACAGCTTATTGTTTTTTATCGTTTGGGCTATATCCTGCACTTATACCATCCTTTCTTATGCCAGGAAATCATTCTTTTCTGCAGCATTTAATCCTGCTAAACGGCCGGTTACCAAAGCTGAAGTGATATTATAGCCGCCCGTATATCCGTGAATGTCCAAGATCTCTCCACAGAAATATAAGCCATTCATGAATTTACTGGCCATTGTTTTTGGTTCAACTTCTTTAACCGATACTCCTCCGCCAGTCACAAATGCCTTCTCTAAAGAAAGTGTTCCATTGACATGGACAGGGAACTTTTTAATATCTTTGCTTAAAGAACGCCATTTCTCATGGGCGATGACTGCACCCTGCGCAGAAGGGTCAATCTGGTTACGCTCCAGTAAAAATAATAAATATCTTTCAGGCACTAAACCTTTTAAACTGTTTTTAACAGCCTTTTTATCATCAGATTTAATAATTTTTATAATCTGTTGGAATACCTGTTCTTCATTTAAATCAGGCAGCGCATCAATTTGGACAATGACCTCTTTAAGATTCCATTTTTTAAGGGCCTTCACAACAAATTGGCTGCAGCGGAGGACACCTGGACCTGATAGGCCAAAATGTGTGAAAATCATATCCATGCGATGGGTAATTAATGGTTTTCCTTTAGGATTCATCACGCTGATTGCGACATCGCGAAGTGAAAGTCCCTGTAATGTTTTCTGTTTGATAAAATCTTCAGCTGACGTTAGCGGAACCTCAGTTGGGAATAGCTCTGTAACAGTATGTCCAGCTTTTTCAGCCCAGGCATAGCCATCACCGGTTGACCCGGTGTGAGGAACGGATTTACCGCCAACAGCAATGACAACGGAGTCAGCTTCGATCGTTTCGCCCGTTTGTGTCCGAACGCCAATTACTTTCCCTGATTCATACAAAACATCTGCTATAGGTGAGTTTGTACGTATATCAGTACCCAATTGCTTCAACCGATTCATCATCGCATCTACAACGGATTGGGCTTTATCATTAACCGGAAACATTCTTCCGTGATCTTCCTCTTTTAATTCGACTCCCAGTTTCTTGAAGAAAGAAATAATTCCCTCATTATCAAATTCAGAGAATGCACCGTACAGGAATTTGCCATTACCGGGGATATGCTTAATAATCTCATCAATCGGCAGACGATTCGTGACATTGCATCGACCTCCGCCTGAAATGGCCAGCTTACGTCCAAGCTTGGATCCTTTATCTATTAATAAGGTGGAAGCGCCGTTTTCTGCTGCTGCTATGGCAGCCATTAAACCGGAGGGGCCTCCTCCTATAATTATTACATCGTATTTCATTATTCCATCTCTTTTCTAAAACATGCTAATACGTTCTATTATAAGTGATTTTATGAATAAGGCAAAAGTCGTAAACAATTTGAAGTTCAATTGTCAAAAAGGATAGAAAAGAGTAAACTACAGAATAGTGAACAAATAAACAAAAAGACTCATGAAAATATATTTCTTACAAGTTAAGGGAAAGAGTGAAAGGGATTGTTACATGTCATCGAAACTTATTAGAGGCACTTTTATTCTAACTGTTGGTATGGTTTTATCGAAAATACTCGGATTGTTTTATGTTATTCCTTTTAATCAAATTGTCGGCAAAGAGGGAATGGCGTTATACGGCTTTGCATATATACCCTATACAATTTTCATTAGTATATCAACGGGAGGGATTCCCCTCGCAGTGGCCAAATTTGTGGCTAAATATAATGCTATGGGAGAATATGCAGTTGGACGTAAGCTATTTGAATCAAGTCGAAAAATAATGATGTTAACGGGGATTGCGGCTTTTCTCATTATGTATGTTAGCGCCCCTGGATTGGCTGCCATGATGGATACGCAAAAATTCTCCGTTGAGGATGTTACATCAGTTATACGGGCTGTGAGCTTTGCTCTTATCCTGGTACCTTCGCAAAGTATATTGCGTGGGTTCTTTCAAGGAAATGAGTCAATGGGGCCGACAGCTGTTTCCCAGGTTATCGAGCAGATTGCACGTATTATATTCCTGCTGGGTGGCGCATATATTGTCCTGAATTTAATGGGCGGAGATGTCGTACAGGCTATGAGTGTGGCAACATTTTCAGCCTTTATTGGAGCGGTTTTCGGATTTCTAGTTCTCTTATGGTATTGGAAAAAGCGGAAACGTCATCTCGATAAACTTTTGAACGAAAGTAAAAATGAAATAGATATATCGCTTAAAGAGATCTACAAAGAAATTGTTGTTTCCTCAATACCATTTATTTTTGTTGGATTGGCAATGCCTCTATTCCAGTTAGTTGATACGGTTACTTTTAACAGAGCGATGGTTTCAATTGGATTAAAGGCATCAACAGATGTGGCTTTTGGTGTTTTAAATGTATCAACTCAAAAGCTTGTCCTTATTCCAATGACACTGGCTACGGCCTTTTCATTGTCTATTGTTCCGAGTGTAACGAAATCGTTTGTTGAAAAGAATTGGAAGCTATATAAACAACAATTAACAGAAACATTCCAAACTTTGCTGTTTATTCTGATACCGGCAGTTGTTGGAATCAGTGTTTTATCGGAGAGCGTATATGGCTCGTTTTATGGATTCCTTGATTTAGGATCAGAAGTATTAAGAGTTTATGCACCGGTTGCCATCCTATTTGCTTTATTTTCTGTTACAGCTGCAATCATGCAGGGAATAAGCCAGCAGCGTTTTACAGTCCTTAGCTTATTGACTGGAATATTAATAAAGCTTAGTCTCAATATTCCGTTCATAAAAATGTTTGAAACGAATGGGGCGGTTTATGCGACTGCAATTGGATATACGGTCAGTACGCTTATTAATTTATATGTAATTTATTACTTTACTGGTTATCGTATCAAACCCGTGCTGAGAAGGGGATTATTATCACTCATATTTGCTGGAGTTATGGCCCTGGTTGTGTGGAGTCTGGATCAGGTCCTGGCTTCCTGGATAGGTTCAAAAAGTCAAATGGATGCGGTTTTCAGGGTGGCGATTACTGTTCCAGTAGGGGTCCTAATCTACTTTTTCTTATCGATTAAAAGTGGTTTATTACATGTTATTTTTGGAGATCGAACGGATGGACTATTGCGCAAGCTAAAATTGAACCGTTTCACTAGAGGGAATTAATCGAATTAAAATGTGAAAGTTTAACTTTAAGGCCTGCTTAATTTTTAAAGCAGGCCATTCTCATAATTAGTATCGCATTCCAAGTGCCCGTTCAATCCGGGATACACGTCGGTCAAGGCGTTCAAATTGGCGCTCCAGACGTTCAAAGCGGTTTTCAAGCCGATCTATACGGGCATTAACTCCACCTAAACCAGGAAATAGGCCTCCTGGTCCAGGAAAACCGGCTGGCTGCTGCAATTGTCTATCATCTTGTTCGTTAGAGGGTTGTTGTTGATAATCCATAAAATTAGAACACTCCTTCACTTTATATTCAGCATTAGTCTATTCAAAAAAGGAAAATAGGTGATTTTTAGGATGAGAATTGATAAATTATTAGCTAACTCCGGATATGGGAGCCGGAAAGAGGTTAAACAACTGCTGAAATCAGGGGCAGTTCTTTGTAATGATGTAAAAATAAGCGATGCTAAAAAGCATGTCGATCCGGATAACGACCTAATTACCGTTTATGGAGAGCAAGTCAACTATAAGGAATATATTTATTTGTTAATGAACAAACCGGCCGGATACATATCTGCCACAGAAGATGACAGGCTGAAAACGGTGCTTGATTTATTGGAACCTGAAGATGCAATAAAAAAACCATTCCCTGTTGGAAGGCTGGATCGGGATACTGAAGGGCTGTTGGTTCTTACGAATGATGGGCATCTTGCTCATGAGGTGCTTGCTCCAAAAAAACATGTTCCTAAAACCTATTACGCGGTTATTCAGGGAATTGTAACTGAAGAGGATATTGAACAGTTTGCCAAGGGAGTTACATTGGATGATGGATATGTAACGAAACCGGGAAAATTAAGGATTCTTACAAGTGGTCAGAGATCAGAAATAGAAGTCATCATAACAGAAGGAAAATATCATCAGGTTAAACGGATGTTTGAAGCTGTAGGAAAAAAAGTAGTATATCTGAAAAGAATTAAGATGGGCGAGCTCGAATTGGATGAGGGCTTGGAAACAGGAGAGTACAGAGAAATGACTGAAGAAGAGATCAGCTTATTGAATACACGTACTCCGGAAAAAGAAGACCGTTAAAAAGCGGTCTTCTTTTTGTAGGAAAAACTGTGTAAATCATTACGAGGTTAATTTAACTTTCTTTTGAGTGGTGGTCCACTTTCCACGACTGGGGCTGACAACAAGTTCGTTATAAGCCAACACATTTAAGTCCCTCTGAATGGTACGTGGAGTAATTCCGAATTCATCCACTAATTCTTGGGTTGTTACCGTGCCGTTGCGGACGATGAACATATAAATGGACTTAATTCTGGTAAGCATACGGTTTGTTGAAGGTTTCAAAAAACCACTCCTTATGGATAGTTTCCAATGGCAACATTCCAACCTGCAAGGTATAAAGGCTGTTAACCATCCCACTTAACTAAGTTATCACCTATACAGCACTCCTTTTTTAGGACTTCAAGATAAAAGTCCTTCTAGTACTATAATACCCCTCTCAAAATTTTAAATCCATATTTTCCAATAAAATAAAATGAAAATTCGCTTAATTATATCTATTTTTGCGATACAGGCACTATGACAGCAATGCGAAATATTTTATTGATTACACTATAAAATATGAACGGCACAGTCATGTGGTTCAACAAAAAATGCTAATCATGCTGAAATTCGATATAATAACGATAAATGATATGACAAAGAAATGAGGTCACTTTTATGGATTTTAATTGGCAAAAAGAAGTGGAAATGAGAAAAGATGATTTGATTGCCGACACCCAAAAACTGCTTCGAATTAAAAGTACACTGGATGAATCTGCATCAACTCCTGATATTCCTTTTGGTCCTGGAATAAAGGAAGCGCTTGATTTTATGCTTCAGCTTGGAGAAAAAGACGGTTTTACCACTAAAAATGTTGATAACTATGGGGCTCATTTGGAAATGGGAAACGGAGATGAACTCCTCGGTATACTTGGACATTTGGATGTAGTGCCTGAGGGAGAAGGCTGGACAAGCGACCCTTATTCAGCAGATATTCGGGATGGAAAAATATTTGCGCGTGGCGCGATTGACGACAAAGGACCAACGATGGCTGCCTATTATGCAATGAAGATCATTAAAGAAATGGGCATCGATTTAAATAAAAGAGTTCGATTGATTTTGGGCACGGATGAAGAAAGCGATTGGCGCTGTATGGATTATTATTTTGAAAAAGAAGAAATGCCAACGGTAGGATTTGTGCCGGATGCAGATTTTCCAATTATCTATGCAGAAAAGGGAATTGCAGATTTCACAATGGATATGAAATCAAAAAGTATACCGGCTGAATCCTTTGTTGTGAAAAGCTTTGAGGCAGGCCAGCGTTTTAATATGGTGCCAGAGGCAGCAAAAGCAACTATTTCTCTTAACTCCGATGAGGCGAAAGAGTGGAAAGAAAAATTTACAAAGTACTTGAAAGAGCATAATTTAAAAGGTACATATTCCGTGTTAGATAATGAGGTCATCTTAACGATAGAAGGGATATCTGTCCATGGTATGGAGCCTGATCTTGGACTTAATGCAGGTCTTAAGCTGGGCGATTTTCTATTCACCATGCCTTTACGAGGGGATGACCGTGCATTTTTTGAATTCATCCATCATTATTTGAGCAGTGAATCCAGAGGAAGAAAACTTGGTGTAGCTTATTCCGATGATATTACCGGTGATTTAACCATTAATTATGGAATTATTACGTATAGAAATGGCGAATTTGGTAAGATTGCCTTCAATATGCGCTATCCTGTGACATATGATTTTGAGAATGGATGGAAAACGATTGAGCAAATCGCGGATAAGCATCAATTTACTGCTACTATAAAAACCCATTTGGGACCTCACCATGTGGATGCAAATAGCCAATTGGTTCAAACATTACAAAAAATTTATCACGAGCACACTGGGGAAGAACCTGAGCTATTGGCAATTGGCGGTGGGACATATGCGCGTGCACTGAAAAATGCGGTTGCCTTTGGGCCTTTATTTCCTGGAAGAGAAGATGTAGCTCATCAAAAAGACGAATACATCCAAATTGAAGATTTATTAAAAGCAACAGCTATGTATGCACAAGCTATCTATGAATTAACAAGATAATCTATACAAGGGGAGTTGGGGGAAATGGATTATATTGTTCACAATGGCGTTCTTTCGAAAAGAGAAACAATTGCCATCGATATAGAAGATCGTGGGTATCAATTTGGGGATGGTATCTACGAGGTTATACGGATTTATAATGGGAAGCTGTTTGCGTGGGAAGGGCATAGCAGACGTCTGTTTGCAAGTGCACAAAAGATCGGCATCGCGATACCCTACAGTCCAAAACGCCTTAAGGAGATTATTGAGGAATTGGTTCTTAAAAATGAGCTGACTACTGGTACTGTTTATCTGCAATTTACTCGGGGAGTATCACCCCGGAATCATGCTTTTCCAGGTAAAGATGTGGTACCTACTTTCATCGCTTATACAAGAGAATCTGAACGTCCTGTTGTACTGATGGAGTCAGGTGCTGAGGTCTGTATTATTGATGATAAACGGTGGCTTAATTGCGATATAAAAAGCTTGAACCTTCTCGGTAATATCCTTGCCTATGAAGAGGCGGTTAAGCAGGGATGTAATGAAGCAATTTTAAACAGAGATGGCATAATAACAGAAGGCAGTCATACCAATGTATCGATTATTAAGGATGGTATTCTGATTACTCATCCTGCAAACAATTTAATTTTAAATGGGATTACCAGGCAGTTGGTTTTAATGCTTTGTGAGGAGCTTTCAATTCCTTACGAAGAAAGACCATTTACACCAGGGGAATTAATGTCGGCTGATGAGGTATTTCTGTCTGGTACCACATTAGAAATTATACCCGTTGTAAAAACCAACGGACAAGCGGTTGGAAAAGCCCCATATACTACAACAAGAAGGCTTCAGAAAGCTTTCCTTGCTAAAATTGAAGACGAATGCGGAAGATTAAAGTAAATGGAAAAGAGTTCAGGGAATACTAACCCTGAACTCTTTTTTTGAACAAATATTTTTATTCAAAACCGTCTAAATAGTTAAAATAGCGGGATGGACATTATGTTAAAATATGAAGGAGATAGGCTGATGAATAGACAGAATCATTATTTTTTTGCAATTGAATTACCCATGGAGATTAAAGAATCATTGCACCAATGGGCTGCTGAATTAGAACGTATATATGCATTTAAAAGCTGGGTTCATCCAAGCGACTATCATATTACATTAGCATTCCTTGGCAGTGCCTCTCATAGTATGTTGGATGATGCTGTGAATTTATTGAAATCAAGGGCAGAGCAACTTGTTTCGTTTCCATTAACGATTAATGGATTGGGTACATTTGGTATGATGAAACAGCCAAGAATTCTTTGGGCAGATGTAAGGAAACAGCCAATCTTATACGAGGTGCAGAAGAATGTATGGAATGCCTGTACAAGTATCGGATTTAAGTTGGATACAAAGCCGTTTACACCGCATATTACGATAGCGAGAAGATGTACGGAGACAATGGAAAAAGACAGTCTAAGACAACTAGAAGACTCTCTCCCCTCTATACCAGAATTTCAGGTACAGCATCTCGTTCTATACAAAACCAATAGCCAATCTATTCCTAAATATGAACCAATCGTTAAATTTCCATTGGTGTAAGATATTCGGGAACATAATAGTAAATTGAATTGATCAAGGCGTGAAAGCTTTACTGGGTATGATTAAGAGCATCTAAAATGACCATATAGATTTTATAGAGACCAGAAAAAGAAAAAAGGCAGGGGAAACGGGATGGGACAATTAATTAAACTGCAGGATTATGTATCCCGTTATGAACAGGATATTTATCATTATTCCTCTCAGTTTGTACGCTTAAAAAAACAGCAGTGGACTAAACTAAAGCAGGCTTATGAAGAAGGGGATATCAATGACTGGCTGATTGGTGCAGAAAACAATGAGATATCTCAAAATCAGGATGAGCCAATTAAAAAGAGAACTCTCTCGGAGACGTTTAAGAAGATATTTGCTAAAGGAAAACAAAGCGAACCTTTTCATGTTCATGAAGGGCAAGCTGTTCCAAACATAGAACAGGAATTGGGACGGTTTTTAAAATTTCTCCCACGAACAGAGAGCGATTTAAAGCAGCAATTTTTAGATCGGATTTTTAATTTTCAGCTTAAATGGGCGAGTTCAACCTTAAGAGAAAAATCTGTAGTAAATGCCAATTATGTATATGACCAGAAACTGCGTTATTTTTTGCAACGCTTTCCTGATAACTGCTTAATTCTTTATAAGCCTGTCTTTCAGTTAAAAAATGCACCGGTCGAATTGGATATTCTGCTTATGACGCCTACGGAAATATGGTGCTTAACTTTTCTTGAAGCAGAAGAGGATGCCGTCTTTTTGTCGGACAAGGGAA
Source organism: Pradoshia sp. Z5_111 (assembly GCF_058267535.1). Taxonomy (NCBI): domain Bacteria; kingdom Bacillati; phylum Bacillota; class Bacilli; order Caryophanales; family Bacillaceae; genus Pradoshia; species Pradoshia sp. Z5_111. Next base: position 55,789 of record NZ_JBZCPQ010000006.1, read on the forward strand.
GGTTCTGGACAAGAAGGCATCATAATCGTGCAGACAAAAAAGTGTTAAACCCGTATATATCCATAAATCGTATGGAAAGAATTATTACGAGGATATTAGAAAGCAAGGAGATTGATATGCCAATCAGGAAAGGGATCATATGCCGAAATGGATATATCGATGATGTAAATGCCATCCATACAGAGATAATCATTGACAAGCGTTCTTATGCAAAATGGTTTGAGGGCATACGGAATAATCAGTCTCCTATTAAAAACCAACAGCTTAAGTCAGGCCAGGCTCTGTTGGACTACTGCAGTACAGCCTACACGATTAGAATGGATTTGGAAGAGGAGTTGGAGGAGCTTGATAGAGAGAGCGGTTTATAGGGAAGCTTTAATGAGCATGGAGAGGTTTAATTTCATTATAAATCCTGCCGCGAAGAATAGGGGAAGCTTAAAGATTTGGAATAAGGTAAAGAGATACCTAGAACAGGAGAATATCCATTACGAATATAGGTATACAGAATATGAAGGACATGCCTGTGAAATCACTAAGGAAATTTTGGAAAAAGAAAGTAATTCGTTAATTATTGCTGTAGGTGGAGACGGGACGATTCATGAAGTCATTAATGGAGCTGTCGGATATAAAAAAGCCAGGATATCTTATATTCCTGCAGGATCCGGCAATGATTTTTCAAGAGGATACAAGATTGATAAAAATCCGACTAAAGCATTAAAAAAGCTGTGTCAAAATAGCGAAAAAATGACAGCAATCGACCTGGGATCCTATAAAACTAACAAACAAGGTTATTTTATGAATAGTTTGGGTATGGGATTGGATGCAGTTGTTACAAAAGCTGTAAATGAGTCGAAATCTAAATATTACTTTAATAAAATAGGTGCTGGAAAGCTTGTTTATTTATATTTCTTTTTTATTAAATGGTTAACATATAAACCAATTGATGTTTCTCTTTCGATAGATGGCCGGGATCTCAACTATAAAAATGTTTGGCTTGTAACGATATCCAATCAGCCCTATTTTGGTGGTGGAATAAAGATTTCACCAAACTCGAAACCAGATGACGGGCTTTTTCATATCATAGTTGTGCATAATATTTCTAAATGGAAACTTATACTTATGTTCGTCACAGTAGTTTGGGGCGGCCATCTTAAAATAAGGGGAGTACAGGAATTACAAGGGAAGAATATAAAACTATCTTCTGAGCAACCAGCATTTATTCATGCAGATGGCGATTATATTGGCAATGATAAGGTAGTCGTTAATATGCATCATCATAAAGTAAATATTGCCGCTTTAGGAGAGTGAGTATTGTGTATTCAGATAGGTTTTCAGCTTTTTTGGACGCATTAAACAGAATTACCATCTTAATTCCACTTGATTATCGTGATAACGAAACCCCAACCTTTACGATTTATTTCGAAGGTCAAAAAATTGGCGTATTAAAGGTTGAAGAAGTCGTCCGAATAGAGCATTACATTAAATATATATGTAAGGCTCCATTCGAAATACCGCTCGGTGAAGAGTATCAAATAGAGGATGATAAAGGTATAGCCTTTGGCCTGCGAACAGGTGCTGTAATCCGGACCCCTGAATTTGATGAACATTATCATTATGATGGAAATGATTTAGGTGCTGTCTATACAAAAGAAAAGACAGTGTTTAAGCTATGGGCACCAACTGCTACCAGTGTAAAGGTTAAGCTAATCAATGATTTCGGGGCCGAAAAAGGAACAGTGGCGATGCAACGAGGGGAAAGAGGAGTATGGTCATTAACGATTCATAATGATTTAAAGGGTTATTTTTATTCATATTTGGTTCGTGTCAATTATATTTGGAGAGAAGCAACCGACCCTTATTCGAAGGCTGTTTCTGTAAATGGCCAATACAGCGCTATTATAGATCCCGAAAAAATCGAAAGACATTCCTATAAAATTCCCACGTTAGACAGCCATGTCGATGCAATTATATACGAAACACATGTACGCGACTTTTCTCATCATAACAACAGCGGCATGGATGCAAAGGGGAAATACTTGGCGTTTACAGAAGAAAATACGAAAACAAATAAAGGGTATTCAACCGGGATCAGTTATTTAAAGGAGCTTGGTGTTACTCATATTGAACTCTTGCCGGTTAATGATTTCTCAGGGGTTGATGAAACAGTCATTGGTAAGGAGTATAATTGGGGTTATAATCCCCGTCATTTTAATTCTCCAGTTGGAGTCTACAGTACAAATCCGCACTTGCCGTTCAATCGAATAGAAGAATTAAAGGAGCTGATTAAAAGTCTCCATAAAAATGGACTTGGTGTTATTTTGGATGTTGTTTATAATCATGTATTTCAAAAGGAATTGTCTAATTTTGAAAAAATCGTACCTGGCTATTATTTCCGTTATGATTCAAACGGAATGCCTGCAAACGGCAGCGGCTGTGGAAATGATGTAGCATCAGAACGATTTATGGTCCGAAAATTCATTATAGCCTCCATTAAATATTGGTTGGAGTATTTTCAGGTTGATGGATTCAGATTTGATTTAATGGGCTTACTAGACTTGGATACGATGAAGGAAATAGAACGTGTGGTAAGAGAAAGTAGACCGGATGCCATTCTCATCGGAGAGGGCTGGGATTTACACACAGCACTCCCGGCTGAGCAAAAATCAACGATTGCTAATGCTCATAAATTAAGGGGGATTGGATTCTTTAATGATCGCTTTAGAGATACGATTAAAGGAAGTAACTTTGATTTAAAAGATATCGGCTATATTTCCGGTAAAAGAGTAGAGCCGCATGATTTCTTTCAGCTTGTGACAAATACAGGTGCCGAATATCCATTGACACCAGTACAATCAGTCAATTTTGTAGAATGTCATGATAACCACACATTATGGGATCGCCTTCAGGTTGCTAATGGGTTGGAGTCAAATGAATTAAGGCAGCGCCGTCATCGTTTTGCCACAAGTATTGTCTTGCTTTCACAAGGTATTCCATTCTTGCATAGTGGACAGGAATTTTTTAGAACAAAACAAGGAATCGAAAACAGTTATTGTTCACCGGATTGGATAAATGAACTTAATTGGGATCTAAGAGAGCAACATGATGAAACAATATCTTATTTAAAATGCTTGATACAAATTCGAAAAAGCCATGGTGCATTCCGTTTTCGAACACGTGAAGAAATAGAAAGACATATGAAAATTGTCGATATCCATGTTAATTGCCATGCTCTGATGTATGAAAATGTCGGTGAATATGGAAGCTGGAAAAATATTTTAGTAATCTTCCACCATGCTGAAAAGGAAACATCGATTACTCTGCCAAATGATACTGAATGGGATATTCTTTGTGATAGTTGTGCTGATGGACAAGGAGACCGCATAATTAGGAAGAGCATAAGAGAATATACCCTTGAACCATTACGAACATATGTGTTTGTTCAGGAATAATAGTCAGGAACACTTGACGAATGTGTCCCTAACCTACTAAAATTTAATAAGATGGCTATTGGAAAAAAGCAGTCAATGGCTGTCTTTTTTATTTTTTACATATAACCATGCCAGAATAGATTAGATTATTGAAGGTGAATACCATGGATTATTTAGGGCGAGAGTGGGAGATAACCCCTGCCGGAGGGGCAACAGGTGAAGCATTTATTGCCAGGCATGATGAGCAAAGACTATTTTTGAAAAGGAATTCTTCTCCTTTTTTAGCTGTGCTTTCCGCTGAAGGAATAGTGCCAAAACTGATCTGGACGAAGAGGCTTGAAAATGGAGACGTGATTACTGCTCAGGAATGGATGAATGGAAGAGAATTACATCCTACTGAGATGAGTGAAGAAGCGGTTGCAGAATTGCTTCAGAAAATCCATCTTTCTAAACCTCTATTAAACATGCTTCGGCGCCTTGGTAAGACAGCCCAAACACCTTTGCAAATCCTATTGTCCGTGAAAAATTCCCTTGATAAGGAATTAGAAAATCATCCAAGTATTCAAAATACGATTGAATTTATGGAAAGACATATACAGGATGTCAACAGTGACCAGCAAGTTGTATGCCATGGTGATATTAATCATAATAATCTCCTTATTACTGACAATGGTGATCTATATTTGATTGATTGGGACGGTGCGATTATCGCAGATCCGGCTATGGATATCGGTATGCTGTTATATTCCTATGTTAAACAAGAGCATTGGAAGGAATGGCTAGCCAAATACGGATTGGAGCTCACTGAAGATCTTACGTTAAGAATGAAATGGCATGTGCTGGCACAGGTTATTCAAAATATAGTCTTGCACAAACGAAAAAACCGGTTGCATGAAATGAACCGGTATATCGAATATTTAAAATTTGCTCAGGAATATTGATCAATGTCTCGAACCCAGCCAGAGAGTTGCTGCTGGTGTGCTTCTATATGACTTTCCAGGTTGGCGGCATGTATACCGCTTTGGCTGTATTGGTAAATCTCATCAAGTACAGCTTTTGTATTTACATCAAGACCGGGTTGAACCATCAGGGATTTAACAGTTCTCTCAAGCTGTTCAACTTCTGATTGTGAACCGCAGCAATCTTCTTGATGATTATTTAAAATATCTTTTACTAACATCCAATGATGATTTTGTGATAATGGCAAATTATCCACAACCCTTCTCTTCATATTCAATTTTAGGTTGTGAAAGTTTAGCCAAATTTATTCATATTTAACCGGCATATGCCGGTTTTTATTATGTTTTAACTAATAAGCATGGTATTTTATGAAATGTTATGCTACTCTTTTTTTACGTATTTTAGCGGAGGTGCACAAATTTGAGACAACGTTATAAACCATGGGCTAAGGATAAGCTAATGGCCAATCCTTATTATTGCATTCAGGAGCCGGCTACTAAAAAGGGTTCATGGAATGAAGTGTTTGGAAATAATAATCCGATTCATATAGAAGTAGGTACTGGTAAAGGACAATTTATTAATGGTATGGCTGCACAAAATCCGGATATTAATTATATCGGTATTGAATTAGCAGAGCGTGTAATTGTTACAGCACTTGATCGCTTGCTGGAATCCAATCTTCCAAATGTGAAGCTGTTAAATGTGAATGCCGAAGAGCTTCCAAATATTTTTGCAGAGGGAGAAGTTTCCCGTGTCTATCTGAATTTCTCTGATCCATGGCCTAAGAAACGTCATGAAAAGAGAAGATTGACGTATAAGACATTCCTTGATCTATATAAAGGAATTTTGCCGGAGCATGGCGAAATTCATTTTAAGACAGATAACAGAGGATTATTTGAATACTCACTTGTAAGCTTCTCGCATTATGGGATGACATTAAATGAAGTGAGTTTGGATTTACACAACAGCGATATGGAAGGCAATATTATGACTGAATATGAACAAAAATTTTCAGCAAAGGGCAATCCAATCTATCGTTGTGAAGTATCCTTTTAATCCTATGGTTTTTTGATCTGTTCAACACACTCATAAAAAGGGGCTTTTAGATTATGGAAACTTTGCAATTTGGTAAGTTTACATTAACCTGGTTGAATGGCGGAGATACTCATATGGATGGTGGAGCCATGTTTGGAGTGGTTCCAAAACCATTATGGTCAAAACGTTATCCTGTTAATGAATTGAACCAAATAGAGTTAAGGTCAGACCCCATCTTAGTACAGACAGATCATAAAAATTATTTAATCGAAGCTGGCCTCGGCAAAGGGAAGCTGTCGGAAAAACAAATCAGAAATTATGGTGTCAGTGAAGAGTCCAAGCTCGAGGAATCCTTGAACAGGCTCGGAATGACATATTCGGATATCGATGCAATTCTGATGACTCATATGCATTTTGATCATGCCTGTGGGCTGACTGGTTATCACGAAGACGAATTAATCAGCCTGTTTCCTGAGGCAACGATTTATACCTCGAAAATTGAATGGGAAGAACTTCAGAATCCCAATATTCGTTCCCGTAATACCTACTGGGAAGAAAATTGGAAACCAATTGTTACACAGGTCAAAACATTTGAAGGTGAAGTATCAATCATTGAAGGACTGAGGATGATTCATACAGGCGGCCACAGTGACGGTCACAGCATTATCGTGCTCGAGGACAATAATCAACAATTAATTCATATGGGAGACCTTATGCCAACGCATGCCCATCAGAATCCTCTATGGGTGCTGGCTTATGATGATTATCCGATGGACTCCATACATGCAAAAGAGAAATGGATTAAACAAGGAATTGAAAATAAAGCTTGGTTCACTTTTTATCATGATTATGCGTACCGTGCCATCAAATGGAATGCAAGTGGAAAAGAAATAATCGATAAAGTTGAACGAGATCGATCAAAATGAAGGCTGTCGGTAGGTCACTAGTTGGTGACTTATCGGCGCTTTTTTTTGCGGTTTCCAGTGTTTAAATTACAATCTGGTTTTGCTGTGGTGTGAAGTGGATGTTGTAAAGGACATTTGGCTTTTTTTATTATAGAGGGATTGAGGTTTGGGATGCTGCAATGGTTGTGGGGTAATCTATATCTAAAGCTTGCTCAATTTCTTTTTCGCTCAATAAATTCTGATTTCGCGCATAAAAAGGGAAAATAAACAATTCTCCTTCAAAGTTACTACTATCTTTTTGAAACGCCCAATAAAATAAAAAATAGAAGGAGGAAAATCATCTTTTCCTCCTTCTACCGCTTTTAATTAATGTACTTGTTCGTAAAAATCGATAATTGTTCCTGTTGTTGCATCCGCTATAAATTCATACTGAGTAGATTCAAGGCCTTCTTGCTTTGTAAGTCCACCTTTGTATACATCATAATCCAATTCATTTTTTGTATACTTTTCAGGCTTCATCATAATCCATGAGCCTCTGATGGTCTCTCCGCCTTGTCCAAGAGTACTTTTAATAGTGGACAAAATCTTTTCAGGAGAAGTAATATTGCTTTGATTTGTTAATTCTTTAACGACATAACCTGCTGCAAATCCTGCTGCAACACCTGAAATAAATGTTTTCCAATTCACTTATATTCCTCCAATCAAATGGGTAATAGCTGTAATTTAACATTTGCTTGGTAATCTATTCCCGTTCATTATACATTTTAAGCTCAAATGATGCTATCTTTTAACCAACAATCTTCATGTATGTGGTATTTGGAAGTATGATTCTGTAGAATGAGAATAGAGATTATAGAAAATAACATGGTAAAGGGGATACATATATGAAGCAATCTACTCTAGATTTATTTAAGACTCTTACCGAGATTCCAGGAGCACCTGGATTTGAACATGAAGTACGTTCGTTTATGAAAAAGGAATTATCAAAATACACAGATGAAATCATTCAGGACGGCCTTGGCAGTATTTTTGGAGTGAAACGCGGGAATGAGCAAGGACCGAAAATCATGGTTGCTGGACATATGGATGAGGTTGGTTTTATGGTAACCTCTATTACTCCTGAGGGGTTACTTCGTTTTCAAACGCTTGGAGGCTGGTGGGGGCAGGTGCTGCTGGCACAAAGAGTACAGGTATATACAGAATCAGGTCCTATTATCGGTGTGGTCAGTTCGATACCTCCGCATTTGCTGAGTGAGGCCCAAAGGTCCAAACCAATGGAAATCGGAAATATGCTGATTGATATTGGTGCTGATGATAAAGAGGACGCAATGGCAATGGGAGTAAAACCAGGTCAGCAAATTATCCCATATAGTGAATTCACTCAGATGGCCAATCCTAAAAAAATTCTGGCAAAAGCATGGGACAATCGGTATGGATGCGGATTGGCGATTGAACTACTGGAAGAGCTTCAAAATGAGACATTGCCTAATATCCTTTACAGTGGCGCTACTGTTATGGAAGAAGTCGGTACAAGAGGTGCGGGTACTGCGGCGGCGATGATTGATCCTGATATCTTCTTTGCATGTGATGCAAGCCCTGCAAATGATATGTCAGGCAGTAAATCTGTATTCGGTTATCTAGGAAAAGGGCCATTACTTAGAATTTATGACCGTACAATGGTCATGCATAAAGGGATGAGAGAATTTATTTTGGATACTGCGGAATCGAATCATATTCCATATCAATATTTTGTTGCTCCGAATGGGGGGACAGATGCAGGGAAAGTACATATTACAAATCGCGGTATACCAAGTGCAGTAATTGGTATATGTTCACGTTATATCCATACGCATGCATCCATTATTCATATTGATGACTATGCCGCAGCGAAAGAATTATTGGTTAAATTGGTTAAAAGCTGTGATAAAACAACGGTTGAAACGATTAAACAAAACGGTTAATAAAAGAGTTGAGAAGGCAGAGGCATCGATCTGTCTTCTTTTTTAAAGAAAGGATGCAGATTAATGGTTAAAATTGCTTTGGGCACTAAAAATCCGGCAAAAATTAAGGCTGGAGAATTAGCGGGCCGGGAATTATCAGCTGAGCTTGTTCCGATTAATGTATCATCTGAGGTAAATGAGCAGCCATTCTCGGATGAAGAAACAATTGAGGGTGCTTTAAATAGAGCGAGAAATGCGATGAAGGAAGTTCAGGCTGAATTTGGTTTGGGACTTGAAGGCGGTGTGGTGAAAACCCCTTATGGATTGTTTATATGCAATTGGGGAGCACTAGTCACGAAAGAAGGCAAAAGCTTTGTCAGTGGCGGTGCACGTATCAAATTACCGGAGAGTATTGCTGAGGAGTTATACTCAGGCAGAGAGCTTGGGCCAGTTATGGATGAATATACAAAGAAACAGGATATCAGGAAGTCAGAAGGAGCTGTTGGTGTATTCTCAAACGGCCGTATAACAAGAGATCGTATGTTTGAGCATATTATTGAATTATTAGTTGGTCAGTATGAGTATCATTTAAAAGAGTAAAGAAGATCGTGAGGAGGATACTTTAGGTGTCTTAGTATTTTTCATCTTCTGATAAACGCTGAATTTCGTCATGTTTCTTTATTTTGGAAGAAAAGAGTTTCGAAATAACAAACCCAAAGAGGGAGATAATACTATTTTTCATGATAATTTCTCACCTTTATCTATGATTTTACTAGTATGATAACATAGGTGATAAAAAATTACTGCCAAAAACTTTGAGGACTGCCGAATTTTGTCAAAAAAGTGTAGTTATTTACTTTTTATAATTTCTAAGGCTAATTAAAGGTTGAAGCGGTTTTGGAAACCTTAAAATAGCCTAGAAAAAAAGGAGAAATAAGCAATAGTATGAATTTAGTAATTCGTAAAATAAAACAACACGACAAAGAGGAATTTATGGATATGGGCAAGGCTTTTTATTCATCGGAAGCCGTGCTGCATAATATAAATGAAACCTATCACGAGCTAGCATTCAATGAGCTTATGCATTCTGATACTTATTTGGACTGTTATTTCCTTGAATTCAATAACAGGATTGTGGGATATGCGTTACTGAATAAAACCTATTCCAGAGAAGCAGGAGGTTTAGTTGTTTGGGTTGAAGAACTTTATATAAAACCTCAGTATCAAGGAAAAGGGTTCGGTGGAGCTTTCTTTCAATGGTTGGAAGTGAACGTTCCTGCGGCACGATACCGTTTGGAAATCGAGCCTGAAAATATTCGTGCAGCGGCTTTATATAAAAGAAAAGGTTATCATCCTCTACCTTATGTTCAGATGGTTAGAGATAGAAAATAAAAAAACTAATAAAAGAGGACAAAATTGTGATGGTTTTTGCAGGAAAGATCAAAAATGCACAATCATATATGAAGTGTTGTACTTATACAAACAGGGCATTAATGTAATGTTGAACTTCTTCGGGGGATCAAGAGGCTACCTTTCTGGAGGCGGCTGTTTTCATGCCTAAAACAAATTAATCAATAGAAATAATCCTTACGAATACCGACAGAAAAGAGGAGAGATAATATCTCCTCTTTTCTGTCTTATATTTTCTCAATTACAATTAAACAGGTGCTGTCCGGTAGTGATGCGATTTCTCTATTTTCATTCATAATCTTTACTTTAGGTAAAAGAAATTCTTCGTATCCGTTTTGTAAATAATGTTGAAGCGTTAAAATCTTTGCCTCTTCGCCTAAAGCTATATGAATAACTTTTTCATATTCACTTGGAGTAAAGTACCCAAATTGTTCTTGAACCTCATGTGGATAAGCCTCTTCTCCCCAAGTATACGTATAGAGGAATTCCATTAAATCATTAACAGGCAGTTTGATAAGAAGATTCTCTAGTCTTTCATACCTGATTGTTCTTCCCTTAAAGTCATGAACATATCTCATAAAGAAGTCCAAGCCCTTAGGGTCTTTAAATTCGAGTAGTCTCCATTGTTCTATAGGGTCAGTCATAATACCATCACGAATAATGATTCTTCCGCCTTTGTTTAATACTTCAAAAGAACTTTTCAATGCTTGGATAACTACATCTCGATTGAATTTTCTGCCTTTGTACGGAATATAAGAATACATTTCATGTAAGATAGAAGAAAACACAATGGTATCTACGCTTCCTGGCTCATAATAGTCTTTTAATTCCAAGGCGTTTGCCTGTTTTACGTGCCATGATTTATTTTCCCTGAATTTTCTCCTGTTTAATTCCTCTACTACATTGGTTGAGATATCAATTCCGATTACAGTTGCTTCTGGATGATTTTCTGATAGGATATCAAGCATGACACCGCCACCAGCTCCAATATCCAGCATTACCTTCCCTACAGCAAAATCAGATATGATCTTTTTGTGATCTTGACCATTATTCATATCGGTTAAATAGTTTTCTTCATTCTGCAAGCGATCAAAGGCATCTTTCCTGAAACCAAAAAAATCATAAAGTAAGATAATTGCTCTTTCATAGATAGGAGACTTTTCGGCTTCCTGGCAAAATTCAATTAATTTCTGACCGGCACTTGAATAACTAAAATGAACCCCTACAATTTGGCCTAGTAAGTCTGTGGGTTTAATTTGAATTTGAACGTGTTCGTTTACAGGCATCTTTCCTTTTAGTAAATCATCAATCGTAAACTCACTTAGGAATGTCTCGATAATTCTTTTCTTGTATAGATTAATTACTTTTTGCCCCTTGTAATCATAGTAAATATCCTTCATAAAAGACTCAAAGCTAACCTGTTGTATAGTAAGGGGATTAATTTTCTGGAATATTAATAAGAAAATTTTCAGAAACTCTTCTAAAGAGAACTCTTGCAAAGCAGATTCAAGATACCACATATCTATTTTTTTAAAGAATGACTCTATGTATCTAGCTAATTGTTTGTTTTCGAAATAATGATTGTATAAATCATCGAAGTTTTCCCCTCGCAGGATTGAAGATTTTCTTAATCTTCTCATCCGCTCTTTTAGGGGAAGCTCTTTTGCCTGTTCACCTTTGTTGATCCAGGATAGTACTTCTTCTACTTCTTGATGGACGTTGTTCCACAACTGATCCGAAACCGCTTGAATAACACACTGATTTAGGGAATAGAGTATCCTTTCTATGTTATATTCTAAGTTTTTATGTTCCTCGATCCAATAAATCAAGGGACGAAATTGAGAATAATGGATTTCTCCTCTGATAAATTGACCGGCTAACCCATGTGTAATTATGAGGAGATAAACTAGTTCCTCTCTTTCTAAATTGCGGCCGTGTAACGGCAGGTTCATTTGTTCATCAGCATAAATTTGAGCTGAACCAATATTATGAATGGCCAATTGGAACCCTTTTTTCTCCCACTCTCTACGTTTGTGCTTCGACCCACCTTTTGATACCTCAGACCAAATCAAGACATCTTCAATAATTGACCTTTCATTAATGGGAAGATTCATCTCGTTCAATATCCAAAGGGTTCGTTCTACATAGGAAAGAACCGGATTTGGCGGCAATTTTTCTAAGGATTCTACTTGCTCTAAATTTACGCGTTGTTCTTTTGTAAGATAGAGAAAGTGTAGCCACTTATGATTCCTTAATACCTTTGTATTTCCGATCTTTACTTCTTGTATATATTTTAGTGAATTTAACAAATAGATCCGCCTTTCTAATTAAAGCAGGATAATAGGATGAAAACTATTCTGTTAGGAGTATATTTTTATGCATATCGGAGGTTACTTCCATATAAATTCTTCAATGAACGGCGTATATCCTTTTACGAATGGAAGATATTTGTGGTGAGGATAAAAGGGATTTCTTTATAAATTATAACTACTATGCTACTAGCTTATTTGTATTCAATAGCCGATTCATCATATTAGAGAAATACTATTATTTGATTTTGAACTTATTTATTTTAAAGGATGTTTTCGTAAGGAATGTTGCTATTTCCATAAAAAGAGACAGCTTTTTTGCTGTCTCCGGTATTTAACAAACACCCTCTTAGTCACTAAGATTTAACTTCTCTTTCTCAACAACACATAGAATATAAATCCACTAAGAGTAAATATAACTGTACCAACAAACACCTTCACTAAAGAGACACCTATTTGAACCGTATCATCCGTTGCCTGTTTTATCTCATTGACTGTCCACCAGTTATCAATTGAAGATTCATATATAGCGAAGTATAGCCACAACAAATAACAGAAGAAAACAAATAAAAAAACACCGATTTTTCTATTCATACCATTCCCCTTCTACAATAAATGTCTTTATAAAAACATTAACACTGCCCTTAGTTAAGAAGCTATCTTTATTCTGGGGATATCAGAATGGTTGATTAACTTATTTTTCAGGAGCAATAATCTATGAGAAAAAAGTCGTTTGAAATCAAAGAGACTTTAGAAGACTATTACTTTTTAGAGAAAATAATTTAAATAGTTATTTACACCTGTCAAGACAGTAGTTAATATACAAAATAGAGATTTCATTTTAAAAGTTTTCATTGAGATTGTTGGGGAGGGTCAATGAATGGGGAAGGGAAAAATCAAAGAACGGAAACTATTGGGAATAGCCGGGGTCGCTTGGTTGTTCGATGCTATGGATGTCGGGATGCTTTCGTTCATTATCGCGGCTCTGCAGAAGGAGTGGAATTTAACCTCAGAACAAATGGGGTGGATAGGCAGTGTGAACTCTATCGGTATGGCAGTAGGTGCTTTAGTGTTTGGGATCTGGGCTGATCGTATCGGCCGAAAAAATGTATTAATTATTACGCTCTTATTATTTTCCTTGGGAAGCGGATTTTCTGCTTTGACAACAAGTTTATCTATTTTTCTGGTTTTCAGATTTTTAATTGGAATGGGGCTTGGAGGTGAATTGCCAGTTGCCTCTACATTGGTTTCGGAAAGTGTGCCTGCAGAGAGAAGAGGCAGAGTGGTAGTGTTGCTTGAAAGTTTTTGGGCTGCAGGCTGGCTGATTGCGGCACTTATTTCATACTTTGTCATTCCAACTTATGGATGGCAAATTGCTTTATTAATCAGTGCACTGCCTGCTTTTTATGCGATTTATTTAAGAATACATCTACCCGATTCTGAAAAGTTTCAAATGGTTAAGGAAAAGAAGTCGATCTCTATCGTAAATTCACTTAAGACACTATGGACTAAAGATTATGCAGTAAAGACTTTAATGCTCTGGATTCTGTGGTTCTGTGTAGTCTTTTCCTATTATGGGATGTTTCTGTGGCTTCCTAGTGTTATGGTTTTGAAGGGTTTTACACTCATTAAAAGCTTCCAATATGTTGTCATGATGACCTTGGCACAATTGCCTGGGTATTTCACGGCGGCCTGGTTTATTGAGAAATTCGGACGTAAATTTGTATTGGTTACTTATTTGTTTGGTACAGCTGTAAGTGCTTATTTCTTCGGTAATGCAGAAACATTAACAGCCTTAATGATTTCAGGTTGCTTTCTTTCCTTTTTTAACCTGGGAGCTTGGGGAGCGCTATATGCCTACTCGCCTGAACAATATCCGACTATTATAAGAGGGACTGGCACAGGAATGGCAGCAGCTGTGGGTAGAATAGGAGGTATCCTTGGCCCACTTGCCGTTGGAAATTTATTGGCTTCTCATACATCTATTGATAAAATCTTTTTACTTTTTAGCATTTCCATTATAATTGGGATGCTGTCTGTATTGATTTTTGGTAAGGAAACTAAAAATGTGACGTTGGAATAGCAATCCTCTGTATATTTGGGTATGATAAATCATACAAGAGGCTACTCGAGAGGATGATTTTAATATGAAAAAATTAGAAAGTATGGAGCACTATAATGAACTGATGTCAAATGGAAAAGTGATGCTCTTATTTTCTGCAAATTGGTGCCCGGATTGCAGATTCATCGAACCATTTATAGGTGACATTGAGGCCGCAAATAAAGAGTATACCTTTATCTATGTGGACCGCGATCAATTTCTTGATCTGTGCATAAAGCTGGATGTCTTTGGAATACCGAGCTTCATTGCCTTTGAAGATGGAAAAGAGCTCGGCCGATATGTAAATAAGGACCGTAAAACTCAAGAGCAAATTGAAGATTTCATTGCTTCATTATGATAAACTATTATACTCCCCCTATTCGGGGGATTTTTTTATTCCGTTCTTACTTCAAACGAAAGGAAGCGAGAACGGTGAAGTGGGAGATAAGTGCCCGTATGAACCCGATTGACTATGTTGATGCTCATTGGAATAAAAGAAACTCTACCAAGCAAAGTTACACTTTATTTAGCAGCATGAGGTTATTTAAGCTATAGTAATGTTAAGGAGGAATCCCTATGAAAATGACGACTACTAAAATGAAATCTCTACTTATGGAAAGCTTAGCTGATACAAATTCAAAATTTAATTATAATCGTGATAAAGAGGAATTAAGAATTGAAAACGAAGAGACTGGCAAGGGAATAACAATTGGACTGGCGCCGCTTGTATCGAAGTATGAGCAATCTGGGCAAAAAGCGATTGATGAAGTCCTTTATTATATAAAAGAATCAACGAAAGTAATGGGTACGGAACAATCTTTGAAGGGAAATGAAAAATTAATTTACCCTGTTATCCGTTCTACTTCCTTCCCTATGGAATCCCGTGAAAATACACCGTTTATTACAGATGAGCATACAGCCGAAACGAGAGTTTATTATGCTCTTGATTTGGGTAATACGTATAGGTTGATTGATGAGGAGCTAATGAGAAAAGAAGGCTGGGATCAAGATTCCATACGTTCAATGGCTATGTTTAATGTCAGATCATTGCCGATTAAATCTAAAAAAGACAGTGTACGCGGAAATGACTTTTATTTTATTAATCATAATGATGGATACGATGCTTCAAGAGTCCTGATTGATTCACAAATGAAAAAATGGAAGGAAGATATGAAAGGGACAATGGCAGTGGCCATTCCACATCAGGATGTCTTAATTATTGGAGATATACAAAATGATGCAGGTTACGACATTTTAGCACAAATGAATATGCATTTTTTTACAAATGGAAATGTACCGGTCACCGCTCTGCCATTCCTTTATGAAAATGGAGAATTGGAGCCAATCTTTATTTTAGCAAAGAATCGACCAGTAGAAGATCAATAATATAATAGGAAATTGATACCATTTACAAGGAATATATCTTAAATGAGCCAATTTTTTGATAAAATAGATACTTGTAATACTAATTTATAACAACCAAAGAAAGTGTGAGGAAGGCTATGAGCTTTTTCAAAAAAATCATTGATTGGTTCTATGAGGACGTAGAAGAGGAAGTAGAAGTAGAACCTCGTAATAGCCATGAAAACATTCAAAAAAAACCTAAACAAGTAAAAAAGCAAAAAGAAAATCAAATAGAAATCGAAGCAAGAATTCAATATAGATACCCAAAGGATAATTTCAAATTCCCATTAATCTCAGATGAAGAGTTAATGAGATTAAAAGAACAAAAAAAGAAGCAAAATGGAATGGGTATGAAGAAGGAAGTGCACGTGAGGAGATTTGAGAAATCTCCGGCTGCTACTCCTAAATTAAAAATGTCAAATCAAAGAATCATACCTAAACCAGAACCAAAACAGAACGAAGTTGTTCCGAATAAAAAGCCGTTTAGAAGAACGGAAATACCTTCGCCTATTTATGGATTTCAAAATCGACAGGCCGGCACTAAAAATCAAAAAACAGTTGAATATGAATTACCATCCGAAACAACCTTAGATTCCGTACTTGCTTTAATGCATGGAAAGAAAGTAAATCCACCGAAGGTCAATCAAGATCCATCCATTGAAATGGAAAGACAGGATGAGCTGCCGCTGAATTCCGATTTCAAGCATTCAGATGAAGAGATCAAAGAGGAACAGCCAAAAGTCTCGAATAATGATGGGAATAGGCATATGGAGGATATGGAGAGTGTGATTGCTCCACTATTGCCTGATACTGTTTCAGCAGAGGATACAGAGGTTGCAGCCACAAGTGAACTAGCATGGGATCCAGTCAGTGAGAATCAGATTATAGAGGAAATGAATGAAGCGATATTAAACGCTGATTATGAAGAAGAAATAATTCAAGAAGAAGGAATTGTGGAAGAAGATACACTGTTCATGCATTCCGACTCACAGATGAAGCAGGAGGAATTTGAATCTATTCCAATGATTCATCAGAATGTTGATGAACAAGCTGATGATGAAAAATTGGATAACAACATAGGACTCCAACCGAAGGAACCAGTTGAAGATTACGTCCATTCCCCTTCATACAGTGAGGTATATGAGGATATCGAGGAAGCTGATTCTCATATGGAGGAAGACCAACCATACAAGAGAGATGAAATTCAGCAAGCTCATGATTTAATCACGCAGACCAATGAATCTGTAATGAATATAGAAGAAGACCAGCAGGTAAGCGGAAATGATGAAGAAAATATAGACATCAGTCACAATGAGAGAAATGGGCAGGATATTATTCTGCTTGACGGAACTGAGGATGAGTTTTCAATCAAGGACATTCAAACGAGTGAATCTGTTTCGAATGAATCTATAACTTCGTTCGAAACACAGTCAATGGATCAAACCAATAGTTTGGAGAAATCCGCTCAACTGGATGGTACGGAGAAACATATAAATCAGGAAGTCTCTTTATCAGAGCTAAACAGTCGAATGGAAGCAAAAGAGACAAATGATTCTATGGATGAAGAAAAGAGACGAAAAATAGAAAGAGAAAAACGTATTAGGGAGCGCAGAAAACACATTCCTTTTAACGTATTAATGCTTAAAAATGATAAAAATCATATTGCAGCAAATCGCAATCAAAAAACGATTGCCAGCAAAGAGGAAAAGCCTTTAGAGCAACCTAAAAAAAAACTGAATGAATCCTATCAATATCCGGATATTTCAATTTTGAAGCCACGAGTGGACATTAGAGAAGATGCTGATTGGCTTGCAGAACAAGCAGCCTTGCTAGATGATACACTTGAACAATTCAATGTTAAGGCTAGAGTGCATACGTATTCTCAAGGACCTTCTGTAACAAGATTTGAGGTTCAGCCGGATCCTGGTGTTAAGGTTAGTAAAATCACAAATTTAAATGATGATCTAAAACTAAGCCTGGCTGCTAAAGATATTCGTATAGAAGCACCGATACCCGGGAAACGAATGATTGGAATTGAAATTCCCAATATAAATACACGTCCTGTTTATCTGCGTGAGGTTTTGGAGGAAAAAGTTTTTGCTGAGAATACCTCACCGCTTTCAGTGGCAGTCGGGTTGGACATATCCGGAAACCCAATTGTAACCGATTTGAAGAAAATGCCGCATGGATTGGTGGCAGGCTCTACAGGTTCCGGAAAAAGTGTATTTATTAATTCCGTTTTAATCAGTCTATTATATAAATCGCATCCATCTGATGTCAGACTCTTACTAATTGATCCGAAAATGGTTGAACTAGCGCCATACAACAATATTCCACATCTGGCAGCACCGGTTATTACAGATGTAAAAGCTGCAACAGCTGCACTGAAATGGGCAGTGGAAGAGATGGAACGGAGATATGAATTGTTTGCTCATTCAGGTGTGAGAGATATTGTCAGATATAATGAAAAGGCACTATCATCCGGGCAAATGGAACATAAGCTTCCTTATTTAGTTATCGTGATTGATGAGCTGGCTGACTTAATGATGATGTCTCCTGCTGACGTAGAGGAAGCGATCTGCCGTATTGCGCAGAAAGCCAGAGCATGTGGGATTCATTTACTGGTAGCCACACAAAGACCATCTGTAGACGTCATTACCGGATTAATCAAAGCAAATATTCCTACAAGAATTGCTTTTTCTGTTTCTTCACAGGTTGATTCACGTACGATTCTGGACCAAAGCGGAGCTGAAAAGTTACTTGGACGGGGAGATATGCTGTTTCTGGAAAATGGGACTTCTAAAACAGTCCGCCTGCAGGGAACTTTTGTAACAGATGATGAGATTGAGGATGTCGTAAAACATGTAATGGATCAGGCTAAGCCATCCTTTATGTTTGAGCCAAATGAATTGGTAAAAACAAGTGAACATATAGAAGAAAAGGATGAACTTTATTACGAAGTGTGTGAGTTTGCTGTTGAGATGGGTGGAGCATCCATATCCAGCCTGCAAAGACGCTTTAGGATTGGTTATAACAGGGCAGCGAGGCTGATTGATATGCTTGAGAAAGAAGGAATTCTATCAGAATCAAAAGGAAGTAAACCTCGTGATGTGCTTATATCTGAATCTGATTTAGAAGCTATACATGAATCTCAATCCCCTTTTTGAACAGAGGGAAAATTTTTGTATAATAATTTAATTATGAGTATTTGCCAGAAAAGGTAATACTATATTTATGAGAAAATCAGTTAGAAAAATTGTACGAAATCGATTTATAGGTTTATAATCATACAAGTTATATCTTTAACGCAATGAAGATATGGATTGCTTGTGCTCGTTTCAATAGTAATCTAACTGGTTTTAACTACTTATATTATTTCAATTAGTAAAGCCTAAACAGGCAGGAGCAGGCAAACTGCAATTAGCAAAAAAAAGAGACCGTCATATACTGTTTTACAGCATTGACGTATGTTGGAGGTTCATTCTATGACAGTTTATCACTTCGTAGGTATAAAAGGATCCGGGATGAGCGCGTTAGCCCAAATCCTACATGATATGGGATATCAGGTACAGGGTTCAGATTATGAAAAAAGATTTTTTACCCAAATCGCACTTGAAAATGCCGGTATAACAATATTGCCATTTAATAAAGAAAATATTAAACCAGGTATGACAATCATCGCAGGAAATGCTTTTCCTGACAGTCATGATGAGATTGTTCAAGCTTTAGAACTTGGTTTGCCAGTCATTCGCTATCCACGATTTCTTGGAGATTTCCTTAAAAAGTTCGTGAGCATAGCTGTTACAGGCGCACATGGAAAAACATCGACTACAGGCTTAATGTCTCATGTAATCAGCGGAGCTGAGCCAACGTCATTTTTAATTGGCGATGGTACAGGTAAGGGAGAAGCGGATTCTAAATACTTTGTATTTGAAGCTTGCGAATACCGCCGACACTTTTTATCCTACGATCCGGACTATGCCATTATGACCAATATTGATTTTGATCATCCGGATTATTTTGCAAATCTTGATGATGTGTTCTCTGCTTTTCAAGAGATGGCACTACAAGTAAATAAAGGAATTATTGCCTGTGGTGATGATGAGCAGCTACAAAAAATCCAGGCGAAAGTACCGGTCATATTTTATGGGTTTAACGAAGAAAATGATTTCCAGGCTAAGAATATTGTCACTTCAGAAGCTGGAACTACATTCGATGTGCATGTAAGAAATAATTATTATGAGACATTTACCATTCCAATGTTTGGACGTCATACCGTTTTAAATGCGTTAGCTGTTATTGCTCTTTGTCAATATGAGGATATTGATGTGGAAATTATTAAGGAACGCTTAATGTCATTTACAGGTGTTAAGAGACGTTTCTCAGAAAAAAAAGTTAATCACCAAGTCTTAATCGATGATTATGCCCATCATCCAACAGAGATAAAGGCAACAATTGATTCAGCTCGACAAAAGTATCCTGATCGGGAAATTGTAGCTGTATTCCAACCGCATACCTTCTCTAGAACTCAAAAGTTTTTAGATGATTTTGCTGAAAGCTTAAAAGAAGCGGATAAAGTATACTTATGTGAAATTTTCGGATCAGCAAGAGAGCTGAATGGGAAACTAACAGTTAAAGATCTTTGTAATAAGGTGGATGGTGCTCAAATTATTCAGGAGGAAGATCCATCTATCCTTAAAAATCATGAAAAAGGTGTATTATTATTTATGGGTGCTGGAGATATCCAAAAAGTGCAAGCAGCCTATGAGAGTTTTATAACGAAATAAATGCAAATAAAGACCCTTCGAGAGTATAAGTAAGCACTCTTGAAGGGTTTTTTTGTTTATTTTAAATTCTCAGGGTTTAGTTTTTCTAATTCTGGGAGAACGAATCTGCCGTCTTTTCTAATTAGTCGATCATCAAAATATATTTCGCCGCCTCCATAATCTTTACGTTGGATATTAACCAAATCCCAATGGATGCTGGAGTGATTACCATTTGGTGCCTCATCGTAGCTTTGACCCGGTGTAAAGTGAAAGCTTCCATCAATTTTTTCATCAAATAGAATATCCTGCATTGGGTTGGTTATATACGGATTAACGCCTATGGCAAATTCGCCGATATAACGTGCGCCCTCATCAGTATCAAATACCTTATTGATTCTTTCTGTGTCATTCGCTGTTGCCTTAACGATTTTTCCGTTTTCGAATGTTAGACATACATTTTCATATGTAAATCCTTGATATGGAGATGGGGTATTATACGTAATGGTGCCATTTACAGAATCACGTACAGGAGCGGTATACACTTCACCATCTGGGATATTACGCTCACCGGCACATTTAATAGCAGGAATGCCTTTAATAGAAAAATGTAAATCTGTTCCTGGACCTGTAATGCGTACTTTGTCCGTTTGATTCATTAACTCGACTAGGCTATCCATCGCCTCAGACATTTTGGCATAATCAAGATTACATACATTAAAATAAAAATCCTCAAATCCTTCTGTACTCATTTTTGCCAGCTGAGCCATTGAATTGGTTGGATAACGAAGGACCACCCATTTTGTTTTTGGAACGCGGATGTCTCTATGTACTTTATTTTGTACGGTCTGTCCATAGACTTTCATTTTATCAGCAGGAACATCAGAAAGTTCTGAAATATTATCACCTGCACGAAGACCTATATAGGCATCCATTTTACTCATAACCTGTGATTCAAATTCGGCGATTAAGCTATAGTGTTCTTCAGTTGCACCTAATAGTAACTGTCTTTCAATGGTTTGATCTTTTGTTGATACAAATGGGTATCCACCAGCCTGATATGCCTCAATTACCAATGCTTTAACAAGTTCTGGCTGTATACCGAAATTTTCTATAAGTACTTTTTCTCCTTTTTGTAATTTTACGGAATAGTTAATTAAATTATGAGCTAATTGCTGAATTCTTGGATCCCTCATAAAAAAAATCTCCTTTCATTACATAAGCTTAATTTAATTGTATCTTACTTTATTAATAATATTAAGTGTGGAAGGAACATTGTGGAGTAGAATAAATTCTTATATAGTTTAAATAAGGAGATTAAGGGTAAAAACTAATTATAATTTAGAGATGGAGTGAAGACGATGGAAATTATCTTATATTTAAGTGTGGCAGTGATTGCCATAGCGTTCCTGGTTCTTGTTATTTATCTTTCAAGAACATTAAAATCCCTTCAAACAACAATGGAGAGTGTATCTAGCACATTAACAGGCCTAGAAACTCAGATGCAAGGTATAACAACCGAGACAACACTGCTGCTACATAAGACAAATGCTTTGGCTGAAGATATTCAGCATAAATCTGAGAATTTAAATACGGTTGTTGATGCAGTTAAAGGTGTGGGAGGATCGATTCAACGTGTGAATCAAACCATTGACCAGATTACAAACCGAGTTCAATTGGCTGCGAGTCATAATGACGAAAAAATTACCCAAGTAGTTCAATGGGGTAATGCATGTATTGAGCTTGTGAATAAGTGGAAAAAACATAAAGCTGAACAAAGTACAGCAATTTATACCGAAGCTGAAGCAGACAGAGATGTTACTGTACCTACACAAGAAACCAGATATCAACGTTCTCAATCTTAATCAACTATAAAAAAGGAGATGTTTAAGAATGAATAATAAAAATGAAAATTTTAATCAAGATAATGGTATGTCTACAAAAGATTTTGTAGTAGGAGCAATAGTAGGCGGGCTTGTTGGAGCAGCTACTGCATTGTTTTTAGCACCTAAGTCCGGTAAAGAACTTCGTCACGATTTATCAGAACAAGGCAGCGTTTTAATGGAAAAAGGAACTCCAATAATTGAAAAGGGGTCTGCTTTAAAACAAACGGCTACCGAAAAGGGATCTGCTTTAAAACAAACAGCTACTGAAAAAGGAATGGCTTTAAAACAAACAGCTACTGAAAAAGGAATGGCTTTAAAACAAACAGCTCAAGAAAAAGGAACAGAATGGATTTCTGTCGCAAAAGAAAAAGGTGCACCATTAACAGAAGCGGTTAAGAAAAAGTTTGGAAGCACGACAAATGAAGAAAGCAACAGTCAATCTTCTGATACAGAGGAAAATCAAACAGATAAGACATTGGATAGTAACGTTGTAGTTGATTCCCCAGATGACGTGTATGTTGGAGAAGAAAACATAGACAGTAAAAATACAGCTAAAGAAGAAACGTATGCATCTGAAAAAACTGGCTTCAATTCGACAGCCAGCGGAAATACATCTTCTGGTAAAACACCATCTAATAGCTCGAATAATACAATAAAAGTTGATTTAAGTTCTAATTCTTCTAATTCAACTGGAAATAAAAACAATTCAGCATCCAATTCGAAAAACACAACAAATAAAAAATAATAGTGGTTTGGAATAAACGCAAATGGGGGGGATATAGATGAAAAAGATAACTAACGAAGAGGAATTACAGCAACTTTTAGAGCATGATGTTTTTCTGCTTCTGAAGCATAGCCTTACATGCCCAATTAGTGGTGCAGCTTTTGATGAGTATTCCCAGTTTGTCGCTGAGCATCCTGCTATAGCAACAGCTTATCTAGCTGTACAGGAAGCCAAACCACTATCAGAGCATGTTCGAGATTTGACTGGAATCAAACATGAGTCACCACAAGCTATATTATTTAAAAATAGTGAGGCTGTGTGGAATACATCTCATGGAAGAATTACAGCGCAAAGTCTGGAACAGGCAATTAAAGAATATACCTAAATAGAAACCGGTAAGGAAATTAACTCCTTACCGGTTTACTTATGGTCGGATTATTTTGCGAACTAAACCAAACGATTTCAAGGTGATCACCATCTTGGATTTCATCGTAAAACGTGACCTCCTGTTTATTCCGCATTAGGTGAAACCCACCTGGATTATTCTTGGGAAGTTCTATTTCAATGTATCGAAATAGATCCTGGAATATAAAAGTAGAGTCTTTATTAACGTTTATTTTTAATTGTTCCCCATTTATAAGGATATCTGTATCATCTAAGGCTCTATCTTCCCGATAGACTGTATAGCTATTATTTGTCAAAGTAAGTGGTTGACCATTAAATGTGACAGATATTTGATTAAGCTCTTCAGTCTTATAGACACCTATTAAATCCTTGACTGTGATTGCTTTTCTTCGAACTAAGGTGAGGCGATCATGATCGGCTATCCGATGCTTTAAAGAAACACCTTTTCCGTTAACATATATGGCACCTGAAAACGAAACGAAGCTTTCCTGCCGGCCATTGATAAATAGGTTAAACGGGATAAGTTCATCCAGTATAGAATTCAAACCAGCGAACAATAATGCATCCTGAACGGTCTCAGGCATTTTAAAAACAATTCGATCACCATCATGGACATCTTCATGACCATCGGCAGGAAAACCATTCATGAATAGGGTACACGGAATTTCATATTTCTCTTCGTTTATATAAATCTCCCTCATAGGCAGCTCATCAAGTAATTCCCTTACTATCACAGGTGTTTCAGAACCGTCTTTTCCCTTCTCTATCCATAGCTGATCTCCAGGGGTTAATGGAGCATCAAGTAAGCAAGACACATTATTCTTTTTGATTAGAGGAGGTTCTCCATGTGTACCCGGTATGGTAATATTTCTGCCGTTAATACTAACAATCTTTGCGTTACCCGGTTTACCATATAGCTTTGTTAAATGAAGACCTGCTGCAAGAAGGGCATCTCCTATAGTCAGTTGCTTTAGATCAAATAAACGAACAGGGACCCCATTTACTTCAACAGATACATAATGGATTGGATTAACATCTGATGAAATGGCTATTCCAATGGGCGTAACGAGTTCAGGCCCTTTGATGTTATCAGGCTCAATCACTAAATTTTTGATAGCGTCTATTCCGCGTATAGCAACTCTATTGGAAGGCAAATTTAATTTCTCTGCTAAAATATCGGGTAAACGCGGTGTTAAGCTACCTCCGCCAATAAGCATAACGGCTTGCGGGGGCTTCGCATTATTCAGTTGCAAAATTTCTCGGCTAATGGAATCTGCCAACTTTTCAATGGCGGGATAGATGGCTTTAATCATCTCTTCTTTTGGAATTTCTGATTCGAAACCAAGAATATCACTGATTTTGACAAACTCCTGTTCATTTATGGATCTCTTGGTATCTTCCGCATTCGGGAAATCAAGTAAATACTGATCACTGATTTCCTCTGTTATCTCATCTCCGGCAACAGGGACCATACCGTAGGCAATAACGGTTCGTTCATCTGTAATCGCTATATCAGAAGTGCCAGCTCCAATGTCAACAAGGCAGACATTGAGCCTTCTCATCGAGGGTGGAATAAGGACATGAATTGCAGCAATTGGTTCAAGAGTCAGTGCTTCCAGCTCAAGATTAACTCTTTTGAGTGCAGCAAACAGTGATTCAACGACTACTCGGGGCAGAAAAGTAGCGATAATTTCTGCTTCTGCTTCATCCCCTTTTTGGTCAAGTAAATTTCCAATTTCCTGGCCATCAAGATAGTAATGGAGAACAGAATAGCCTACACAATAATAGTGATAATTACTTTGGATTTCTTCTTTTTCAGCTACCTGAAACTGTGCTTGTTGTACCGCAGCTAATTCTAGATGAATGCGATCATCGGCAGACAGGAGAGGCTTGCCGGATATAGGGATAGATGATCTTCCAATCTCTGTACGCAAAGCACGTCCTGCAGCTGCTACGCATACTTTAGTAAGAGGACCGTGCTTTTTTTCAAGTATAAGCTTAATATCGAGTATAACGTTAGAAACAGCTACGACATCATGAATCTGGCCATCCAGCATTGCGCGCTCAGTATGTTCTCTAATGATGACGTCTGTAACGACATATTGATCGAGGCGTATTTCTAATATGATTCCTACAACTGAGCGTGTACCAATATCGAGAGCAAAAATTTTTTTGGTCAAGGATTCGTCTCTCCTTTTACGCTTTAACACTTAAAAGCGGTTTATTAATAAAGGTTTAATAGTGACAATACCGAATTAATCCGTTATAATAGTTTCAATTATATACTGAAATGTAAAATATTTTACTAAGTGATTTAGAAATTTTTAAAATATATGAGACCCAGGCTAAAACATGCAATGCAGAACAGAGAGGATGAGTGATATTGAGTAATATGGAACTGGATGTATTAAGAGAACAACTGGATAATTTGAATTTGCAATTATTACAGCTTATTAACGAACGAGGAAAAGTTGTACAACAAATCGGTGAATTAAAAGGTAAGCAAAGCCAGTATCGTTATGATCCTGTTAGAGAAAGAGAAATGCTTAATACACTTATCCAAAATAATGATGGCCCATTTGAAAAATCAACCATTGAACATATTTTTAAAGAAATATTTAAAGCAAGCCTCGAATTACAGGAAGATGATCACCGTAAAGCATTGCTAGTTTCCCGTAAAAAGCATCCTGATGATACGATAATTGATTTGAAGGGTGAGAAAGTGGGAAATGGAATACCGTCCTTTGTGTTTGGCCCATGTGCGGTAGAATCCTATGAACAAGTAGCGACTGTAGCAAAAGCTGTTAAGGATAAAGGATATAAATTACTCCGAGGCGGAGCTTATAAACCAAGAACATCCCCTTATGATTTCCAAGGGTTGGGTGAAGAAGGATTAAAAATCCTGAAGAGAGTTGCTGATGAATTCGATTTGGCTGTTATAAGCGAAATTGTAAATCCGGCGGATATTGAGACTGCGGTCAAGTATATTGATGTGATCCAAATTGGTGCTCGTAATATGCAGAACTTTGAGTTATTAAAAGCAGCGGGTGCTGTCAATAAACCTGTTCTGCTCAAAAGAGGGCTGGCAGCGACGATTGAAGAATTCATTAACGCAGCTGAATATATAATGGCGCAGGGAAATGGAAATATTATATTATGTGAACGCGGAATTCGTACGTATGAAAAGGCTACACGGAATACACTGGATATTTCAGCTGTACCTATACTGAAAAAGGAAACACATTTACCGGTGATGGTAGATGTTACGCATTCGACTGGCCGAAGAGATCTGCTAATTCCAACTGCTAAAGCTGCATTGGCAATCGGTGCTGATGGGGTTATGGCCGAAGTTCATCCGGATCCGGCAGTTGCTCTATCTGATTCAGCACAACAGATGGATTTAAACCAATTTGATACGTTTGTAAACGAGATTAATCAATTCACTAAGCAGACAGGTATCAGAATTTAATAAATATGGAGTTGCTATCTGGCAACTCTTTTTCATTTTTCTTCATTAGATTAATGAATCAATCGTCCTTGAATTTTCAGTGGAATATAAAATTTAATTTCCTTTTTCAAGAAAGTCCTGAGTTACCCTTAGTGAAAAAAAGATTCGTTATGTAAACAATAGTAAGAAAATAGATAAAGTGTTTATTTGCACGAATTTAGAGGGTAGAGTATTATTATAATAACATACTAAATGGTACTTAATTGAATACTATTAGGATAAGAATAGAGAAATTTGGGCGGTGTAAAAAATGAATATTACAATTTATGATGTAGCTCGTGAAGCAAATGTTTCAATGGCTACTGTATCACGTGTTGTCAACGGTAATCCAAACGTTAAACCAGCAACACGTAAAAAAGTAAATGAAGTAATTGAAAGACTTGGCTACAGACCGAATGCTGTGGCACGCGGATTAGCAAGTAAGAAAACAACAACAGTCGGAGTTGTTATTCCAGATATCTCCAGTATCTTCTATGCTGAATTAGCAAGAGGGATTGAAGATATTGCTACCATGTATAAATATAATATTATTTTAAGTAACTCGGATTCAAATGAAGAAAAAGAAAGCCGTTTAATCCAAACGATGCTTGGCAAACAAGTTGATGGACTTGTCTTTATGAGTTCAAATATTACGGATGAGCATATCGCAGAATTCAAGAAATCACCGGTTCCAGTTGTATTGGCAGGTACAATTGAAGATTCTGCTCAAATTCCATCTGTGAATATTGATTATGAACAAGCCGTCATAGATGCGATTACATCTTTTGCTGATCGTGGACATAAGAATATTGCCATGGTATCAGGATCTTTGCAAAATGCAATTATAGAGAAAAAAATGGTGCCGGGATACCGCAAAGCATTGGAATCCGCTAATATTCCTTATAATGAAGAATATCTAGTAGAAACAGATGCATCCTATGATGACGGAATCGAAGCTTTGAACCAGCTAATGGAATTGGATAATAAACCGACAGCTATTTTTGTATGCTCTGATGAGGCAGCTCTTGGCATCATTCATGCAGCGCAAGATAAAGGTATCTCCATACCGGAGGATCTTGAAGTAATCAGTTCGGATAGTACGAGATTATCTTTAATGGTACGTCCTCGTCTAACGTCGGTTGTTCAGCCATTATATGATATTGGTGCCGTTTCCATGCGCTTGCTGACAAAACTTATGAACAAAGAAGAGGTAGATGAATCCTCTGTAATTCTGCCTTACAGAATTGAAGAGAGAGACTCAACAAAATAAAAATTAAAAAAAGCTGAGCCATTTTGTGAATAGTTCTACAAATGGTTCAGCTTTTTATTTTAGTAAACCGGTAGTATACATTATATCCAGTCCTCGTCTTTTTAGTGTGTAACTTGGTGTCTGTGACCAGTTATATAAGAAATTTAAACCATGAAATATTTATAATCAGTTACTTGAAATTCTGCAGATTTATCGGCTTAGGATAGAATCGTGTAAAGTGCCTTTTCCAGGGTTTTGGCATTTTTTTCAGTAATCTCTGCCTTACGTGGGATGGGCTTGTACATATCAGGCGGATCTTCCCATGTAGTCGGTAATGTGACGGGTGCTAATGCTGACCAATGATCAATCCAATCAACGGGCAATTTGCCTGAACGATTTGAATGATTGGTCATTTCCAGCCATATTAAGGACCAGGCACGCGGAACGACTCTCCAGATATCATATCCACCGCCTCCAACTGCTATCCACTTACCTTGGCAGTATTGGTGTGCAAGCTTATGAGCCAGTTTTGGGATGGATTGATAGATTGCAGTGGTAGCAGAAAGATGTGTTAATGGATCATAGTAATGAGCGTCAGCGCCGTTTTGAGTTAAAATAACGTCCGGGCGGAAAAATTCTATGACAGCTTTAAAGGATTTTTCATAGCACTCGAGCCATGATTCATCCTCCGTAAAAGCATCGAGGGGGATATTAAAGGAATATCCATACCCTTTCCCATTTCCGCGTTCAGTAATATTCCCAGTTCCAGGGAATAGGTAGCGACCTGTTTCGTGAATGGACAGTGTACAAACAGAAGGATCATCATAAAAAGTCCACTGAACACCATCTCCATGATGGGCATCCGTATCTATGTAGAGCACTCTGGCATTATATTTTTTTTGCATATATTTAATGGCAACAGAGCTGTCATTATAGATACAGAATCCGGAGGCTTTTCCTCTAAAGCCATGATGCAAACCACCGCCCAGATTTATGGCATGCTGAGCACGACCTTCCATTACTTCATCAACGGCAGACAATGTTCCTCCCACAAGCCAAGCGCTTGCTTCATGCATTCCAGAGAAAATAGGGGTGTCTTCGGTCCCAATTCCATAATTTAAGGCTTTATCTGGGTCAAGCTTTCCTTGTCCGGCTAATCTAACCGCGTTAATGTAATCGGGATCATGGACCAGGCTTAATTCCTCGTCTGTTGCCATTCTTGGTTTGATGCAGTCTTCCTCTTTCAGGGCATTCATTTTATTTAATAAATCAACTGTTATTTGCAATCGTTTTTGGTTAAATGGATGATTATCATTAAATTTGTAGGAAAGTAAATCGGTTGAATAAACAAATGAGGCTTCCTTCATAGAGTGCTCTCCGGTATATCTGGCCATAATACCTCATATCCAGAGGACCTTAGGCCCTGTACGATTTTCAGCGGGTTCATTGTTTGAATCCTTAGTACCAAGACTTTATATTCAGGGTCTTCTTTATATGGATAAATGAAAATGCTATTCACATTTGAATTGTAGCCTTTAATGACTTCTGCTATTTCACTAAGCGTACCTGGTTTATTGGTGACCTTTACTTCTATTTGGGATGCAGGCTGATTCGTTCCAGTAAGTTCTACATATGTATGCAGAAGGTCTGTTTCAGTAATAATCCCGACTAATTTGTTGTCACTGATTACAGGCATACAAGATATTTTTTGTTCATAGAATACAAATGCAATCTCTTCAACGAAATCAAGTGGGTGTGCTGTATAAATATCGGTAATCATGATATCGCTTATTGGCTTTAGAAGGTCTTCTTTATATTCATCAAGATGGAAGATAGAAGGAGTTGCAGAGCGAATATCGACATCACATAAAAGGCCGATTAACCTTTGTTCATCGTCTACTATTGGAATATGCCTGATTTTTTTTAGTTTTACTAAATCAATTGCCTGCCGGAGTGTAGCATTTTTTTGAAGCGTAATAACATCCTTGATCA
Organism: Pradoshia sp. Z5_111; assembly: GCF_058267535.1. Taxonomy (NCBI): domain Bacteria; kingdom Bacillati; phylum Bacillota; class Bacilli; order Caryophanales; family Bacillaceae; genus Pradoshia; species Pradoshia sp. Z5_111. The sequence goes on from NZ_JBZCPQ010000006.1 coordinate 85,787, forward strand.
TGATATCCTCAATAATCATAAGTAGCCCCCCTTAAAAATCAGTTCGTCAATACATATATCGATTCATGAATCGTAATTGATCGAATTTTTGAATACTCTCTTTTTTAATGTTTTTCCCGATTCTGGCCATTAAACAATTGGCCGGATGGGAGCATATTTCAGGGTCATCAGTGGCATACCATTCCAAGCCACCGGCACTCATCATTTTCTCCATCATTTTTCGATATTCCCATACATTTAAGCCGCTGCCTTTTAAATCCCAATGCCAATAATATTCTGTCGTGATAATGATGTAGTTTTCCATCCATTCATCCATCATGGCCACACGAAGCAAGTTTTTCCCGACCGCACATCCGCGATATTCACGTATTACTTCAATAGCCCCGAGTTCCAATAAGTCATCCATTTTCCCTTCAGACCATCTTTCAAGAGGATCTGGGTATAAATAAGTAACATATCCGACAATGACATCGCCGGCTCTCGCAATAATAATTCTGCCTTCAGGAAGGCTGCTGATTTGAATTAAAGCCTTATGCTGCTTTTCAGGAACCCTAAATGCAACGAGACCCTCATGAAATTCAAGGTTTTCCAATTGATCTCGAGATACCGGGCCCTCGATAACTAACGGCCCACGTTGGGTTTGCAATTCCTTCAAATTATACGTTTTTTTATGCTCCATCCATACACCACCCAGGTCACATTTTAAAGCTATTATACAGCACTTTAAATCCATAAATGCTTCATGATATGAACTTTTTAAGTCATATGTAGTGGAAATTAAGAAGCCTTTTGGCATAATTCTCTTAAACACTTAATGGGGATGTTATCTTAAAAACACTACAATTATAAAAATTGTAACATATTGGTGTAACTTATTAAATATTTTTAAAATTGAGATAAAATGGATTTTGTACTATACTATCAATATATTATCTTTGATCAGGGGGGAATAATTATGAAACTGGAAGCGCTTTCTGTTGTGCAAGGGGATTATAATTTAGCAAACTATGAGGAAACCTACAGATCGTTTGACTGGAAGGATGTAGAGCAGGAATTCTCTTGGAATGAAACGGGTAAAGTGAATGCGGCGTACGAATGTATTGACAGGCATACTGAAAATTTCAGGCGCAATAAGGTAGCATTATATTATAAGGACCCTAATCGCTATGAGAAGTATACATATAGTGATATGAAAGATTTATCGAATAAAGCAGGAAATGTCCTGAAGGAATACGGGAATGTAAAAAAAGGTGACAGGGTGTTTATTTTTATGCCAAGATCACCGGAATTGTATTTCACTGTGCTGGGTGCGATAAAATTGGGAGCTATTGTCGGCCCGTTATTTGAGGCATTTATGGAAGGGGCGGTTAAGGATCGATTGGAAGATAGTGAAGCCAGTGTAATCGTCACTACTCCTGAATTATTGTCGAGAATTCCTGCAGATGATCTGCCGGCATTGAAGCATATTTTTGTAGTAGGAGATCATGTAGAGGAAACTGGTAAATATATAGATTTTAACAGCAAATATGAAAATGCATCTAAAAAATTAGATATTGAATGGGTAGATCGGGAAGACGGTTTGATTCTGCATTATACATCCGGTTCAACCGGTAAGCCAAAGGGTGTGCTGCATGCACATAATTCAATGATTCAGCATCTGAAAACCGGACAATGGGTACTCGACCTAAAAGAAGAGGATGTATATTGGTGTACAGCGGATCCAGGCTGGGTCACAGGAACGTCTTATGGGATATTTGCTCCATGGCTAAATGGAGCCTCTTCTGTGGTCACAGGAGGACGATTCAGCCCGGAGGCTTGGTACCAAACCATTGAAGATTTTCATGTAACCGTATGGTACAGTGCCCCTACTGCATTCCGCATGCTGATGGGTGCAGGGGATGAGGTAGTAAAACAATTTGATTTATCCAGCCTTCGGCACTTACTAAGTGTAGGAGAGCCTTTAAATCCTGAAGTTATTAAATGGGGACAAAAAGTATTTTCCAAACGTATTCATGATACATGGTGGATGACAGAGACCGGTGCACAGCTAATCTGTAATTATCCAAGTATGGAGATTAAACCGGGTTCTATGGGTAAGCCAATTCCTGGAGTCGAGGCTGCCATTGTTGATGACCAGGGGAATGAAGTACCGCCTTATCGTATGGGCAATTTAGCGATTAAAAAAGGATGGCCGTCCATGATGAGGCAAATCTGGAATAATCCGCAAAAGTATGAATCCTATTTTATGCCATCAGGATGGTATGTTTCAGGCGATTCCGCCTATATGGATGAAGATGGGTACTTCTGGTTCCAGGGCAGAATTGATGATGTTATTATGACATCCGGAGAACGGGTAGGACCTTTTGAGGTTGAAAGCAAGCTGGTTGAGCATCCGGCGGTTGCTGAAGCGGGTGTAATAGGCAAACCGGATCCTGTACGGGGTGAAATTATTAAAGCTTTTATTGCCCTAAGATCTGGTTACGAGCCTACGGATGAGCTGAAAGAGGATATCAGGCTATTTGTTAAACAAGGGCTTGCTGCACACGCTTCACCAAGAGAGATCGAGTTTAAGGATAAGCTGCCGAAAACACGCAGTGGTAAAATAATGCGCAGGGTATTAAAAGCTTGGGAGCTAGAATTGCCAACAGGCGACTTATCAACAATGGAAGATTAAAACAGGGGTGTTTATAAGGTGATTTAACCCTTATAAACACCCCTTCTTTTAGTCTTTACAAAGGATATGAGCAATTGGATACATATCATTTCATTTAGACAGGAAGAGTGGGGAAATGAAGAATATTAATCTAATGAAGTTTCAGGAAAACGATTTTAAGGGTTATTATAGTTTGGTAAGTAATGAGAAGGTTATGGCCCAAATAACAGAACGGTCTCTTCCTTTAGAGGAGGCAAGGTTGAACTATCAAAAGATATTACAACGTAATCAGAAACATGAAGACTTTGGGACTTATAAAATCTTTGATGCTTCCGGTAAGAGATTCATTGGACTGGGATCTTTGATTTTAAATGAAAAATTTCCTGACGAAGCTGAAATTGGCTATATGATTTTACCTGAACATTGGGGGCAAGGGTATGGAACAGTAATCGCCAAGGCGTTAATTAGAAAAGTAAGGGGGTCAAAATTAAAGAAGCTAGAGGCGGTAATAGACCCTAATAATATTCCCTCGAGAAAAATTCTAACTAATCTTGGATTCAAATCTGAACAGGTATGCACGATAGATGGGTTACCAGGAGAAATTATGTGCAAATTTTTATAAAAAATCATTTATCAATTACACAAGCTTGTTTAATTTAATAGGATAGTAAAAAACAGATAAATTTATAACTGATTTTAGTCAGGATAGATGTGGAGTGGTGCCGATGAAGCTACTGAACAAATTGCCTAAAAGCAATCCAAATTTACATGCGGAATTAACGAGGAATAGCTGGATTCTCCTGAAAGAACCAAGGAATATGGTCAGTATAATTTTATTCTCTCTACCTTTTATGATTCTTGCAACACTCCTTTCTGGTGCAATTATGAATATCTTTTCAGGCTTTTCTTTTTATGATTTTGGACTGACTCCTGATGGAATAAACATCACCTTTAATGTAAAATTGATTGTTTGGTTAGTTCTATTGGTAGTCATACACGAATTCATTCATTTCTTGTTTATACCCAATTTTATTAAATCAAAAAATACCTATGCGGGATTCACATGGGCCGGCGCGTTTGTTATAACAGAAGATGAAATTCCTAAAGCTAGATATATCATCATTACACTTGCTCCTTTTGTAATTATTTCAGTCATACTTCCTCTGTTCTTAGGTGCATTAGGGATTTTAACCACACCCATAAAATTTATAATTTTATTAAATGCCATGTCATCCTCTGTTGATCTACTTCTTTTTTTACTTATCATTACACAGGTCCCAAGAAAAGCCTCTTTGAGAAGTAATGGAACAAATACATACTGGAAATACGTATAATGCAGAAATTATTGAAGTTATTAACTGATGAAGAAAAGTAACAGATCATTTAGCTATATATTAATTGTGAATTATGATTTAAAAGGGGACTCGGGTAAAGTGAAAGAATGGTTTGGTTCTTTAGGTCTGTGTATCAATGACAATGGTCAAATATTAATGGTTCTGCAGGGAAAACCTGAAGAGCAAAAATTATGGTCTATTCCATCGGGCGGTAAAGAAGAAGATGAAAGTTTTGAACAGTGCTGTATTAGAGAGATAGAAGAAGAAACGGGATATTTAACAGAAATTGTTGATGAGGTTAAGGTAAAAAGAATAATATATGAAACACTCAATATTACTGCTGAAGTTCACTATTATATAGTGAGCATCGTGGGTGGTAAAAGAAATATTCAAGATCCAGATGGTCTTATTTATGATATTGCCTGGAAAGGTCTTGAGGAATTAAGAACACTGAAGTTAACATATCCTGAGGACAAAGATTTTCTTATTGAATATCTAAGGAGAGATTCATGTAATCATACATAGGGGATTACAAATAATAATTGATTGATAGTTTATAAAGAAAGGCTGTTCCAATAGTCGAGTGTGATAACGACCTGGAACAGCCTCTTATTTATTCCTCTGTATTTTCGTCATGCTCTTGTTCATCGGCATGATCCGGTTTTTCATCTTCTTTTGGATCTTTCTTTTCGTCTTTTTTATCTTCTGCCTGCTCTTTTTTATCTTCTTTAGGCTTAGGTTCTGGCTTAGGTTCTGGTTTAGGTTCTGGTTTATATTCGATAATAGAGGATGGAGCAGATTCATTACCGGCTATATCCACTGCGGTAATGTAATACTTCCCTTTTCCATCCGTTTTATAGCTGAGTGAATTGTCAGATTTGATACTGGCCACTTTAGCACCATTTCTATAAATACGATATCCAACTATGTCAGAGTCACCAGAAGATTTCCAGTTGATGACTTTCTCCTTTGAAGTAACTGCTGGTGCTCCAGGTACTTTCCCATTATCACTCATTTTTGAACCACTAATAGCTACGTTTTCAAAATTAGAGCCTTTTGGCGTAATCGTTGATTTATCAATAAGGTATTTTGCTCCTGTAATGTTAGAAAAGTCGGCATTGATAACAAGACTGGTTTCTGTGAATTCCTCTGGAGTAGACCCCAGTGCCACATATTTCTTGCCATTTATAAATACATATCTTTCACTTGATGTTGGCAGATTACCATTCTCAGATGAAGGAAGATACTTGGCATTGAAATAATCAGATTTTGCGAGTCCTGCATCTATGCATGTTTTGGATGCTAAGGCACCGGTCAATGTGCAATAGGATCTGGATACAATTCCACCTGGCATTTGGTGCCGCTTCGAAGGCGCAACTATGTTTGGTGCAACATCATAAGCGGAATTAATTAACTGTGCCCATAATGTTTGATTTCGCTGTGAATAACTCATACCATATGTATCCACAGATGCATTTGAATCATATCCCATCCAAACGCCAAATGTAACATTTGGATTGGTCGCGACCATCCAGGCATCATGATACTTCTGGCTTGTACCAGTTTTGCCGGCCCAGTCGGCTGAAAACTTCAATTTATTGTTTAAACCGGCTGCTGTTCCGGAACTGATGACATCTCTCATCATATCAATTGTTAAATAAGCTGTTTGCGGACTGAAGACATCTGTCTTCGTCTTTTTATGCTGATAAATAGATTTTCCGTTTGAGTCTACTATTTTTTCAATCATATAGCTATCTACGAATTGTCCGCCGTTTGCAAATGTTGCATAGGCATTCGTATTCTCTTCTACGGTTACACCTCTTGCTAAAGCACCCAAAGAGGTAGAAAGGTTTGTATAATCTTGCTTTTCTAAAGAGGTGAAGCCCATTTTTTCGAGAAATTTTACCGGGTTGCGATTTATAATTTCCGCATATTGAACCGCTGCCGGTATATTATAGGATCTCTTTAATGCTTCACGTGCAGAGGTTATACCGGTAATTCCGCCGCCAGCATAGTTTCCTGGACTCCAACCGCGAATGTTCACAGGCGCATTGACCAAAGTTTTACCTGGATAGGAAACTCCGTACTCCATTGCTGGTGCATATACAAGTAATGGCTTCATTGTTGAACCATTTGAACGTACAGCTGATGTAGCATGATTCAGCTGCTCCCGTTTAAAATCACGGCCTCCAACGAAGCTGAGTATTTTTCCGGTAGAGTTTTCAATTAGCATGGCGCCAACTTCAATTGGTTCATTCTCTATATAGGTTTCTCCTGTATCCGGATTCTTTTTCTCCACCTGTCGGGTACCCTGATAATAAGGGTAATTTTTAGTGACTTTTTGCATATTGTCATACATTTTTTTGTTGATGGTTGTATGAATTTGATAGCCGTTTTGTCGGATGGCCTGATCAGCCAGAGTATAGTATTGCTTATATAGGCCGTCGTCTTTTTCTAAATCCTTGCTTGAAAGCCCATCGTTCTTTGCCAATATTGGCATCATGATTTCAATTGCTCTTTTTTCTACTTCATATGTTAAGTATGGATACTTTTCAGTAGGATATGTCTGTTTCTTTGCAAGGTCTTTCTTAATATCATATTTTAATGCTTTCTCATATTCTTCCTTTGTAATGGCATCGTTGGTATACATTCTTTTAAGAACTGTTTTCATCCGATTAATACCTGGGGAAAGGTCCTCCTTCACTTCACCGGATTGTGTAAATGGTGTATAAAGGTATGGATTCTTTGGTAACCCCGCAATAAAGGCAGCCTGTGGCAGAGTTAAATCTTTGGCTTCTACTCCAAAAATGCCATCCGCTGCAGCCTGGACACCGGCAATATTACGGCCGGAGGAATTTCTACCAAACGGTGAGACATTCAGATAAGCTTCTAAAATCTCATCTTTTTTCATGAATTTCTCAAGGCGTAATGCCAGCAGGATTTCCTTCGCCTTACGATCAAAGGAAACCTCATTCGTTAAGATTTGTTGTTTTATTAATTGTTGCGTCAGTGTGCTTCCTCCTGATTGGACCGAGGAATTTGTCACTTCCTGAAGTAAAGCTCGAATGATGGCCTTTGGTACAACACCCTTATGCTCATAAAAGTAGGAATCTTCTGTGGAAATTAATGCTGTCTTAACGTAATCCGAAACATTTTCCAGTTTCACTGCTTTACGTTCAAGATCAGAACGCATCTTCCCCATATATACATTGCTTGCAAAATAAATCTCTGATGTTTCTTCATAACTGGACACACTTGTTTTAAGCTGTTCCTTGCTCCTGATTGGTTCGTCTTTTACCATAGATGCAAAGTAACCAGCGCCAACGCCGCCAGCAAAAGCAATCCCGATGACAGATACAATTAAGAAGATTAATAGGTTATTCCAGATAACCTGATAGGAAATACGTGCTCTTCGCTGTACAACGGGTTTGTTTACAAAGTCCCACAATGGTGCAAGCCTTTCTTTAAGTTTTATAAAAATATCTTTCATTCATTCACTCCCCCAACAAATCACATACATTATAGCATAAGCAAGTGTTTCAGGTAGGTATAGTTTCTCTATATTGGCGAAACAATACAATTATTGGGTTTGACAAACAGTTTGTTATTATGGTAAAAAAAGCATAACCAATATTATATATTTAATGCGATAACAGGATTTCAGTAGTTAGTTCGCCAATGTTTAAGAGAGCCGGTGGTTGGTGTAAACCGGTACAAGCGGAATGATGAATTACCTCCTCGAGCAGCATTCGGGAATGCTTTATGTAAAGCTGTGTAGCGAATGCCGGAACCTTTCCGTTAAAAGGATAAGCGGCGAGACAGTTATATGTTTCGCAAGTTGGGTGGTACCGCGATAGTAATCGTCCCTTCATTTAGATGAAGGGGCGTTTTTTATTTTATTTTAATCTAAACAGTAAGAGGTGGAGAAGGATGAATATTTTAGATGATTTACGTTTTAGAGGTCTCGTGAATCAATTTACAGATGAAGAGGGTTTGGAAAAATTATTACAGGAAGAAAGCGTGAAACTATATGCTGGCTTCGATCCGACTGCTGATAGCTTGCATATTGGTCACTTGTTACCTATTTTAATACTGAAACGATTCCAGTTAGCAGGACATCAGCCAATCCCATTAGTCGGCGGAGCGACAGGTATGATAGGAGACCCAAGTGGTAAAAAAGCTGAGCGTACGTTAAATACAGAGGACGTTGTTCACCAATGGACTGCACGTATTAAAGATCAGCTTTCCCGTTTCCTCGACTTCGAAACTGGTGAGAATAAAGCAATCATGGCTAATAACTATGACTGGATTGGCAACATGAACTTAATTACGTTCCTTCGGGATATTGGGAAACATTTTGGACTCAACTACATGCTTGCAAAAGATTCTGTACAATCCCGTATTGAGTCTGGTATCTCGTTTACTGAATTCAGTTACATGATCATGCAATCCCTTGATTTCCTGAAGTTATACGAAACTCAAGGCTGCCGTTTACAAATCGGTGGAAGTGATCAATGGGGAAATATTACGGCAGGTCTGGAATTAATTCGTAAAACGAAGGAAGATGCAAAAGCCTTTGGTTTAACGGTTCCACTAGTTACAAAATCAGATGGAACTAAGTTTGGTAAAACAGAAGGTGGAGCGGTTTGGTTAGATCGTGAAAAAACGTCTCCTTATGAGTTCTACCAGTTCTGGATTAATACAGATGATCGTGATGTTATTAAATACATTAAATACTTTACATTCTTAAGCAAAGAAGAGATTGAAGCACTTGAGAAAGAGGTTGCTGAAGCTCCGGAAAAACGGGCAGCTCAGAAGGCGCTTGCTGAGGAAGTAACGAAACTTGTTCATGGTGAAGAAGCTTTACAACAAGCAATCAATATTTCTAAAGCTTTATTCAGCGGTGATATTAAGCAATTATCTGTTGAAGAAATTCGCCAGGGCTTCAAGGATGTACCAAGCTTTGAAGTGGGCAGCAATGAGGAATTGCTCTTGGTAGATTTACTAGTAAATGCAAAAATTTCTCCTTCTAAACGTCAGGCACGTGAGGATATCACAAATGGTGCAATCTACATCAACGGTGAAAGAGTGACAGACCTTACTCATACAATGACAGAGGCTGATAAGCTAGCAGGACAATTCACGGTAATTCGCCGCGGTAAAAAGAAATACACGCTTATTAAGTACGCATAATAGAAAGAAGAAAGGGCTGTCTCGGTTAGGCAGCCCTTTTAATGTATATTAAGATATTTTTCTTATTGTGCTTTATTATAATGGTTGAAAGAAAATAAAAATTGAAATGGATATATAGTATTTTTACTTACTGTTTTAAAAATAACTGTGTCCAATAATGTTTCCATGAACCACCTTCTGCATACCCAATTCCGATATGGGTATAACGTGCATCGAGAATATTCGCTTTGTGCCCTGGGCTATTCATCCAACTGTTCACTACAGATGCAGGAGTAATTTGTCCAGCTGCAATATTTTCACCAAGCATAGTGAAAGAAATATTGAATTTTTTTACCATTTCTCCCGGAGACCCGTATGTAGGGCTTGTATGATTGAAATAATTGTTATCACGCATATCTTTTGATTTAACTTCGGCAACTTTCGAAAGACTATTTAAATTTTTCAAAGGTGCTATATTTACTTTTGCGCGTTCTTGGTTAACCAATCGAAGAACCTCGGTTGTATAATTAGATGCTTTAGTCTCTTTTGTACCTACTTTAATAATTTGATTAACTGCTTTTTTTGTTACTTTAGATGATAATTTTTTTGTGCTAATTAGCTTTCCATTTTTAAAGGTTTTCTTGTATATGATCGTTTGATTTCCGTTGCTTCCTTTTTGGACGACTTTCGTAGTGCCTTTTGCCAAAGTATTGTCATTTTGTTTAATTGTTTTATATTTTATTGCTGCTTTTGAAGTTGTTGTAACTGTCTTCGAATCTTTCACTTTAGATCTTAAAATCCATCCCGTTTTTCCACCGTACTTTGCTTTGGCATATTTATCGGAAGTAGTTGAATAAACAATTATTGTTGCCTCTTTGTTAATCGTTTTCAGTGTGCCGGAGCTATTTTTTGCTAGCTTTTTCAGGGTTGTTTTTTCAGTAGTGTACATTGTTTTATTTGTTACGGGAGCCTTGGATGTTAAATACTTTATTGATACCCATCCATTTTTTTTGTTAACTTTGACATATCCCCAATTACCGCTCTTTTTAGTTACAATCAATTTTGTATTTTTCTTTACGGCCGTAATAATTTTTGACGATGATGATGCTTTCTCCCTCACATTTAAATTGTCTGCAGTTACGTACATCGTTGTGGAAGCAGCCTCAACCTGATTACTATTCGTTAAAAATAGTACAGTAAAACTTAAGAAAACAGTTAAAACTCCAGCAATATATTTTTTCATCTTAGTTGTTGTATTCTTCTTTAAAATGAAGAAGCCAACAAATTCCCCTCCCCTTTGTTAGTAATAATTTACACAATTAACTACATTATCACAATTTTTGATTAGTTTGTTAATAAAATATTAATTTTTTTCTGATTTTTATTTTCATTTTCTCGCCTACTACAATCCGTATAGATTAGTATAAGTATCAGTTACTCTAATAGTTGGGATAGTCTTGAAAATGATGGAGGTAACAAACCGTTATTCTACTGTACTGTCTAATAAGTGGATGATGAATTTGATCCACAATATAGTTCTTTTATACTATATCTGAAGAAGGACGAATTTCTATTTATAGATAAAGTTAGAGGGGATTTAATTTCCGATTTTTAGTGGGTATGATGCTGACTTTTAATTTAGACGATTGAAAGGTATTCCAAAAGAAATTGATTTAACATCTAATAGTTGCAAAGAATCTAATTGCATAGAGATTATACGGGTGAAGAGAACGATTGAATATGAAAATATAGTTGTCAAGAAGATAAAGTTTTAAGAGGTTAAAATAGATATGTCTTCAGCTATATTAAGTTTTGTACACCAAAACAGACCTTGTTAGGATGAAAAACCTAGGAGCCGTTTCAGGTTTGGAGTCCCGTTTAATGGTAAATTTCTAAGGTATTGCCTGGTCTTCGTTTTTCAAAAACAAAGAGAGAATTAAATATCACCTGCTTCATAATTCCTATAAATAATATTTCGAGTCTGATTATAAGTTTAGTAATTATATTTTCCAAACAAATAAAAACCCTGGAAACAAGGTTTCCAGGGTTTTTATATACGCTATTTACAATGCGTATTAATTAACGAGAGTAGAACTCAACGATAAGAGCTTCGTTAATTTCAGCTGGTAATTCAGAACGCTCAGGTAAGCGAGTGAATGTACCTTCTAACTTGTCAGCATCGAAAGTTAGGTAGTCAGGTACGAAGTTGTTTACTTCCATAGCTTCCTTGATGATATCAAGGTTACGGGATTTTTCACGTACTCCGATAACTTGACCAGGAGCTAAACGGTAAGATGGGATGTCAACGCGACGTCCATCAACCAAGATGTGTCCGTGGTTTACAAGCTGACGAGCTTGACGACGAGTACGAGCTAAACCTAAACGGTAAACAATGTTGTCAAGGCGAGAATCAAGAAGAATCATGAAGTTTTCACCTTGTTTACCAGGCATTTTAGCAGCACGATCGAACATTGTGCGGAATTGACGTTCGTTCACACCGTACATGTGACGAAGTTTTTGTTTTTCTTGCAATTGCAAACCGTATTCGGAAAGCTTTTTGCGTTGGTTAGGACCGTGTTGTCCTGGTGCGTAAGGACGCTTTTCTAATTCTTTACCTGTACCGCTTAGGGAAATTCCTAAACGACGGGATAGTTTCCAGCTTGGACCTGTATAACGAGCCATAAGAAGACTCCTCCTTGAATGTTTTTATTTTTGTAAAATAAAAACTGATGTTTACAAGCATTACTGCCATTTCATTTTCATGTACCTTCGCCCTAGCAGCAGCGGGTTACAAGATACACCTCATGGTAGAGGAATGAAATGAACAAATAAAGATGCGAACATAAGCTGCGATATTTTACACAAAGAATATTGTATAATTTATTGTTACATAAGTCAAGGGATTCTCTTGAATGGAATCGTTACAATCTGATGCTTCCTTCAAAGGTTTAAATAAAAAATGTAATTTTATTGAAAGAAAGTAATGATTATTTTAGCATATATTGGTAAAATACAGGTATAAAGTATTATATTTTAAAAAATCAATCTAAATTTATAAAAAATACGAAATAAAATATGACAACAGGTGTTGATTAATGTGATGGTAGATAATCAATTAAATCTGAGCTGGGAAACAAAATTAAAAGGTCTATTTGTGGAATGTATGATTAAAGATGATAATGAACTCTTTTTAGGTAAATTTACAGATAAAATGGTTGACTACTTATTGGAATTGTTAAGTGTGGATGAGATTGCCTGTTATTATAATGATCCTTGGAAACAAAAGATCAATCTGGAAAAAGTGGCTTCGAAAACAGAACTCCAAAATCAGTTTGCCAGCACCATTTCCCTTGATGCTTTACTAAACTCCTCTTTGAAAGATTTGTGTATGGAAGTCTGTCTATCATTAAATGATACTTTATACCCATTGGGGATTCCTGTATATCATGAAGGAGAATTACTGGGACTATTTGTAGTTCTTTCTAAAAATAAAGAGTTGAAAAATGATAATAGAATTGATTTATATGAATTGAAGACAGTGATAGGAGAATTACTGCACAAGGCAATTGAAATTTCAGAACGAAAAAAGGAAGAGAAACGCTACAAACTATTGCAACGGATTACGACAGAGTTTCATTCCTCTATGGATATGCATTCCGTTTTGGCAGAGGTAATCGAAACCCTGCGTGAAGTATATCCGTCCTTTGTATACTATTTGCTGATGTCGCAGGACAGCGATAACACATTAAATCTTCCAATTAAAAGTTTGGAAATGGACGGGGAAAATTTATCTGCCATGCAGGCATATGTTTCTGGTCATGTTCAATTTGAGAATACAATGGAAGTGGGAAATTCTGTGTTGTATGCACCATTATTAGGCAAACAGGGTGTTTATGGGGTTTTACAAGTTATTGCACCTGAAGCAGTCATATTCCCAGATACTGAAATTGAATTCATCTCTCTTCTCGCGAATACGGCAGGCGGGGCTCTGGAAAATGCCCAACTATATGAACAATCCAAACGCTTAATTGCAGATTTACGTCTTATTAATGAAACATCGCATCGTCTGAATTCTACCTTGAGACTTAGTGAAACAGTTAGTTATATGAAGCGACAAATAAATAAATCGTTCCTCGCAGACGAAGTGGGTTTTTTTATGATTAGGAATGGACAGACAAAACTTGTGCCGGGAAGTTCACCTTTTTTCGATGAAGAGGCATCCAAGGACTACATCCAATATGTCAAAGGCAGCTTAGAACAGGATCGGGAGGCTTTATATATTGGGGACATGGATTCGGATAAAGTTGGGCAGGATGGCCATTATAAATCCCTTATGGCTTTTCCAATGATACATAGTGGAAAAATGGATGGTTTTTGCATTGTTCTTCATCGAGTACCGTATCATTTTACATTTGATATGTTTAAATTAATGCAGTCTCTTATTCATCATTCTTCAATGGCATTTGTGAACTCAATATTAAGAGAAGAGCTTGAAAAGATGGTCATAACCGATTATTTAACAGGTCTATATTCGAGAAATTATCTTGAGGGAAGAATGCTTGAATTGATAAATTCAGAAACTGAGGGAACGTTTATCTTAATCGATATAGATAATTTTAAGCTGACAAATGATACATATGGGCACCAAAAGGGAGATGAAGTCCTTATTCAGGTAGCTGATTTAATTAAAAATAGTATTAGAGACACCGATATAGGCACAAGATGGGGCGGGGAAGAATTGGCTATTTTCCTTCCGAAGGCACCGATAGAGGCTGGTAAAGCTGTTGCGGAAAGACTTGTTGAGAAAGTAAGAAAAGAAACAAATCCTCCGGTCACCATTTCTTGCGGCGTATCGTATTGGGAATCCAATCAAAAAAATAACAATACGATCAAAAAACTTTTCAAGCGGGCAGATGATGCCCTGTATACAGCTAAGCGATCAGGTAAAAATCAGGTGATTGTATCCTGTTAATACAAAAGGGCTAAGCTCATTTTTGGCTTAGCCCTTTGTTTTTTATATCGATTGGACAAGTACATCCACAAATTGTTTTAATCCATTTTCATCCTCTTTGTCAAAACGATTCTTTGACGGACTGTCTATATCAAGTACACCAATCAGACGGCCATCCTTTAGAATCGGCAAAACGATTTCTGATTGAGTGGCAGCATCACAGGCAATGTGTCCAGGGAATTGATGTACGTCCATTACCCTGATTATTTCTCTTTTTTCTGCCGCTGTTCCGCATACTCCCTTGCCTAAAGGAATTCGAATGCAGGCCGGGAGACCCTGAAATGGTCCAAGAACCAGTTGCTCCTCTTCATATAGGTAGAATCCCACCCAGTTCACGTCATCCAAAAATTGATTTAAAAGGGCAGAAGCATTGCTCAAATTGGCAATTAAATTTGTTTCCCCATCTATTAGGGCTTCCAGCTGTTTGCTGACCATTTGATAGTTTTCTGGTTTCGTTTTTTTATATTTTTCGACTTGAAACATCATCATTCTCCTTTCATTGTTACCCTCAATAGAGAATAACCTCTAACCATAGTCAGTACTGTCTTTTTTGTCGAGAAGTTATAGAAGGATAAGTCTCTAAAAAGAAGAACTACTTCATATATAAGAGAAAATCCATGTGAACGCACAGCTTGGTATGCTGGAACGGCTTTTATCCCGTTCAAATTGGCACTAAGGCTCCACCTCTATTACGGTTATGAGGAAGTTTAGCGCCGATAAGACCCCGATTGGTTCAACTAATACTCGGTGTTGGATAAAACAACTCCCTGCCGAACAAGGTTTCACGTTGTCATCTGACATTCCTCGAGAATGTTAATCATAAAGGGGGAAGATGAATATATGGATAAACTATCAAATAAAAAAGATGATATTTTTGAAGCTGCTGTCTATTTATTCTATATGAAAGGCTATTCAGCAACTTCAATCAGAGATATTGCTGGCCGTGCCGGAGGTAATTCAGCAAATATAGCTTATCACTTTCAGCATAAGCAAGGTCTCCTTGAATATTGTTTTACAGATTTCTTTGAAGGCTATATAAGCGGCATTGAAAATATCGCTGAACAACTCCCGCTCATTGGTCCAAAAGAATGTGTCTTAAAGTATACCAAATTTTGCTTGCATTATTACAGAGAAAAGTTCCTGCTAACACGTCTTGTATTAAGAGAAATATCAGTAGACTCAAGCTTAAACAGAGAAATTTACACAACCTATTTATCGAAAGAAAAATTTTATATTAATTTATTCCTTGATGCTGGTATGGATTGCGGTGAATTAAAAAAGATTAATCCATCTATGTTTGTCATGAAGCTAAAAGCATTACTGAATGAACCCTTCATTCAGGCTCAATACTTCAGTGAGGTTTGGCAAATATTTACGAACGAATTGTATTTTATAAACAAGTATCAGGTAGAGATTGAACGATTTCTTAATGACTGCTTATTTGAGAATCGTGTTTGTCCTGTCCCTATTTGACTGGATGCTGAGTGATTAATCGTTTATTAAGATTTTCGTTTTTAGTACATCTATTCCTCTCCCAAGATCTGCTGGATGGTGAGCGTCAGATCCATAACAGAGAGGGATTCCCATTTTTATGGCTGCTTGAATAAAGGGTATAGGGGGGTAAGTCTCACCGCATAAGGGTTTAAAAAGGCCGGCCGTGTTTAAATCCAATTCATACCCACGTTCTTTTATTAATGAAAGTATTGGAAGTAAATAGGATTCTAATGGGACACTGCTTGGATACTTTTTCTGAAATTTTGTAATTAGAGAAATATGACCTACCCGTTTGGGCTTAAATGTCCCTAAATCACTTATAATCGATTTTTGAAGGGTATGGTAATAAGCCTTATATAGTTGATCGACAGATTGGTATTGTTCAATTATATGACCGAATTCTTTTTCACTATAATCCAGGCAATACCACTCGTTTTGATTCTTTAAAAAGTGAACAGACAGAATCGAGTCATCCAAATAAGGGCCAATTTCATTAAGGAATTCTGTTGTTTCCTGTTCCCTGCCATCTATATAATCCACTTCTAAACCAATATTAATGGCAATCTTCGCCTTATACTTCTCTTTACAGCACCTTATTTCCTCTATATATGTGAATAACTGATCCATTTGTATAGAACTATCCCGTGTTGGAGCCGGATCTATAAATCCTTTTGGTAAAGGAGCGTGTTCGGTAAAGGTAATTTCTTCGTATCCCAGCTCTATTGCTTTTTCAATATATGCAAAAACTGGTTCATCCGCTCCGTGCGGACAATAAGGAGTATGTACATGTCCGTCCTTGATTTTCATCGAGAGAGCCTCCATTTCGACAAATATTTTAAATAAATTATATTTTCTAGACATTAAAAGAGAGCATTGAATAATTTTTTGTAGAAAAAGTAGATTTTATTAGTTAAAAATACTTTATACCATGTTATCATTAAATCATTGATATTGAACTTATTTATATATATTATCTGTCTCGTTTTGAATAGGAGGCTTCATATGGAGTATGTAATAGGGATATTGGTGATTATCTTTATTGCCTTTATTGTTGGAATATTGGCAAGGAAGAAACACTACAAAGAAATAGATAGACTTGCAGAGAAAAAAATTGACATCATGAATAGGCCGATTGCAGAAGAATTGGCTAAGGTAAAAAGCTTGAATATGACTGGGCAAACAGAGAGAATGTTTGAAAGATGGCGTAATGAATGGGATACAATCCAGACAGATCGTCTTGCTGATGTTGAGACACTGCTGTTTGATGCAGAAGAATATGCTGACAAGTACCGATTTAATAAATCAGTGCAGGTTCAAAAGAAGATTGAGCATATCATTGAAGAAATAGAAATTACACTTTCAGCCATGCTGCATGAATTAAATGAATTGGTGGGCAGTGAGGAGCAAAATAAAAGATTAGTTGAAGAGCTTCTATTAGCTTATCGTGAACAGAAGAAACGTTTATTGGCACACCGTCATTCGTTTGGTGAAGCAGCAAGTAAACTGGAAGAAGAATTTGATAAGCTTGCTCTTGATTTTGATACATTCAATAATCAAACAGAATCAGGAGATTACCTAGAGGCTAGAGAACAAGTACTGGGCATCCAGGCTAAATTGCAAAACCTGAAGGAAAAATTAGATTTGATTCCTGATTTAATTGGGCATTGCCAAATACATATACCGGGACTTTTACATGAACTTAAAATGGGATATGCGGAAATGTGTGAGCAAGGATATCCATTAAGTCATATGTTTTTTGAGAATGAAATTGAAAAAATGGAAGAGAATCTAGAAAAATATAAGGAATATATTGTTGACATAGACACCGAAGCGGCTGCAAAAGGAATCGAGGAATTAAACGAATCCATTCAATCCTATTATGATCTACTGGAAAAAGAGGTTGTAGCACGTCAGTATGTTTTATCAGTTAAGGATTCATACCAGCAAAAGCTGGATAAATCAATCGATCAGCTTGAGAGACTGGATGAAGAGACAGAATTGGTGAAACAAATCTATCAAATGCCTGAGAAGGAACTTGAGGCACGTTCAAATCTTGATAAAACGCTGATTACCTTGAAATCGAAATGGGAAATGCTTAAAGATAAGATATACGAAAGAGATACAGCTTATACGGCATTAAAAGAGGACATCGTTGAGCTTGAATCCAAATTAGATGAACTGAAAGACTTACAAAAAGAATTTGAAGAGAAATTAAATACTCTGCGTAAGGATGAATTGGAATCAAGAGAAACGATAAGGAAGTTGCATCAAAGCATGACGGAATCCTTACGAATCATCAAGGGAAGCAATTTACCGGGTCTTCCAACTTCTTATGAATTAATGGTTATACAAGCAAAAGAAAGCATTGAGGAAGTAAAAGAGAAATTGGAAGAAAAACCATTGAATATGAATGCTGTCATGCATCATCTGGATATTGCAAGTGTTGCAGTTAGCCGTGTTCAGGAGGCTACTGTTGAATTGACTGAGCAAGTGATGATGGCTGAGAAAGTTATTCAATACGGCAATCGTTATAGAAGCAAATACCCATCTGTTGCTGTTGCCCTGACTGAAGCAGAAAAGCAATTCCGCAATTATCAATACCAGGATGCTCTGGAGCATGCAGCTGAGGCAATTGAAAAAGTTGAACCGGGTTCGTTAAAAAAAATTCAAGAGTATCTTGAACATAGCAATGTATAGACCAGTCTGGACTTACCAGTCTGGTTTTTTTCTTTGTTTAATCCAGCATAAGATAGAGGCATAAGAGAAAATTACTTTATAAACAGGACAGGATATGCTACATTTTCTTATTGATAGGAAGGGGAAAAAGCATGATTTATTTAGATAATAGCGCGACAACAAAACCCTATAAGGAAGTGATTGATTCCTTCACAAAGGTTACTGCCGATTTCTGGGGGAATCCATCCTCTTTACATGGCTTCGGAGGGAAGTCAGAAAAACTGTTAGCACAGGCAAGAGAACAGGTCGCGGGTCTTCTGGGAGTAAAGGCTACAGAGATTATCTTTACTTCAGGTGGGTCTGAAAGCAATAATCTGGCCATAAAAGGAATAGCAGAAAATTATCGAAACAGAGGGAAGCATATTATTACCACCTCAATTGAGCATCCTTCCGTAAAAAGACCGTTTGAACAGCTAAAGGAACTTGGCTATGACGTAACCTACTTGCCTGTTAATCAAGATGGCAGAGTAGAAATTGAGCAAGTTAAGGAAGCAATCCGAGAAGATACAATATTGGTATCAGTTATGCATGTTAATAACGAAGTGGGAACTGTACAACCAATTTATGAAATAGGAAATCTTTTAAAGAATTATCCTAAAATACATTTTCATGTAGATGGGGTTCAGGGCTTTGGTAAAGTCGAACTATCTTTACGTGATGCTCATATCGATTTATATTCTTTATCAGGACATAAATTCCATGGATTAAAAGGTACCGGGATTCTATTTGCCAGAGAGGGAATTACACTTTCACCGTTAATTGCCGGGGGAAACCAAGAAAGAGGCATGCGCAGTGGGACGGAAAGCTTGGCAGGGGCCGTATCTTTGGCAAAAGCAATGAGATTGGCGATTGAAAAGAGCAGGGAAGGCAGCAGAAGAATGAACGAGTACCGTACTCTGATACTTCAAGAGCTATCCAAAATGGAGAATGTTGTCATCAATTCACCTATAGAACATGCAGCTCCGCATATTATTAATTTTTCAATTCCGGGACTTAAATCAGAAACATTCGTTCATACATTGGGTGAGTTTGGAATCTATGTCTCAACAAACAGTGCTTGTTCATCAAAGAAAAAAACGGTTAGCCAAACACTTCTCGCTATGGGAAAAAATGAGCAAATTGCCGGCAGTTCTATACGAATAAGCTTAGATTATGATCATTCGAAGGAAGAAATAGAGCAGGCACTTAAGGAAATTGAAAGAGCAATCCAAATGTTAAGTGAGGTAAGAAAGAAATGATAAAATTTGATCATATCGTAATCCGCTATGGTGAGATTACATTGAAGAAAAGGAATCGTAAAGGCTTTATTGTTCAATTACGTAAAAATATAAAAAAAGCTTTGTCAGATTATCCGGAGGTTCGTATTGAGGCACAGCACGAAAGAATGTACGTTCACTTACAAGGTGCAGATTACAAGCCGATTATGGATATTCTCAAAAAAATATATGGCATTTCTTCAATAAGCCCGGCTTTAAAGGTTGATAAAGAAATCTCAGCCATTCAGGAATCAGCTTTATTTTATATCAATCATTTAACAACAAAAATTCGTACATTTAAAATTGACGCTAAGCGTGCTGATAAAACCTATCCCTATTCAACATATGATTTAAATGGATTGGTTGGGGGATATTGCTTGCAGCATGTAGACGGTTTAACGGTCGATGTTCACAATCCAGATTTGAAATTGAGAGTCGAAGTACGCCAGGATGCTGCTTATATTACGGGTGAAAAAATTATTGGAGCTGGCGGATTGCCAATTGGAAGCAGCGGATCGGCAATGCTTATGCTTTCCGGAGGGATTGATAGCCCGGTTGCGGGGTATTTAACGATGAAAAGGGGAGTAGAGATTGAATGTGTACATTTCTACAGTCCTCCCTTCACAAGCGAACGCTCGAAACAAAAAGTAATTGATTTGGCGAAAAAGCTGGCAGAAGTCAATGGACGTATGGTACTGCATGTTGTGCCATTTACGGAGATTCAAAAATTGATACAAAAGCAAATACCTGATAACTATACCATGACAACCACACGCAGATTGATGCTTCGAATTACTGATGCAATCAGAGAAAAACAAAATGCGCTCGCGATTGTGACTGGTGAAAGTTTAGGCCAAGTGGCCAGCCAGACGATGGAAAGCATGTTTACAATTAATGAGGTTACAAATACACCAATTCTGAGGCCGCTTATCGCAATGGATAAAACAGATATTATTGAAATTGCAGAGAAAATTGATACTCATGAGATATCCATACGTCCTTTTGAGGATTGCTGTACGGTGTTTACACCAGCTAATCCCAAAACTAAGCCAAAAAGAGAAAAAGTCGGTCATTATGAGAGCTATGTCGATTTTGAACCTTTAATTAAAGAGGCTTTGGATAAAACAGAAATGTTAGTTTTCACAGGTAAAGAGAAAGAATCAGAAACAGAGGATTTATTCTAAATTGATTTGTGAACAATTACCATTTTAAATCCGGAATGAAGATATGTGTTTTTACACACTCTATTATCACAAGGAGGTGAAAAACACATGTCAAACAACACAAACAATCTTTTGGTACCAGGAGTTGAACAAGCTCTTGACCAAATGAAATATGAAATCGCTTCTGAGTTTGGTGTACAACTTGGAGCAGAAACAACAGCTCGCGCTAACGGTTCTGTTGGTGGAGAGATTACGAAACGTCTTGTTCAAATGGCTGAACAACAATTGGGTGGAGGTTACTCCAGATAATTAAATAATATGGCTACAAGAAAGCGGATTTTTTAGTCCGCTTTCTTTTTTTTGTATGTTGAAAGCAATAATAAGAGCCAATCTTTTCCCACTCTCTTAATCCATTAATTGTAAAATAAGGTATAATAGAGTTTGATTAACATTATTTGTTTTAAGGGAGGAGAAGGATATGAATCAACAGAACCTGATCGCACCAGAACAATATAATCTAGTCAGCGAGGTAGAAAATTACAGTAAGAACGAAACCAAAATCGCATTGATTTGGGAAAATGAATACGGGGAAACACAAAAGATTACATATGAAGAATTGGTCAAAAAGGTGAATAAAGTTGGCAATATTTTGTTAGAGGAAGGGTTGAGGGAGGGAGATAAAATTCTCGTCATGATTCCTCGCTTTATTGAAGCGTATGTGATTTACTTAGCTGCTTTAAAAATAGGTACAGTGGTCATACCATGTTCTGAAATGCTTCGGGAAAAGGACCTTCTTTATAGAAGCAGGCATGCAGAAGCAAAAGCGGTAATTGTTCATAAGCCTCATACCTCTTTATTTACAGAAATTATATCGGAGGATTCACTGAAATCATTTGTTATAAATGGAAATGAGGATGGGTGGATTCAACTGGATGAACGAATGAAAGACGCTTCAGAAGAGCTGCAAATGGTGAAAACCATGGGAGATGATATGGCCTTTTTATCCTATACTTCAGGTACAACAGGCCAACCGAAGGGAGTTGTCCACACTCATAGCTGGGCCTATGCACATCTCAGAACAGCGGCCTCAAATTGGTTATCAATAAGTGAGGATGATGTTGTATGGGCTACGGCGGGACCTGGATGGCAAAAGTGGATTTGGAGTCCCTTTTTATCTGTCCTTGGATCGGGAGCTACTGGGTTTGTATATCACGGCAAGTTTGAAGCAGAGAAATATTTAAAATTAATTGATAAGCATTCGATTACTGTTTTATGCTGTACCCCTACTGAATATCGATTGATGGCGAAGGTAGACAGCCTCGATAAATATAGCCTGGGAAGCCTACATAGTGCCGTTTCAGCAGGAGAGCCGCTTAATAGAGAAGTGATCGATACGTTTCAAAACTATTTCGGGGTCACCGTTCGTGATGGATACGGGCAAACAGAAAATACCCTTCTGGTCGGTATCATGAAGGGGACGGATGTGAAGCCGGGTTCCATGGGGAAACCGACCCCTGGAAATAACGTAGAAATTATTAATGAGGAGGGGCAGGTTTGCCAACCTGGCGAAGTAGGTGATATAGCTGTCCACATTAAAACCCCTGCGCTGTTTAAAAATTACTATAAGGACCCGGAACGGACAGCCATGCAGTTTAGAGGCGATTTTTATATTACGGGAGATAAAGCTAAAAAGGATGAGGACGGGTATTTTTGGTTTGAGGGACGCGGTGATGATATTATTATCAGTTCAGGTTATACCATTGGGCCATTTGAAGTGGAGGATGCACTTGTTAAACATCCATATGTGAAGGAGTGCGCTGTAGTAGGTAGCCCGGATGAGGTAAGAGGGCAAATCGTAAAAGCGTTCATAGTCTTACAGGATAGCGTGGATGCCAATGATCCTCAATTGGTTCAAACCTTGCAGAACCATGTTAAAGAGCTTACAGCCCCTTATAAATATCCAAGAAAAATTACTTTTGTGGAAGATTTGCCGAAAACAATCAGCGGCAAAATTATGCGTGTCGAATTAAGAAATAAGGAGAAAGAAGAAAGAAGTATATAAGGCGTAAGCAATATCCTCTTTCGAGAAAAAAAGATGATTCCGACCAGCGGAATCATCTTTTTTGTTTCCTTCGTATGAAGATTTAAAGGAATGTCCTGTGTACTTTTTCCCAAAAAGAATTATTACGTAATTTAACCGTCTTGATATATCTTCCGCTCAGTTTAATATCCAATCGTTCGGTAAGATGAATACTCATCGCTTCATTATCCATCCCGATAATCGGGTAATCGTTTTCATTATCTTTTACTTGAAGAGATAGAGTACGATCGGGAGCCAAAATAAATGAAGCACCAAGCGTACGATAATGATTATTATTCATCGATGCTATTTCGCTTACCTGCATGCAGTCAAGCAAAGGGTCTACCACTGCACCGTTGACCGATTTATTGTAGGCAGTACTTCCGGTAGGTGTAGAAATGATCATCCCATCACCACGGAATGTTTCAAATAATATATCATCAATTCGAACATCGATAGCCATTGTTTTAATTAAAGCGGAACGGAATGTGCATTCATTTAAGCAATCAAAGCTTATTTGGTTATCAACCGTTACTTCTATTGTAGGATATTTTCTTACTTCAATGACGGGCTTTGTGACTGCTTCCACCATACTTTCCGTATCATCTATGTAGAAATCACAATACATATTTAATTGCTTGTTCAATGAAATGCCTGCATACAGGCAATCCTCTCTGAAGCCTGTCTTACGTACTGCCTGAAGAAATGTTCCGTCATCTCCTACACTAACGATAATATTAGCATCTTTATGTTCATCTACAAGTTCGAATCCGTAGTTGTTTGCATTATCCTTTAATTTATTGACCTGATCCACCATTTCTTGACCTTGCTTGTAATAAAAAAAGATATTTCTGCGTTCTGCCATTTTGTTCCCTCCTTGTAGGTTAGTATGGGTACTCCTGATTATAGGTTTACCAAAATAAGGTGCTATAATAATTCTATCATGAATAATAAGAACATTAAAACAACTTAAAGAGTGATTGGGGGACAATTTGTATGAGTAAAAAAAGATGGTTGGCACTTGGAATAGCAGCGGTGATATTTTTTGTATCCGTCCTTATGAATGCTATCTCAACATTTTCAAGTGAAGAGTCTGCTATGACAAATTTGTTTGAGGATACATTATTTGAGGAGGATATTATTGAAGAAGGGGATGTGAACAGTCAAATCGTTGTCATGGATGTAGAGGGAGTCATTCAGGACACGGGTGAGGAAGATAGTTATTTTACGACTGAAGCCTATAATCACCGATCTTTTATGGAAAGATTGAATGCCATTAAGGATAATGATGCAGTGAAGGGAATTATTTTACGCGTAAACAGCCCGGGTGGCGGTGTTGTGGAAAGTGCGGAAATACATAATAAGTTAATGCAAATTAAAAAGGAAACAAAGAAACCAATATATGTATCAATGGGTTCGCAGGCTGCATCTGGAGGATATTATATTTCAACACCGGCCGACAAGATATTTGCCAGTCCGGAAACATTGACAGGGTCACTTGGAGTCATTATGCAAAGCTATAACTTTGAAGGATTAGCTGAAAAGTATGGAATCGACATGGTCACTATTAAAAGCGGTGAATTTAAGGATCTTATGAATCCATTTAGAGAAGTGACAGAGGATGAAAAGGAAATTCTTCAATCGATGGTTACCAGCTCCTATGATCAATTTGTGAAGGTCATTGCGGAGGGGCGCGGTATGTCTGAGGATGAAGTAAGAAAAATTGCTGATGGGCGTATTTACGATGGCCGTCAAGCAATGGAAATTAATTTAATTGATGAGCTTGGTTATTTAGAGGATGTAATTAAAGATATGAAAAAAAGTGAAAATTTAAAAGATGCACAAGTGGTTCGTTTAATTGGGTCAGATAGCCTCGGCTCATTATTTTCGATGAAAATGCAGCAATGGGTAGGCGTTAATGATGAGGTAAGCACGATAAAAAGCCTAATGACTGAAAATCAATCGCCGCGGATGATGTATTTATATTCTGCGAATTAAGGAGGGTGGAAAATGGAAGATTATCAAGAAGAACTGACTTTAGACGAACAGGTACAGCCTCCTGACTCTGTTCCAAACCATCTGCGTGCAGGATTTTGGATGAGATTCTGGGCCTATCTCATCGATCTTATAGTAATTGGAAGCATAAGTCGATTATTGATCAATCCGATATTTAGACTGTTTGATATCCCTATGGATGATACAGGTATTTTCTCTGCTTATACCATAGTTGATTCCATTGTATTTTTCGGTTATTTTATTCTTACTTCCAAATTCTTAGCCCAATCTCTAGGAAAAATGATTATGGGTCTTAGAGTGGTATCGCTGGATGGAACGCCTTTGGATTGGAAAACAGTAATCTTTAGAGAATGGATTGGCCGATATATCTCCGCTGTGCTTATGCTCGGTTATATCGTTATTGCATTCAATCCTAAGAAACAGGGCTTTCATGATATGTTCAGTGATACAGTTGTTGTGCTGGAAGAGCGTGGTAAATAATATGTGCTTTAAAGGACTCCTTCTTTTAGAAGGGGTCTTTTTTGCTATTTGGCGTTAAAAAAGCCAATGAGTATAGTTTAGATTAAGTTAATATTGACCATACTGTTTGTTTGATGACGTACTCGGGAGGATATAAACGATGAAGCTTTTATTACTGATTTGTATAGTTGTGCTAATCCTTATATCCGTCTTTTTGCTTTCGAAAGTGACAATACATATTGAATATCATCACACTCAGGAAAAGGATAAGGCAAATATAAAGGTTCAATTATGGAAAGGCCTTATCCATTATTCTAGAGAAGTACAGCTGTCTGACGAAAAATATCAGCCTTCTTCTTATCGGGAAAGTACTTACCGGCAACATAATCAATCAAACCAATGTGAATCCTCTGGTGATGAATCTTTATCTATGGATGGTGTTCAAGCTGCCTTTCAGAATCTGAAGGAAATGTTTTCACAATTGAGGAGTTATCAAGGAACTGTAAAAAAATTCACCTCTAAAATACAAATGACAGATTTGCAAATGGAAATTCATTACGGTACAGGTGAAGCATCAACAACAGCAGTGGCAACGGGAGCATTATGGGGGTTAACTGGCGGAGCTATTGGTATCATCAGTCAGTATTTTACATTAATGATACCTCCTAAAATCGATATTATCCCATATTTCTCAGTCAAGAAACCATTTGAAACGAAAATCGAATGCATAGCCCGTGTCCGAATGGCAAAAACTATAGTTGCAGGTTGGAAGCTGGCACGTTTAATGCTAAGGAAATGAAAAAATTGAAATAAGCAAAACTATGCAGGAGGTTATAAAATGTCCAATCATCCAATTGAAGGTCTCATGAATTCAGCAATGGAAAACTTAAAAAGTATGATTGATGTTAATACGATTATCGGTGATCCCGTAGAAACTCCTGATGGCAGTGTGATCATGACTGTGTCAAAGGTTGGATTTGGCTATGCAGCCGGAGGTAGTGATTATCAAATTAGCCGTGGAGGAAGCCAGGGTACTGGTGAGGAGAAGCGTCATCCATTCGGTGGAGGAGCCGCAGGTGGAGTTTCAATCACACCGATTGCTTTTCTAATTGTTAATGCTCAAGGTGTAAAAATGCTTCATCTTAATGAGAGTACACATCTAATCGAAAAGATTCTTGATTCAGCTCCAATTGCTATGGATAAGGTAGAATCAATGATTTCGAAGGTGGGGAAAAACAATAAAAAAAATAATTCCAATTCCCAGGATTCCTCTGATTCCACTTCCGATGAATCAGGGAACAGTTTTATGTGATTGTTCATAAAGCTTTATCATAACCACATTCCATGCGAATGTGGTTATTTTTTTACAAAGAGTATGAATATCTCTATACTTAAGAATGTAGAGAATATATCGGGATATAAGGAGGAATTGGTGTGGCAACAGTAACATTTAAAGGTAATCCGGTTACATTGATTGGTGAGGAAGTAAAAGTAGGTGACACTGCACCTGAGTTTACGGTGTTGGCAAATGATTTATCTCCAGTAACTTTGAAGGATACAGATGGAAAAGTAAGAATCATTAGTGTTGTGCCATCTTTGGATACAGGCGTTTGCGATAGTCAAACAAGAAAATTCAATGAAGAGGCAGCAAAAGCAGGGGATGTTGTTGTAATGACAGTAAGCATGGATCTTCCTTTTGCTCAAAAACGCTGGTGTGCAGCAGCTGGTTTAGAAAACGTCATAACAGTTTCTGACCACCGAGACGCTTCTTTTGGAGAGGCTTACGGAGTACTAATGAAGGAATTACGTTTATTGGCACGTGCTGTTTTTGTAGTTGACAGCAATAATAAAGTAACATATGTGGAATATGTTCCGGAAGGCACTACGCATCCGCAATATGAAGCAGCGCTTGAAGCAGCAAAAGCTGCAAAGTAAAAAGGCTCCATATAAACTTTCTGCCCCTTAAAGTTAGACAGGCTTTTCTAACATTTAAGGGGCGTTTTTCATGAACGTATTTTTTTGAATGATTAGACTTGTCCTTTATGAAACGTAATACTACAATGGGGAAAGTAAAATGCACAATAGCTGGAGGAACTTAAAATGATCACAACAAATGTTGAATCTATATACGAATTGATAATATCTACCGCAACTATTATACAGGACGAACTAGGGATCACAGAGTTAGAAGCCATCGCTGAAACAGGAGAAAATTGGTTCCATAATGCCGTGCTTCAGGAAGAATTGAGTGAACTGGCAGTCAAACGTTTGAAAAATAGCTATCAGGATAAACCTTTGGAGCAGTTTAGTAAAGAGGATATCCGCAAAGGTTGGCAATTGGCAGTATTGAAATCCAGCAGATCTAATGTTCAGGCAAATCATCAAATGACACCGGATGCCTTGGGATTTCTATTTGCTTATCTGCTCGAAAAATTCACCAAAAATCAAGATACGTTAACGATAACTGATTTGGCAGTCGGAACAGGTAACCTTCTGTTTTCTATTTTAAATTCACTGGATAAAAAGGAGTTAGATGCTACAGGTGTTGAGGTCGATGAAACTTTAATCAGACTTGCCTATTGTGGAGCTAATCTCATTGGGCATCCAATTCAATTTTTACATCAGGATAGCCTGCAGCCGTTATTTATTAACCCTGCAGATGCAGTAGTTTGTGATTTACCGGTAGGCTATTATCCAAACGATCAGAGAGCCGCCGATTTTAAAGTGAAATCTGAAAATGGTATGTCATATGCCCATCATTTATTAATTGAACAAAGCTTCACGTATTCAAAAGAAGGGGCATATCTATTTTTCCTGATTCCTAATGATCTTTTCAACACAGTTGAAGCAAAGGCTCTTCATCAATTTATTAACGAAGAGGGATATATTCAGGGGATGATTCAGCTGCCTGAAAGTTTATTCCAATCGAAGCAATCGGCTAAAAGTATTCTTATCCTGCAGAAAAAGGGGAAAGATATAAAAGCACCAAAACAGGTTCTGCTCGTCAATATGCCGAAGCTATCTGACAGGGCAGCTACTGCTTCCATGTTAAGTAAAATTGATGCATGGATTGAAGAAGAAAAGTAAAAGAAAGCTTTATTACCGTTATATAAATTTTTTGACAAGTTAGAATTGTTTAAATAAAATAATATTATTGTGAAAACGGTAACAAAGTAATTTCGGCTTGCGAGAACGCTTGTTCAATGTTTTAATTGGAATCGAGAACATATAAATAAGCAGTTACCGTGTAACATCGATGCTATTCATAAATGTAAGGAGCAGAGAATATATGTCAAAAATAATCGCGATTAATGCTGGGAGTTCCTCTTTAAAATTTCAATTATTTGAGATGCCTGAGGAAACTGTAATCACTAAAGGGATTGTAGAAAGAATCGGACTTCAAGACTCTATTTTTACAATTACAGTAAATGGAGAAAAGAAAACGATGGTTACAGAAATACCTGACCATTCTGTTGCCGTAAAGCTTTTGCTTGAAAAGCTTACTGAATATAAAATCATCAATTCTCTTGAAGAAATTGAAGGAATTGGACACAGAATCGTACATGGTGGAGAAATCTTTAAGGATTCTGCTGTTATTACAGATGAAGTATTGGAGCAAATTGAAGACTTGGCTGAATTAGCGCCTCTTCACAATCGTGCGAACGCAACTGGTATCAGAGCTTTCCGTGAAGTATTGCCAAACGTACCAGCGGTTGCTGTTTTCGATACAGCATTCCACCAAACAATGCCTGAAAGCTCTTATCTGTACAGCTTACCATACGACTATTATAAAGAATACGGAATCCGTAAATATGGTTTCCACGGAACTTCTCATAAATATGTATCTGAGCGTGCAGCTGAGCTATTAAAACGTCCTCTTGAGCAATTGCGTTTAATCTCCTGCCACTTAGGTAATGGAGCAAGTATTACCGCAATTGAAGGCGGAAAATCAATCGATACAACTATGGGATTCACTCCGTTGGAAGGTTTAACAATGGGGACAAGATCCGGAAGCTTAGACCCTGCCTTAATCCCATTCTTAATGGCTAAAACAGGTAAAACAGCTGATGATGTAATCAATATTCTTAATAAAAAATCCGGTATGCTTGGTGTTTCCGGTTTCTCCAGCGACTTACGTGATATTGAACAAGCAGCTGAAGAAGGTAACGAGCGCGCTGAATTGGCTATCTCTAAATTTGCTGATGGTATTCACAAATATATCGGATCCTACGCAGCGAAAATGAACGGGGTAGATGCAATTATCTTCACAGCTGGTATTGGTGAAAATAGTTCTGAAATTCGTGCGCGTGTATTAAAAGGCTTAGAATTCATGGGCGTATATTGGGATCCAGCTTTAAACAATGTACGTGGAAAAGAGCAATTTGTGAACCATCCATATTCACCGGTTAAAGTTATCATCATCCCAACTGATGAAGAAGTAATGATTGCCCGTGATGTGGTACGTTTAACACATTAATAACTGGCATAATTTTAGCCTAACGATAAAAGGAATTCGGACTAGAGCTTTATAGCTCTAGTTTGAATTCCTTTTTGTGTTCACTCAGGAGTATTTTAATGGATAGTGTTACCTTGCATTATTTCTTATATCTGATCATTGTTGGGACTTCTTTACAGCCCTATTTTCGAGAATGTAGGAATTGGTACGATATGTGATATACTTTTTGTATCAGACCATTTAAAGAGGTGATCATTATATGGCGTTGACGAAACGGGATCAGGAAATTTGGATGGAAATAAAAGAGTGGGAAGCGGAAATGAAGGCAAGTGAGCCAACCGATTTTGAAACATATTATGATCGGTGGATAGAGAATATGTTCACGCTGTTGCCGGAGAGTACACAACAGGAGTTTTTCTCAAAAATGGATAATTGGTTATTTCACCTGCACTCCATGATTCATGAGTCTCAATTCCAACTTGATGCAAGGAATCGTATACTAACAAATGCCCGCGTTTTTGATGAGAATATATCAACACTAAAAGACTTAAAAGAGCTTTCTATTGATCAGTTGGCCTATATCGCTGAACAGCAAGTGGCCAGACATCGGATGTATTCTCTTGTTCAGGGAGGTATTTCGGCTGTAAATGGAGGTTTGGCTTTAGCAGCGGATTTGCCGGCTCAAATGGTGATCAATTTAAGGAGTATTCAGCTGATAGGAATTTCGTATGGTTTTGAAATGAACACCCCGTATGAAATCATGCTTTCACTAAAGGTATTCCATGCTGGTACTATGCCAGAGCGTATGCAAAAGTATTTCTGGGAGACCTTAATGGAGGATTTGGATCATCCACCTTCTTATTTTTATGAAGGGGAAGATGAGTTGAGCAATGTGTTTTGGTTTGATCAGCCTATTAAACAAATGATGAAGGTGATGGCTATATATTTCTTTAGGAAAAAGGTATTTAAGGGAATACCCATTCTAAGCATGGCTATCGGTTCAGGTGCTAATTATCGTCTAACCAAAAAAGTTACGGATTTTGCAGATAAATTTTATAAATATCGTTACTTAAGTGAAAAAGAGAACCTTTGATAGATGTATCAACCGTGTGTAGCTACATATAGGGAGTAAGCTCTCGAATGGATATGGATCTTCAGCAGACTTCTCTGATGTATTGCCTGGTTCAAGTAAGATGGTAAGCTAGTATTAGAGAAACTAATTATTCCAGAGCATAGAGATATCATCAAGGAAGTATAGGAAGATTAAATTGCATAATTTATGAATAATATAGAATGAACCGCCCACAATAATGGGCGGTTTTTTTGATAATAGACCATAAATTATAAATGTTTCTTTCCTGTTAAATCCTGTTCAGTTCTGTACCAAATCCATAAATCATTTATGATTGAGGCGTGTTCAGCAATTTCGTAATTAAGAGTACATGAAACCTCAAAATCATCTTCATCATTTAGCTGATTTAATTTATGATTAATAATTCGTTCAATATCCTGTATACGCTCTGGGATTTTCCCTCTAATTTGTTCCCAACGGTTTAGGATGGCTTTTTGTACAATAGGAGGGTAGACAGAAAAGTCCAATTTCAGGTGAGGAATCGGTATACCCAGACGTTCATCGTATATGAAAAAATCCTCCATTTTACTTCACTCCCAATGTTCATTCATACAAATAGTTTACACAATCTGGCTAATATATACGAATTTCTTTTGTAATTTCTTATGATGGAAAGTTACAATGATTCAGCCTAAAATAAATTTTCAGGAAATACTTGAAAAAGTCACATAATGTTGGTAAAGTGAATAACATATTCTAATTGCATAAAAACATTTTTATTTGAATAAATATACATCGGAGGGGAACGTTCATGAATAAAAATAAAGTAGTACTTGCCTATTCAGGAGGATTAGATACATCAGTCGCTATTTCCTGGTTAAAACAAAAGGGGTATGACGTGGTAGCATGCTGCCTGGATGTAGGGGAAGGCAAAGATTTAGATTTTATAAAAGAAAAGGCTATTAAAGTTGGTGCCTGTTCTTCCTATGTTATAGATGCCAGAGAAGAATTTGCTAATGATTACGCGTTAGTAGCTCTTCAGGCGCATGCAATGTATGAAGGAAAATATCCATTAATTTCTGCTTTATCCCGACCATTGATTGCTAAAAAACTTGTAGAAGTAGCGGAAAAAGAAAATGCTGTTGCTGTGGCACATGGCTGTACTGGAAAAGGGAATGATCAAGTACGTTTTGAAGTATCTATTCAAGCATTGAACCCTAACTTGAAGGTACTTGCCCCGGTTAGAGATTGGAGCTGGTCTCGCGAAGAGGAGATTGAATATGCGAAACAAAATAATATTCCTGTACCGATTAATTTAGATAGCCCATACTCAATTGACCAAAATTTATGGGGACGCAGTAATGAATGCGGAGTTCTCGAAGATCCATGGGCAGCACCTCCGGAGGGAGCCTATGATTTAACAACAGCTCTTGAACATACTCCTGATACACCAGATATTATTGAGATTACGTTTAAAGAGGGTGTACCAGTTGCATTAAATGGAGTTGAATCTCCTTTAGCCGCGTTAATCCAAAATCTTAATAATCTTGCTGGTAAACATGGCATTGGCAGAATTGATCATGTGGAAAATCGTTTGGTTGGAATTAAATCAAGGGAAGTATACGAGTGTCCAGGTGCATTAACTTTAATTAAAGCGCACAAAGAACTGGAAGACCTAACAATGGTTAAAGAATTGGCACATTTTAAGCCTATAATTGAGAAGAAATTAACTGAACTCATTTATGAAGGCCTATGGTTTTCACCGCTAAAAGATGCTCTTATTGCCTTTTTAAAACAATCTCAAAGCTTCGTAACCGGTGTAGTACGTGTTAAATTATTTAAGGGCCATGCTATTGTGGAAGGTAGAAAGTCTGAATACTCTCTTTATAATGAAAACCTGGCAACCTATACTTCAGCTGACGAATTTGACCATGCGAGTGCGGTTGGATTTATCAATCTATGGGGATTGCCAACAAAAGTAAATAGTCAGGTTCATAATCAAAAGAAGGTGACAGTGTGAAAAAACTGTGGGGAGGCAGATTTACGAAAACTGCCGAAGAATGGATTGATTCCTTTGGCGCCTCCATCGCGTTTGATCAAGAATTAGTGATGGAAGACCTTGAAGGAAGCCTTGCCCATGTGACAATGCTTGGAGCCTGTGAGATTCTCTCGAAAGAAGAAGTCGAGTTAATCAAGAACGGACTGTACTCTTTAAAGGCAAAGGCTGAAAAAGGAGAGCTCTCCTTTTCGGTAGATTTTGAAGATATCCATTTAAATTTGGAAAAATTACTTATTGATGAAATTGGACCAGTTGGTGGTAAATTGCATACTGCCAGAAGCCGTAATGATCAAGTGGCAACGGACATGCATTTATATTTACGTTCCCAGGTCAATGAAATCATCGACGGAATTACAGAATTCCAAAACACGCTGATTCAGGTGGCTGAAAAGCATATCGAGACAGTTGTTCCAGGATATACTCACTTACAAAGAGCCCAGCCAATTTCATTGGGGCATCACTTTATGGCCTATTTTTGGATGCTTCAGCGAGATAAAGAACGTTTGCAGGACAGCCTGAAAAGGATTAATCTCTCACCTCTTGGAGCAGGCGCGTTGGCTGGTACAACATTCCCGATTAATCGGGAATTGACTGCTCAACTGATGGGGTTCGATGGAATCTATGAAAATAGCTTAGATGCTGTAAGTGATCGTGACTTCATCGCAGAGTTTTTAAATAATGCATCATTAATCATGATGCATCTATCTAGATTCAGTGAAGAGATTATTTTGTGGTCAAGCCAGGAGTATCGGTTTATCGAGCTGGATGATACGTTTTCAACAGGATCAAGTATTATGCCACAAAAGAAAAATCCAGATATGGCAGAGTTGATTCGCGGTAAAACCGGACGTGTTTATGGAAATGCCTTTGGGTTATTAACTCTCTTAAAGGGCTTGCCGCTTGCTTATAATAAAGACATGCAAGAGGACAAAGAAGGTATGTTTGACACGGTTATCACACTAAAAGGATCTTTGAAAATTTTTAATGGAATGATTGAGACCATGAAGGTTCATACAAATGTAATGAAGGAAGCAGTTTATAATGATTTTTCAAATGCGACTGAGTTGGCTGATTACTTGGCAGCTAAGGGAATCCCTTTTCGTGAAGCGCATGAAATTGTCGGTAAATTAGTTCTATATTGTATACAAAAAGGGTACTATCTACTTGATCTTCCATTAGAAAAATTAAAAGAAGCATCCAATCTAATTGAGGAAGATATCTATGAAGCTTTGAAACCGGAAGAGGCAGTGAGAAGAAGGAACAGCTCTGGTGGAACAGGCTTTAATCAGGTAAGATTGGCTATTGATAAAGCAAAGAGTTTAGTTGAATAAAAGCCTTATGCAATATAAAAATCCCATGTGTCCAGCACATGGGATTTTTATTGTTAATTTACGCGCATGCTTACTTTGCTGCAGCTTGGTCCGTAGGTTTATCATCGGAACGAATAACCATTACGTCGCATTTTGCATAACGAATAATATGTTCAGACACGCTTCCGATAAAGAAACGCTCAACAGCATTTAAACCGGTTGCGCCACAAATAATTAAGTCAACATTAAAAGATTTAGCGATATCTTTAGGTATTTTTACCTTTGGAGAACCAAACTCAATAGATAGAGCTACATCTCTAACACCAGCATCAAGAGCAGTTTGTTTATATTCTTCTAAAAGGTCTTTTGCATATTGCTCAGCGCTCTCGGAAATAGATATGCTGTATGCCTCAACTGCAGCAAATGTACGATTGTCGACAACATGAGCTAAAACTAACCTAGCATCATTTCTTTTAGCTACGTCAATTGCTTTTTTGAAAGCCCATTCTGCCTCCTGTGAACCGTCAACTGCCACAAGGATATTATTATAGGATAATGCCATATTAATCTCCTCCTTTAAGTATATTTATATTATACTACAAATTATACAAAAAGTCGGAATATTATATGAACATATTTTGAAATGAATTATAAATATTATAAATAATACAAAATTAAATATTTTATTTGGTTAAATAATTATATTAAAACACTTAATATTCCATGAAGGGGAAAGTGACCCTCCATACAATCAGTATTCTTTTTTTATATATAAAAAAACAGCGAGTTATCCTCGCTGTCTGTTGGTTTATTATATAGTGCTCTTAAATAGTTACTAGTTCTTTCGGGAATTTAGTAAGAATTTCTACCCCGTTCTCAGTCACATATAGATCATCCTCTATGCGAACGCCGGCTTTGCTAGGAACATAAATACCCGGCTCAACCGTAAAGACCATTCCTTCTTGAAGAGACAGCGTGTTGATTTCGGTCAGGGAAGGATATTCGTGAACGCTAATTCCAAGGCCATGACCAAGACGATGAGGGAAATAGTCACCATATCCCTTATTTCTAATAATATTACGTGCTGTTAAATCTATTTCGGCGCACGTTTTTCCAGGTCGGCATGCTTCAACTGCAGCAATTTGAGCCTCAAGAACCGTGTTGTAAATTTCTTTTTGTTCATCATTAATTTGTCCGAAAGCAACCGTACGTGTAATATCAGAACAATATCCATCTACCACTACACCTAAGTCGAATAGAACCAGGTCACCTTTTTTGACCTTCGTTTGTCCAGGAACTCCATGAGGGGAAGCGGCGTTTTCACCGGTTAACACCATTGTCGC
The DNA here is from genome assembly GCF_058267535.1 of Pradoshia sp. Z5_111. Taxonomy (NCBI): domain Bacteria; kingdom Bacillati; phylum Bacillota; class Bacilli; order Caryophanales; family Bacillaceae; genus Pradoshia; species Pradoshia sp. Z5_111. The sequence goes on from NZ_JBZCPQ010000006.1 coordinate 121,401, forward strand.
AAAGGACATTTCAGAAACGCCTTCTTTTTTCAATTGATACTCCAGAGCAGCCAGGATTTCCATTTCTGTTTTACCCTCTGCAATTTCTTCAGTTCCGATTTTTATGGCATAGTCAGCAAGACGACAGGCTTCTTTAATGATTTTTAGTTCAGATGGACTTTTAACCATACGCAGTTGACGCATTTTTTCTTCCGCTGATATATATGTCGGTTGGTTTAAAATGGAATTAAGTCCTTCAAGTCGTTCCATTGTTAAATGTTCTTTTTCCACTGCCAGTGTCTGAATAGAAATGTTTCTTTTTTTCAGTGTTTCTTTAATAACTTCCCATGGATTTTGGGTGTCGGAAATACCGAGAACTTCATACCTCCAGCCCGCTTGTTTTGCGTCTGGAACCTCCATTTGCGGGCAAATTAAGATAGGTTCTTCAGTAGGGAAGGTAAGTACTGCCAATAGACGTTCATGAGGATCGCTATAGAACCCGCTAAGATAAAAAACATTTTCTGTAGACGTGATAAAAGCAGCATCAGCCTGTTTTTCGGTAAGCCAATTTGCCAATTGATTTAAGTTACTCATATTGGACCTCCATAATATTTTATGTAAATGTTACTATGAAAGTAGAGTATCAATTATACAGGATAATGTAAATTGTTAGAAAACTTAATTTAACGGGTATTTATTGAAAAAACAATGAAAGGACTGAAGGAGATGAAAGTATCTTTTCATGGTCATTCCGTAGTGAAAATCGAAACAGAGGGGAAGCAATTGCTGATCGATCCGTTTATTACGGGAAATGAATTGACAGATTTAACAGTGGAGGATGTAAATCCAGATTATATTTTAATTACACATGGACATGATGATCATTTGGGCGATACCGTTCAGTTAGCCAAAAAACATGATGCACTGGTAATCTGTAATTTTGAATTAAGTACATACTTGGGATGGAAAGGTGTAAAAACACATGGCATGTCCATCGGAGGAGCTTATGAGTTCGATTTTGGAAAAGTGAAACTAACTCAGGCTTTTCACGGAACGGGATTTGAGGAGAATGGCCAATTAATTTATGGAGGGATGCCTGCTGGATTGTTGATTACTGCAGAAGGTAAAACGATTTACCATGCCGGAGATACAGGCTTATTCTCAGATATGAAGTTGATTGGCGACCGCCATCCAATCGATTTAGCATTCCTGCCGATTGGAGATAATTTCACGATGGGGCCAGAAGATGCTGCGCTCGCTGCAGAATTCCTGCACCCTAAACAAGTTGTTCCAATTCACTATAATACGTTCCCGCCAATTAAGCAGGATCCATATTATTTTGCTTCCTTATGTGATTCAGAACTCGTTCGGGTTCTGAATCCGGGAGAATCTATTGAATTATAGAAAATAGAGCATTATCTTAACGGGACTGGTTTTAAGAAGAAAATGCTAAATATCAGAATAATTAACACTTGAATTAGCATAAAAATCTAATCATTTTTCATAGTGTAAATGGACTAGGAAAGAGGCTGGGACATAAGTATTTCAGTCAATAATAAATCCGAACTATTAGGTGATATTTTAATAAATATTTCGCCTAATAGCTCGGATTTTTATTTGTTTTCAATAGATTGGTTTAAACTTAGTGGAATGGAGCGGAAGCCACCGACTCCTGCGGGAAGTAGAGGAGGCTTAAGACCCCTCAGGCGCAGCCAAGGAGGCGCAGCTTCCTCCCCGCGGAAAGCGAGTGGAGTAAGCGCGCAATGGAACGGACTTTTCTTCCAACTTACTCTTTAATTAAGTAACAAAGTCGACTTGATTTATTTTAACTATCGGATTTCAATTACAAAAGCATAACTTGAGTCGCCCTTTTCCCATCTTGCGGATGCATCGTAAACATATATCCCTTTTTCTTTTGGCAATACTATCTTATTATCCCTAATTTGTACATTTTCTGTTTTTTCATTGGTAAGCCACCGATTTACATTTAATGTATTTTCTTGCGGTGTGTTTTTGAATTCTATGTTCAATTCGGATTCAGGTGATGCAACCACAAGTTTGAATTCGTGATCTTTAATAATTTCTGGAGGAGAAGTCATATCAACACAACCAGCATTTATGAGTCCATCCCAGCAATACGAGGCCTGCGCGACCTCTACATTTTTATCTTCGACAGTTATGGTTGGTAAAGGTGGTTTTACATTTAATAGCCCAATAGCAAAATAGCCACCTATACCTAAAGTAATCAATACAATCGATGTAACCAAGTACTTTTTTATATGTTTGAATAATAAGTATTATGACTGAAAAATCCTTTATCAAAACGAATAAAAGAGTAAATACATATGCGAAGTTACCTCTACCCTGTAAGAACATATTAATTTTGCCTTTAAAACCGAACCTGTTAGTTTTATGTGTACTTCTTTTTTTTTTATTTATTCATATATTTATCTTATAGGAGGGATCAATCCATGAAAATACGCTATGGAATCTGTTTGGTAATTGGCCTGGCGATGTTAATATGGGCGCTTCCATATCTATCATTTGAAGGTAATATGGAAGAAACCATTTTTTCATTCGCGTGGCTTGCGCTCGCATTTAGTGTTTTGGCAGGGAACCTATCAGCTGTTTTGTACAGTGTGGGTAAGAAACGAACAATTGTACAGCCAAAAGGTGCAAAAAATCCCCATATTTCCAGACAATATAAAAGGTCACATTGATTGATTGGAACGTTTCCCATTATAATAGTAATAATGGATAACGAAAAAGGGTGAATAGTTTGGCTACTAAGCATGAACAAATATTGGCATATATTGATGAACTACCGATTGGCCAAAAAATCTCTGTACGGCAGATTGCAAAAGCACTGACCGTCAGTGAGGGAACCGCCTATCGGGCAATTAAAGAAGCTGAAAATAAAGGGTATGTCAGTACGATTGAAAGAGTTGGAACCATTCGTATTGAACGCAAGAAGAAAGAAAATATAGAGAAACTGACATTTGCTGAGGTAGTCAATATCGTTGATGGACAGGTCCTTGGTGGGAGATCAGGGCTTCATAAAACTCTGAATAAATTTGTCATTGGTGCTATGGAACTGGAGGCAATGATGCGTTACACAGAGGCAGGCAATCTTTTGATTGTCGGAAACCGTGTGAAGGCGCATGAACTTGCATTAACCACAGGGGCAGCTGTGCTTATTACCGGTGGTTTTGATACAGCGGATTCAGTTAAAAAACTTGCGGATGAATTGCAAATGCCTGTAATCTCTACGTCTTACGATACCTTTACTGTTGCGACAATGATTAATAGAGCAATCTATGACCAGCTTATCAAAAAAGAGATTTTACTTGTCGAAGATATACTTATTCCAATGGAGAAAACGGAAGTACTGAAAGCAGGAAATACAGTTGAACGTTGGACTGAGCTAAATAAAGCGACAAAGCATAGTCGTTTTCCGGTGGTAGATGATAATTTGCGCCTGCAGGGAATGGTTACATCAAGGGATATTCTTGGGGTAGATGCTTCCGTGCAAATTGATAAGGTTATGACCAAAAATCCTATCTTTGTAGGTGAAAAGACGAGTGTAGCATCTGCCGCTCATATGATGGTTTGGGAAGGTATTGAGCTCCTGCCAGTCGTTGATAACCGCAATCTTTTAATCGGAATTATAAGCAGACAAGATGTTTTGAAGGCATTGCAAATGAGCCAGCGGCAACCACAGGTCGGTGAGACGATTGATGATGTCATCGCCAATCAAATGACGGCTGTTCAGGGTGATGATAGTTATCAGTGTGAAGTGACACCTCAAATGACTAATCACTTGGGAACGATCTCGTATGGTGTATTTACGGCAATGGTAATTGAAGCAACGAACAGGGTGCTGCGAGGATACAAACGCGGTGATTTAGTTGTAGAGAATATGACAATCTATTTCTTAAAGCCTGTTCAGCTTGAGAGCAAACTCGAAATTGTACCAAAGGTTTTGGAAATTGGCCGGAAGTTTGGAAAAGTAGATATAGAAGTCTTCAATGAAGGGAAATTGGTCGGTAAGGCTATGATGACCTGCCAGTTATTGGAGCGTAGTTAACGATAAAAAAATTGCCTTTATAGGAGCTATAAAGGCAATTTTGCATATTCACGTAATTAATTATGATACGATTATTTTAGTGCTGCCTGATATTCTTCCTCAGCCAGGGGAGCATAATATTTATACATTCTTACACCGCCATATATACTCAATCCGCCAACTATAATAAAGATAGCAGCGACGATATAGGTGACAGTTGTTTGAAAAAGGAATAGCTGGTTAAGACCGAACAGGGCTACAAATATACCTAAAGAGATGGACGATTTGCCGGACAGATATGCCCTTTGCATAGGTAACTTGGTTCTGAAGTATTTTGTCTTATAGTAAATAAAAAAGGAAAAAGACATTACAATAAAAAATACGAATATTTCCATGCGCTGTGCCTCCAATTGGTTTGTATGCCTATATTGTACAAGATATTGAAATATTGTACCAATTTGGAAGTGGGGTCCTTTTCCATAGTTATGGAAATCATATCCCATGAGCCTACATAAAAATACAAAAGATAAAGGGAGAATAGTGATGAAGGAACAGATTATAGATGCAATCAAAAAATACAATACGATCATTCTACATAGACATGTTCGGCCAGACCCTGATGCATATGGATCACAATGTGGATTGGGAGAAATTATTAAATATTCCTTTCCGGAAAAACAAGTATTCATGGTTGGGCAAGAAGAGGAATCTTTACATTTTCTAAAGCGACTTGATGTGATTCCGGATGAAGCATATGAAGGAGCATTAGTGATTGTTTGTGATACAGCTAATCAGGAAAGGGTCTGTGATCAACGGTATACGAGGGGTGATCTTTTGATTAAAATAGATCATCATCCAAATGAGGATCCTTACGGAGATTTTTTGTGGGTTGATACATCAGCAAGCTCCTGCAGTGAAATGATTTATGAATTATATGAGTACGGTAAGGATAAAGGTTTACGAATGAATCAGGAGGCAGCGCGGTTATTATATGCAGGAATCGTTGGTGATACGGGTAGATTTCTATATCCAAGTACTACCGATAAAACATTTCTGTATGCTGGCGAGCTTATTCAGTATGGATTTAATCGCTCGGACATATACGATGGTATGTATGATGTAGATGAAGCGGTCGTTCGTTTGAATGGCTATGTTTTTGAAAACTTTAAAATAATCGATTCAGGAGTTGGGGTAGTTGTAATTACGAAGGAAGTCATGGAACGATTTGGTGTGAAATCCTCCGGAGCATCTTCACTTGTCAGTACTTTGGGATCTGTAAAAGGAATCAATGCATGGGTATTTTTCATTGAGGAAAATGATGAAATTCGAGTTCGTCTCAGATCCAAGGGTCCCGTCATTAATGGTGTAGCCATGAAATATAATGGAGGCGGGCATCCTTTAGCATCTGGAGCAACCATTTACAATTGGGAGGACATGAACAATGTCCTTGCTGATCTCGTACAGGTTTGTTCCGATTATGAATCCAAATAATTAAGTGGAACAGCCGGGTATCACGGGAAGTACCCGGCTGTTCTCAAATTTGTTTAAGTGACAATGAAATTTCGATATGTGTGTAAAGAATTAATTCCTGGATTTCCAGTTGATAGTTCCTGCCGTTTAATTTTATACTCTTATTAACAATTGCTCTTTTCAGGAGTTCTTTTCCATGACTCACACTTTCTAAATCCTTACCTAATAAGCTCTCAAAGTCTTTTTTAATACTTTGCTCTACCTCAAAAATACTGAGTGGATCCAATCTGTATTTTTTATAGTTTGTAATATGAACGGATATTTCCTGTACGAGTAATTTACTTTCATTTTTTTTATTTAAAATTTCGTATTCATTTTGCCATATTTCAAGCTCATCATGTAAATCTTTAATAGCATCCTGCTGTGTTTCAATCAATTGGATTTGCTTTTCCTGCAGATCACCGAACATATACAAAAAAAGCCCCCAGCTTATGATTGCCCCTATAATAACTCCTGCGAAAAAGCGTTGCCATAAGGGGTTTCGATAATATGGAGGGATTCTCATGGATTTAACTGCTCCTGTGTCAGCCATTGGATAATGAGAGCACCAGCTTGAGCTCCGCCAAGGGCCGAAATAATAATCAGGATTTGTTTGAATAAATCTTTTGTTGCCCCATGAAAGATTCCTCGTTCAAATGAATAGACCGCATCGAAAGTTCCACCAATAGCTGCCACAATAGCCCAAATTCTTAAACCTTCGGATAGGCGAAATACTTGAGTTAATGGAGGCTGACCTGTTATGAAAGCAGCCAGTCCACCGATTAAAGATCCACCAAGCAGTACGCCAAATGAGATGAAGAAACTGTTTATAAACGCTGGTAAGAAAGCCTGGTTCATTTACCTCGTCCTTTTTGTTTTTTACATATATATGATAGAGGGATGAGCAATATGTAATTAGGCTAAAAAGTTGTTCAACTTGCATCGAACATATTTTCTTTTTGAGCATTGGACTTCTATAATAGAGAATAAGAGAGAATTTCTCCTAAATACAAAAATGATAACAAGGATGTGACGAAAGAATGTCATTAATCCATCTTCATGTATATAGCGCGTATAGTCTTCTGGAGAGTACGTTATCAATCAGGGATATCGTTACCTCGGCAAAGAATAATGGTTTCAGCAGTATCGCATTAACAGATCGAAATGTTATGTACGGGGCTGTGACTTTTTACAAGGAATGCATGGAACAGGGAATTAAGCCTATCATAGGTTTGACTGCAGATATATTTGATGATGAAGAGCATAAAAGTTATCCTCTTATTTTGTTGGCTAAAAATAATGAAGGATATCACAACCTAATGAAGATATCGAGTGCAGTTCAAACGAAGTCTCCTGATGGTTTGCCATTCAGATGGTTGAAAGGGTATGCAAGAGGGCTCATTGCCATTACACCGGGAATAGAAGGTGAAATTGAAAGTACACTTTTCCACAATGAGCAAGCTGCAGAAAAAGTCCTCTTGAAATATAAAAACTTGTTTGGTAATCAATCTTTCTATCTTTCATTACCTAAACCGTCTACGGAAGGAATGGAGCGAGAGAAGATCAAACAACTGGCTGACAAAACGAACACCCAGTTTGTTGCCGCTCACCATATTTGTTATTTGAAGCCAGAAGATTCACTGGCATATCAAGCTTTGACTTGTTTAAAAGATAATATAAAGATAGAAGATTTGGATACAATCGAGTTGTCTGAGAACGAAAGGAAACATTTTGCGAGCCGTTCTGAAATGATGGAGTGGTACTCATCCGATGTGGCTGCTCTTGAAAATACGATTCGAATAGCTGAACAATGCTGTGTAAACTTAGAGTTTAATCAAAAATTACTTCCAAAGTATCCCGTTCCCAATGATTTGTCGGCTCATCAATATTTAATGGAGATTTGTAAAAAAGGATTTGCCAGGCGTTATCCAACTCCCGAGAAAAAGCATTTTGAACGATTGGAATATGAATTATCTGTAATTGCTACTATGGGATTCAGTGATTATTTCCTGATTGTCTGGGACTTTATGAATCATGCTAATAAACAAGGGATATTAACAGGTCCTGGACGTGGATCTGCTGCAGGTTCAATGGTTGCATATGTGCTTGGAATCACCAATGTCGATCCTATCGAATACAATCTCTTGTTTGAAAGGTTTCTGAATCCGGATAGGATCACGATGCCTGATATAGATATTGACTTTCCAGACAATCGCAGAGAAGAAATGATACGGTACGTAGCAAAGAAATATGGACCTATTCATGTAGCACAAATTATAACCTTTGGTACATTCGGAGCAAAGGCCGCCTTGCGGGATGCGGGCAGAGTGTGCGGATTGAACACAAAGGAGCTGGACCAGCTTTCCCGCTCACTTCCTCCTATTAACGGACTGACCATACAATTGGCGCATTCTGAATCCAGCCGTTTCCGTACATGGATTGCAGAATCGGCACTTCATAAGCGAATTTTTGAAATCGCCAAGAAGTGGGAAGGGCTTCCAAGACATACATCCATACATGCCGCAGGGGTAATTATTACCGATCAACCGCTGACCGATTTAATTCCGATTCAGGAAGGGCATGAGGGTGTATATTTGACCCAGTTCCCGATGGAAATTTTAGAAGAAATCGGTCTTTTGAAAATGGATTTTCTCGGACTGCGAAATTTAACTTTGCTTGATCAGATTGTGAGACAGGTTAATCGTTCATCGGGCAATAAGATTCAGTTAAGTCAGATTCCATTGGATGACACGGCCACATTTGGGTTACTAAGTAAGGGATTAACATCGGGGATTTTTCAATTTGAATCAGCTGGCATGCAAAATGTTCTTAAAAAGCTAAAACCCACTGTTTTTGAGGATTTGGTAGCGGTCAATGCCCTGTACAGGCCGGGCCCTATGGATAATATCCCAACATTCATAAATCGTAAACATGGCATTGAACCTATTGCTTATCCTACTCCTGAATTGGAAACAATTCTGAAGCCTACCTATGGGATTATTGTATATCAGGAACAAATTATCCAGATTGCTTCGACAATGGCTGGTTTCAGCTTAGGAGAAGCCGATTTGCTGAGAAGAGCTGTAAGCAAAAAGAAAAAGGACGTTCTCGATGAACAAAGAGCTCATTTTGTTAAAGGGGCAATGGCTAAAGGGCATGAACAGCATACGGCAAATGAAGTATATGACTTAATCGTCCGGTTCGCAAATTATGGATTTAACAGGAGTCATGCGGTCGCTTACAGTCTAATTGCCTATCAGTTAGCCTATTTAAAGGCGAATTATTTACGCAGCTTTATGGCTGGGTTGATGACCTCTGTAATTGGCAACGATGATAAAATAGCTCAATACGTCCAGGAATTAAAAACAAAAGATTATATAGTCTATCCGCCGTCGATCAATAAAAGTCACTTCCCATTTATTCTTGAAGGAGATAAAGGGGTGCGTTACAGCCTGGCAGCTGTGAAGGGGATTGGAGCTTCCGTCTTAAAAGAACTGGTTGCAGCTCGTAAGAATGGTCCATTTGAAGATCTATTTGATGTCTGTATCCGTATTCCCTCCCGTATCATAAATAGAAAAGTATTGGAAAATTTATGTTATGCGGGTGCATTTGACGAATTTAATATGGACCGTGCAAGTATTCTGGCAAGCATAGATGTAGCACTGGAGCACGCTGAATTGGTTCGTCCTGATTCAGGAGAAGTTGGCTTTTTTGATGCTGATGATATGTTCATTAAACCAAAATATGTAGTAGTCGACCCGATGCCAACGGACACAAAATTACAAAAAGAAAAAGAAGTTCTCGGCTTATATCTATCCGACCACCCTATCAGCGGTTCAAGACCTTTATTAAAACATGCAGGAGCACTGCCTCTGTCCAATTTCCCACTGAATTCAACTGGATTTATTGGTGCTTATATTCAATCTGTTAAACTCATCCGTACAAAGAAAGGCGAAAATATGGCTTTTCTGCTTCTGAGTGATGAAACGGGTGATATGGAAGGGGTTACTTTTCCAAATGTGTACAAGCAATACTCATCCATTTTAAAAGAAGGAAATTTAGTTTTAATAGAAGGAAAGCTGGAAGAGCGCAATGGGAAGAAACAATTTATCACTCAAAATCTTTATGATTTAGAGAATGATATACCGAAAATAAAGGAACTTTTTAAGTCCGTTTATATTAAAGTTGCTCCAAATGTACAAACCAATAAAACATTAACAGCTATTCGTAATGTTTTGATTCAATATCGCGGAAACACAAAGGTGTATATATATTACGAAAAAGATACAAAAACCATACAATTATCCAAGGAGAACTGGGTGAACCCTACTCCCGCCCTACTGAAGGATTTAGAAAGAATCATAGGAGAAGGAAATGTCTTGATTAAAGAAGATTAACTATGTACAAGACTGAATATTGTGATATATTTACAGTATAATTTTGGTCATACCAGAAGTGGGACAAAATGTATTGTATGATAAAAAGTGGGGTGTGGGTAATTGACTTTAAGAGAAGAAGCGTTGCATATGCACCGTTTAAATAAGGGGAAATTGGAAACAGTGACCAAGGTGCCCCTGCGGAATGCACATGATTTAAGCCTGGCATATTCTCCAGGTGTAGCTGAGCCGTGTAAAGCTATACATGATAAACCGGAAACAGTATATGAATATACTTTCAAGGGCAATATGGTAGCCGTAGTATCAGATGGTACGGCTGTGCTGGGACTTGGGAATATAGGTCCGGAGGCTGCACTGCCTGTTATGGAAGGAAAAGCATTATTATTTAAGGGATTTGCAGGAGTCGATGCATTTCCAATCTGTCTAAATACGAACGACGTGGACAAAATTGTGGAGACAGTAAAATTACTTGAACCAACTTTTGGTGGAATTAATTTAGAAGATATTGCGGCTCCAAATTGTTTTGTCATTGAAGAAAGATTGAAGAAAGAAACGAATATCCCTGTTTTTCATGACGATCAGCACGGTACAGCAATTGTAACGGTTGCAGGTCTTGTTAATGCCTTGAAGCTTTCCAATAAGAAAATGTCTGAGATTAAAGTAGTGGCAAATGGTGCTGGTGCTGCCGGTATCGCCATAATTAAGCTGCTATATCACTTTGGTGTACGCGATTTAATTATGTGTGATAGCAAGGGTGCGATTTATGAAGAACGCCCATATGGTATGAATGCTGTAAAAGCAGAAGTAGCTAAATATACAAATCGTGATCGTTTAGAAGGTAGTCTGGAGGACGTCATTAAAGATGCAGATGTTTTTATCGGTGTTTCGGTTGCAGGTGCGCTGACTCCTGAAATGATTAAATCAATGGCCCCTGATCCAGTCATTTTTGCGATGGCCAATCCAGTTCCCGAAATTATGCCGGAATTGGCTAAAGAAGCAGGTGCTGCCGTCGTAGGAACTGGTAGATCCGATTTTCCCAACCAGGTAAACAATGTATTAGCCTTTCCAGGAATTTTTAGAGGAGCTCTGGATGTAAGAGCAACCCATATTAATGAGAAAATGAAAGTTGCAGCCGTTCAAGCGATTGCAAATCTAATTACAGATGAAGAGCTGCAAACTGATTATGTAATCCCGGCTCCTTTTGACCCACGAGTTGCTCCGGCAGTAGCTGCAGCAGTTGCAAAAGCAGCGATGGAAACAGGGGTTGCCAGATTAAAAGTTGACCCGGAAGAAATCAGAAAGAAGACAGAATTACTATCATCCATTGGAAAAAGCGAGTGATGACAGATGGAATTACAAACTGAAGGACAGCCAAAAGTATATTTAGAGATAGTTCGCAAGCTGCAAAGAATGATTGAAGAGGATCATCTTGTTCCAGGTGATAAAATCCCCTCTGAACGGGAGCTATCTGACCGCTTAAATGTTGGTCGTTCCTCAGTCAGAGAAGCTTTAAGAGCATTGGAGCTTTTGGGATTGATTGAAACAAGAAGAGGAGAAGGCACATTCATTCATGATTTTCAAGAGCATAAGCTTGTTGAATTACTAGGCTCATTTTTCATTTTAGAAGGTAAAACAAAAGAAGATTTGATTGAAGTAAAATTATTGTTGGAAAAGGATTGTATACGGATCATGTCCGAATATAACCGTAAAAATCCTGAGACTATTAAAGATTTATATAATTGGGCTAGAAGCAACTCGTTTACGGACGAGGCTTACTTCTCTAAATTAGCCAGATTGACTGAAAATCGATTGATGGAGAGAATTTGGAAAACGGTAAACAGTTACTGTAAAGCATCTGGCTATGAATTCTCCATTAAAGACCGAAAGCAATATATTATTTTAGCTGCTTTAATGGAAAACGGTGAAAAAGATGAAGCGCTAGAAATATATGATACAAAAATCAGAGCTGCGGCGAAAAGTGAATAATAGATATCTGTAGTAAATAGGCCTTATATAGGTACGTTTTGTAAACTATATAAGGCCTATTTTATAAACTTTCCATTGCTTTTTATTAAGGTTTATAGATCTACTAAGACATAAGGATTAATGAGATGCATATTTATTTTTCCTATTGGTCGGTAAGAATGAGTAGGATTTACTGATTTTTTGGAAAGATGTTCTGTTTCTTGTATGTAGATAGGATAGGAATTCAATTATGTGCAAGTAGTTTGTCCTATTACCATAGTCTGTATATATCTGATGGGATGGCAGGTATAATGGACAAGGTGGTTTCAGTAATCACTGGCTGATGAGAAAATCAGTAAGGTTTATTTATGAACCATTGATGTACTGTATTACGAAAGGGGATCGAGAGTTTTGTTGAAAGACATGTTTTCTCGTACAAAAAGGAAAAAGTATGCAACCATTCCTTCTGATAAAGCAAATCAAGATGTGCCTGAAGGAATTATGATGAAATGTCCGTCTTGTAAAACTATTAAATACTCTAAAGAAATATTAAAAAATGATAAAGTTTGTCCTAAATGTGGGTATCACCACCCGATGAATGCAGTTGAACGTTTAAGCAGTTTAATGGATAAAGGATCTTTTGAGGAGTACGAACGGGGGATGATTTCGGAAAATCCACTGAACTTTCCAGATTATACAGAAAAGCTGGATAGAGATCGAAATAAAACAAAACAAAATGAAGCTGTAGTAACAGGAGTAGGTCGAATTAGTGGTCATACCACTGTGATCGCGGTAATGGATTCTACATTTCGTATGGGCAGTATGGGCTCTGTGGTTGGTGAAAAGATAACTAGAGCCATTGAAAAAGCTGACGAATTAAAGGTACCTTTCGTTATATTTACCGCATCAGGAGGAGCCAGAATGCAGGAGGGAGTTATAAGCCTCATGCAAATGGCGAAAACAAGTGCAGCTTTAAAACGTTTTAGTGAGCGTAGTGGTCTGATTATATCAGTTATGACTCATCCCACTACCGGTGGGGTATCAGCGAGTTTCGCTTCACTTGGAGATTATAACCTTGCAGAACCTAAAGCTTTAATTGGGTTTGCCGGCCGTCGTATTATCGAGCAAACAATCCATGAAAAATTGCCGGAAGATTTTCAAACTGCTGAATTCCTTCTGAAGCATGGTCAATTAGATGCAGTAGTGCCAAGAAATAAAATGAAAGATACATTGGCAGCAATTATCGATATTCATACATCAGGAGGGAGTAAATAATGCCGGGTGAATTGTCATTTGAAAAACCAATACAGGATTTACAAAAGAAAATAGATGAATTAAAGAAAATGACTTCACATTCTGATGGAGAGTTTACAGAGGAAATTAAAAAGCTAGAGGAACGACTGGACCAATTGGAAAAAGAGCTGTATCTAAATATAAAGCCGTGGGATCGAGTTGAAATAGCCCGGCACTCATTACGTCCTACAACCTACGATTACATAGAACATTTATTTACATCGTTCTTTGAATGTCATGGAGATCGACTATTTGGTGATGATGAAGCAATAGTGGGCGGCATCGCTAAGTATCATGGAATGCCGGTGACTATTATTGGTCATCAGCGAGGCAAGGATACAAAGGATAATATACGCCGAAATTTTGGCATGCCTCATCCGGAAGGATATAGAAAAGCTTTACGACTCATGAAGCAGGCGGAAAAATTCAGGAGACCAATTATTTGTTTTATTGATACAAAGGGGGCCTATCCTGGTAAAGCGGCAGAAGAACGGGGTCAAAGTGAAGCTATTGCTAGAAATTTATTCGAAATGGCCGGTTTAAAGGTGCCAATTGTTTGTATAGTAATTGGAGAAGGAGGAAGTGGCGGAGCGTTGGCACTTGGTGTGGGTGACCATATTCATATGCTTGAAAATTCAACTTACTCAGTTATCTCTCCTGAAGGTGCGGCATCTATTCTCTGGAAAGATGCATCTATGGCAAAGAAAGCAGCAGAGTCGATGAAAATTACGGCACCAGATTTAAAAGAGTTAGGCATTATAGATCAAATTATACCTGAAGTACTTGGTGGTGCTCATCGCTCGGTTAAAGATCAGGCAGAAGAGATTGATAAAATATTAAAGGATTCGCTCGATACATTAAAAGAAATGAGTGAGGAAGAACTAGTCAATAAACGATATGAGAAATATAAAAATATTGGCAAGTACGGATTTTCGACACAATTTGTAAAGAATCATTAAACGTACATGGAAATGTACGTTTCTTTTTTGTTCAATAGGGAAAAATACACACGATGTACAATTTTTTTTAATCCCTTGATAATAATGAGAAACTCTCAATGTGACAGCGTTTTCATAGAAAATTCCTTGGTACAAAGGGCTTTACGAAAGGTTTTTGTTATCATAGAATAAGGATGCGATTATGAATAAACGGAAACAACTATATTTCGTGATTGTGTTTCTGTCTGTCTATATACAGATGCTATAAACAGATGTGTACTCAATGAAGATAATACTAAACTTGGGGTGATATCATGAAAAGAATAGGTGTATTAACAAGTGGGGGAGATTCACCAGGCATGAATGCCGCAGTACGTGCCGTTGTAAGAAAAGCGATTTACCATAATCTTGAGGTTTACGGGATTTACAATGGTTACCAAGGTCTTTTAAATGGGAACATAAAAAAGCTTGAGATCGGATCTGTAGGAGATATTATACATAGAGGCGGAACAATGCTGTATACAGCTCGTTGTCCGGAATTCAAGGAAAAAGATGTTCAATTGCAAGGTATAGAACAATTGAAGAAATTTGGAATTGAAGGACTTGTTGTAATAGGTGGAGATGGGTCTTATCGTGGAGCCAAAGCTTTAACAGAGCATGGATTTCCATGTATAGGTGTACCGGGCACGATTGATAATGATATTCCAGGAACCGAATTCACAATTGGATTCGATACTGCCTTGAATACGATTATTGATTCTATTGATAAAATCAGAGATACAGCTACTTCACACGAAAGAACATACGTTATAGAGGTAATGGGAAGAAATGCCGGAGATCTTGCACTATGGGCAGGTCTTGCAGGTGGAGCGGAATCTATTCTTATCCCCGAAGAAAACTATGATATGAATGATATCATTAATAAGCTGAAGCGTGGGCATGATAGAGGAAAGAAACATAGTATTATTATTGTTGCTGAAGGTGTTGGCAGTGGAATGGAAATCGGTGAAGATATCCAGAACCGCACTGGCTTCGAAACGCGTGTGACAGTTCTTGGACATGTTCAGCGTGGTGGATCACCAACAGCGACAGATCGCGTATTAGCCAGCCGATTGGCTGCTAAAGCAGTTGAATTGCTCCTTGATGGAAAAGGCGGCCGCGCAGTAGGGATCGTTAACAATAAATTGGTTGATTATGACATTATTGAGGCATTAAAGATACCTCATGTGGTTGACAAAAAAATGTATGAATTATCTCAGGAGCTTTCAATTTAATTAAGAAATAGTAAATAGGAGGATACAACGTGCGTAAAACAAAAATCGTATGTACAATTGGACCAGCCAGTGAATCATTAGAAAAGTTAAAAGCATTAATGGAGGCAGGTATGAATGTTGCCCGTCTAAACTTTTCTCATGGTAGCCATGAAGAGCACCGTGCAAGAATCCAAACTATTCGCCAGGCTGCAGAAGAAACTGGTAAAACAGTTGGGATTTTACTTGATACAAAAGGACCGGAAATTCGTACACACAACATGGAAAATGGTGGGTTTGAATTAGTAGCGGGTCAAGATGTTACCATTTCGATGACTGAAGTACTTGGTACTCCGGAGAAATTCTCCATCACTTATGAAGGCTTAATTGATGATGTTCATGAAGGATCCAGAATCCTTGTCGATGATGGTTTAATTGGTCTTGAAGTAACTGGTTTAGATAAAGATAAAAAAGAAATCTATACGAAAGTTCTTAACACTGGAATGATTAAGAACAAAAAAGGTGTAAACGTACCAGGAGTTTCTGTGAAATTACCGGGAATTACACAAAAAGATGCAGAAGATATCGTATTTGGTATTCAAGAAGATGTTGACTTCATTGCAGCTTCCTTTGTTAGAAGAGGAGCGGACGTTCTTGAAATCAGAGAATTGCTTGAAAATCATAATGCCGGTCATATCCAAATCATCCCGAAAATCGAAAACCACGAAGGTGTGGAAAATATTGAAGAAATCTTAGCGGTTTCTGATGGTTTAATGGTTGCGCGTGGGGACCTAGGTGTTGAAATTCCTGCCGAGGATGTACCTCTTGTTCAAAAAGATTTAATTAAACGCTGCAATACTGTGGGTAAACCGGTTATTACAGCAACACAAATGTTAGATTCAATGCAACGTAATCCTCGTCCAACTCGTGCGGAAGCAAGTGACGTAGCGAATGCCATTTTTGATGGTACAGATGCCATCATGCTTTCGGGTGAAACAGCAGCTGGTCAATATCCAGTTGAAGCTGTTCAAACTATGCACAATATTGCTAGTAAAGCAGAAACAGCTTTAAATTATAAAGCAATTCTTTCTGCTCGCAG
This sequence comes from Pradoshia sp. Z5_111, assembly GCF_058267535.1. NCBI lineage: Bacteria > Bacillati > Bacillota > Bacilli > Caryophanales > Bacillaceae > Pradoshia > Pradoshia sp. Z5_111. The sequence continues at coordinate 137,897 of NZ_JBZCPQ010000006.1, forward strand.
TAAGGACCATGATTACAATGTAACAGATGCAATTGGACAATCTGTAGCACATACAGCATTAAACTTAAATGTTTCAGCTATTATTACACCAACACAAAGTGGATCAACAGCACGTGTAATTTCCCGTTACCGTCCTAAAACACCTATCATCGCAATCACATCTGATGAAAGAGTGATGAGAAGATTAGCGTTAGTATCTGGTGTATATCCAATTTTAGGTACTAGTACAACTACTACAGATGATATGCTTGAAAATGCAGTTCAAGCAGCAACTGAGAAAAACTTAGTGAAACCTGGTGAGTTAGTTATTATCACAGCAGGTGTACCAGTGAATGAATCAGGTACAACTAATATTATGAAAATCCACTTGATCGGTTCTGTTTTAGCAAGTGCTCAAGGAATTGGAAGAAAGTCTGCTTCAGGCCGTGTAGTTATTGCTAACAACGCTGAAGAAGCAATTGCTAAAGTAAAAGAAGGTTGTATTTTAGTTACAAATGCAACAGACAAAGATATGATGCCAGCGATTGAAAAATGCGCAGCATTGGTAACTGTAGAAGGCGGTTTAACAAGCCATGCTGCAGTAGTTGGTTTAAGCCAGGGTATTCCGGTTATTGTTGGATTTGAAAATGCTACAACAGTGTTACAGGACAACCAGGTTATTACTGTAGATAGCCGAAGCGGCCGTATTTACGAAGGTAATACAGGAATTCTGTAATAAACATGATTTGAGCTGTTTGCTTAGCTGTTTGCTAATTTAAACAGCTCTTTTTTCTATCCACATCTCTCAATTATGCTAAACTAAAGGAAAATGCCAGACACTTCACTTTGCAATAAGGAGGTTCCTAATGAAGCTCACAACCATATTTTTCATTCTGATACCAATTATCGAAATTATTGTTTTGTTGGTGTCCGGTTCTTATTTGGGTATTGGCTGGACGGTTTTCCTCATCTTTTTTACTGGGATTATCGGAGTATTCTTGGCCAAGAAACAAGGCTTACAGGTCATCCAGCGTGCAAAGGATCAAATGAGTAAAGGATTTATGCCCGGTGAAGAAGTATATAGCGGGATCTGTATTCTAATTGGAGGCTTCCTGTTATTGCTGCCTGGTTTTATCAGTGATATTGTAGGATTCTTGTTGCTTATGCCATTTACACGGAAAGCATTTAAACCAATCCTTTATGCACTGCTTACAAAGTATATGAGTAAGTCACGCAAAACGATTACGATTATTCGATAAATGAGGGGCTGCTTCTGGCGATGGAAAATCGTTGGATGCAGCCTCATCCTTTTATTTAGGAGGAGGGGGCTGAACTCCCATAATATAATCTTTTAAATCATGGAGTATATGCAATTTATATAATGTACTCAATATTACTAAGATAATGGGACCTAAAATAAAACCTAAAAACCCAATTAGCTTAAATCCGACAAAGATAGAAACTAAAGTAGCCAATGGATCCAGACCTATGCTTGAGGAAAGGATTTTCGGTTCCATGAATTGCCTTTGAACAATCACTACCGTATATAAAATACCAAGACCAAGTGCAAATCCGAAGTTGCCGATAATCAACTCATATATAATCCAAGGAACAAAAACTAATCCTGTACCCAGATAGGGCAGTAAATCAACAAATCCAATTATAAGGGCGATTGTAATGGCATAATCCACCCGCAAAATTAATAAACCAACCAGAACAATTAAGGCTGTTATTGATATTAACGTCAGCTGTGCTCTTATAAAACCAAATAGTGCTTTCTCCAACTCTTTCAGGACGTTCTTAAGATTGTACATGGCTTTATTTGGTAGCATTTTTTTACTGTAATTAATTAATCTATCCCATTCCTTCGCAATAAAAAATGTAGCCAATAAAGTAAAGATGGCCCCTGTTCCCACACTAGGCAGCCAGCCAATAACAACAGGTAAAAAAGCTAAAAATGATTGTAGAATCGACACAATGGTATTACCAGCTTCTTTCCCTAGCTGTTCTATATTGGACAAAATGGTATCCTGTTGCCCTGTATCAAGAGTATTAAAGAAGGATATGATTTTTTCGTAGAATGGGATGAAATGATTTGTAATGTAATTTTGTGTATATACTACCATCGTATTTAAATGTTCAGGCAATGCTTCTGACAGATAGGTTATCCCGGCAACCATTTCAGCTACAAGAAAGGTAATTAAACCAGCAATAAGCGCAACCGTAACAAGCATAGAGAGTATAACAGATAAACTTTTTGGTATTTTAAGTTTATTCGTTAAGAACGTAACAAAAGGTTTAAGCAAGTAGGCAAATGAAAAACCGATGATAAATGGATATGTATATTTAGCTATGATAAGCAGTAAATAAACGGATAGATAAATCCCGATAATAACGACTAAGAAGCGTAAAACTCTATAAAGGTGTTCAAGGTTCATATAAGCCTCCTTTATTTCGCTTTCTGAATTTAATTATATTCTTTAAGAGCATTAAAAGAAAGTTCATATATTAACCACAAGTGGTATTTTTTGAAATTATCAGTTTTTTTTTATTCGATATACTTTTTCAACAGGAAGGATGAAACATCATGTATGGTCCATACATATTTTTAGTTATTCTTTTGGCTATAGGATTATTTGCGAAAAACAGTTCTCTTACATTTGCAGTTCTTTTTTTACTTGTATTTAAAATTGTCGGTTTAGATGGAAAAATGTTCAGTTATATTCAGTCCAAGGGGATTAATTGGGGTGTTACGATTATAACCATTGCTGTATTGGTGCCGATTGCGACAGGCCATATAGGGTTTAAGCAACTGACTGAAGCCATGAAATCACCGTATGCCTGGATTGCCATGTTATCGGGAATAGCGGTTGCATTAATTGCGAAAAATGGTGTGCAGCTTTTGGTAAATGATCCTCACATTACGGTGGCACTTGTTTTTGGAACGATTCTGGCTGTTGGTCTTTTTAATGGGGTAGCAGTAGGCCCATTAATCGGAGCTGGGATCGCATATCTTGCCATGCAGTTTATTAATTTTTTCAGATAATTATTAAGATAAAATACTTTTGAGTTTTTATAAGGTGTTTTTGTTTCACAAATTTTAAATAATTGTTTATAATTGAAAACAGGGCATAGATTTCACAGATTTGTAAAAAAATTCTTGTGAAATCTATTGTTATTCTGAGCAATCGTTCAACGTGGGAGATGCTGGGTGAAATTTACGCTCTTATGATAACGCTTACTTATAAGTAAGAGATATAAAATGTGATGAGTCATATAGGCAATACATACATTACAGTGAAGCGGTAACCCAATTCGTCAACCAAAATCAGGAACATAGGGGAGATTTCTAGCAAAGGAGAGAAAAACCATGTCTGTTACAAAGGGTCTTGAAGGAGTAGTGGCTACATCATCTTCAATCAGTTCTATTATCGATGACACATTGACATATGTCGGTTATGATATCGATGATTTGGCTGAAAACGCAAGTTTCGAAGAGGTTATTTATTTGTTATGGCATCGCAGATTACCCAACAAGCTAGAATTGGAAGATTTGAAGAATCAACTTGCTGCAAATGCAGGACTTCCTAATGAAATGATTGAACATTTCAAAATGTATCCGATTGATGCGATTCATCCAATGGGAGCATTAAGAACAGCTGTATCTTTATTGGGGTTATATGATGAGGAAGCCGATATTATGGATGAAGAAGCAAATTTCAGAAAAGCAATACGTTTGCAAGCTAAAATCCTATCCATTGTGCCGGCTTTTTCACGCATTCGTAAAGGTGAAGAACCTATTGCGCCACGTAAAGATTTTGGCTATGCGCAGAATTTTCTTTATATGCTGAATGGCAAAGAGCCTGAACAGATTGAAATTGAAGCATTTAACAAAGCATTAGTTTTACATGCGGACCATGAATTAAATGCATCTACATTTACTGCACGTGTATGTGTAGCAACATTGTCGGATATTTATTCAGGTGTTACAGCAGCTATTGGTGCCCTAAAGGGACCATTGCATGGCGGTGCTAATGAAGCAGTTATGAAAATGCTGTCTGAAATAGGCTCTGTTGAAAATGTAGACAGCTATATAAATAATAAATTAGCAAATAAAGAAAAGATCATGGGCTTTGGGCATCGTGTCTACAGAAAAGGGGACCCACGTGCAAAGCATCTTCGTGAAATGTCCCAAAGGCTCACGAACTTAACAGGTGAACCGAAATGGTATGAAATATCTGCCAAAATCGAAGAGCTGGTTACTTCGAAAAAACCGCTTCCGCCAAATGTGGATTTTTATTCTGCTTCTGTATACCACAGTCTGGGTATAGATCATGATTTATTTACACCTATTTTTGCGGTTAGCCGTATGTCTGGATGGATAGCCCATATTCTGGAACAATATGATAACAATCGATTGATTCGTCCGCGTGCTGAATATGTGGGGCCAGGAATGCAAAAATATATACCAGTTAAAGACCGTTAATAAGAGGTTGAATTATCTGAAAATTAATAGTAGGATGATTTGTTAATTAACTTCTGGATAGTTATACTTAAATTTATAGATTTAGAGAAAAGGTTAGCTGAAACGGATTGTTTCACTAACCTTGTATATTGATGTTGGAGGGGATTTGAATGAGTAAGGGAGAAAAAATCACAGTTGTCGATGGAGTACTGCAAGTGCCAAACCAGGCGATTATACCATTTATTGAAGGGGATGGAACAGGTCCTGATATTTGGGCAGCTGCGTCACGAGTGCTGGAAGCGGCAGTAAACAAAGCATACAATGGGGAAAAAGAAATAGTTTGGAAAGAAGTTTTGGCTGGTGAGAAAGCATTTAATCAAACAGGAGAATGGCTTCCTAAAGAAACACTTGACGTTATTAAAGAATATTTAATCGCGATTAAAGGACCGCTTACAACACCGGTTGGCGGAGGAATTCGTTCTTTAAATGTAGCCTTGCGCCAAGAACTTGATTTGTATACTTGCTTGCGCCCGGTTCGTTATTTTAATGGAGTTCCATCACCGGTTAAAAGACCACAGGATACGGATATGGTTATCTTCCGTGAAAATACAGAAGACATTTATGCAGGAATTGAATATGCAAAGGGATCTGATGAGGTTAAAAAATTATTAAACTTCCTGCGTGAAGAAATGGGTGTTTCCAAAATCCGTTTCCCTGAAACTTCCGGACTTGGAATCAAGCCGATTTCTGAAGAAGGCACAAAACGCCTTGTCAGAGCTGCACTTAATTATATAATTAAAGAAGGACGTAAATCTCTCACACTAGTTCATAAAGGAAATATCATGAAGTTTACAGAGGGAGCCTTCAAAAACTGGGGTTATGAAGTTGCTGAAGAAGAATTCGGTGATCAAGTATTCACTTGGGCACAGTATGACCGCATTAAAGAAGCAGAAGGTACAGAGGCTGCAAACAAAGCGCAGGCAGATGCAGAGGCAGCTGGCAAAATTATTGTTAAAGATTCCATTGCAGATATCTTCCTGCAGCAAATCTTAACAAGACCAAGAGAATTTGATGTAGTTGCAACCATGAATCTAAATGGAGATTATATCTCTGATGCTCTGGCAGCACAGGTTGGTGGAATTGGTATTGCACCTGGTGCCAATATCAACTATGTAACAGGTCATGCTATTTTTGAAGCAACACACGGAACAGCACCTAAATATGCCGGTCTTGATAAGGTGAATCCTTCTTCGGTTATCCTTTCAGGTGTATTAATGCTTGAGCATCTGGGCTGGAATGAAGCTGCTGACTTAATTACACAATCAATGGAAAAAACGATAGACACAAAAGTGGTTACATATGACTTCGCACGTTTAATGGATGGAGCGAGTGAAGTGAAATGTTCTGAATTTGCTGATGAGCTCATAAAAAATATGGATTAATAATTCAGGAAAGGGGTAATCTCGAAAAAGATTACCCCTTTTAAAAACTGGGGGGTAAATTCGAATGGTATTTAAGCGAAAAAAAATATCTGTCATTGGCAGTGGTTTTACAGGAGCAACGACCGCTTTTCTTTTAGCTCAAAAAGAACTTGGGGATGTAGTGTTGATTGATATTCCGCAAATGGAAAATCCTACAAAGGGCAAGGCTTTAGATATGGCAGAAGCAGGCCCTGTGCAAGGATTTGATGCTACTATTACTGGAACATCCAACTATGAAGATACAAAGGATTCTGACCTGGTCATCATTACTGCAGGTATTGCACGTAAGCCGGGAATGAGCCGGGATGATCTTGTTCAAACAAACCAAAAAATTATGCGCTCAGTAGCTAAAGAAATTGTAAAATATTCTCCGGATAGTTATATTATCGTTCTTACGAACCCAGTTGATGCAATGACCTATACAGTATTTAAGGAAACCGGATTCCCTAAAAATCGTGTAATCGGCCAATCGGGTGTATTAGATACGGCAAGATTCCGTACATTTATCGCTCAGGAATTAAACTTGTCGGTTAAAGATATAACAGGTTTTGTATTGGGTGGCCATGGCGATGATATGGTACCTCTTGTTCGATATTCATACGCTGGCGGCATTCCTTTAGATACTCTTCTGCCAAAGGAACGTCTGGAGCAAATAGTTGAACGGACGAGAAAAGGCGGCGGAGAAATTGTTAGTCTTCTTGGAAATGGCAGTGCATATTATGCCCCTGCAGCTTCACTTGCAGAAATGGCAGAAGCTATATTAAAGGATCAGCGGAGAGTGATTCCTGCTATTGCCTATTTGGAAGGTGAATATGGATATAGCGGAATATACTTGGGTGTTCCAACTATTTTGGGGGCAAATGGCATAGAGAAAGTAATTGAGCTGGATTTACTTGATGAAGAAAAAGCAGCGTTGGATCAATCTGCCGAAGCTGTTCGAAACGTTATGTCTGTACTTGCTTAATAGTTTTACTATGTAAATCGGAAAGTATTACTTTCCGATTTTTTTGTGCTTTTCAGGGGAGACTAAATGAAGTAGCACAAAATAATGCATCCTTTAGTTACGAATCCTGGACTACCCAAAAGTGTATGTTCATATATAATGGTTAGTATAGTGAAAAAATAGCAGGAGGGGCCAATGAGTAAAAAAGTCCTTGTAGTGGAAGATGAACAATCAATTATTACCTTACTAACCTATAATCTGGAGCAAGCGGGCTATCAGGTTATTAAAGCAATGGATGGTGAGTCAGGTAAAAAAATGGCTATAGCTGAGTCACCGGATATTATTATTCTAGATTTGATGCTGCCTAAACTGGATGGCATTGAGATATGTAAAATCTTGAGACAAAATAAAATTATGACCCCAATTCTTATGTTAACAGCAAAGGACGAGGAGTTCGATAAAGTGCTTGGACTAGAATTGGGAGCAGATGATTATATGACGAAGCCATTTAGTCCGAGAGAAGTTGTGGCGCGAGTGAAGGCTCTTCTCAGGAGAGCTGGGATGAGCTCTTCCGGACAGGGTACTTCTTTAGAAAAACAAGAAACAAGCAATTTGAGAATTGGAGAGTTAGAAATATATCCGGACAGATATGAAGCGTATATGAGAGAGGAGTTACTTGAGCTAACTCCGAAGGAATTTGAGCTGTTAGAGTATCTTGCCAGGAATAAATCTAGAGTACTGACAAGAGATCAGCTCCTTAATGTGATATGGAACTATGATTTTGCCGGGGATACTCGAATAGTTGATGTACATATTAGTCACTTACGTGAAAAAATCGAACAAGATACGAAAAAGCCTGATTATATTAAAACTGTACGCGGATTGGGATATAAACTTGAGGAACCAAGATAATGAAAAAGTTCAAGCTTAAATTAACAGCAGAGATAGCAGCTATCACAATCATTATACTTCTATGCTTTGGTTTGTTAATTGGGAAATTACTCCTTTATTATTATGATAAGTCTGTAATGAGTCATCTTAAGGAAGAAGGACAATTGTTGACTTTATATCTGGGTGATGCTGATAATGGCAACGAGTTAGAGGTGAAGTCTAATAAGTTGAATGCTCATTTGCGCTCATCCTTCCTAATCATGAATAAGGATGGTCATATCCTGTATAAAACAGACAAGCCTTCGGGATGGAAAACCTGGGATGATTCAGCATCCCTTGCAGAATATATGGGGGATATAGGAACAGACCGTCAAATAGGAAAGAAATCTGATATCAGAACAGGGCCATCCTATTACTATATGGATGAATATTCATTGGATACCGGGGAAACAGGCTATTTCATATTGGTTTCAAATGAAGATTCCTCTCTATATACAAAAGTATGGTCTATACTCTTGGGATGTTTAGGCTTCGCCTGTGTGATGATTGTCCTGTTTGTATTTCAGCTAATTAAGAAGTTTGCGATCCCTATAGAAAGTGCTACTAAAGCTGCCCTGGAATTAACGAGAGGTAACTATCGGGCCCGTTCTTATATCGGTAGAGATAATGAAAATGGAATTCTTAATCATTCTATTAATAATGTTGCTCGAAGTCTTCAGGAAATGAAAATTGCTCATGAAATCCAAAAAGACAGATTGAGTACACTGATTGAAAATATGGGCAGCGCTCTGTTATTAATCGATGATAAAGGGTTTATCAGTATGATCAACCATGCCTATATTGATATTTTCAAAGTGAAGGAAGAAGAATATTTATCTGAACTCTATTATAAAGTGATCAAACATGAAGAAATCAATGCGATTATTGAAGAAATCTTTATGGCAGAACAAAAATTAAAGAAACAAATCGTATTAACGATTGGAATTGATCGGAAGCATTTCGAGGTATATGGTGCACCAATTATGGGACCTAAGGGTGATTGGAAGGGTATTCTACTTGTTTTCCATGATATCACAGAGCTAAAGAAATTAGAGTCAGTAAGGAAACAATTTGTTGCCAATGTGTCTCATGAATTGAATACACCGGTTACATCTATTAAGGGATTTTCGGAAACGCTCCTTGATGGAGCCATGCATGATCCGCAGGCATTAGAGTATTTCTTATCTATTATTTTAAAGGAAAGCGACAGACTGCAGGCTTTAATAAAGGAATTATTGGAACTTTCAAAAGTGGAGCAACATGGCTTTCAGCTCGATATACAGGAAATTGATATTGTTCCTGTTTTATCAGATACGTATGCCTTGCTTGAGAAAAAGGCATCGAAGAAACATATTCAGTTCGAGATTCAGGATTTTAAAAAGCCTATTATGTGTGAAGCAGATACTTTCAGGCTTAAACAAGTATGCCTAAATCTTGTAAGTAATGCGATTTCCTATACCCCGTCGTATGGGAAAGTGCAGATAACCGCTAAAGAAGAATCTGATAAAATTTATATTTCCATTGCGGATACTGGAATTGGCATAGAGGAAAAGGAAATTCCTCGAATATTTGAGAGATTTTATCGAGTGGATAAAGACCGTAGTCGGGAATCTGGAGGAACAGGACTGGGACTTGCGATAACTAAGCATATTATGGAGGCGCATGAGGGAGAAATTACGGTAGAAAGCCAAAAGAATGCGGGAACCACCTTTACAATCATACTTCCTAAATACCAGGCTAAGCAGATATAGTGCCTAAACCTTCTTATTTCAAAATAATCCTGTGGCAAATCGAAACTGGATTAAAAGTGAACGGAAATTGTAATTGAATAAATAGAACTGAACCGTCATTTTTCTTTCAAACTCTAGTCATGATAAAATAGAGTGGGTAAGTAAGAGTGACGGTTTTTTTCAAGACCTGAATCAGAAAAATATCTCAAAACCTGATATAAGCATTTATAAGGCACACCTGTTATGATGAATGATTCGGTGGCCGCTTTTTAAAACAAGCTATATGTTAATGAAAATATATATATGGATACTGGAGGTAACCATGAAGAAAAAATTGATTTTAATCGATGGAAACAGCATTGCCTACCGGGCGTTTTTTGCATTGCCATTATTGAATAACGAGAAGGGTGTACACACTAATGCCATCTATGGTTTTGCAATGATGCTCAACAAAATCATTTCAGAGGAAAATCCGACTCATATATTAGTTGCTTTTGATGCCGGGAAAACAACATTCAGACACAGTACATATAAAGAATACAAAGGAGGACGTCAAAAGACGCCACCTGAATTATCAGAGCAGTTTCCTTTTATTCGAGAATTGTTGGATGCATACGGAATCTCCCGCTATGAGTTAACGAATTATGAAGCCGATGATATTATCGGAACACTCGCTCTCGAAGCTGAAAAAGGGGATTATGAAGTACAAATTATCTCCGGTGATAAAGATTTAACCCAGCTTGCTACGGATAAAACAACTGTACGTATTACCCGTAAAGGGATTACGGATATGGAGGATTATACACCGGAGCATATTCGTGAAAAGTATAACTTAACGCCAAATCAAATCATTGATTTAAAAGGATTAATGGGAGATGCCTCAGATAATATTCCTGGAATCCCGGGTGTGGGCGAGAAAACAGCCTTAAAATTATTAAATCAATTTGGAACTGTTGAGCAGGTAGTGGCTTCCCCTGATGAAATCAGCGGGAAAAAATTAAAAGAAAAAGTGGAAGAATTCAAGGACCAAGCTATTTTAAGTAAGCAGCTGGCGACCATTGAAACAAATGCTCCAATTGAGGTTAACCTTGATTCGGTTGATTATACGGGTGCAGATCAGGAAAAGCTGCTGTCTATATACAGGGAACTGGGATTTGCAACCTTGATTGAAAAAATGGAGCCGGCTGCCGAAGAAGAGATGGCCGTGCTTGAAGAGATTGAATATAAGGCAGTAGAAGAAGTGACGGAAGATATGCTGACAGCAGAGTCCTCACTATATCTTGAATTACTTGATCCGAATTATCATACAGCTGAAGTAATTGGCTTAGCCATTTCAAATGAAAATGGAACATTCTTTATCGATAAGGACAAGGCTGCGGGATCCCCTCTTTTTAAAGAGTGGGCAGAAAATCCTGAATATAAAAAAACAGTGTATGATGCCAAACAAAGCATTGTGGCCTTAAGTCATGAGGGAATAGCTTTAAAAGGAATTGAATTTGATGTTTATCTGGCATCCTATGTTTTAAATCCTGCTGAACCGGATGTTGATATGGCGGATCTGGCTAAAAAACATAATGCAGGACATATCCAAACAGACGAGAGTTTTTATGGAAAAGGAGCGAAACGTTCAATTCCAGCGGTTGCTGAATTGGGTGAGCATATTGCACGGAAAGCTTTGTCGTTAACACTGATTAAGGAAAGCCTTGAAAGACAGTTGGAGGAATACAATCAAATCGGATTGCTGCAGGATTTAGAACTGCCATTAGCTCTTATCCTGGCTGAAATGGAAATTACGGGTGTGAAGGTCGATGAGAACCGTTTGAAAGAAATGGGAGCTGAACTTGCAGGCAGATTAAAGGACATCGAAGCTAAAATTTATGAAATGGCCGGTGAATCCTTTAATATTAATTCACCGAAGCAGCTTGGCGTTATCCTGTTTGAAAAATTAAATTTACCTATTATCAAAAAGACAAAGACAGGCTATTCCACGTCAGCAGATGTACTCGAAAAATTGGAGAGCAAGCATAGTATTGTCCGAGAAATTCTTCATTATAGACAGCTGGGTAAATTGCAATCAACCTATATTGAGGGACTTTTAAAAGTTATTCATGATGATCAAAAGGTCCATACAAGGTTCAATCAGGCATTAACTCAAACAGGACGACTAAGCTCAACAGATCCTAACCTGCAAAATATTCCTATCAGACTTGAAGAAGGCAAAAAAATCAGACAGGCTTTTGTGCCATCAGAAGAAGGCTGGGTCATTTTTGCGGCTGATTATTCTCAAATTGAACTGCGTGTTCTGGCTCATATAGCAGGAGATGAAAACCTGATAGATGCCTTCAATTCAGATATGGACATCCACACAAGAACGGCTATGGATGTATTTCATGTCGATGCTGATCAGGTGACTTCGAATATGAGAAGACAGGCTAAAGCGGTGAACTTTGGAATTGTGTACGGTATCAGTGATTATGGACTATCACAAAGTCTTGGAATTACCAGAAAAGAAGCTGGAATTTTCATTGAACGCTATTTAGAGAGCTTCCCTGGTGTTCAGCAATACATGAAGGATATTGTAGAAGAGGCGAAGGAAAATGGATATGTAAGTACGTTATTGCAGCGCCGCAGATATATACCTGAAATTAATAATCGAAACTTTAATGTTCGCGGTTTTGCAGAAAGAACAGCTATGAATACACCAATTCAGGGCAGTGCTGCAGATATTATCAAATTGGCGATGATTCGGATGAATGCCAGATTAAAGAAAGAAAATTTACAGACAAGAATGCTGCTTCAGGTGCACGATGAATTGATTTTTGAGGCGCCGCCTGAGGAGTTGGATATATTAAAGGAAATTGTTCCGGAGGAAATGGAAAATGCAATTGAATTAGCAGTTCCATTAAAAGTGGACTATTCATTTGGCAACACCTGGTATGACGCTAAATAGGAGTAAAAGGGGTGAAAAGGTATGCCTGAATTACCTGAGGTCGAAACAATCAGAAGGACCCTCGAAGTCCTGGTACTTGGAAAAACAATTGATGATGTGGATATACGCTGGGCTAAAATTATAAAAGAGCCGGATGATGCTGAACTGTTTCGTATGCTTTTGAAAGGGCAAACCATTCAAGAGATTGGCAGGCGTGGTAAATTCCTGATTTTCCATTTAGATGATTACAGTCTTGTTTCCCATCTACGGATGGAAGGGAAATATGGCCTTTATGATGAAACGGAACCGGCAGATAAGCATACACATGTTATATTCAAATTTACGGATCAAACAGAATTGAGATATAGAGATGTCCGTAAGTTTGGCACGATGCATCTGCATACAAAGGGGACAGAATTAGACGTACTGCCACTTTCAAAGGTAGGACCTGAGCCTTTTTCAGATGAATTTACACCAGATCACTTAGGTGCAGCACTCAGTAAGACGAATCGTTTTATCAAAACGGTATTATTGGATCAAAGAGTAGTTGCAGGTCTTGGTAATATCTATGTGGATGAAGCATTGTTCCATTCGGGTATCCATCCTGAACGTCCGGCATCCACTTTGACAAAGGAAGAAATAGAAAAACTATATACATCCATTAAGGAAACTCTTGCTACCGCCATTGAAAAAGGAGGAAGCACAGTACGATCCTATGTGAATTCCCAAGGTCAAATCGGCATGTTTCAGCTTGAGCTGTTTGCCTATTCAAGAAAAGGACAGCCTTGTAAAATTTGCGGAACAAACATGGAAAGAATTATTGTTGGAGGCAGAGGGACCGTCTACTGTCCTGAATGTCAGCCATTAGCCTAACTGAATATGAACATAAGATGGGCTCCTTTCATATAGTAGGGTATTGATTATGGAAAGGAGTCCCTATGAAATGGAGCACATAGCATCAATATTGTTATTGGCATTGGCGGTGAGTCTGGATAGTTGCGGTGTAGGAATGACCTATGGAATGCGAAAAGTAAGTATACCGATTCGCTCCATCATCATCATTGCCGGTTGTTCTGCATTGAGCCTAGCATTCGGTATGTTAATGGGATCGTTAAGCGAGCATTTGATGGCACATTCCTGGACCGGTAAGCTAGGAGGATTTATCTTGCTGGTGCTTGGAATTTGGACACTTTCAAGTTACTTCAAGCGAAATGAAGATAATTGTCCCTATGTGAATGAAAGAACCTTATTCCAATTAGAAATAAAGTCTATTGGACTGGTTATTCATATACTTAAAAAGCCATTAAGTGCTGACTTTGACCGTTCTGGAACCATTACTGGATTAGAAGCTTTTTTTCTGGGATTAGCCTTATCATTAGATGGATTTGGAGCTGGAATAGGTGCTGGTATACTTCATTATCCGTTATTTATTCAGGTGACTCTCTGTTTCGGTATGAGTGCTTTATTAATGACAGTGGGTATAAAAGCGGGAAAATATCTGCAGGATTCCATTATGGCAAAGGTCTTTTCATTTATTCCGGGTTTAGTACTTATTTTTCTTGGGTTAACCAAAATAATTTAATAGGGAATGGAATGTTATGGGGAAAATAATCGGAGTTACAGGAGGGATTGCCAGTGGAAAGAGCAGCGTCAGCAAATGGCTCATTTCCAAGGGTTACCCTGTTATTGATGCAGATATCGCAGCAAGAAAAGTCGTCGAGCCTGGTATGCCAGCATTAGAGGAAATTAAAAATGTATTTGGTCAGGATATTTGTTTACCTGATGGGACATTAGACCGGAAAAAATTAGGTTCCATCGTATTTTCAAACTCTGAAAAACGGCAATTATTAAATGGAATTGTTCATCCGGCAGTCAGGAAATGGATGATGGAAGAAACGGAGAAAGCATTACACCAGGGGAAAGAACTCGTTTTCATGGACATTCCTCTATTGTTTGAAAGTAATTTGACGCATATGGTAGAGGGTATTATTCTTGTGTATGTGAAGCCCGAAATCCAATTAAAGAGATTAATGGCGCGGGATCATTTTACTGAGGAAGAAGCACTCGCAAGAATACGAGCACAAATGCCGATTGATGATAAGAAAGAATTGGCCGATTATATTGTTGACAATAACGGAGAATTTTTTGAGACGGAAGAGCAACTCATTGCTTTGATTAAAAAATTAAATGTATAACCAATAGCAAGGCTATCTGAGGGATAACGACCCTTGGATAGTCTTTTTTGTATATAATTTTATTTAATTTGGATAATTTAGGTATTTAAACCATGCAGCATTTTGTTCAATGTGTTATACTAATTACATCATTTTTATAATAAGTATAACTTATATATAGGAGGAAGTTAAATGAGTGCAAGAGTTGCTATCAATGGGTTTGGCCGAATTGGCAGAATGGTTTTCCGAAAAGCAATATTGGATGAGCATCTTGAAATCGTAGCCATTAATGCTAGTTATCCTTCTGAAACATTAGCACATTTAATTAAATATGATACGAATCATGGTCCATTTAATGGTGATGTACATGCTATGGATGATCATTTATTGATAAATGGTAAAAAAGTTCTTTTGCTAAATAATCGCAATCCTGAATTCCTGCCCTGGAAAAATCTTGGGATTGATATCGTAATCGAAGCAACTGGGAAATTTAATCATCGTGATCAAGCAGCTCTTCATTTAAATGCGGGTGCAAAACGGGTCGTTTTAACAGCTCCTGGGAAGAATGAGGATGTCACGATTGTAATGGGTGTTAACGAGGATAAGTTAGATATTAATAAGCACCTTATAATTTCGAATGCATCCTGCACAACTAACTGCCTCGCTCCTGTTGTAAAAGTACTCGATGAACAATTTGGAATTGACAATGGTCTTATGACAACCGTTCATGCCTATACAAATGATCAGAACAATATCGATAATCCGCATAAGGATTTACGCAGAGCCCGTGCCTGTGCACAAAGTATCATACCTACTACAACTGGAGCAGCCAAAGCACTCTCGCTGGTGCTTCCTCATTTGAAAGGAAAACTCCATGGAATTGCGTTGAGAGTACCAACTCCAAACGTTTCTTTAGTTGATTTGGTAGTAGATCTTAAAAGAGAAGTGACTATTAATGAAATCAATCAAGCGTTTAAAACAGCAGCTGAAGGATCAATGGCTGGTATTATCCAATACAGCACAGAGCCACTTGTTTCTATCGATTTTAATACAAATCCGCATTCGGCTATTGTAGATGCACTTTCTACTATGGTGATTGGTGCAAATAAAGTAAAAGTGCTTGCCTGGTATGATAATGAGTGGGGATACTCATGCAGAGTGGTAGAATTAGTAAACCATGTGGCCCGCCTTCTTCAAGAGGATAAAGTGAAAGTGAGTTAAGCATAATAAATAATACCTTTTACGGTCTGGCCGTCTTTCTTAAAAAAAGGCGGTTCAGGCCGTTCTTTGATTCATAAACTAGAATAAACTAAGAAAAACAAATGCTGTACATTTGGTGGTAATTATTAACTAATATTGAATTGTATGATTGCATTTGAAAAATAAACCATATATACTAAATGTCGTAAACTTCATCATCCTGGCAGTACTACTTAAAGGGTTAGGACCTCTCAGGACTAACTTTCCCCCGTGGTAGTAAAGGCCAGAAACGAAGATAATTAAAATTCGTTTAAATGCTAAAGGGGGAATTGAACATGCATACAATAGGTCGTCATGTCATTTCTGAATTATGGGGCTGTGATTTATCTAAATTGAACGATGTTAATCAGATTGAACAAATATTTGTGGACGCAGCTTTACGATCTGGAGCTGAAGTTAGAGAAGTAGCCTTCCATAAGTTTGCGCCACAGGGAGTAAGCGGAGTAGTCATTATATCTGAATCACATTTAACCATTCATAGTTTTCCGGAACATGGTTATGCGAGTATTGATGTATATACATGCGGTGACTTAGATCCTAATGTGGCTGCTGATTTTATAGCTGAAGCCTTAAACGCTCAGGTTAGGGAACATATTGAAATCCCGCGAGGCATGGGTCCTGTTGCTGTCAGCCATGTTCTTGCTAAAGCATTATAAATAAAAAAGATAAAAAGAGATGTCTCTTGTGGTGACCCTCATAAAGTTAGATTCAAACTCTAACTTTTGGGGTGCAGTACATCTGCATCTCTTTTTTTATGGAAAACAACTTTTACTTCTCCCATTGTTTACTTTCCTCCAAAAGTATTGGCTATATAGTGGATAAAAAATAGCATTTTATGCAAACAGACTTGTCCTATTCGATTTGTTTTAATAAGATAGAACTATAGAAAAGGACGGTGCTAATCTATGATATGTCCAACTTGCCAACATAATGGGACAAGAGTGCTGGATTCCCGCCCTGCGGATGAAGGACGTTCAATACGTAGAAGAAGAGAATGTGAATCCTGTAGTTATCGTTTTACTACATTTGAAAAGGTAGAAGAAATTCCGCTAATTGTGGTAAAAAAAGATGGTGCACGGGAAGAATATAGCAGAGAAAAAATCCTAAGAGGTTTAATCCGAGCTTGTGAAAAGCGTCATGTTGCTCTTAAAGAACTGGAAGAGATTGCAACTGATGTTGAAAAAGAAATAAGAAATCAAGGATTTTCTGAAATAAAAAGTGATTTAATAGGTGAAATGGTTATGGATAGGCTGGCTGAGGTGGATGAAGTGGCCTATGTCCGTTTCGCTTCTGTGTACCGTCAATTTAAGGATATAAATGTTTTTATTGACGAATTGAAAGAACTAATGAAAAAAGAGGATTAAGTAGAGCTGAAGACAGTTTCTTTAGCTCTTTTTTCAACTATAAAAACCCGAAGTACGAAAGGTTTGTAGACAATGCAATTTTCATGGAAGTTTGTAAATCCTAAAGACAGATATGTTGTACTATATAAAGAAAAGCTATCAGAAATGGACCATAAATCAATTCAATATTTATATCAGCCACTTGTAGGAGGATTGGCTGTTTCTTTGTATATGACCTTATTAAACGAAGTCAATACAGGTAACATGTATTCCAGGCAAACGACACATCGTTGGTTAATGGACGTACTTGGTTTACCTTTGGACGAGATATTTCAATACCGTAAAAGGCTTGAAGGAATTGGTTTATTAAAAACATATAAAAAAGCAACTCCGGAAGGTAATGTTTTTATTTACGAGATTCTTTGTCCTTTAAGTCCGGATAAATTTTTCCATGATGATTTGCTGCCTATTTATCTGAAGCAAAAACTTGAAGAGAGACATTACGAACGACTGCTCACGATGTTTGCGGATAAACGTATTCCTGATGATTATGAGGAGATAACTCAATCTTTCAATGAGGTATTTGCATCCGAATTTCGCAATCCAAAAGAAATCATCAGCACGGAAACTGATCAAAGCATGCAATTCTTCTCAAAAGACCCACAGGGATATAGCCATAATTTAATGGAGCAATTTGATTTCGAGTTATTATTTGCAACGGCTAAAAACAGCTTTATATCGAGAAAAGCGTTTACTCCAAATGTGATGGAATCCATCGCGATGCTGTCGTATTTATATAAAATTAATGTAATGGATATGAGCAAGTTGATTTTGCGTTGTCAAAATCAACATAATGAAATTGATATAGACGAACTCAGAAAATGTGCAAGAGAGTTTTTCCACATCAATCATGGTGAAGAAATGCCGACATTGATTGAACAGAAACAACCTGAATATGAACGTACAATTATAGAACCTAAAACACCAGAGGAGCATTTACTGTATACCTTTGAAACAACCTCTCCATTGGAGTTTTTAGTCAGCCTTTCGCAAGGTGCAATGCCCTCCGACAATGATCTGGCACTTGTAGAAAAGGTCATGGTCAATCAAAAGCTTCCTCCTGGAGTCGTTAATGTCCTTCTGCACTATGTCATGTTAAAATCAGATATGAAATTGCAATCAAACTATGTGGAGACAATTGCTTCGCACTGGGCGAGGAAAAATATCACCACAGTACGGGAAGCCTATGAGATGGCTTTGAGTGAGCATAAGAAATACCAAACCTGGGCTAATGAAAAAAAGACGAAAACAAATAAATCAACACGCCGTACAACAGGCAATGCGAGGAAGGAAATCGTTCCTGATTGGCTGGATGAAACGAAGAAGAAAGAGCCGGTTGCTCAATCCACCGAAATTGCTGAGCGTGTAAGAAAGCTCAAGGAAAAATTGCAAAATGAAAATTCTAAATAAACAGGAGGTGTATAAGGATGAAAAATATACAGGATGCACTGAATCAGCTCGGGAAGCGTGAAAACTTTCAGCAAAGATTGGATGAAATGAGAAATATCGTTTTAAAAGATCCTGATGTCCGTCTATTCATAAATGAACATAGCAGTCAGCTGACAAGCGACATGATTGAAAAGAGCATGAATAAGCTCTACGAGTTCTCCACGCAAACGAAGACATGTGACGAATGTCCTTCTTTATCTGAATGTAAAAATCTCCTTCAGGGTCATCATCCACACTTGTTTATTCAGGGGAAACGGATTGATGTACGGTATGAACCCTGTCATAAAAAACGCAGGCAGGAAGAGAAGAATCGATTACGTAAGCTGATTCGTGCCAGCCATGTACCAAAAGAAATTGTGGAGGCTTCTTTTTCTAATTTGATTTGGGATGAGTATACGACCGAAGCACGTGTGGAGGCAGTCGAAAAGGCAAAGAATTTTGTTGACTCATATATAAATGGTGCTGGTCATAAAGGGCTCTATTTATACGGTGAATTTGGGGTAGGTAAAACCTATTTACTTGGCGCAATCGCCAACGCACTTTCTGAAGAGGGTGTTTCATCACATATTGTGTATTGGCCTGAATATTTAAGAGAATTAAAAGGGTCCTTCGCGGAAAATTCCTATAACCAAAAGGTGGATGCCCTAAAGGAAGTTCCTATTTTAATGATTGATGATATTGGAGCTGAAACGATGAGTGCCTGGTCGCGTGATGATGTACTGGGGCCGATACTCCAATACCGAATGCATGAAAATCTTCCAACCTTTTTCACCTCCAATTTTAATTTGAAACAATTGGAACATCATTTCACGTATTCTCAGCGTGGAGATGAGGAACTGGTTAAAGGAAAACGAATCATGGAGAGAGTCCGTAATTTAACGGAGCCAATTGAAATGGACGGAAAAAATCGAAGAGATTAAAGAGAATAAAAGGTTTGGCGAAGAGGCAGCCCGCATGAAGGGACTGCCTCTTTTTAGATATCTCATTTTTTTAATAAGCAAACAGTCCTGCATGAAAGAAACGGAATGAGATTCATTTGATATGCAGGCAATAATATAGCGGTCCTGTACAGTCTGCCATGATACTTTTATTTTAAATCTAATTTTATCCATCCATTCTAAAGGATTGCCATGTCCCATATACATAAAACTAGGAGTTCCGATAGTCTGGAGGGATAGGGTTGCTTACGATGTATTTTGATTCACAGGAAGAACAGGCTAATTGGCATGTTCGATTTAAGAACAGCGATTTTTTTATCCGACAGGCAATTCATTCTGTTCATAAGGATGGCCAAAAGTCTGTCTCCTTTCTTTGGGACCCGGATCAGGAGGAAATTTTTTGTCACGCACTCATTGATGCTTTATATACATTTTTCTCTACCTATCATCTGGAATGCAAAATTCGGGATGTGATTCGGGAACGCTTTTTATATGAGGATGAAGATGAAATTAGCCAGATTGCAGAAATCGCATTGCTTATGTGGGATGGTGAAGCTGCCTATAGTGGTAGCCAACACCTGTCAGAACAATTAAAAAAACAAGTCAAGTATCTCCTGCAGGAAGTAGTTAAACAAAGAATTGATTTTTCGTTTCGATCATTATGGAATTTTCGTTTAAGGGATATCCATGAATCGCTTGTTACATTAGTGGGATTTGCGATTGATGAGTATAAGCTTGAGCAGGATTATCAGGAATTTATCTCCGTGCTAAGACGATTGATTGAGGAGCGGAATCCGCAGGTTGATGAAATTCATTTAGTTTATCATGAAGAATTTCAATTTTATAATCGATATTTTGAGCTGATTTCAAAACAAGATATTCTTAAAGTAATCGACCGTAAATTGATGGCTGAGAATCCTATGTTTATTGATTCAAATACCATTGCACCGCTGGTTTCCTTAGCACCGAAACGAATTCATATTTATGCGGATGATGAGGATAATCGTGTAATCACTACATTGAGGAAAATTTTCGAGGAAAGAATCCTTTTGTTCCGAATCAGTTACTTCCATGAACAGGTTAAAAAGGTAGAAGAGCGTTCATAATGATAAAAGAATAGAAAGTAACTTGCTTTTGTCCTCATAAGCTTTTATAATAACCTACATACAAGTTTATAATCGATAGGTTACGATAAGGACATGAGTGTTTAAAAAGCTGTGAACAGAGAGGGAAGCCAGTGGCTGCAAGCTTCCTCATAGACTTGAAATGCTTACCGCCTTTGAACTTCAGCCAGGAAAACATATTTGGGTGATTATTGGCTGACGGGAACTCCGTTAAAAGATACAAGTGCCGGAAAAGCTGAAATATCAGTACCGGAATTTGGGTGGAACCGCGGGTTTATTTAGTATACAATAGCTCGTCCCTTAATTTATTAGGGACGGGCTTTTTATTATGTAGAAAAAGGAGTGGCTCACATGGCTGAAATGATCAAAATTACATTTCCAGATGGCGCGGTAAAGGAATTTGAATCTGGAATTACAACTGAGCAAATTGCTTCTTCCATTAGTTCTGGATTAAAGAAAAAAGCAATTGCAGGAAAGGTAAACGGAGCATTATATGATTTGCGCCGACCAATTACAGAGGATGCTTCAGTAGAGATTGTGACTCCGGATCAACCGGAAGCCCTGGAAGTATTGCGCCACAGTACAGCGCATTTATTGGCACAGGCAGTTAAACGAATTTATAAAGATGTTAAATTTGGTGTAGGCCCAGTAATTGAAGGCGGCTTCTATTATGATATGGATTTAGAGAAATCCATTACACCGGAAGACCTTCCTTTAATCGAAAAAGAAATGAAGAAAATCATTAATGCGAATATTGATATTGTCCGTAAAGAAGTCAGCCGTGCTGAAGCGAAGCGTCTATTTGAAGAAATTGGCGATGAGTATAAGCTGGAATTGATTGATGCGATTCCTGAAGAGGAAACTGTAACGATTTATGAACAAGGTGAATTCTTTGACCTTTGCCGTGGAGTTCATGTACCTTCAACTGGCAAAATTAAAGAATTTAAGCTATTGAATATTGCGGGTGCCTACTGGCGTGGAGACAGCGATAATAAAATGCTTCAACGTGTGTATGGAACTGCATTCTTCAAGAAAGAAGATTTGGACGAGCATTTACGTCTGTTAGAAGAAGCGAAAGAACGTGATCACCGTAAAATTGGGAAAGAGCTTGATTTATTCATGAACTCTCAATTAATTGGACAAGGTCTGCCGCTATGGCTTCCAAAAGGTGCAACGATTCGCCGTGTCATTGAACGCTATATTGTGGATAAAGAACAAAAGCTTGGCTATGACCATGTGTATACACCAATCATGGGCAGTGTAGACCTCTATAAAACATCCGGTCACTGGGATCACTATCAGGAAAATATGTTCCCAGTAATGGACATGGATAATGAACAGTTGGTTCTTCGTCCAATGAACTGCCCGCATCACATGATGATTTATAAAAACGATATTCACAGCTATCGTGAGCTTCCAATTCGGATTGCTGAATTGGGTATGATGCATAGATATGAAATGTCTGGTGCATTGGCAGGTCTGCAAAGGGTACGTGGAATGACATTAAATGATGCTCACGTATTTGTACGCCCTGACCAAATTAAAGATGAATTCAAGCGTGTTGTTACTTTAATCCTGGAAGTGTATAAAGACTTCGGTATGGAGAACTATTCCTTCCGTCTTTCTTACCGTGATCCAGCTGATAAGGAAAAATACTTTGATGATGATGCAATGTGGGAAAGAGCTCAATCCATGCTGAAAGAAGCAATGGATGAGATGGGTCTTGACTATTTCGAAGCAGAAGGCGAAGCGGCTTTCTACGGACCTAAATTGGATGTTCAAGTTAAAACAGCGCTTGGAAAAGATGAGACTCTTTCCACAGTACAGCTTGACTTCTTGCTTCCTGAACGTTTTGATCTTACGTACGTTGGAGAAGACGGCAAACAGCATCGCCCAGTTGTTATTCACCGTGGGGTTGTTTCAACTATGGAACGTTTCGTTGCGTTCTTAATTGAGGAATACAAAGGAGCCTTCCCTACTTGGTTAGCACCAGTTCAGGTTCAGGTTATTCCAGTATCTCCGGATGTTCATCTTGATTATGCAAAAGAAATTGAAGCGAGCCTTCAACGTGCAGGTTTACGTGTAGAAGTAGACCTACGCGATGAAAAAATGGGCTATAAGATTCGTGAAGCTCAAATGCTAAAAATCCCTTACATGCTTGTGGTGGGAGATCAAGAACAAGAAAATGGTAATGTTAACGTACGTAAGTATGGAGAACAGAAATCAGAGACTATGCCATTTGATGAGTTCTTGAATATGATTAAAGGTGAATTGAAATAACTTCTTATAGTTAGGAACCTATTCGAATGTGGATAGGTTCCTTTTTGAATCCCTTCTATTTATAGGTGAAGTAAGTTACATCTTTTTAATCTTTCTTCAAAAACCTCTTGCCACCAGGTACATTATTTGATAAAATAACTTTTGTTGTCATTACGAATGAGCTTCTATTGACATTATACAGCGAAACATGTTAAAATGATTTTTAGTGAGCAAATCAAATACGACACATTATAAAGCAGAAGCACCCGCTTCTCACCTGTATAACACTCTTTTAAGAGTAGTTAACTGGTTCAATTGATATAATCAGACGGTATGTCTTTTTATGGGCGGGTGTGCATGCACCGGCCTTTTTTATATGTTTAAAAAGCATGTGAAGTAGTATTTGCTAGAAAATCTTGGAGGTGGCTTATTATTAGCAAACAAGACTTGATCTTAAATGAAGGCATTCGTGCCCGAGAAGTACGTCTAGTTGATCAAAATGGTGAGCAGCTTGGAATTAAATCCCGCGTTGAGGCATTAGAAATTGCTACACGCGTGAATTTGGATCTTGTGCTGGTTGCACCGAACGCAAAGCCTCCTGTCGCCCGTATTATGGACTATGGTAAGTTCCGTTTCGAGCAACAGAAGAAGGATAAAGAAGCTAGAAAAAATCAAAAAACGATTAGTTTAAAAGAGGTTCGTTTAAGCCCAACTATCGACGAGCATGACTTTAATACGAAGCTTCGCAATGCCATTAAGTTCCTTGAAAAAGGAGATAAGGTAAAAGCAAGCATTCGATTTAAAGGACGGGCTATTACCCATAAAGAAATCGGGCAGCGCGTATTAGTTCGCTTTGCAGAGGAATGTAAAGAAGTGGCTACTGTGGAAACAGCGCCAAAAATGGACGGACGCAGCATGTTCTTGATTTTAGCACCGAAAAACGAAAAGTAATGTTTCGAGGAGGAAATTTCCCATGCCAAAAATGAAAACTCACAGAGGCGCTGCAAAGCGATTCAAAAAAACTGGTTCTGGTAAGCTTAAGCGCAGCCACGCTTACACAAGCCACTTATTCGCTAACAAATCTACTAAAGCAAAACGTAAATTACGTAAAAGTGGAATGGTTAGTTCCGGAGATTTCAAACGCATTCGTCATCTATTAGACAATATCAAGTAATTGAGAACGCTCAATTTTAGGAGGAATTAGATATGCCACGTGTTAAAGGCGGTACAGTGACGCGCAAACGTCGTAAAAAAGTATTAAAGCTAGCTAAAGGTTATTTCGGTTCAAAACATACATTATACAAAGTTGCTAATCAGCAAGTAATGAAATCCTTGCAATATGCATTCCGCGATCGTCGCCAAAAGAAACGCGACTTCCGTAAATTATGGATTACTCGTATCAATGCAGCAGCTCGCATCAACGGTCTTTCTTACAGCCGTTTAATGCACGGTTTGAAACTTGCTGGTATCGAAGTAAACCGCAAAATGCTTGCTGAGCTTGCAGTTAGCGATGCAGCAGCATTTGCTCAATTAGCAGAAACAGCTAAAAAAGAACTTAATAAATAATAATAGAGGCGCTTCTCAAGTGATTGGGGGCGCCTTTTGTTATGGGAGGAGAGGGGAATATGAAAGAGCTTATCATTGGTTATTTTATACTAGTCAATTTAACCTTACTTCTTGTTATGAAACTGGATAAAAACAGAGCTCAACATAATCGATATCGCATAAGCGAGAAAACATTGTGGATTCTGGCTCTTGCTGGAGGAGCTATTGGCGGGACAGCAGGTATGCAGCTATTCAGGCATAAAACAAAGCATAAAGCTTTTGTGGCTGGCTTTCCATTATTAGCAATCGTGGACGTAATCATTGCAGCTATTCTTTTATCAACCATACAGTCATAATTAAGCAAATGAACATATATTAATAAATAAGCCAAGTTTTAACAACGTAGAAAGGCAAAATGGGGTGTGAGTATGGATTATGATTTTACCATGTTGCTCGCTTTTATTGAGGCAGGTGGTTTTTGGTCACCTCTTGTCTTTGTGGTTTTCCATATAGTAAGGCAATATATTTTTATTCCGGTAGCTGTTGTTTGTATGGCGGGCGGGATTATGTTTGGTGCTGTATTCGGCACATTATTATCTTTATTAGGTCTCTGGCTATCATCGATTATTTTTTACTTTATGATTATTAAAATGCCGAAATTACAGCATAAGCTTGAAAAGTTAGATGAGCGTACATTGAAGTTCGGAGGAAGAATAAATGTAAAGCAGGCGAGTATCCTAAGGCTTATTCCGTTTATACATTTCCATCTCCTGAATTTTTATTTAATCGGCAACAGCAAAACCTTTACGGATTACGCAAAAGCCGTTTTTTGGTCCAATATTCCCTTAGCATTTTTTTATACGGTATTTGGACATTCGATTGCAAAGTTTTCTCCAACGATGATGCTGATTATCATTTCAGCGTTGATTATCTTGCTCTTTTTCCTTCGAGAAAAGAAGGTCATTATTAAGTGGAGTCAGTTTTTTGGTCATACTTAACATTAGTCTGTTAAACTTATTTGTATAGATAAGTTTTGCAGGCTTTTTTAGATGGTTAATAGAATGAAGTTCTATTCAGTTTACTGAAGACCGGTTGGGAGACAGGAGGAGTGGCCATATTTAATGGAATGAACCAGTTCCATGGTCAGACTATATTAGAAGTGAATATTAACGGAAGTCTTCCGGCTGATTTATAATGGTCTTTCGATTATTTGATAGTAAAGGGAAATAATACATATACTATAAAGAATGATATACATAGTTAAGGAGGCTCTTTTTATGAAACATCTAGATGATACGCTTTCTATGCTGAAGGAGCTAACAGATGTTAATGGCATTGCAGGTAATGAAGGAGAACCAAGAAAGGTTATGAGAAGGCTAATTGAGCCATATGCTGATAGCCTTTCATTTGATGGAATCGGGAGTTTGATTGCTGAGAAAACAGGAGAAGAAAAAGGACCGCGCATTATGATTGCCGGACACCTTGATGAAGTGGGTTTTATGGTTACCCGGATTGATGACAAAGGCTTCCTCTTTTTTCAAACGATTGGTGGCTGGTGGTCACAGGTTATGCTTTCTCAGCGTGTTACAATAACTACTTCGGGGGGCGAGCAAATTACGGGATTAATCGGATCTTCACCGCCTCATATCCTTACTCCGGAAGCGAGAAAGAAACCGGCAGATGTCAAAAATATGTTCATTGATATCGGAGCCACAAGCCGGGATGAAGTACTTGAATGGGGAATTCGTCCAGGAGATATGGTGACACCGTACTCCGAATTTACGGTACTTAAAAACGAAAAAATGTTAATGGCCAAAGCATGGGATAACCGAATTGGATGTGCGGTGGCAATAGAGGTATTAAAACGCCTGAAAGATGAAAACCATCCGAATACCGTATTCAGCGTAGGAACTGTTCAGGAAGAGGTTGGGCTGCGCGGCGCTAAAACAGCGGCTAATTATGTACAGCCTGATATTGCGATTGCTGTAGATGTTGGAGTGGCAATTGATACACCGGGATTATCTGAAAAGGACGGTTTAACAAAAGCGGGAGACGGTCCGGGACTGGTGTTATATGATGCAAGCCTGGTGACTCATAAAGGCTTGAGGGACTTTATTGTCGGTGTGGCAGAAGAAATGAATATACCGTATCAATTTGATCATATACCTGGCGGCGGAACAGATGCCGGATCATTCCATGTCAGCGGTACGGGTGTACCTTCTATCGCGATTACGATTCCAACTCGTTATATCCATTCTAATGCGGGGATATTAAATCGTGATGATTATGAAAATACGGTTAACCTTATTGTAGAATTGGTTAAACGTCTGAACCGGGAAACGGTGGATAAGATTACGTTTGATTGAATGCAAAATAAAAACGATGATGGAGAATAACTCCGTCATCGTTCTTTGTTATTTGCTGAGTGCACTTTCTAAAAGATGGAGCATCTCGTCCTTTTCGCTTTCAGAGGCTTTTTGCCAAATAAGCTCAAATAATACACCAAGGCCCGGCAGCATTTTTTCTTCACCGCTTTGGATGGCATCTACAATAGTGGCTTCCAGTTCATCCTGAGTATTGCCTGTTACATTATGGATAATGGCATTTCTAAGATTTAAATTCATGGATATTCCCTCCAATTTTGGTCTCATACTTAGTTTTGCTTTTCTTTCCTTTTTCTATGTATTAAATTTGGGATATAATGAAAGAACGTTTGATAAGAGGGTGACTTATATTGAAATATATTGAATCAATGCAAAATGCACGTGTAAAGCAATGGAAGAAGCTTTTGACAAAGAAGGACAGGGATAAAAGCGGTCTTTTCCTAGTGGAAGGTTTTCATTTAGTAGAGGAAGCTCTTATGCATGGATTAGTGGAAGAACTGATTGTGAAGGAAGGTACTGATTTACCTTTAAAGTGGGAGCTTGAAGGCATTGATCTGTTTACCGTACATAAAGACATTTTTAAAGCAATCGCGGATACTGACACACCACAGGGAGTTGCAGCGGCTTGCAGGAAGCCGACTTTCCCTGGGTTAGGAGCGGACATTTCAACTGTATTATTAATTGATCGTGTGCAGGATCCAGGGAATATCGGAACCATGATACGTACAGCAGATGCTGCGGGCTTTGATGCCGTTATACTCGGGGACGGGTGCGCAGATGCATACAGTCCAAAGGTAGTTCGCTCCACACAGGGAAGCCTGTTTCATATCCCAATTTTTAAAGGTAGCCTAGAGACTTGGGTGGAGAAATTAAAACAGTCAGGTTTGAAGGTTTATGGAACTGCCTTGCAGGGAGCAAAGCCTTATAAAGAGATAAGTAAAGCAGATCGGTTCGCTATACTTGTCGGCAATGAAGGCAACGGCGTCAGCAAAGAACTGCTAGAACAAACAGATCAAAATGTGTATATTCCTATATACGGAAAAAGTGAATCATTAAATGTGGCAGTAGCTGCCGGCATTTTGATGTATGGCCTTAAATAAAGAGCAAATGAACGTTTGAAACTCGGGGCAATATAGATTATAATGAGTAAATAAAATTGGATGATGAAAAGCATAGATGGGGACTAAGTAGCTGTTTGACCGCCTTACAGGAAAAAAACGCCTGAGACTGAGAGCGTTTTTATGGAAAAAGGCAAACAAGTGAATTCACCCCCGGAGCTGCAACCGGGACCACAGACAAAACGTTTGTGTAAAGGTTAGCCGGCAGAAATGTCGTTATTGAATGAAGCGAGCGAGCCTATAATGAATAGGACGCTAACAAGGGTGGTACCGCGATGATAACCTCGTCCCTTTTTGGGGACGGGGTTTTTTGTTGTTTTCATTTATTGGTTTTCATCAAAAATCAAATAGGAGGATTTAATTATGCAAGAGAAATTACAAGCATTGCAGCAGGAAGCCTTGGAAAAAGTACAGATTGCTGTTGACCTCAAAGGCTTGAATGATGTCCGTGTTGCGTACCTTGGCAAAAAAGGACCTATCACCGAGGTATTGAGAGGAATGGGCAGTCTTTCAGCAGAAGAACGTCCAAAGGTAGGGGCACTTGCCAATGAAGTAAGAGGAGCGATCGCATCTGCAATTGAAGAAAAGCAGCACGCATTAGAGGAAGAAGCTGTTAATCAAAAATTGGCAAAGGAAAAAATTGACGTCACTCTTCCTGGAGCTCCTGTTAATAAAGGGAATCACCATCCTTTAACAAAAATTCAAGAACAATTAGAAGACCTATTCCTTGGAATGGGCTACACAGTGGCTGAAGGTCCGGAAGTGGAACAGGATTATTATAATTTCGAAGCATTGAATCTTCCTAAGAGCCATCCTGCCCGTGATATGCAGGATTCCTTCTACATTACCGAGGAAATCTTAATGCGTACTCATACATCCCCTGTACAAGCTCGTACAATGGAAAAGCATGAAGGCAAGGGACCGGTTAAAATTATCTGTCCTGGTAAAGTATATCGCCGTGATAATGACGATGCCACACACTCTCACCAATTTATGCAAATTGAAGGTCTTGTGGTGGATGAGAACATTACAATGGCTGACTTAAATGGAACTCTTGAAGTATTTGCGAAAAAATTCTTTGGTGAAGATCGTGAAATTCGCCTTCGTCCAAGCTTTTTCCCATTCACAGAGCCTTCAGTTGAAATGGATATTTCCTGTAAAATTTGTGGTGGAAAAGGCTGTTCAGTATGTAAACAAACAGGTTGGATCGAAATTCTGGGCGGAGGTATGGTTCACCCGAATGTACTTGAGATGGCAGGATTTGATTCCAAGAAGTACACTGGATTTGCATTTGGTATGGGTGTTGAAAGGATTGCCATGCTGAAATACGGTGTTGACGATATCCGTCATTTCTATACAAATGATGTACGTTTCGGAAGCCAGTTTCATCGTCACGAGTAAGAATTAGAGGGAGGAAATAAGATGTTTGTATCATATAGATGGTTACAGGATTATGTTGATTTAGATGGAATCAATGCTAATGAGTTGGCAGAAAAAATTACAAGAAGCGGAATCGAAGTAGAAGGTGTAGAATCTCCTGCTGAGGTGATCCAAAACGTGGTAATCGGACATGTACTTGAAAAAGTACAGCATCCGAATGCTGATAAATTAAGTGTTTGTAAAGTAGATATCGGTGAAGAAGAGCCCGTTCAAATCGTGTGCGGTGCACCGAATGTGGCAGCAGGACAAAAAGTTCCTGTCGCAAAAGTAGGAGCTGTTTTACCAGGGAATTTCAAAATCAAAAAGAGTAAGCTGCGCGGAGAAGCATCCCACGGCATGATCTGTTCCCTACAGGAATTGGGCATTGAAGCCAAAGTAGTGGCAAAAGAATTTAGTACAGGTATTTTTGTATTCCCTGAAGATGTAGTTCCTGGCACAAATGCGCTTGAACAACTGGGACTGGATGATCATATTCTTGAGCTTGGATTAACACCAAACCGTTCTGATTGCTTAAGTATGCTTGGTGTTGCTTATGAAGTAGCTGCAATTTTGGGTAAAGAAGTTAAATTACCAGAAGTAACTGTAAAAGCAGGCACGGAGAAAGCGGAAGACTATGTAAGCATAAAAGTGGAGGCACCTGAGCAAAATCCTCTTTATATCGCGAAAATCATTAAAGATGTAAAAGTCGGTCCATCTCCATTATGGCTGCAAAGCCGATTAATGAAGAGCGGAATCCGTCCGCATAATAATGTGGTCGACATTACGAATTTTATTTTACTTGAATATGGTCAGCCATTACATGCGTTCGATTATGATCGTTTACAATCTAAAGAAATTGTCGTTCGTATGGCGCATGAAGGTGAAAAGCTCACTACATTGGATGAAGCTGAACGTACGCTTAGCGATGATCATTTAGTCATTACAAATGGCAAAGAAGCTATTGCACTTGCTGGTGTGATGGGAGGAGCCAACTCTGAGGTTATTGATGGAACAACAACTGTATTACTGGAAGCAGCCTATTTTGCAGGCGGTCCTGTCCGCAAAGCCTCCAAAGATTTTGGTCTTCGTTCAGAAGCAAGCGCCCGCTTTGAAAAAGGTGTAGATCCAAATCGTGTTCGTGCTGCTGGAGAGCGTGCGGCAGAATTAATCGCAGAGCTTGCAGGCGGTACAGTGCTTGAAGGTCAAGCAGAATTTAATGAGATGAAGATTGAAGAAGCCGTAATCAGTATTGGTCTTGGAAAAATCAATAAAGTATTGGGTACGTTATTATCTGTGAACGAAGTGAAGGATATTCTAACGCGCCTTCAATTTGAAGTGAATGTAGATGGAGAAGACTTTGTTATTACGGTACCGACACGCCGTGGAGATATTACGATTCCTGAAGATATTATTGAAGAAGTAGCAAGACTTTACGGATACGATAATATTCCAAAAACATTGCCGGTTGGTGCTTCTAAGCCTGGTGTACTAACTCCTTACCAAATGAAGCGTCGAGTTGTACGCCGTTATCTAGAAGAAGCCGGTTTAATGCAAAACATCACCTATTCTCTAACATCTGCTGAAAAAGCAGCACTGTATGCATTAGAGCAACGTGAAAGCATTCGTTTGGCAATGCCGATGAGTGAAGAAAGAAGCACTCTTCGTATGAGCCTGATTCCTGGCTTGCTGGATGTGTTAAAGCATAATGTAGCTCGTCAAAATGAAAATATGGCTGTTTATGAAACAGGCGCTATTTTCCTTAAAACTTCTGATACAGAGCTTCCAGAAGAAAAAGAGCATCTTGCTGGTGCTGTAACGGGTCTATGGAACACGAACCTATGGCAGGGAGAGAAGAAGAAAGTAGATTTCTTCGTTGTAAAAGGAATCCTTGAAGGCTTATTCCGCAAGCTTGGCGTAGAAAACCGCATCGAGTGGAAACAAGCGATCGTTGAAGGTATGCATCCAGGACGCACAGCTGAATTGTTCTTAGATGGAGAATTAATTGGTTTCGTAGGTCAAGTTCATCCGAAAGTTGAAAAGAAAGAAGACTTAAAAGAAACCTATGTATTTGAATTGTCTCTAGTCGATCTTTTACATGTAGACCAAGAACCAATTCAATATACAGCTATTCCAAGATTCCCTTCTATTACACGTGATATTGCATTGGTTGTGGATTCTGAAGCAGTAGCGGGAGAAATCAGCACGATTATCAAAGAAGCTGGCGGCAAACTATTAAAAGAAGTTCACTTATTCGACTTATACGAAGGAGAAAGAATGGAAGAAGGCAAAAAATCATTAGCTTTCTCCCTAAAATACTTCGACCCTGAAAAAACACTAACAGACGAAGAAGTAACCAAAGCCCACAGCAAAGTCCTAATGGCAGTAGAAGAAAAAGCTGGAGCGCAGCTGAGAGGCTAGAAAAGCTGAAACGGCTCGCCCAGAAGTGAGGAGCATAAGACAGGGGCTCGAAAGGAGGCGTTCTTCCCTCCTGCAGAGACCATGCTTATGTCCTGAGCTTCTAGCCGTTGAAGCTGGATCCACCGAAAAGCTGAAACAACTGAAAAAGGAACGAAGACTAAAAGCGCCACGTCGTGTGGCAACGTCTTCATGACCTACATCCTGTAGGCCCGCGAGGAGCATAAGACAGAGGCTCGGAAGGAGGTGTTCCTCCTCCTGTAGAGGCTATGCTTATGTCCCGAGCTTTTAGCCACTGAAGCTAGATCTAACAAAAAGCTGAAACGACTGAAAAAGGAACAAAGACTAAGACCGCCACGTCGTGTGGCAACGTCAATTGATTGAGGGAGTGGTGGAAGCCATCTCCCTTATCTGGCTAATTTAATGAAAAAAAGATTGCTGTAAATAGCAATCTTTTTTTTATGTATGATTTAAAGTAACTAACTTGTCAATGTATGTTTATGATAGTTTCTCTTTAATTTGTTTGAATTCTTCTCTTAATTTCGTACTATATTCGTCGATTTTTTCTCGTCTTTCTTTTGAGCGCTGTTCTTTCATTCTGGCTTTTGCTTCGTGTTCTAATTCCTTTTGTACCTTACGTGCATGATCTAGTTCTTCCTGAATAACGCTAGCGCGGTATCTAACGATTACCGTATCAAATTGATTAATGATCTCATTATAGGATGCTTGTGATTCTTCTTGTATAACAGATATAAGAGCTATATCTCCGTCTTTCATTTTTGTAGAAACCGTATAAAGCATACCGTCCTCTTCCTTGGCATCACTCATATCTAATAAAGAACCAAAGCCGGCGCCTATCCCCATTCCCAAAAGGATACCTATAGGACCGCCAAGTAACCCAAGCGCTCCTCCGATAAGTCCGCCCAATAAAGTGTCATCACTTGTTTGACTGCCTGTGTTGAAGCCATCCTTTGTGATAATTTCCCCATCAACTTTTTTTAGTATAACTGCTTGTGAGAGGACAAAATCTTTCTGGGATGTATGAGTTCTTTTTAGCTCAGATAAAGCCTGATATGCTTCGCTTTCAACCTTGAAAAAACTTAACACAACATTTTCCATTCTCGTTTTACCTCATCTCTTCGAAAAAATTCCGATTAATTTATTCCCTTCAGAAAATGCGGTAAACTGGTAAGTTTTTCATTGCATTTAAACATCATTTTAATTGGCTGAGGATAGCGGCTGGATTTAGGGGTAGTTTGGCTGGATTCAAATCAAACTTGGCTGGATTATTACCAAGATTGACTGAATTCCTTCTAAATTCGGCCGGATTTTGAATAAAGTCGGCTTGATTCTCGTAAATACAACCCTCGAGGCCCTGTTAAACGGAGAGTCTTGTTAAACAACGACTTTACTCCATAATAAAAACACTCAGACCAGATGCTTTTATGCTCCCAGACTGAGTGTTTGATTATAATCCAATTCGTTTTACGAGCTTGCGTGCCTTTTCTGTATTGGCGAAGTGAAGCTTGGCATAGGCGTTTAATTCACTTTCTCCTTTTTTAGCGATAAAGACAGCGGCAGCTTCATCCACTTTTGAACTGGCTCCTTTAGGGATCGTCATCCCTGCCTGTTCGCTGAGTAGGTCCATATGTTTTAAGAATGCGTAGCGGGCAATGACGGAAGCAGCTGCTACAGCTGTGGATATACTTTCAGCTTTTGTGCTGAAATACAAAGGAACTTCACGATTTCCGTTCGTGGCGGTATGGCGAAAATAAATATCAGGTTCACAAAATTGGTCTATGAGAATTCCATCTGGTTTGGTTCCTTCCAATTTGGCCAGTAAATGATGAATGGCTTGTTCATGCAGCAAGGCTTTCATTTTACCCTGGCTCATTCCTTTTTGCTGAAGGCTATTGTATTTTTCGTTTTTCAGGACAAGCAGACTGTACGGGATCATGGCTGTAATCTTTTTGCCAAGAGTTAATATTTGCGGATCGCGAATCGTTTTAGAGTCCCGTATGCCCATATTTTCAAGTTCCCGAATATGTTCCTTGCTGACATAAGCAGCCGCAACTGTTATGGGTCCGAAGTAATCGCCAGTTCCCGCTTCATCTGTACCAATGATACTCAACTCATTGATTGTATGGGGAGGACGATAGATATGGTCGGATACACTTCTTTTTTTGATCGGTGATTTTTTTTGAGGGGCAGCAGCATTGACTGATCCGCTACTCCATTTTTGAACTTCTGCATCTGAGACGGCTCCCTGGAACAATACTTTTCCAGAATTATAGGCCGTAATCGTCATCCCGTTCATTTTCGCTGAGAAAACAGCTCCGGGTGGTGTTTTAGGCAATACAGAATTTAGATAATGGGATTTCATTTTTAAAATCGTTTCTTTTGTTACAGTAATAACAGTATTCGCCATTTTTCTACTCTACTCCTCTTTACGCCAAATTCCCGTCCTCTTGTTGATAGGACGGAAATTGGTATATATGATATTTTGCGATTTGATAGTAGTTTTTATCTAGGAATACCAAGAAATTGGTTTTCATGTTATGATAGTAGACAGGATTTTTATGATTGGAGGCAACCGCCTTGTCTAATAAAAACAGGATAAACGTTGAGATATATGGACAACAATACACCATTGTAGGCGATGAATCAACTTCTCATTTACGACAAGTTGCCCACTCGGTGGATGATAAAATGCGCGAAATTGGTCAAAAAAACCCGAGTCTGGATACGACTAAATTAGCTGTATTAACTGCGGTTAATACGATGCACGAATACTATAAATTATTAGAAAAGATAGAAGCCTTGGAAATAGAAATAAATCAACAGAAGAAATGAGGATATTATGGTTACACTATTTATATTAGTAGCTTTACTCATAGGATTTTTAATAGGTTTAAGAAGAGGCTTAATCTTGCAGCTTGTTCACTTGTTAAGTTTTATTATTGCCTTGATTGTAGCTAAATTATTTTATAAAGACCTCGGTCCTAAGCTTGAAATGTGGGTTCCTTTTCCATCATCAGCGGATACAGACTCAAGCCTTAATATGCTGTTTAATATAACAGACTTGGATTCTGCTTTTTATAATGCAATTGCATTCTTTATTATTTTTGTTGGTGTAAAAATTGTTCTGCAAATTATTGGATCCATGCTGGATTTTCTTGCGCAGCTGCCGCTTTTGAAACAATTTAATCAATTGGCTGGCGGAGCTTTGGGATTTGTAGAAATGTATTTGGGTATGTTTATTATCCTATTTATTGGTGCTATGCTACCCATTGAGTCACTGCAGGAAATGATACATAACTCATCCTTAGCGAAAATAATCATTATGAACACCCCATTTTTATCTGATTGGGTGACAAATTTGTGGTTCCATCCATTTTCATGACTTCCTCTTCCAATAGGGAAGTCATTCTTTTTTAGTATCCGAATCAGCTTGTATATAATGAAGGATAAAGGTATCTAATAAATGAAATTACGGGTAGGTGGCAGGAATGAGCGTAAATAAAAAAGATGTCATTAAACTATTGGAAACAATAGCTATATATATGGAATTAAAGGGAGAAAATCAATTTAAGGTATCTGCCTTTCGCAAAGCTGCACAGGCACTTGAAGTAGATGAACGCAGCCTGTCGGAGATTGATGATTTCACCAAGCTGAGCGGGATCGGCAAAGGAACGGCAGCTGTCATAAATGAATATATCGAAACAGAATCATCAGAGGTCCTTAAAGAATTGCAGGAGGAAGTACCGAAGGGGTTAATTCCTCTTCTTCGCTTACAAGGACTCGGTGGGAAAAAGATTGCCAAGCTATACAAAGAATTAAATATTACGAATGCGGAAGAGCTGCAGAAAGCGTGTGAAGAAGGGAAAGTCAGTAAACTTGCCGGCTTTGGCAAAAAGTCTGAAGAAAACATACTTGATGCCATCAAAGCAATGGGGACAAAACCGGATCGTCTACCTCTTGCTGTTATGCTGCCGATTGTGGAAGACATTGAGGCAAAACTGCAGGCAATGGAAGATGTTATTCGCTTTTCAAGAGCTGGCAGTGTAAGGCGCGGACGTGAAACGATAAAAGACCTTGATTTTATCATAGCTACTGACAATCCCTTGAGTGTCAAAGAACAAATCTTAGGGTTAACCAATATTGATCATATCGTTGCAGCCGGTGATACAAAAGTGTCTCTTGCTTTAGCCTATGATTATGAAATAGCAGTAGATTTCAGGATGGTAAAGCCAGCTGAGTTTGCAACGGCCTTACACTATTTTACTGGATCTAAGGATCATAATGTCCGACTGCGTCAATTGGCTAAGGACCGCGGTGAAAAGGTTAGTGAATATGGCGTAGAAAATTTAGAAACCGGTGAAGTGAAAACATTTGAGAGCGAAGAAGATCTATATAGCCATTTTGGTCTGCCGTATATTCCACCGGAAATTAGGCAGGATGGTACTGAAATCGATAAATATCAAGCTGATTACGGTTTAATTTCCTTGGAGGATATTAAAGGTGATCTTCATATGCATACAACCTGGAGTGACGGGTCCCATACGTTAAGAGAAATGGTAGAAGCCTGCCGTGCCAAGGGGTATCGCTATATGGCCATAACCGATCATTCTCAATATTTAAAAGTGGCAAACGGACTGACACCGGAAAGAGTTTTAAAACAGAAAGAAGAAATCAGGAAGTTAAATAAGGAATATGATGACATCATGATCCTGTCCGGTATCGAAATGGACATCCTTCCCGATGGCACACTTGATTTTGATGATGAAATTCTAGAACAATTAGACATTGTTATTGCTTCTATTCATTCCTCCTTCTCACAACCGCAGGAAGTGATTATGGAGCGTTTGAAAACAGCATTGACCAATAAACATGTCGATATTATCGCACATCCAACTGGGCGGGTTATTGGGCGAAGAGACGGTTACGCAGTGGATATGGATTTATTGATTCAGCTTGCAAAAGAAACTAATACGGCATTAGAGTTGAACGCCAATCCAAATCGTCTCGATTTAGCAGCGGAAAATGTTAAAAAAGCTCAGGATGCAGGAGTTAAAATCGTTATTAATACAGATGCTCACAGCATTGATATGCTGGAGAATATGGACGTAGGTGTGTCAAACGCCAAGCGTGGCTGGATCACGAAAGAGACTGTATTAAACGCCCAAAATGAGGACGATTTTTTAGCTTTCCTCAATAGAGACTAACAGAAAAAGTAAGGAGGATTTTTCTCCATGCAAGACAAAGTATTAAAAACACTCGAGTTTACAAAAATCATTGCACAATTGCAAAAACATGCTTCTTCCAGTCTGGGAAAAAGCTTAAGTGAACAGTTAATGCCTAATACCGATTTGGAAGAGGTTAAACGTACTCAATATGAAACAGACGAGGCTGCAACCGTATATCGCTTAAAGGGCAATGTGCCTCTTGGAGGGATATTTGATATTCGCTCCCATATAAAACGGGCTCGGATTGGTGGTGTTCTCAGTCCTGTTGAATTGATGGAAGCATCAAGTACGCTAAGAGCAGGCAGGACTATACGCAGATTTTTGGAGGATATGCAGGAAAATGAAATCGAACTTCCTATTCTCTATGACTATAAAGATCAATTAGTGAATCTGAGTGATCTGGAAAAAGACATCAATATGGCAATTGGGGACCATGGTGAGGTTCTGGACTCTGCCAGTGATACGCTCCGGACGTTGCGTCAGCAATTGCGCACGAATGAAGCAAGAGTTAGAGAAAAGCTCGAAAGTATGATTCGTTCAAGCAATGCTGCCAAAATGTTATCAGATACGATTGTGACCATACGAAATGATCGTTTTGTCATTCCTGTAAAGCAGGAGTACAGAAGTCATTATGGCGGTATTATTCACGATCAATCTGCATCAGGGCAAACTTTGTTTATTGAGCCGCAGTCTATTGTTCAATTGAATAATACATTACAGGATATTCGCGTAAAAGAAAGCAGGGAAGTGGAACGTATTCTGACTGCACTTTCCAATGCTGTAGGCGAGTATGCAGATGATATTCTACTGAATGTCTCTATTTTGGCTAAGCTCGATTTTGCCTTTGCAAAAGCAAAATATGCAAAAGCTATTCATGCATCTATGCCGATTATGAATGATCAGGGAATCATTAAGCTTAAGAAGGCAAGACATCCGCTTATTCCAAAAGAAGAGGTTGTTGCCAACGAC
Organism: Pradoshia sp. Z5_111; assembly: GCF_058267535.1. NCBI lineage: Bacteria > Bacillati > Bacillota > Bacilli > Caryophanales > Bacillaceae > Pradoshia > Pradoshia sp. Z5_111. The sequence goes on from NZ_JBZCPQ010000006.1 coordinate 176,057, forward strand.
ATCCTTCTTGGAGAGACCTACGGGACGATGGTCATTACAGGACCGAATACAGGTGGTAAAACTGTTACATTAAAAACAGTCGGTCTTTGTACATTAATGGCTATGGCAGGTTTGCAGGTACCGGCAATGGATGGTTCAGAATTAGCCGTTTTTAAATCTGTCTATGCAGATATCGGGGACGAACAATCGATTGAGCAAAGCTTGAGTACATTTTCATCTCACATGGTGAACATAGTAGAAATCCTTGAAACATTGGACTTCGAGTCACTCGTCCTATTTGATGAGCTTGGAGCTGGTACGGACCCTCAGGAAGGGGCTGCGCTAGCGATTTCAATCCTGGATGAAGCACATTCACGCGGGGCTAAGGTTATTGCGACGACTCATTATCCTGAGCTGAAGGCCTATGGATACAATAAAGAAGGCGTCATGAATGCGAGTGTGGAATTTGATGTAGAAACACTCAGTCCTACGTATCGACTGCTTATCGGCGTGCCTGGTCGAAGTAATGCGTTTGAAATCTCTACGAAGCTGGGTTTAAATGAACGGATTATTCGTAACGCTCGTGGAATGATTGGAGCGGATTCCAATAAGGTTGAAAACATGATTGCATCTTTGGAAACTTCACGAAAGGAAGCTGAAAAAGACTGGCAAGAAGCGGAAGAATATTTGAAGGATGCTGAAATCCTTCATCAAGATTTGCAAAAACAATTAATGGAGTACGAGGATAAAAAAGATACGCTAATCGAAAAAGCCAAGCAGGAAGCAAGGCAACTCGTAGAAAAGGCTCAAAAAGAAGCGGAGGAAATTATCCGCGAGCTAAGACAGATGCGAATCGAAAAAAGTGCTGAAGTCAAAGAGCATGAATTGATAGAGGCGAAGAGAAGGCTTAATGAAGCAAAACCTGAGGAATCTAAAAAAATAAGAAAAGCCGCTGTATCGTCAGCCAAAAGGACGCTTAAGCCTGGCGATGAAGTTAAGGTTCTCACTTGGGGACAAATTGGTCAATTAATAGAAAAGGTATCCGACCATGAGTGGAATGTTCAAATGGGAATCATGAAAATGAAAGTGGATGAGAAAGATCTCGAATTTAAGAAAAGTCCAAAGCCAGTCGAGACGAAAACAATCACCAAGATTAAAGGTAAAAATTTTCATGTTAATCTAGAGCTTGATCTCCGTGGTGAGCGTTACGAAAATGCGTTGTCTAGAGTGGAGAAATATATTGATGATGCCTTGCTTGCCGGTTATCCGCGTGTTTCCATAATACATGGGAAAGGAACAGGGGCGCTGAGACAGGGAGTCAGAGAGTATTTAAAAAATCATCGTTCAGTGAAATCAATGAGGTTTGGGGAAGCCTCTGAAGGTGGAATTGGCGTGACGATTGTAGAATTGAAATAAGGGAGTACACAGGAGGAAACCATGGAAACATTGGGGAAGATTTTGTTGGTGGTATCTGCTTTATTTATCGTAGTCGGGATCATATATATGGCTTTTTACGCGTGAGTGAAAGAGTTTAAATGGTGGGGGGTCCCGCTGTTTAGGCTCTTTTTTTTATCCTACCGGCAAGTCAAGTACACATAAAAGCAAAAGAGTGATTATTGGATAGTCAGGACTTCAAAAATAATTAATTAGGAGTTTAGTACTAGAAAATTCAAATAAAGTTAACAGAATATTAGTAAAATATTGTCACATAAAATTCATTATACTATAATTAACTAGGAGAAATAGCTTTTTAAGGGAGGTTTTTACAATGTTGGAAGAAAAACCATGGTTAAAGCATTATCCAGAAGAAACCCCGAAAAGCATCGAGTATGGACATAATTTAATACAGGATTATTTAAAACAGTCTGCTTACAAATACCCAACTAAAAACGCCATTCATTTTATGGGAACATCAATTACGTATAAGAAACTGTATGAGTATGCACTGCAATTTGCCCATTATTTGAAAAAGCTGGGCATTGAAAAGGGTGACCGAGTAGCTATTATGCTACCAAATTCGCCACAGGGAGTCATTGGTTATTATGGATCATTGATAGCAGGTGCTATAGTGGTTCAGACGAATCCTTTGTATATGGAAAGAGAAATTGAATACCAAATGCAGGATTCAGGTGCCAAAGTTATCCTAACTTTAGATATTTTGTTCCCCCGTGTCATGAGTGTCATGAAAAAAACAGATTTACAGCATATCATCGTTGCTCCCATCAAAGATTTTTTACCTTTTCCAAAGAACTTAATTTATCCATTTATCCAAAAAAAGCAATATGGCATTGTCGTCAATGTTGAGCATAAAGGCAATCATCACCTCATGTCTGAAATCCTAAAAACATCACCGAAAACCGAGATCGAGTATGAAGGCAACCCGGAAGAGGACCTTGCCTTGCTGCAATATACGGGTGGAACAACTGGTTTCCCTAAGGGAGTTATGCTGACACATAATAACCTGGTAGCCAATACAAAAATGTGTGATGCCTGGCTCTATAAATATAAAGAAGCAGAAGAAAAAGTTCTTGCAATATTGCCTTTTTTCCATGTCTATGGGATGACGACGGTTCTAATCCTTTCCGTCATGAAAGGACATGAGATGATTATATTGCCAAAGTTTGATGCGGTTACGACCTTGAAGACTATACAGAAACAAAAACCAACTCTATTTCCAGGAGCTCCAACCATGTATATTGGCTTATTGAATCATCCGGATATTTCAAAGTATGATTTATCATCTATTGATGCCTGTATAAGTGGTTCAGCAGCACTCCCAGTGGAGGTTCAGGAGAAATTTGAAAAACTCACTGGTGGTAAGTTGGTTGAGGGCTACGGTTTGACAGAAACATCACCGGTAACTCATGCTAATCTTTTATGGAGTGACAAGCGTGTGAAGGGAAGTATTGGTTTGCCATGGCCAAGTACGGAAGCAGCAATTCTATCCTCTGAAACCTTAGAGCCATTACCTCCAGGTGAGGTTGGCGAGATGGCAATAAAGGGGCCGCAAGTTATGAGGGGATATTGGAATCGTCCGGAGGAAACAGAAAGCGCTTTCTCTGGTGACTGGTTATTAACGGGAGATATGGGCTATATGGATGAAGAAGGATACTTCTACATCGTGGATCGTAAAAAAGATATCATTATTGCGGGTGGGTTCAATATTTATCCGAGGGAAATTGAAGAGGTATTGTATGAGCATGAGGCTGTTCAGGAAGCCGTTGTGGCAGGTGTGCCAGACCCGTATCGCGGAGAAACCGTCAAAGCATACGTAGTATTGAAAGATCATGCAAAAGTGACTGAGCAGGAATTAAATGAGTTCTGCCGTAAGCACTTAGCTGCCTTTAAAGTACCTCGTCTATATGAATTCCGTGATGAGCTTCCGAAAACCGCGATTGGTAAGATTCTACGACGTGTATTGGTTGATGAAGAGAAACAAAAACAACAGACGATTGATAAAAGAGAGGCTTAATGGATTCCAAAGAACGCTCTTGCAAATCAATTCGATTAAAAGGGATTTAGCTTGACTTTATTATTTTTCCCCTCTAATATGAAATTATGAATGACTATTCATTCATTTTAGAGGAGGAAGAATGATAATGAAAAAAGACCGCCCAAAATACAAACAGATTATTGATGCAGCCGTGATTGTTATTGCGGAAAACGGCTACCATCAAGCACAAGTCTCCAAGATAGCAAAGCAGGCGGGTGTAGCAGATGGTACGATTTATTTGTATTTCAAAAATAAAGAAGATATTTTGATTTCCATGTTCCAGGATAAACTGGGAAGTTTCATATCCAGTATTGAAGAAGAGATGGAACGGGTATCCAGTGCAACTGAAAAAATGCTGGTGCTGGTGCGCAAACATTTTGAGATTCTTTCTGAGGATAAGCATTTGGCTATCGTTACACAGTTGGAATTACGGCAATCCAATAAAGAGATACGTTATAAAATTAATGATGTTCTTAAAGGATATTTAAAGCTTGTTGATTCCATTTTAGTTACAGGAATTGAACAAGGTGAATTCCAAGATAATCTGGATGTTCGTCTGGCTCGTCATATGGTATTTGGTACACTGGATGAAATCGTTACAACTTGGGTGATGAACGAGCAAAAATATGATCTTAATAAGCAAGCTGAACCAGTTCATCATTTGATTATCAAAGGATTGGGTGCTTGAATGAGATAACCATGATACAAAAAAGGGGTAATACAGATGAAGACATTACGAGTATATGAGGAGAATCAGGTGGCCTATGTCTCTATAAATAGGCCACCGGCTAACGCACTGGCTTCTGATCTTCTTGAAGATTTATCCGCCATGTTTGATTCGATTGAAGAAAACGAAGATGTTCGGGTTGTTGTCCTATATGGAGAGGGAAAATTTTTCTCAGCGGGTGCAGATATTAAAGAATTCACGACAGTTACATCCGAAGAAGATTTTTCTACTCTGTCTAAAAGAGGCCAGGATTTATTTGAAAGGATTGAACAGTTCAAAAAACCGGTCATAGCTGCTATTCACGGTGCTGCATTGGGAGGTGGACTTGAGCTCGCTATGTCTTGCCATCTGCGATATGTAACTGAAAGAGCTAAGCTTGGATTGCCAGAGCTGCAGCTGGGTCTTATTCCTGGTTTTGCTGGCACTCAAAGGCTCACTCGTTATGTGGGAGCAGCCAAAGCTGCAGAGATGATGTTCACATCTGAACCTATTTCTGGTTTCGAGGCTGTTGAAGCAGGACTTGCGAACAAAGTCTTCAAGGATGAAGAGTTAATGGATGCCGTAAAAGAGATTGCCGGTAAAATTGCAGGAAAAAGCCCAATTGCACTTGAGAAAGCCATCCACCTTATTAACTACTCTAAGCATGAACAATATTACAAAGGAGTAGATGAGGAAGCTATCCAATTTGGCAAAATCTTTGTCACTGAAGATGCTAAAGAGGGGATTCATGCATTTTTAGAAAAACGTTTGCCGATTTTTAAAGGAAAATAGACGGTCAATAGCGAATCATTTTGTGAGTAACCTCTTCTCTTTGAGTGGGAGCTTCAGAGAGTAGGAGTTATATATATTTAGTTTTCTAAATCTTCAAAATTAATACGAACTATAGGAGGGCAATACATGAATATCTATGTTTTGCTAAAAAGGACATTTGATACAGAGGAGAAAATTTCATTATCAAACGGCCGTATTCAAGAAGATGGCGCTGAGTTTATCATTAACCCGTACGATGAGTATGCAGTGGAGGAAGCTATCCAGGTGCGTGATGCACAGGGCGGCGAAGTGACTGTTGTGACAGTCGGCGGAGAAGATGCAGAGAAAGAGCTAAGAACTGCACTTGCAATGGGAGCTGATAAGGCAATTCTTATAAATATTGAAGATGATGTGGAAGATGGAGACCAATATACAACTTCTAAAATATTAGCAGAGTATTTAAAAGAACAAGAAGTTGATTTGATTATTGGAGGGAATGTGGCTATTGATGGAGGTTCCGGTCAGGTAGGACCGCGTGTAGCCGGTTTACTCGATATCCCTTATGTAACTACTGTTACTAAACTTGAAATTAACGGCGAAAATGTAACCGTTACCAGAGATGTTGAAGGGGATTCTGAGATTATTGAAACTTCTCTGCCTTTATTAATTACGGCCCAACAAGGCTTGAACGAGCCGCGTTATCCATCCTTACCAGGGATTATGAAAGCGAAGAAAAAGCCGCTTGAGGAATTGGAACTGGATGACCTTGATCTTGAAGAAGATGATGTAGAAGCTAAAACGAAGAGTATTGAAATTTATCTGCCTCCTAAGAAAGATGCCGGTAAAGTTTTACAAGGGGAAATTCCTGACCAAGTAAAGGAACTGGTTAATCTACTTCGTACGGAAGCAAAGGTAATTTAATTTAAATAAACGGTGATAGTGATAGATAGCAACGAACACAAAGGGAAAATAACGGGAGGTAAAATTATGTCTAGAAAGATTTTAGTTTTAGGTGAAACAAGAGAGTCTTCTCTTCGTAATGTATCCTTTGAAGCAATCGCTGCAGCTAAGACAGTTGCTGAGGGCGGAGAAGTTGTAGGTGTTATATTTGGAGAGTCTGTTACAGAGATTGGGAAGGAATTAATTCATTATGGAGCCGACCGTGTTATCGCTGTTGAGAATGAACAGCTAAAACAGTATTCATCAGACGGTTATACTCAAGCATTGTTAGCTGTGATTGATCAAGAATCTCCTGACGGACTTATTTTTGGCCATACTTCATTGGGAAAAGACCTGGCGCCGCGCGTTGCTGGTAAATTAAGTTCCGGTCTAATTTCAGATGCGATTGGTGTAGAAGAGGCAGGCGGAAATATCGTCTTCACACGTCCAATCTACTCTGGTAAAGCATTTGAAAAGAGAATTGTAACAGATGGACTAGTATTTGCTACAATTCGGCCAAATAATATTGATCCACTTGAGCATGATCCTTCCCGTACGGGGGATGTTTCAACTATATCTGTAGATATCAAAGATTTACGTACTGTTATTAAGGAAGTATTACGTAAAGCAACTGAGGGAGTTGACCTGTCAGAAGCTAAAGTAATTGTTGCCGGTGGACGGGGAGTAAAAAGCGAAGAAGGCTTTGAACCACTAAAAGAATTGGCCAACGTTCTGGGAGGTGCTGTTGGAGCATCTCGCGGAGCATGTGACGCCGAATACTGTGATTATTCTCTGCAAATTGGCCAAACAGGTAAGGTCGTGACACCGGATCTGTATATTGCTTGTGGTATTTCCGGAGCAATCCAGCATTTAGCCGGTATGTCTAACTCCAAAGTAATTGTAGCGATCAATAAAGATCCTGAGGCTAATATTTTTAAAGTAGCTGATTACGGGATTGTTGGCGATTTATTTGATGTAGTTCCTTTATTAACAGAAGAGTTCAAAAATCTTCTTGTAAAATCCTAAGTCCATATTTTGGGTAAACAGGGTGGCAAAAGCCATCCTGTTTTTAAACATAAAAGGTAAGTTGTATAAATCCATTTTTTTGAAATTCAGGATAATTAAGCAGGACAGTAGCCATCCTATATAGAACAGTGGTATACTCCACTTATAGTTTACTTAATGTAACCTACTAGGAGGTAATAAACATGGCAATTTCAAATGTATCAGATCAAACATTCGTAACAGAAACAGGCGAAGGCTTGGTTTTAGCTGATTTTTGGGCACCTTGGTGTGGACCTTGCAAAATGATCGCACCTGTTTTAGAAGAAATTGATGCTGAATTAGATGGCAAAGTTAAAATCGTTAAACTAGATGTAGACGAAAATCAAGAAACTGCTGTTAAATTTGGTGTCATGAGTATTCCTACACTTGTTCTGTTTAAAGATGGAGAAGTGGTAGATAAAGTAATCGGATTCCAACCGAAAGAAGCACTTGTTAACTTGATTTCCAAGCATTCTTAAGGTTTAATGTAAAAAGACTTCGGACGACCGGAGTCTTTTTTCTTTTGGAAAGTATTAAAACCTCCTTTAATTGTAAAATCCGTTTATAATATATAGAAACTTAAACTTTAAGTAGAGGGGGGACCCTTTTGAATCAACATATAAAAGATAAGCTTAGCTTGTTACCCGATCAGCCGGGTTGTTACCTAATGAAGGACCGACAAAATGTTGTTATATATGTGGGGAAAGCGAAAGTTCTAAAAAATAGGGTTCGTTCCTATTTTACTGGTTCTCATGATGGAAAAACCCAGCGACTTGTATCGGAGATTGAGGATTTTGAGTATATCGTAACCTCTTCTAATATGGAAGCACTCATATTAGAAATGAATCTAATAAAAAAATATGATCCAAAATACAATATCATGCTGAAGGATGATAAAAGCTTTCCGTTTATCAAGATCACTTCGGAAAGGCATCCTCGATTAATCATTACAAGAAACGTAAAAAAAGATAAAGGTAAGTACTTTGGGCCATATCCGAATGTATATGCAGCCAATGAAACTAAAAAGCTGTTAGACCGGCTGTATCCACTCAGAAAGTGCACAACCTTACCGGCTAAAGCATGCTTGTATTATCATATTGGACAATGCCTGGCACCATGTGAAAAGACGGTCAGGGAAGATGAATATAAACAAATTACAGATGAAATTACAAAGTTTTTAAATGGTGGTTTTAAGGATATCAAGAAAGATTTGCAGGATAATATGTATAAAGCATCAGAAGAATTGGACTTTGAACGGGCTAAGGAATTAAGGGATCAAATCGCGCATATTGAAGCAACAATGGAAAAACAAAAAATTGTATTCAGCGATTTAACGGACCGGGATATATTTGGATATGCAGTTGATAAAGGTTGGATGTGTGTCCAAGTCTTTTTTGTCCGACAAGGAAAGCTGATTGAGAGAGATGTCTCGTTATTCCCTTTATATGATGATCCTGCTGATGAGCTATTGACCTTCTTGGGGCAATTTTATTCTAAGCCAAATCATTTTAAACCACGTGAAGTACTCCTCACGGATGATATTGATATAGAATTAGCTGAAGGACTTCTTGATGTGAAAGTGGCGCAGCCTAAACGTGGAGCAAAGAAAGATTTGGTTAAACTTGCTGTTAAAAATGCAAAAATCGCCTTGCAGGAGAAGTTCTCTTTAATAGAAAGAGATGAAGAACGTACGATTAAAGCGATTGAAAACTTAGGAGAAATCATGGGGATTCATACACCTCATCGAATTGAGGCTTTCGATAACTCGAATATTCAGGGTGTTGATCCTGTCTCTGCGATGGTTGTGTTTATTGATGGGAAACCTGAACGAAAGGAATACCGGAAATATAAAATTAAAACCGTAATCGGTCCGAATGACTACGATTCCATGCGAGAAGTCGTCAGAAGAAGATATGCCCGCGTACTTCGAGAGAACCTCCCCTGGCCGGATTTAATCATAGTTGATGGAGGCAAGGGACATATTGAGGCAGTTCGCGAAGTAATCGAGGATGAGTACGGAATGGAGATTCCTGTAGCAGGTTTGGCTAAGGATGATAAACATAAGACCTCCGTACTGCTATACGGAAACCCTTTAGAAATAGTTCCTTTAGGCAGGACCAGTCAAGAGTTTTATCTTTTGCAGCGAATACAGGATGAGGTTCACCGATTTGCAATTACCTTCCATCGGCAAATTAGAGGAAAATCAAGCTTCCAATCTGTCCTGGATGGAGTTCCTGGTATAGGAGAGAAAAGAAAGAAAGTATTGCTTAAGCATTTTGGCTCGATTAAAAAGATGAAAGAAGCCGCATTTGAGGAATTTATAAAATTGGGTATCCCCGAAGCAAGCACCAAGGCTTTATTGGATAAACTAAATGAAGAACAAAAAAATGACTAACCAAAAAACCTGCACCTTTAATTTTATGGTGCAGGTTTTTTATTGAAAGCAGTTAATATAGCTCTTTTACCATATAAGGTTCTATAAGCTGCAATAGGAAAATCAATTACAAATTAAACATAAAAGGCTAACAGTCAGTAAGATTGTTGCTGAAACTGTCTGTTCTCAGAGGAAATGACCTATGCTAGACTAGTATTGTTAGATTTTAACAAATGAAAGAGCGGATTAAACGTGATGGAGATGTGAAAGATGCTTGTTGAAATAAAACCAACTAATAAACAATTATGTAATTGGGTAGAACAGCTTGTTCCAAAGAGGGACCTGTTTTTTGTTGAAGACAAGGATTTAACTATATTAGAAGGGGATTTAAATGAAGTCTTAATTATCCCTGTTACTGAATTATTAAAACATCCATCTTATAGGCAAATACAACTTGCAAATAGTTATACATATTGGGATATTTCCAGTAGAGCAGAATTTGTGATTGTTGCTCAACCTAGTTGGATAACCAAGCTGGCAAAGCATAAAAAGAAACATCTTTTTGAAACCCAGCTGATAATGGGCCGAGGATTGATCTTTCCTTTTTCATCTTTCCCGCGGTTATCGCCAATCTCTCAGGAACATATAGTTATAAAAGCAAGAGAAGAACAACTTGTTATTTTACAATATGAGATGTGGAACTAATTACCTCTCGATATTAAATTACATGCAATCAGAGAATACGCTCTTCTTTGGGATAGTTGGTCTAGTTCTAAAGTACCAGATTACACTCCTAAGCATATTAGTAGATATGCGAATCGTTTTTCAGATGTTCCAGGCAGTAACTGTCTGTCTGCCACTTTATTTGCCATTACGAAGCAAGATTGGATTTTGGATGAATGGATTCATCCAGAAACGTTTAAAAAAGGCTTAGAAAAAGCTGATTTCATCGTAACAAATAGTGAACTTCAAAAGAACGATTTGGTCACATGGATAAATAAAGATCATGTTATTCAGCATGCTGCCTATCATATTGGAGATAATTTCTTTTTTAATAAAAATGGCCAAACCGTTTTTAATCCCTGGAAGATTATTCATTGGAATCAATTAAACAAACAATGGGCCTGATATAAAAAGAAGATATATCGAATGTAATTATAAAGAAAAAGGGGAATTCCGTTTATGGAAGTCCCCTTTTTTACACATTCACATTAAATGGTATCTTTATTGTCGGTTTTCACCGTGAAGTATACTTTATTTGCCCGTTTTTTTTGTTCCTCATAGCTTTCAGAAACTACTTTTCTCTGATGTTCTGTTTGGTAGGCAAGAAAGCCTGCTTCTAATTGGAAATGGGTATTTTCGTTGATTGAAAATCTGCGGTTGATTAATTCACCTGTAAGCTCCCACTTTAATTCATCTTTTGTTTCCTTTACCAGCGTAAGGTCGCCCCAACCGGCGTCATGAAAAAACGTGATGGTTTCTTCTGTACTAGATAATGGAAATCTTCTCCCGAGTTGTTTTCCAGCCCAATAAAGAATTTGAGGGCCTTCCTTTCCCAATAAATCTTCCAAAAGGAATTCTCTTATTATTTCATACCCAAATGCAGGTATTAACGGCTCGTTTTCAGTGACAGGTGCCATTTCTTCTGACTCTAACTTATCTTCTTTTGTCATAGTTTCCCCTCTTTCCTTACATTATTATAGCTATATATATGGGAGTGGATGCAAGGGTAAAGTTGTATTTTCTATTAAGTATTTTCCAGGTAATATATAGAAATAGAAAAATATCAGTTATTTACAAATTATCGGCAGAAATAGGAAAACTCTGTATCCGTTTTCTTGACGCATTTTGGTTGAAAGGAGTACAATAAAACCGTCACATAATTGTAAGAATATGTGGAATTATTTTTGTTTTTATACTATTCATCTATTAATTTTGCAGAAAAATGTTTTTGGCATCTTAGATGGGTGGTGGGTTAGATGATTGCAGCTATATTGAAGACCTGCTTGCAATTATTTATGGCATAGTCCTTATCCAAGGCTATACTTTTATTTTTTCATTTTCAGAGGGAGGGTAACTATGGAGAGTCGTCGCGAGTTTAATTTACGTAGGTTACATTCGTTGTTAGGGGTATTACCAATCGGGCTTTTTTTGATTGAGCATTTATTGGTCAATTATTTTGCGACAAGAGGGCCTGAAGCATTCAACAAAGCAGCTGAATTTATGCATGATTTACCTTTTAGGCTTTTAATGGAAATCGTTGTCATCTATTTACCAATTCTTTTCCATGCTGTATTAGGTCTTCATATTGCATTTACGGCGAAATATTCAGTGGGAAGCTACAGCTATTTCCGTAACTGGATGTTTGCTTTACAAAGAATCACAGGTATCGTAACTGTTGTTTTTATCGTTTGGCATGTATGGCAAACGAGGGTGCAGGTCGCATTGGGTGATACAGCAAATGCGGATATGATGGTTGAAATTTTTTCTAATCCATTTATGATTGCGTTCTATATGGTAGGTGTACTTTCAGCAATATTTCACTTTGCAAACGGGCTATGGTCATTTGCGTTAAGATGGGGACTTATCGTAACACCAAAATCCCAAAGAATATTTACATATATCACTCTTGGAGTTTTTGTATTCTTAGCTTTTATGGCTATTCGTACACTGCTGGCATTTATCAACATGGCTTAAACAATTGCAATAGCTTAGCAGGTGAGTCTGCTAGTTTAATAAGGAGAGGGTCGGTTTATGAGTAAAGGTAATATAATCGTAGTCGGCGGCGGTCTTGCTGGTTTAATGGCTACCATCAAAATCGCTGAAGTAGGACATAAAGTAGAACTTTTTTCAGTCGTACCCGTTAAAAGATCCCATTCTGTTTGTGCCCAAGGGGGAATTAATGGAGCGGTAAATACAAAGGGTGAAGGTGATTCTCCTTGGGAGCACTTTGATGATACCGTTTATGGCGGTGACTTCCTGGCTAACCAGCCACAGGTAAAAGCAATGTGTGATGCGGCTCCTTCGATCATTCATATGTTTGATCGTATGGGCGTTATGTTTAACCGTACGCCTGAGGGATTGCTCGATTTCAGACGTTTCGGCGGTACACAATATCATAGAACAGCTTTTGCAGGCGCAACTACTGGCCAGCAATTGCTCTATGCATTGGATGAACAGGTTCGTCGTTATGAAGTGGCGGGTCTTGTTCAGAAATATGAGGGCTGGGAATTCCTTGGAGCGGTGCTGGATGATGAGCAGATATGCCGCGGAATTGTGGCACAAAATTTAACCTCAATGGAAATTAAATCATTCCGTGCGGATGCTGTTATTATGGCAACCGGAGGACCTGGAATTATTTTTGGTAAATCTACGAATTCCATCATTAACACTGGCTCAGCAGCTGCGATTGTCTATCAGCAGGGTGCTACCTATGCAAATGGTGAATTTATTCAAATACATCCAACGGCAATCCCTGGAGATGATAAGCTTCGATTAATGAGTGAGTCTGCGCGTGGAGAAGGCGGACGTATTTGGACTTATAAAGACGGCAAGCCTTGGTACTTCCTTGAAGAGAAATATCCTGCTTATGGAAATCTAGTTCCTCGTGATATCGCAACACGTGAAATTTTCGATGTGTGCGTGAATCAAAAGCTGGGAATCAACGGTGAGAACATGGTCTACTTGGATCTATCTCATAAAGATCCTAAAGAGCTTGATATTAAATTGGGCGGTATAATCGAAATCTATGAAAAATTCACTGGTGAAGATCCGCGCAAATTGCCTATGAAAATCTTCCCGGCTGTCCACTATTCTATGGGTGGATTATGGATTGATAACGACCAAATGACTAAAATACCTGGATTATTTGCTGCCGGCGAATGTGATTTTTCCCAGCATGGAGCTAACCGTTTAGGAGCGAACTCCCTGCTATCCGCCATTTATGGAGGAAGTGTTGCAGGACCAAATGCGGTACGCTATGTAAATGGACTTACTAGAAACGCTGATTCCCTACCAGATTCTTTATATGAACAGCATGAGAAGGCTGAAATGGAAAAATGGAATCGCATTATGTCCATGAACGGAACAGAAAATGCTTATTCCATCCATAAAGAATTGGGTGAATGGATGACCGATAACGTAACGGTAGTTCGTTATAATGACAAGCTTCAAAAAACAGATGAAAAGATTCAGGAACTGCTTGAAAGATGGGAAAACATCAATATTAACGATACAGCAAAATGGAGCAACCAGGGAGCATCATTCACACGTCAGCTATACAATATGCTTCAACTGGCACGCGTTATCACATTGGGTGCCCTGCAGCGTGACGAAAGCCGCGGTGCTCACTACAAACCGGATTTCCCAGAACGAAATGATGAAGAGTTCATGAAAACGACAATGGCTGATTTTGTTGATGGAAAGTCTGCACCAAATATTTATTATGAAGAGATTGATGTCTCACTTATTAAGCCGCGTAAACGTGACTACTCTAAGAGCAAGGGGGCAAATTAATTATGGCTACAGAAAGTAAAGTACTGTTTAAGATCCAACGCCAGGATAACCCGAACTCTGAGCCTTATTTTGAAGAATTTGAGTTGTCCTATCGACCAAATATGAATGTCATCTCTGCACTAATGGAAATTCGCCGTAATCCAGTTACAAAGGAAGGCAAGAAAACAAGTCCGGTTACGTGGGATATGAACTGTCTCGAAGAAGTTTGCGGTGCCTGTTCCATGGTCATTAATGGAAAGCCTCGTCAATCCTGTACGGCACTGGTGGATCAATATGAACAGCCAATCGTACTGGAACCAATGCGAACTTTCCCGGTTATCCGTGACCTTCAGGTAGACCGTAGCAGAATGTTCGATTCACTTAAAAAAGTTAAAGCATGGATTCCTATCGATGGTACGTACGATTTAGGTCCAGGACCTCGTATGGCTGAGAAAAAACGCCAATGGGCATATGAATTATCTAAATGTATGACTTGTGGTGTTTGCCTGGAGGCCTGCCCGAATGTAAATGATAAGTCCAACTTTATTGGACCTGCTCCTGTGTCACAGGTTCGTCTATTTAACGCTCATCCAACAGGTGAAATGCAAAAAGCAGAACGTCTGAATGCGTTAATGGGTGACGGAGGAATTCAGGATTGCGGTAACTCCCAAAACTGTGTTCAAGTTTGTCCGAAAGGAATTCCTTTGACAACCTCGATTGCTGCATTAAATCGGGACACGAATGTCCAGGCTTTCAAAAATTTCTTTGGAAGTGACAAAATCTAAGTCTTTTCATTTTGTTAGTCTTAGATGGCTGCAAATAACGAGAAATGTAATATAGGTAGTATAAAGGCCGTCTGTAATAGTCAGACGGCCTTTTTCGTTTAGCAGGTGTGATATGGTTGGAGACATATTAATTTAATAAAAAGCCCAGTTACTAAACTGGTTATCATAGAAAATACTTTATCTAGCCTATTTATCTTTATTCACTCGTGTTAAGAATTGCTCTAGTATTTTTGAATATAATTCCGGTTGTTCAGTGTGGACTAAGTGAGAGGCAAAAGGAATAATACAAACGTGAACATCCGCTTTTATAGAAGGATACAGTGTTGCCCCTTTGGTTTCAGCAGGATTCCCCTCACCAACCATATATAAAACAGGAGAAGTTATACCATTCAGATTTTTTGTTTCTTCAAAAGGATACCAATTTTCGTCCTTAGCAAAATCAAGGAATTGTCTCCAATTTGTTTGGTGTACACTTTCATAGTAATTAACCATACCTTCATTTAATAATAGTTCAGCCTGTGATTTAACATCTTCCTTATGTAAATCCGTCCAGTTGGTGGGTTTTTCAGCCAGGATGCCTGATACCGTCAAACTCTTCACTTTATGGGGAAATCGCTTTGCGAAAAAAAAGCCAACCAAGGCACCTAATGAACATCCCGCAACATGTGCAGCATCAATATTTAAATGATTTAGAGTTTCCATTAAATCTATGGCTGAGTCTTCAAAGAAATGGCTAAAATCATTTTCTAATGAATGACCATGTCCTCGTAAATCTGGAAGAATGATCTTATATGTATCTTTAAAATATTCTCTCTGATACACAAAGTCATTCAAACCGGTTTCTAATCCTGTATGAAGAAATACAATAGGTTCTCCATCCCCAAAAACTTCAGTATGTAATATCAAATTTATTTCCTCCTTTATTTTAGAATGTATTAGTTGAAGGGATGATTCTCAAGATATGTATAATCTGTGTAGGATATTTTTACGGAGTAAATTAAATATCTTTTGTTGTAAAGCAGTGGGAGGAATCAACTTTATATCGTAAGTTTAACATTACAGTGCTAATGTTTTACATTTAATTTCCATTTTAAATTAAAAAAATGGAATAAGAAATTAAAAAACTATTTGAGTACCTTCAAAATGTGTAATTCCAAAAAACACCTATCCACCAGTAAAATAATTACAATTTCGTCGATTTTTCTGTATAATGAATGAATAGTCATTCATATTTATGGAGAGGTGTGTTCCCAATGGGTAAAATTGCATATATTAAAGACATGGAAGAGTGGAAAGAAGAATTTACTTTTTCTTATTCTATTAAAGTTAGATTTTCAGAGACAGATATGTTTGGGCATTTAAACAATACAGTGCCTTTTACGTATTTTGAACAGGCACGGATTGAATATTTTAAAAGTCTTGGCATGATGCAGGATTGGGTGGATACCAAACATGAAACGATTCCTGTAGTAGCTGATCTTCAATGTGATTTTCTCCATCAGGTTTTTTTCGATGAGAAACTCAATATTAAAGTTAAGGCAAATAAAATAGGCAATTCATCGGTTGATATCCATTATCTTGGTCTACGGGAGGATGGGGTTCCCTGCTTCACCGGTCGAGGAACAGTTGTCCAAATTTCCAGATTAAGCGGTAAGCCGGTAGCTTGGACAGAAGAGATGAAGGAATTGTTTAATGACGGATTGAAGAAGCAACCTCAATCATAAAAACACGTTCATTCTTATCTAAATATAGTCACTCCTTATAGACCAGTCACATACACTATCGTGACTAAATATATACCCAATCCTAAGGTTATGGCTGGTAGCAAGGAGGGTTACAATAGTTGAAGGAGAACGATTTCACTCATAAACCTTTACTCACAAAAAGAGAAAGAGAAGTATTTGAGTTATTGGTACAGGACAAAACAACAAAAGATATCGCTAAGGACCTCTTTATTAGTGAGAAAACTGTGAGAAATCACATATCTAATGCGATGCAAAAATTGGGCGTAAAGGGCCGTTCCCAAGCGGTCGTAGAACTACTTCGAATGGGTGAATTGGAATTATAAGATCATTCAATGATCTTTTTAGAAGCTCGCCTAGCAATTGATCTATTTATCATTGTTCTTGACAATTCCTTTATGAGTCCATAAATTAGGAAGAGTAGCGAATATCAAATCACTATACACGTCATTGTAAAATGTAAAGTATGTGGTTTGAATCACTACTCTATTTTTATGCCCAAGTGATGGATTGGAAAAGAAATAAACTAATGATAAAGTGATATACAGTCCGGTTTAAATAATAGAGCAAAATGCTGCAAGCAAAAGATAGATAGAGGCGATCTGATTTGGATAGAGAAAACCCAATAGGACTTATTGATTCGGGAGTTGGCGGATTAACGGTTTTTAAAGAATTTATCAGGCAGCTTCCAAATGAAAATTTAATATATCTTGGTGATACAGCCAGATGTCCATATGGGCCCAGACCAATGGAGGAAGTTCGAAAGTTTACATGGGAAATGGCTCATTTCCTTTTGAAGAAGAATATTAAAATGTTAATTATAGCTTGTAATACCGCGACGGCTGCCGTACTTGAGGAAATGAGGGCAAGCCTGCCAATTCCGGTTTTGGGTGTTATTCAGCCGGGGGCCAGGGCGGCGATTGATGTATCAAAGTCAAGAAACATCGGTATTATTGGTACAGAAGGAACAGTGCGCAGTAAAGCATATAATAAGGCGTTATTGAGCATTCATCCAAAGGTACACATAGAAAGCTTGGCATGTCCCAAATTTGTTCCTCTGGTAGAAAGCGGTGAATGGAACAGTGCAATTGCTAAAAAAATTGTGGCTGAAACATTAAAGCCCTTGAAAAATAGGAGCATGGATACATTGATTTTGGGATGTACACATTACCCATTGCTAACAGAACCTATTTCAAATTATATGGGATCCTATGTGACGGTTATATCATCAGGGGAAGAAACGGCAAGAGAGGCAAGTGTATTATTGGAACATGCTGGCATGCTAAATAGGGAAACCCCTCAGCCAACCTACAATTTCTATACTACCGGCTCCAGAAGAATGTTTAAATCTATTGCTTACGCCTGGCTTGGTGAAGCAGTAGAAACAGTTGAACATGCTACGCTTTATCAGATGGTAGATGGAGAATAGAAAAGCAACTTATAAAAAACCTTGCACAATTTTAAGTATGAAAATACTTCGCTAAAATTGTGCAAGGTTTTTTTGAATACATAATTTTTTCTGCCTTTAAAGGTATAAAATGAGCCAAGCCCCGTATATATGTAGTACAAACAGTCTTAGGAGGAATGGTGTATGCCTTTACGAAAGAAATCAACATTGGTTGCTTCGGTACTTATATCATCTGTTTTAGTGTCAGGCTGCGGCTTGTTCGATTTACCAAAAAAAGAAGAAATTGATCCGCCTCAGGATGTTACGTATTTGAAGGAGCAGGCAGAGGGTGAAGAAGAAGTTGTCAACCAGGAGGGTGTTAACACCAATGAAGAGGCAGGAAAGAATGAAGAGGCATTAAAGGTTCAAACGGAATTATACTTAATGGATGCAAATGGATATATTGTGCCACAAACCATTCCATTGCCTAATACAGAAAGTGTAGCCAAGCAGGCGGTGGAATATTTAGTGACGAACGGCCCGGTATCACAAATGCTTCCGAATGGATTCAAAGCAGTTTTACCGGCAGATACTGCTGTTAAAAGTGTAGACATTAAGGATGGAGTAGCCACCGTAGATTTTTCTAAAGAGTTTAAGGAATATAAAAAAGAGGATGAAACGAAAATCCTGGAGTCAGTGACTTGGACGTTAACGCAATTTGATAAAGTGGATAAAGTAAAATTACAAATTGAAGGGCAAGCATTAAAGGAGATGCCTGTTAATAAAACAGCCATACAAAACGGAACATCAAGATTAATGGGAATCAATAACGATCATACAGACACGACCGATATTATGAATACACGCCCTGTAACGGTTTACTATATGTCCGGTGAAACAGATAACTATTATTATGTACCAGTGACAAAAAGAATCAGTAATCAAGAAAAAGATCATGTAGAAGCCGTAGTCAGCAGCCTGATTAAAGGTCCGGGTTATTCCTCACCGCTTGTTACGGAGTTCAGACCTGATGTTGCATTAGTCGAGGAACCTAAAATAGAGGATGGCGTGGTTACACTTAATTTTAATGAATCTATTTATTCGAGCTTTGATGGGGAGGAGAAAATAGTATCCGGCCATTTATTAAATGAACTGGTGCTTTCTCTGACTGAGCAAAAAGATATAAAGAAAGTGGCGATTCAGGTAAATGGCGAGGGTGAGCTTCTGAAGGAAGATGGCAAGAAGCTATCGGAACCGGTAACACGACCGGAAACCGTCAATACAGGTAAATACTAATAGAGAAAAAGATAGGCAAGCTCTGTATAGGAGCTTGCTTGTTTTAATTTGGACATAAATGGCAATATTGTTTGGACAGGGTGCTTTTTTATTGAATTAGGGTATGCTAAACTAAGCATGATGTATACATTTAGGAGGTACCTATGAGATTTGATGGTCGGAAGAAGAATGAATTAAGACCCGTACATATAGAAACAAATTATATTAAACACCCGGAAGGTTCGGTGTTAATCAGTGTCGGTGATACAAAGGTGATTTGTACAGCCAGTGTAGATGACCGTGTACCGCCATTTATGCGCGGAGAAGGCAAAGGGTGGATTACGGCAGAATATTCAATGCTGCCTCGTGCAACAGAACAAAGGACGATGCGAGAATCAACTAAAGGGAAAGTTACTGGACGTACGATGGAAATCCAGCGTTTAATTGGGCGCGCATTACGTGCAGTAGTCGATTTGGAAGCGCTTGGAGAAAAAACAATCTGGATTGATTGTGATGTGATTCAGGCAGATGGAGGAACAAGAACAGCTTCGATTACAGGTGCATTTGTTGCAATGGCGATTGCGCTCGATAAGCTTCAGGAGGCAGGAAAAATTAGCTCCTATCCGATTAAAAACTATCTGGCTGCCACGTCCGTTGGGATGGTTGAGGAGCTTGGAGCGGTTCTTGATTTGAATTATCATGAAGACTCTAAGGCTTTGGTTGATATGAATGTCATTATGACAGGCGCAGAAGAATTTGTGGAGCTTCAGGGAACCGGTGAAGAAGCTACTTTCTCCAGACATCAATTAAATGAATTACTTGACCTTGCAAGTGAAGGTTTACAGCAATTATTTACTGTACAGCAAGAGGCATTGGGAGATATAGCAGCTAAAATTCAGTAAAGCGTACCAATTTATACGATTTTTCTCTTGGGAGGAGAAGGTGAATATGAATACCGTTTTAATTGCAACCAAAAATAAAGGTAAAGCAAAAGAATTTGAAGCATTATTTTCCCCGAAAGGGATTAAGGTCATTACCCTATTGGATATTGAGAATGCGATTGATGTTGAAGAGACAGGAAGTACATTTGAAGAAAATGCCCTTTTGAAGGCTAACGCTATTTCCGCGCTTATGAATATGCCTGTTTTGTCTGATGATTCTGGCTTGGTCATTGATGCATTGGATGGACGTCCGGGTATTTTTTCTGCAAGGTATGCAGGTCCCGAAAAAGATGATAGAGCTAATTATGAGAAGGTTCTTAATGAGCTGAAGGGTGTCCCGCAAGAAAAACGAACTGCCCGTTTTTATTGTGCAATAGCATTCGTTGGTCCGAAGATGGACCCCATTACAGTTTCCGGAACATGTGAGGGAATCATTGCTGACGCGCCGGATGGCGAGAATGGCTTCGGATATGATCCTATTTTCATTGTGCCGGAAAAACAAACCACGATGGCGAACCTCGAAGCAGAGGAGAAAAACAAAATCAGCCATCGAGCGAATGCTTTAAAAGAATTAGAGAAAGTACTAAATGAAAAAGTAGTGGAATTCCTATGAAATGTTTAATTGTCAGTGATAGCCATGGCTTACTGGAAGAATTGGACGTTTTGCATGAAAGACATAAAGAAGAGGTCGATCTGTTTATACATTGCGGGGATTCAGAATTATCTCGTGATGATCAAGTAATTCAGTATTATCAAACTGTACGCGGTAATTGTGATTTCGGAGAGGACTTTCCGGAAGATTTAATTGCACATCTTGAAGACTGGTCAATACTTGTGACACATGGGCATTTATACAATATCAAATCTACGTTGATGAATATTAGCTTGAAGGGGAAAGAGGTTGGTGCGAATGTTATCTGTTTTGGCCACTCTCATATAGCAGGTGCAGAAAAAATTGATGACTGCCTGTATATTAATCCCGGCAGTATTCGTCTGCCAAGAGGAAGTCAGTATAAAACCTATGTGATTCTCGAAAAACAAGGTCAGAATGCAATCGTTGATTTTTACACAATGTCGGGGGAAAAATTACCAGGCTGGCAATTGAAAACAACACTTTCCTAAATCGAAAAAAAGTTGTATAGTAAGTGAAGGGAATATACAGATCAGGATTTGTGAGTTCCCTTCCCTTCACTTTTAAAAAGATAAAAAACTTTTTCAAAAAAGTTATTGACTTATAAATAAAGTGATTATATAATAATAAATGTCGTTAAGGACAACTTAAAAAATAAAAACATGTCCCAGTAGCTCAGCTGGATAGAGCAACGGCCTTCTAAGCCGTCGGTCGGGAGTTCGAATCTCTCCTGGGACGCTATTAAAAAAACCTCTTATTTTCATAAGAGGTTTTTTTGTGCTTTCTAAATATAATAAATAGGAAGCTAAATTATAAAATAAATTTCTTCTAAGTCCATTCTTTTACATTGAGTATTGTAATCACAAAGATAATCTATTTGGATTACCTTTCCCTCTGTTTCTGACTATATAAGTTAAAAGCTGGATGGGAACCTTTTGTAATGATATCCGTGATGATTTTAGACAAGATAGTGCTATAGACAAGTCCGTTATCTCCATAGGCAAATTGAAAATGGCAGTGTGGAAATTCGTCATATTGACCGATAAGAGGAAGTCCATCATGTGTCCCGCCATAGAAGGCTCCAAGATAATATTCTGGTTCAGCTTTTATATCGGGAAAGAGCTTATTAAATTCTTCAATAAGCTTCGTCTTTTTATGAATAATTTTTGAATCACGATTCTCAGGATAGATTGTGTTTTCGTCAAGTCCTCCAATGATAATCCGTTTATCTGCAGTTGTGCGCATATAGATATATGGGCGTGCTGTTTCCCAAATTAATGTTTGTTTATACCATTCAGATTGCTGAAGATTTTCAACCGGTTTAGTGATAACAGCATATGAACTGGTCAGAAGACAATCCTTATCTTTTTTAAATTCGAGCCCTTCATATCCGGCTGCAATGATGACATGCTTCGCTGTGATGGAATGATTGCGATCCGTATAAAATGTAGCAAAATCCTTATTAAATTTTTTGCCAGTTATTTTTGTGTCTTCAAATATGTGTACACCCTCTTGATGGGCTGCTTGAATCAGACCGTGATTATATTTAAATGGATTGATTTCGCCATCACTATGGATGTACAAGGCTGATTGCTTAGAAAATGGGTAACGCTCTTTAATTTGGCTTTCGTTAAGCAGATCGACAGGGAAGTCGTGCTTTATCAAATAATCATATTCATTTTGTAACTTAGTTTCTCCTTGTGGGTCACTGGCATAATAGAGGCTATCCCTTCGTGTAAACTCGGAATCAATATTTAGTTTTTTCGAGGTTTCTTCAATTTCAGAAATGGCTTGCTCGCATAATTTTGTATGGTAAATGGCTGATTCTTCCCCAAAGGAATTGACCAACTCGAACAACATCTTATCTCCTAAGTATTGAAGGAGGGCGGTGTTAGTCATTGTGCTGCCGGTACCAATTCTTCGTTTATCAACTACTGCTACTTTAAGTCCTTTGTCCCTTAAGAGATAAGCACACTGCGCCCCTGAACTTCCTCCGCCAACAATAAGAACGTCACAAAGTATATCTTCCTCCAACGATGGATATACAGGAGGATTTGGATAGGTTGTTTGCCAATAATATTTGCCACTCTGCAGGTTCATAATCCGTGCTCCTTTTATAGAGATGTTTCGCATAGAATTCCCGGTGGAAATGAAAATATTCCCGTATTAACGCGTGGGTTATTATATAGAGTGAAGTGTAAGTAATTGTATTGTGGTCACTTTATAACCTGAATACAAAAAAGAAACAACCCCCTGATAGATAAACATAAGAGGGTTGTTTCTATAATTAGTCAATGTAAACAGATCTCACCAAGGTGCGAATAGATTCTTCGCCGTTAGGGTGCTTAGTTTTGATATCAATCGTCATATTATAGACGCCGGGCTTAGGAACCTTTGGCAGTGTAGCAGAAATATCGGCTCCGTTGGTGGTCTTCGGCAGGATGTTTTGTGTTAGCTCAACCCCATCTTTATCTATGAATTTAATGGTCATGCTGCTTGTATTTGCATTTTTAGGAGTGTGAATGGTGAATCCGGTTTGCTCTGCTTTGCCAGTTCCGGCCATATCGAGCTTATATACATCCTTTTCGTTAAAGGTAGAGGCTAATAGATACGCATCATCTGCTTCCTTTGCCTTCATTTGTACAGTCCATGTACCAGGGGTGAATTCTTTAATGTTAAAGGTATATAAGCTGGCACCGGAAAAAATCATCTGGTCGGCTGTTGGCTTTAAGAAGGCGGGAATAATGGTTCCATCCGGTGAAACTAGTTCAATAACAGTGGATGGGCTCGCGGTATAGATTGAGATTGTACCGGTAGTTTTTTCAGGAATATAGATCTCTTTTTTTATAAGTTGATTTTGGGCTAAGGCATCCCCATGAATATAGTGGGACGATGTGTTTTGGATAGCTGATTCATATTGATTGGGAAGATCGGTTGTGGTTTTAGTTTGTGCGACAGTGGCACTACGCAAGTAAGGTTCAATTCGTGAAAATACCTTAGAGCCCATGCGAATATTATCATGGTCAATTGAGCTGTCCGTAAACAGATGTGTACCATAGGATAGTTTGGAGCTTGATTCAGTGACCAATCCATCATTATCCCCGTAGGAAGATAAATAGGCGCCTCCCAGGGATAGAGCGGAGAAAGCAGGTCCATGATCCGTTCCTGCCACGGTATAGTACTTATTCTTGTTTCTGTTCGTATGGCCGTCTGTGACAGAACGGAATCTCGCCATTTCTCCAACCTGCAGAGAGTAAGTTCCGGCATCATTTTGACCTAACAAATCCCCAAGCCATCCTGCATACCAACTATTTGATAAGTCTGCCAGCTCCGAGCCACGATGGGGTGACCCTAATGTGATGACCCTGCCGACATAGGGGTGGGCCCCATAATGGATGAGCGCTGCCTGAGTATCTGGTCCGCCCTTGCTATGAGCGATGATGTTTACTTTCTGACCGTTGAAGTGACGCGAGATATCGGCCAGCATCGATGCAAGTAATTCTCCGTTCGTATACTGATTTTCCGACCCATTTCCGGCTGCATCATACAGCTGGACAAAGGCAGTTTGGTATCCGGCTTCATATGCCTTTGTATACATATCATTTACGCCATGATACTCCGTTTCACCGTACCAACTGGTTGAACTGCCATTTTTCCCTTGGACAAAAACAATCGGAGGTTTCTTGGGGTCTAAATTCGCTGGTTTATCACCGAGGAACCATTGGCCAGGTGTGAAGGTTTCGCCGGGTGGTTTCAGTTTGCCTGCTGAGGTTTTTTCGGGCAGGTTAAATGACAAGATAAGAAGTGTGGCTGATATAACAACTCCAATTTGTTTCTTGAGACTGTTCTTCATAATTTCCTCCATTCAAATCAATTTTTTATAAAAAACTTAATTCAAAGAGGTTGTGTATTTTGAAGCTAATGGCTCAAGTGAAATTGCTAATGTTATGAGTGTGCTGAGTTCTAGGATTTATGAGGGAAGAGTTGTTGTGCATGTCTGTTGGCAGAGATGGATTCCTTGGGTGGATAGTTCATTTAAATAGTTTTAGTTGAGGTTTAATCTTTTTTTAAATATACATTAATTTTGTATTTCTTTACAAACATAAGTTTATCTTTTGAAAATTTTGGGTTAAATTAACTATAATTGACATTTTGTTGTAGGTTAATAGTTTGATTCTTTGTCAAATCTATTGATTAACTGGGAAATTTGTCAGAAAATTTTATATCATACAGTAGTGAATATGAACGACCATTTCTCTGATTGATGTAAGGGATGTGATAAAAGATGGAACAGTCTGACTTGCTCAGGCAAAGATCAGAAGCGCAAAGCCGTCTATCTGATAGTAGAAGAAAAATACTGATGTACGAGGATGAGTTAGAGAGATTACAAATAGCTAAAAACAATATGATTGAGGTTATTCAGGAATCGAGTACGTATAAAAGAAACCTCATACAGTTGGATATCAATCCGCGCCTTTGGAAGGGAACAACCCAAAATAAGTACGAAGACCAAATACATACAATCGATCGTTCTCTTCAATCTTATTTACAGGATATAAGAGATATAGAAACAGCGATAGAAATGGAAATTCGAAGAGTCATGAACAAAATTGAAAACTGTCGCAGTGATATTTCTCACTATCAATCACGTATTTCTAATTTATCACATTCTATTTTATCGCTGAGAGAAGGGTGACGGGTCAATGGGCCAAGTATCGATAAATGAACAGGTGTTTGAATCAACAGTTAATCAGGTGATCATGGCTAAGTCTAATTTGTCGGCCTTTAAGCCAATGAGATTTTCCACTGGCCATACAGATCTTAAAAGTATGAAGGAACAGCTTGAGGTGATACAGGAATTATACGAGACCTTACAAGTATACTGTGAGTTATTAGATCATGATTTAATCAAGCTTCAGGCTACTGGCCGGGAAATGGTACAACAAGATAAAAAGATCAGTCAATCCATGAAGATGAATATGCCTTAAGGAGGGTAAGCGAAAGTGAAGGTTGCTAAGGAAGAACTGACGGATCTAAAATCCGAGTTTAATAGCAACATGAAAGACACCCTGAGAAAATTGGAACAAGTGCAAAACAAAATAAATCATATCCAGAAAATGAACTCTTTCCAAGGTAAAACGGCTGATACAGCTAAGGAGTATTTTCGGTCCGTGCATGGAAAAATAGTGACAGAATTACAAAGAACAATTGGTCTTTTGCAAACTAACCTCAATGATATCCACTCAGAATTCACTCAAAATGTAGACCAATCCCAAACAGCGATCCTAACAGAGGATCATTTAAATGAAACTGACAAAAAGGTGCTTAGTATTGAAAAGAATCTGATAACCACACATGATAAGGGAGAGCAAACAGTAAGAGAAGTATCGGATTTGGTATCGGTATATATGCCCTCCATAGCATCTATTGAAACGACCATAAGAAATTCCAGTAAATATATTAAGAACGTAAACGAAGATCTCTACAACTATGACAGGAATGCACTTAAGAAGGTCAATGAAAGTAGAGAAAAAGTAAAAAAATTAAATACTAAACTGAATAATTACGTAAAAATAAGCCATAAACAAAACAGCATGAAAGATTTAGATTTGAATGATTATGAAGTGAAAGGAACATCGAAACAGCCAAAGAATGGGAATTTCTTCGTGGCGCTAAATGCTGGTTATGGTGTCTATAAAAAATTCTCTAAATACCTTAATAAGGCGAACGATACAACTGAACTTTTAGCTAAATTTTATATCTCTGCTAAGGTAAATCCAAGCGATTATAGTAGGCTGGTTCTTCAAGGAGCAAATGCATTAACGAAAGGACAGCTAATAAAATTTAATAATATTCTTGCTCAAAGTGCTATTTATAAATTCAATTACAAAACATTTTTTAATCATGTGAAACGGTATAAATTCTCTTCTTTTACAGGTAATCACTTTAATGAACTTAAGTCAGCCATGCAGGTTTTTACACAAGAGCGTGGTAAGCTGGCAATGTTAAGGGAATTTGAAGATAATATGGGATTTGTAAAGTATAGAGAATTACGAAATCAGATTAAAACAAATCCAATTAAAGTGGTGGCAACTACGTTCAACGATGAATTTATAGGAAAGAAATATACATCAGTAAAAAAAGTTATCACAGATATACCAACCTGGCAGCATCCAAGTCAGGCATATAGAAATATGGTTGATACATTTAATGAGAGTACTAAAGGAATGAATAACCTTGGCAAAGGAATGAAGATTTTAGGGAAGGGACTGGGACCTTTAAGTTTTGGGGTTATGCTCAATGATAACTATAAAAAATATAAAGGAGACACTCAGAAGGTTGTTGTAGGGACAGCTGTTGATACAGCGTTTAGCGCAGGAGCTACGACTGCAGGAGCATTAGCAGGATCTGCATTTTTACCTCCGCTTGGTACTGTATTAGGGGCAGGTGTGGGCTTTGGAGCAAGTTTAATTGTTAATAAAAAGTATGGAAAACCACCAAAAAGTGTGACAGAACACACAAAAGATTTTGTAAATAAGGGCGTTGATTCCATTTCCCAAACAACTAAAGAGATTGGAAAGAGTTTAACTAAGTGGTTTAAATAAACTATCTGGAGTGTTGATATAGTATGGCTGGACTTACTGAAACTAATTTAACGAACATAAAGTATGAGGTGAAAGACGGTAGATTAACATTTGATAATGTTAGAAGGTATCTATTTGGTATCCTTATTTACTCAGTATTTGTTGTAGGTGTAGCTTATTTTGTTGCAAATGAAGAAAGCACTGTTGGATGGGATACCTTATCTCCTGCTATTCATTATATTTTTTACTTAGAAGCAGCTTTATTTATTTTTCACCTATTTCTCCTGTTATTTTGCAGAAAGAAAAATCTTTTTAATCAGAAGGTATTGATGGTCGGCATGGTAATTTTAACTTATAAAGTCGCTGTTGAGCCTTATCTTACTGTGTATTTGTTCTATAAAGATAAAGGGTATGATGATGTTGAATTGATATTTATTCCCTTTTTGATTATTGTTGGGTTGATTATTCATATTATTAGTTTCTTTTATTTTGTAAAAAGAGCGAAATTAATTAAGAGTGGGGATACGGAACCGCCTAAGCGTGTATCAGTAACATTGGGACTGCCAGTTCTTTTTGTTCTGATATCATTTTTTACTGTACTTGTACGAAATGGTTTTTTAGGGAACTTTGAACTTACATTCTATGTAATACTTTTTTCTGTATTGTTTATTGGTATGCTAATTGGTGTATGTGAATTTATCCTTGCCGCTTATGGGGTATTTAGATTTCCCTCCTTTTCGGTTTCTCCACCGCGTAAATCAAGAAAATCAAATAAGAAAGTTTATAGATAATATCTAAACATGATAAGGGGTTGGGGGCATGATTGTAAGAGAAGAATCCATGGTGATTCGGAATGTGATAAGTGTGGAGGAAACAATTCCGCATGAGGAATGGTTTGTTCCTGCGTTAAGCCTGAGAAATAATTTGGTTAATAGTGATATTTATTATACGAGTCCGGTTATTTTTAAGACGGAAGAAGTAGAGAATGAACCTGCGTTTGGGAAATACACGTATTATATTGGTTTGAATGAGATGGTAGAGGTGGAAGAAGGCGCCCCTTTCAAACAAATAGATTTTTTAGAGCTTACTCCAGCTATCTATGTGCGTTGTGCAGAAATAGAAGAGCTTGAGGAAGCATATGGACTTTTGAAGGCATATGCAGAACAAAATGAACTGGAATTAGAAGATTCTTTTTATCATGTGTGCTTTGATGCGTTTGATAGCGTAATGATGGATATATATGCCATAGTGAAAGAAGGGTAAGCATGGTTATCGAAAATGAGACAATTATGCACAAGAATGTGGTTTGGCATACATATGAAATCCATTACAGTCAGCTTAATCAAGCGTTAGAGGACTTTAATGAAAGATTAGTGAATGCCGGTTTGACCGTTAAAGGACCGCTTTTTTATGCTCTATACAATATCCCGTTTGATGAAAGGATTTTGATAGACATTTATATGCCTGTCGAACAATCCTATGTGTCTGCTGAAAAAACAGATTTAATGTTTCAAAGTTATTTCTTTATTGATGATATGTTAATGACCCGAGTGAATAACAATTTTGAAATCAATACAGAACATGCGTTGGATGAGCTCTTACGTTATGCTATTCAGCAGGAATATCAGATTATCTCTCCCATCTTTCATATATTTAGGGGGGATGATGTAAGTAATTGGGTTGAACTAAAGGCAAAAGTGTATAGGGAAGTGGAGAAGGAAGACGCGTTTGATGATTCAGAGTTAAGTGATTCTATTTTAAGTTTATTTGATAAATAATGCTTTTATTTTGTTTCAATCCATCATATATATTTTGTCTTTGAACAAAAAAAGGTTGTCCCTTGTGCTTTAAGCATCTGGACAACCTTTTTCTGTAAATTAATGAGAATGTTTCATGTTCTCTTCAAGTACACTTGCGACCTTTTGGAATTCTTCGTCGCTTTCAATTTCGTGAAGCTCACCGTCTTCGTCAACACGGAAAAAGAATATTTCCATATCATCTTCTGTTTCGAGTTTGATTTCTTCCACGAGTGCGGTAACAGCGTATTCTGCTCCGTCTACATCCAATGTACCTAGTACTTCAATTTCTTCTTCCTGTCCATTTTCGCCTTCTAATACAAGGATTTCTCCCACTTCAATTTTCGCCATTTGATTACTCCTTTAACGATTTACTTGTCCGCTTAGTATATCCATTATTGATAGGAAAAACAACTATTAATACCCAGGTGCGAAGCTTAGAAAAAGGATTGTTCAAGCAAGAATGTTTGTTTATTGTCATTTAATTGTTACTATTAAATGGAAACTTTATGATGGAGGATTTAAACTATATGACAAATAATAATATTAATATAAATATACCTGTTTCTGTACTAAATTTAGCTCCTATTCGCAAAGGCCAGGATGCAAAGGGAGCAATCGACTCAATGGTTGAGCTTGCACAGGCTACGGAGAAGATGGGGTATAAGCGATATTGGGTTGCTGAGCATCACAATACACCTACAATGGTCAGCTCTGCCACTTCTATTTTAATTAAACATATATTGGAGCATACAGATCAAATAGAGGTCGGATCCGGTGGTATCATGCTGCCTAACCACTCTCCATTAGTTGTGGCGGAGCAGTTTGGAACAATGGCAACCATCTATCCAAATCGGTTGAATTTAGGCTTGGGAAGAGCGCCTGGAACAGATATGATGACGGCGAGTGCATTAAGACGTTCACAGAAGGATTCCGTTTACACATTTCCTTCAGACGTACAATCCTTGTTAAGCTATTTGGGACCGGAAGAGACACAGGGCTATGTAAGGTCGTACCCTGGTGTCGACACGAATATTCCTATCTATATTTTAGGCTCTTCTACGGAATCAGCTGTTCTTGCTGCTAAGTTGGGTCTGCCATATGTATTTGCAGCTCATTTTGCTCCAACTTATTTGGAAGAAGCGATCAAGATTTATCGAAGTCGCTTCCAGCCATCTGAATACCTAAGTGCTCCTTATATGATGGTCTGCCTGAATATTATTGCAGCCGAAAGCGATGAAGAAGCAGAATTGGAATCTACAACAATGCAACAATTTTTCTTAAATGTTGTGCGCGGGACAAAAAATCCATTAAGTCCTCCAGTTGAAAATATGGATGAGCTATGGAGGGGACCTGAAAAGCAAATGGCTCAATCGATGTCCAGTGTCACTTTACTAGGATCAAAGGCTTCCATCCGTGAACAGCTAATCCAATTCCAGGAAAAATATAATGTAGACGAAATCATGGCTGTATCCTATATCTTTGATGAGGACAAACAAAAGCGTTCCTACGAAATATTAAAAGAAGTGGTTGAAGGTCAATAAATAATGTAAGAAAACATCGTATCCGACGGTTTATTTTCAACCGTGTGGATATGATGTTTTTTTTTAGAACAAATAGAGCTCTAGTTACCTTATTTGTCCGGTAAGAGCTCGGTTGAAAATTAGAAACCATTAAATAGTTGAATTAAAAAATCAGCAGTAAGTAAGTGCGGGAAGACTCTTTATTAAGCAAGACAAAAAATAGAATGATAGCCCAATTAAATGGGTAATTATGTTAAAATGTTTGGAATCATACTGAAATTAGCTCGGTTTCTTTTTCGCCGACTAGGATTGAATTTAACTGGACTCATTCATCTGGCTAGATGATGTATATTCGGCTGCTTTCATTATATTTTTGTAAGGGAGTGAAGGAAGTGATTAGGCGTTTAACCCAGGAGTATCATGCTGTTTGTTTGACTCTTATTAATAAGCGACCAGCAGAGAATCTATTTTTAATCGGTGATATTGAAGCATATGGGTACGAGGAAGATTTCCAAAAGGTTTGGGGAGAGTTTGATACGGAAGGGAATCTGGTTGCCATTCTTTTAAAATACAAAGAAAACTATATCGCATATGCTGAGAATGATGTATTTGATGCTAAGGGATTTGCTGATATTATGCTTGATGACCCTGATTTCTCCATGATGTCTGGCTTAAAGGAAGTTACTGCGAATATGGAGCCCTATTTACAAGAAAGAGTTCTAAATAAAAGGCAAACATTTTATGCGAAATGCCAAGCTTTAAACTCTGAAGCCAGCTATGTAGATACGGCAAAAGTCCAATATGCTGCACCTGAGGATGCAGAACGAATTGTTGAGTTACTGCAAAGTATTCCGGAATTTAAAAATTCAAGCACACCAGTAGAAGAAAAACGAAAAAGTTTAAAGGATGGGTTCTCGCGTTGTGTTTATATTTCTGACGATGGGAAAATTGTTTCATCCGCTTCAACTACGGCAGAAAATTCCCGTTCAGCTATGGTAGTTGCTGTCGCTACTTTAGAAGATTATAAGAAAAAGGGCTATGCAACGAAATGCATGGTTAAGTTGTGCAGACAGCTTCTAAGTGAGGGTAAGGAAATATGTTTGTTTTATGACAATCCTAATGCGGGTGCTATATATAAACGAATTGGGTTTGCTGATATTGGATATTGGATGATGTATAGATTTAAGAAAGATAGATAGTTAGACTGTAAGTGCGGGGAGAGCAAGAGATATCCATAAAGAGCACCCTGAAATTTAGGATTAAAACCTACCGTTCAGGGTGCTAGAGAATATCTTATATTATTGTATTATGATTTATTTTTGTTTTGCTAGATTCGCTACCGTACCACCATCAACACGTAAGTCGATGCCTGTAATATAAGAAGCTGCATCACTTAGTAAAAATTCTACAGCAGTAGCAATCTCTTTGGCTTCTCCTTCACGACGTAAAGGTGTAATCTCAAGCAACTTTTTCATTTCTGCTTGTTTAGCTGCTTCTTGGCGGCCCATTGGGGTATTGATTGTACCAGGAGATAGAGATGTTATACGTGCTCCTTTTTCTCCCCATGTCCATGCCTGTTCTTCCACAATTAATTGTACACCTAATTTAGATAAGCTGTAAGCAGCGCCTGGGTTCCCTTGAGCAAATTGCTCCATTGTTTCCACCACATTTTCAGCTAATGGATGTTTTAGTACATCAATATAAGGACCTTGGCGTGGAGGCATATAACCACTCATGGATGAAATACATACAACAGCCGTTCCTTCTGTAGCGTAAGGTAGGAAAGCTTCTAAAACAATGCCTGTACCTACTAGGTTAACTTCCGTAATACGTCTGGAATCTGCCATTGTAGGAGATAAACCAGCTGTATGTACCAACCCTTTTAATGTCCCAAGTTCAGCAGCTTTTTCTGCTAAAGCTTTAACGTTTTCCTTGGAAGTAATATCAACAGTTTGGATATGTACATCTGTAATTCCTTTTGTTGCTAATTCTTCTTTTGTTTGAACTAAACGTTCATTCGAAACATCTGCTAGAAGGACAGTTCCTTTCTTACCGACTAATTCAGCAGTAGCTTTACCCATTCCACCTGAACCACCTGTGATGACATAAACATGTTTTTTCATGATTCTAAAACCCCCCTGTTTGTATTCAATTTTATTATAACGTTTTTAGAAGGAGGGGGATAATTTAAGTGAGGGAATTTTGCGATTATTGAAAGCGTTATTTTATCCTTTCGTCTGAGTCGTATTTAAGACTATTAACTATTAATTGATCAGCTAATCAGTCTTCGATTGTATGAATATATGTATGTATGATAATCCATATATATGGTGGAGTGAGCTACAAAAAAGAACACATATAGGATGGCAATTCTTTTCTGCTAAATAATATAGTGAGAAAACAAGTAATAGTCATAGAGGGAGAAGGATGGTTTGTAATAATTTTTATATTATAGAATAATTTAGGTGTTTATCTAATGAGTAATAGAATTTTTGCTATATTAATATCATCAATTCGCCAATATCCTCTTGAATAACTTCTCGCTTTCAGATAACATTTTGAATATGTGAAATGAGGAACTTAATTTGAGAGGATTAATTAAGCCATGTCAAAACATCAAAAGAAGAACATCTATGCAGCGGGAGCTGTTTTAAAGAAAGAAATTGGTTTGAAAGAAGCCTTAACCATTGTAGTTGGGGTTGTAATTGGATCAGGTATATTTTTTAAAGCTACTCCAGTATTGGAAAGCGCCGGTTCTCCAGTGGCGGCTATTATAGCTTGGTTACTTGGGGGATTAATTACTCTTGCAGCTGCTCTGACGTTGGCTGAGATTGGCTCAGCTATACCGGAGACAGGTGGGGTATTCGCTTATTTGAAGGAGCTTTATGGAGAAAAAGTTGCTTTCCTATTTGGATGGGTACAAGCGTTGATCTATATACCAGGCATTTTAGCGGCGCTATCCATCGTTTTTGCCACACAAGCAACGTATTTTATGCCTATGACAGACCTCCAACAAAAATTCTTAGCTATTGGTATTTTAGTATTTGTGGCCGCACTAAATATCATCTCAACTAAACTTGGAGGCAGGATTCAGTTTATTTCTACGATAGCTAAAATGATTCCGATTATTGCCATTATCGTGTTTGGAATTATTCATGGAATGGGGAAAGAAACAGCATCACTATTCTCGGGAGAATCTGTTCATAGCTTTACCCTAACCAGCTTCGGTGCTGCAATCCTAGGAACTTTGTTTGCCTATGAAGGCTGGGTGAGTGTTGGAAATATGGCTGGAGAAATGAAAAATCCTCAGCGCGACTTACCACGTTCTATTTTGTTTGGAATGACGATTATTATTGCAGCTTATGTCCTAATAAACGTAGCCTTTTTCTCTGTTATGTCTGTTCAGGAGATAGTTTCAACAGAAAAAGTAGCAACGGATGCTGCTCTCATTCTCTTTGGAAGCGGCGGCTCAGCGATTATCTCGATAGGGATTCTAATCTCTATATTCGGTACATTGAACGGATATTTGATGACAGGTGTCCGGGTGCCATTTGCGATGGCGCAAAACAAGATCTTCCCGTTCCATCATGTTATGGGACGCGTTGAAAGCCGTACTAGCACACCGATTAATGTCTTTATTTTTGAAGTGGTCTTATCGATAATTTATATTCTATCTGGATCATTTAATACATTGTCTACTCTGGCCTTATTCGCCACATGGATTTTCTTTGTAATGGCCATTTACGGGGTTTTCATCCTCCGTAAAAAGCGTAAGGACCTAGTTCCGACTTATCGGGTGCCTTTCTATCCAGTTGTTCCGCTTGTCGGAATCATCGGTGGAGTATATATATTGGTATGTACAGTCTTTACTGATACCTTATATTCTCTAATTGGTTTAGCGATTACGGCATTGGGTTATCCGGTATATCTTTATCTTAAGAAATCAAATATGTAAGTAAGAAAACACACGGGATTCCGATTGGAAATTCCGTGTGTTTTTTTATCTATACGTATAAAAAAGCTCCTAAACTATTTTTAAACGAAAAGGTAAATTGGGCTTTTTACTTGTATGATTGAAAAGGTTTTAGCAAAATAAGGATGTAGTCATATGTCGGTAACGAAAAAAGGTGAAGGTATGGGGTATTTACGAAAATATATTAAGAAATATGGAGTTTTATTTACGATTGCGATTTTATTTCTAATGGTGGAAGCTATTTGTGATTTGCTTCTGCCCACGATATTAGCAACGATGATTGATAAAGGTGTAGCAAATAAGGACCTTTCATTTGTATTGGAAATGGGAGGAGTAATGCTAGTTGTTACGGCAATAGGTGCGTTGGGTGCAATAAGCAGGAATATAATCTCCAGTAATATTTCGCAAAAAATGGGAGCCGAACTTCGCTCCGATTTATATAAAAAAATTCAATCTCTAAAACTCGTGCAAATGAACCGGTTTGAAGCGGCAACTCTTGTCACAAGGCTTACAAATGATGTAACACAGGTGCAAGTTTTTGTGAACGGCTTGATGAGAATTATGGTGAAGGCACCATTGATTTGTATAGGAAGCATTATCATGGCAGTCCGTTTAAATGCTTCTATATCATGGATTCTATTAATTATCATTCCGATTGTAGCGTGTATCATTATGCTGAATCTGAAACTTAGCTTTCCTTTCTTTATCCGCGTTCAAAAAGTGACAGATCGCTTGAACGGGGTAATGAGAGAATATTTATCCGGCATACGGGTAATCAGGGCATTCAATCGTTCTAAGTTTGAGAAGGAGCGTTTTGAAGAACGGAATGATGATTTGGCAGAAACTTCTATTAAAGCTATGCGAGTAATGTCTGTATTTAGCCCTGGAATCATGCTAACCGTGAATTTTGGAATTGTGCTCGTCCTTTTAGTGGGCGGTTGGAATATAAATGATGGACAGATGCAGGTTGGACAAATTGTTGCCTATGTGAACTATATGACTCAAATCTTAGTATCATTATCGATGATTTCAATGATATTTAATTTCTTTGTCCGGGCAAGGGTATCTGCCGGAAGGATTGGAGAAGTATTTAATACCGAGGATCCTCCTTCAACACTTGATACATCTGCAAAAGCTACTGAAAAAGAAGGTATCTTTTTTAATCAAGTCAGCTTTTCATACTTTGGAACGGAGGATTTTGTAGTAAAAGATGCTACCTTTCATGTAAATATGGGAGAAACGGTTGGAATAATCGGTTCAACCGGATCAGGAAAGAGCAGTCTGGTTAACTTGATTCCTAGATTGTATGAACCTTCTAAAGGTGCCATTTATATGAATGGGGTTAATATTCAAATGATGGATCCAGCACTGTTAAGAGAGTCTGTGGCATATGTACCTCAGAAATCTGTGTTATTTACGGGAACGATTAAAGAAAATATACGTTGGGGAAATGGGAATGCCAGTATGGAAGAGGTGGTACAGGCAGCCAAGGCAGCCTGTGCCCATACATTCATAGAGGCTTTGCCCAATGGATATGATACTCATCTTGGTCAGGGCGGAATCAATCTTTCCGGTGGCCAAAAGCAAAGATTATCGATTGCCAGAGCTCTGTTGAAAAAATCATCTGTTTTAATTCTTGATGATTCAACCAGCGCACTTGATGCGGTCACGGAGAAGCAACTAAAGGAATCATTGGGGGAAAGAACGAAAGGGTCGATTATTTTTTTGATTGCTCAACGAATAACCTCTGTTATGGATGCTGATAAAATTATCATTATGGATAACGGGAAAATAGTAGGCATTGGAAATCATGAAGAGTTAAAAACTCATAATCCGGTTTATCAGGAAATTATACGTTCGCAAATAGGTGAGGAGATGGTTAGCCATGGCAAATAAATCGGAGAATGGAAGCAAGCCCTCACAGCCGCAAATGCCGAAACCAGGTGGAAGAGGCCATGGCCATGGTGCGGGTCGATTTGCTCCTGTAGAAAAACCTAAGGATTTTACGGGAACTCTTAAACGGATTTGGGGATTTTTTGGGTCTGAAAAGAGAAGTCTGTGGATTATTTTTGTTTTTGTAGTTATTAGTTCAGCCATCAGCTTATTTGTTCCCTATTGGATTGGAAGAACAGTCGATACAATTGCGAAGGAATCAGTTGACCTGAATTTATTGCATATGATGATTCTTATTTTGGCTGTGGTTTATGTGACGGATGGAATATCCAGTTTGCTCCAGGGTTGGATGATGGCCCGAGTTTCTCAGCGGGTTGTTCAATCCTTAAGAAGCAAGCTATTTCAAAAGCTGCTTAAACTACCAATCGGTTATTTTGATTCACATGCTCATGGCGATATGATGAGCAGAGTTACCAATGATATCGATAATGTAAGCAGTAGTATTTCTCAATCGACTACACAGCTGATGGGTGGGGTCATCACAATAACGGGATCATTTATTATGATGCTAATATTGAGCCCTATTTTGACAGTGGCTGCATGTATTACAATACCATTTATGTTTTTGCTGACGAAAATGATTGCTAAACGGACACGGGTTTTATTTCGGGAACAGCAAAAGCATTTAGGCAAATTGAACGGACATATAGAGGAAACGATATCCGGAACGATTATTATTAAAGCCTTTAACAGGGAAAATCAAGTGGTCGAGACGTTTGAAGAGATCAATGGTAAATTGTTTGAATCAGGGAGGAAGGCACAAATCTGGTCAGGTTATTTAATGCCATTAATGAATGCAATTAATAATCTGGGACTGGCTGCAATTGCTATTGTAGGCGGTATTTTGGCTGTAAATGAAGCTGTAACGATTGGTGTGATTGCCAGTTTTGTCAGCTATTCAAGGCAGTTTACAAGGCCGTTAAATGATTTGGCCAATATATTCAATCTATTTCAGTCTGCAGTTGCAGGTGCTGAACGAGTATTTCAGGTGATTGATGAGAATGAAGAGACAAAAGATGGTGAGCATGCGGTTCCCCTCCGGCATTCAGTAGGAAATGTAACGTTTAAGAATGTTTCATTTGGATATGAAGCAAATCACCCCATCTTAAAAAATGTCAGTTTTGAAGCAAAGACGGGAAGCCACAATGCGCTGGTGGGGCCAACTGGTGCAGGAAAAACCACTATTACAAATCTCTTAACCAGGTTTTATGAGGTATCTGAAGGGAGCATCTTAATCGATGGAGTAGATATTCGTGATTATACAAGAGAGAGCTTAAGAGATACATTTGGGATTGTGCTGCAGGA
The DNA here is from genome assembly GCF_058267535.1 of Pradoshia sp. Z5_111. Lineage (NCBI taxonomy): Bacteria > Bacillati > Bacillota > Bacilli > Caryophanales > Bacillaceae > Pradoshia > Pradoshia sp. Z5_111. The sequence goes on from NZ_JBZCPQ010000006.1 coordinate 213,752, forward strand.
TACGTATTTATTTACGGGAACCATTAAAGAGAATATTAAATATGGCCGGTTGGATGCTACAGATGAAGAAATGATTGAAGCTGCCAAAACGGCGAATGCTCATTATTTTATTACAAGACTTCCAAATGGTTACGATACGATGCTTCTAGAAAATGGTGCAAATCTCAGCCAAGGGAACAAGCAACTACTGGCTATTGCCCGGGCAATATTAAAGGATCCAGCAATTCTGATTCTGGATGAGGCGACCAGCAGTGTAGATACGAGAACAGAGCTTGCCATACAGAATGCTATGCGTAAAGTGATGAGAGGACGTACCAGCTTTGTGATTGCACACAGGCTTAGTACGATTCGCGAGGCAGATATGATTATGGTCATTGATGATGGCCAAGTCAAAGAGAGTGGAACGCATGAAGAATTATTACGTCATAAAGGTCGATACAGTGAAATGTATGAAAGCCAGTATAAAAATATCCAGACTTCATAATGGGAAATCCTGTGGTAATTGATCCGCAGGATTTTTTAGTGAATTATATGTAAATAATGTGGAAATTATATGCTACTATTAAAATAGTATTTATGAAGGAGTTCGATTGCTCTGAAAAAAAGACGACCCTGATACTATTTATCCTTTCATTCATCTATCTATCATCGGCCCAAGCATTAAGTTGGAATAAATACTTTGTTGTTTGGGATGGTAAGGTATATGAAATCAAGGAAGATGAGGTAATAGATCCTCGGGAAATTGGTAAATACATAGGCAAGGTGGAGTCAGAGGCAGATGACAATACCGGGCATTATAAAGGAAACGGCTCTAACATTTACCCTGTAGGCACTAAGTATTATACATTAAAAAATAAATCCTCTGATTCGGCCATTGCTGTTGAAATCGATAACCAACAATGGAAGAAAGCCGAGTTTATCCATGAAGCACCGTTCCGTTTTACCGATCTGTTTGAGAAATACCTGCCGTATACACTTTTATCAGTTATTGTATCTATTATTTTAGTAAAATACATAGCAAGAAGAAGAGCATCGCAATAAATTCCAGAGCTTATAGGCTCTTTTTTTGTGTAAAAAAATAGAGATAAAATTTCATTTATTTCTTTTAATTACAACTGATATTGCGATGATAAAAATTTAAAAATAGGAAAACCGCTTAGTAAAAACAATGAAAGCGCATACAATTATTCAGAATTAATTAAATAGTCTAATAATTTAGAAAAATCAGTTGACTATGTGTCTGGAAGGTCGTATTATAAATTTCAACGAGATAACAAATTAGTAATTATTTGGATCTATAATAGTGGAACTAATAACAAGAATTTAATAAGTAGAAGCGATGATAAGGATAAGTAGTAAGTGGGCTGAACAGTTACAGAGAGCCGGTGGTGCTGAGAATCGGTACTGTTTCCAAGTATGAACTCCCCTTTGAGCGTCTGTATGAAATCTCCAGTAATACAGACCGGGTTTGACCGATCAACCCGTTATCAAAAGTAAAGAGTGCATGATTGATGAAATCAATTATGAATTAGGGTGGTACCATGGAAAGGACAACAAGCCTTTTCATCCCTGCGTTTCAATTGGGAAACGTATGTGATGAAAAGGCTTTTTTATTTTATTTTTAAAAAAGGACCTGGCAAATAAGCCTATCACTAAACAGGAGGTAGATTCCATGTTGGAGAAAACAGCTCTTGCTGAAAAGAAAAGCCTACAAACTGAAATAAAAATCAGCGGAGCCGAGATGTTGGTCAATGCCCTGAAAAAGCAAGGAGTGGAGGTCTTATTTGGATACCCCGGAGGTGCCGTTCTACCCATTTATGATGCACTTTATAAATCGGGATTGAAGCATGTATTGCCAAGACATGAGCAAGGCGCAATCTATGCGGCTGAAGGATATGCAAGGATAAGTGGAAAGCCTGGAGTGGTAATTGCTACATCTGGTCCCGGAGCAACCAATATTGTCACAGGTCTTGCTGATGCCATGATGGATTCCTTGCCTTTAGTCGTTTTTACCGGTCAGGTTGGTACAGGAGTAATCGGATCAGATGCTTTTCAGGAGGCAGATATTTTAGGAATTACAACTCCTATCACAAAGCATAATTATCAAATTCGAAATACGGCAGATATTCCAAAAATCGTGAAGGAAGCCTTTCATATTGCTTCAACAGGACGGCCAGGACCAGTCCTCATCGATATCCCGAAAGATATGGCTCAGCTTGTAGCAATAGAAGAGGAACCCGAAACAATCCATTTGCCAGGATATCAGCCAAAGTATGAACCGAATTATTTGCAGATTAGAAGACTCGTAGAAGCAGTCAGTTCTTCTAAGAAGCCCGTTTTCTTGGCTGGTGCAGGTATCCTTCATGCGAAAGCCTCAAAGTACTTACTTGAATATGCTGAGCAACAGCAAATCCCAGTCGTTAATACATTATTGGGTCTTGGCAGTTTCCGACCAAGTCATCCGCTTTACATCGGAATGGGAGGGATGCATGGAATATACGCAGCCAATATGGCACTGTCTGAATGTGACCTATTAATCAATATTGGTGCCAGGTTTGATGATCGTTTAACAGGTAATCTATCAAAATTCGCACCACATGCAATGGTTGCCCATATAGATATTGATCCTGCAGAAATCGGTAAAAATGTCCCGACGGCTATCCCGGTTGTTGGAGATGCAAGGCATGCTCTGAAGCATTTAATCAAGCAGAATGGCAAACGGCCAGATAACGAGGACTGGAGGAAGCAAATTCAGAATTGGCTGGAGGATGCACCATTCTATTACGACAAAGGGAACGGTCAGCATCTGAAACCGCAGAGAATTATGGAAATGATTTATGAAATGAGTAATGGGGATGCCATCGTGACAACTGATGTTGGTCAGCATCAAATGTGGGCTGCTCAGTATTATCCTTTTAAGCGTCCGAATGCGTGGGTAACCTCCGGAGGACTTGGCACGATGGGCTTTGGCTTACCGGCTGCGATTGGAGCACAAATTGCTGAACCAGATGATTTGGTGATCTCCGTAAATGGTGATGGAGGTGTCCAAATGTCCATTCAGGAACTTGCTGTTATCGCAGAACTGAACTTACCGGTAAAAATTATCATTATCAATAATGGCTCTCTTGGAATGGTACGCCAATGGCAGGAAATCTTTTATGAATCCCGATACTCAGAAAGTGTATTTCGTTCCCAACCCTCCTTCAGCAAGCTGGCAGAAGCTTATGGAATAAAGGGATTCGATATTCGGACGGAGGAAGAAGCTGAAAGGGTATTTAACGAAGAATTTAGTAAAGATAGCCCTGTGTTAATCAATATTTTTGTGGAACCTGAAGAAAATGTATACCCAATGGTTGCACCTGGAAAGGGAATTAATGAAATGGTAGGGGTGAAGAAAAATTGAAAAGGATCATCACTTTAACCGTTATAAACAGACCGGGTGTCCTTAACCGGATTACCAATTTATTTACGAAACGAAATTATAACATTGAAAGTATTACGGTAGGGCAATCCGAAATGGAGGAGAGAGCACGAATAACTTGTGTCGTACATGTCGAATCCGTGCAAATTGCTGAACAAATTACCAAACAACTAAATAAACAGATTGATGTCATAAAGGTACAAGACATAACAGATCAATCCGTTGTAGCCAGGGAGCTTGCGCTAGTAAAAGTAACTGCCACTCCCCAATCGAGAAGTGAGATTTACTCACTCATTGAGCCTTTTAGAGCTTCGGTTATTGATATTGGCAAGGAAAGTCTTGTGATTCAAATAACCGGTGAATCAAATAAAATAGAAGCTTTTATCGAATTAATCAAGCCGTACGGAATTAAGGAATTGGCAAGAACAGGCACTACTGCTTTTGCCCGTTCCACTCAAATGGGTAACCAAGGGACAAAGAATTATTCAATTGTCTAAATAAAAATGAAAAGGGAGAGAACAATTATGGCAAAAATGTACTATCAAAATGAAGCGAATGAAGCAGTTTTATCAACTAAAAAGGTAGCAGTTATTGGATATGGATCACAGGGGCATGCCCATGCACAAAACTTACGCGAAAGCGGGTTTGAAGTAGTTATTGGATTACGAGAGGGTAAATCTTGGAGCCAGGCGGTTGAAGATGGATTTGATGTTAAATCTGTTAGGGAAGCTAGCGAGGAAGCGGATGTAATCATGATTCTCTTACCGGATGAACATCAAACAAAAGTATATAAAGCAGAGATTGAACCAGTCTTGCGGGAAGGTCATACACTGATGTTCGCTCATGGTTTTAATGTCCATTATCACCAAATTGTTCCTCCGGCATTTGTAGATGTTTCCCTGGTAGCACCAAAAGGACCGGGACATTTAGTCAGAAGGACATTTGAACAAGGGGCAGGTGTTCCGGCATTATTTGCCATCTATCAGGATGTGTCAGGTGAAGCGAAAGAAGTTGCGTTAGCTTACGCAAAAGGGATAGGAGCACTTAGGGCAGGAGCTCTTGAAACTACATTCAAGGAAGAGACCGAAACGGATTTATTTGGAGAACAGGCAGTCCTTTGCGGCGGACTTACCTCCTTGGTAAAGGCAGGTTTTGAAACGCTGACGGAAGCTGGCTATCAGCCTGAGCTTGCTTACTTTGAATGTTTACATGAACTGAAATTAATTGTTGATCTCATGTATGAAGGCGGTATGGAAGGGATGCGCTATTCCATTTCTGATACGGCTCAATGGGGTGATTTTGTTTCAGGTCCACGCGTAGTTGGCCCGGCTGTTAAAGAAGAAATGAAGCAAGTGTTAAAAGAAATTCAGAATGGTACATTTGCAAAAGGATGGCTGCTTGAGAATCAAGTGAACAGACCTGTATTTAACGCGACACAGGCACAGGAAAATGCCCACCCAATTGAACAGGTTGGCAGAGAACTTCGTCAAATGATGCCATTTATTCAACAGCAGAAAAAGAAACAGAAAGAAGTGGTCGGCAGTGCGAAAAATTGAAATTTTTGACACAACCTTACGTGATGGAGAACAATCTGCCGGAGTGACTCTTAATTTGACTGAAAAACTGGAGATAGCCAAACAACTGGAAAAAATGGGTGTCGATATCATTGAGGCTGGTTTTCCAGCAGCCTCTCCAGGAGATTTCGAATCAGTGAAGAAAATTGCTGATTTAGTCAAAAATTCAACGGTAACAGGACTGGCCAGATCTGTGGAAAGTGATATTGATGCGGTGTGGGGAGCTTTAAAGCAAACGGCCGACCCGAGGATACATGTCTTTCTTGCTACATCACCCATACACAGGCAGTATAAGCTGAAAATGACGGAGGATCAGGTGATTGAAGCTGCCGTGGCTTCAATCCGGTATGCTTCGAAGTATTTCCCAGTTATTCAATGGTCAGCTGAAGATGCCTGTCGCACAGAGCTTCCATTCCTGGCTCGGATTGTGGAAGAAGCCATCAAAGCCGGAGCAAGGATTATCAATATTCCGGATACGGTCGGTTATATCACACCGAAAGAATATAGTGAAGTCTTCCAATATCTAATGAAACACGTTCCATCTATAGATCAGGTTACCTTGTCTGCCCATTGCCATGACGATTTAGGATTGGCGACCGCCAATTCTATGGCAGCGATTTTGGCCGGAGCGACTCAAATAGAAGGTACCATTAATGGAATTGGTGAACGGGCCGGGAATACTGCACTGGAAGAAGTAGCGCTTGGTCTATATACAAGAAAAGATTTTTATCAGGCAGAAATCGGCTTGGTGCTTAGTGAAATTAAACGTACAAGTGAATTGGTCAGTAAACTGACAGGTATGGTAATCCCGCCAAATAAAGCTGTAGTAGGTAAAAATGCCTTTGCACATGAATCCGGCATTCATCAAGACGGTGTGCTTAAGGAGAAAACAACCTACGAGATAATTGAACCTGAATTAGTTGGATTAAGTTCTAACTCCATGGTGCTTGGTAAGCATTCAGGCCGGCATGCATTCCGTACAAAATTAGAAGAGTTAGGCTTCCCTGTATCAGATGAAGAAGTTAATCACCTTTTCAAAGTATTCAAGGACCTGGCAGATCGTAAGAAAGAAATGACTGATGATGATATTGTCGCGTTAGTACTGGAAGAGAAAGTAACAAAAGAGGATAACTATTATGAATTAATTTCCATTCAGGTTCAATACGGAACCAATCAGATTCCAACAGCAACCGTTACATTGTCAGGAGTAAATAACGACAGAATTCAGGAGGCCTCGACTGGAGCAGGGAGTATTGAAGCGTTATACAATACGCTCGAGCGTTGCATACAGAAACCAGTTAAGCTGCAGGATTACCGTATTCAATCAGTTGGCGGCGGCAGAGATGCGTTGGCACAAGTGTTTGTAAGAATTATTTATCAGGGAGTGGAAACAAGCGGACGGGGATTAGCCCAGGATGTCTTGGAAGCGTCGGCTAAAGCTTATTTAAATGCTATTAACCGAGTGATTTTAACAGTAGAGCACCAATCAATGGTGATCACGAATTAATCAATAAGGAGGATTTCGATATGAAAAAAAACATTGCTGTATTGCCGGGTGACGGAATTGGACCGGAAATTATGATAGGAGCCCTCGAAATCCTCAATGCTATTGGTGAACGATTCGGACATGAATTCGTCTTTGAATATGGACATATTGGCGGGGTAGCCATTGACACGGAGGGAACCCCTTTATCTGAAAAAACGATTGACCTTTGTAAACGAAACGATGCCGTTTTACTTGGAGCAGTTGGCGGTCCGAAATGGGATCATAATTCCCCGGAGATGCGACCTGAGCAGGGGCTGTTAAAAATTCGCAAAGAGTTAAATTTATACGCAAATATGCGTCCAATTAGTTATTATGCCAGCATCCAGGATTCATCACCTTTGAAAAAAGAAATCATTGATGGTACGGATTTTTTAATAGTGAGAGAACTAACGGGCGGGTTATATTTCGGTAAACCGAGCAAGCGAAATTATCATGACGGCATGGAATCTGCTGTTGATACTCTGTATTACGAACGCGAAGAAGTAAAGCGGATTATTACACTCGCTTTTGAATTGGCAAAGGAACGAAAAGGAAAGGTAACATCCGTTGATAAGGCAAATGTATTAGAATCAAGCCGAATGTGGAGAGAGGTGGCAGAAGAAGTAGCCAGTGAGTATCCAAAAGTGAAGCTTGAGCATATGCTCGTAGATAATGCAGCGATGCAGCTTATCCGTAATCCAAGGCAATTTGACATACTGGTGACTGAAAATATGTTTGGTGATATTTTGAGCGATGAGGCAAGTGTCTTAACTGGTTCACTTGGAATGCTCCCTTCAGCAAGTCTTTCTGAAAATGGTTTGCATTTATTTGAACCAATTCACGGCTCTGCCCCGGATATCGCAGGCCAGGATAAAGCTAATCCAATTGCGATGATTCTGTCTGTTGCATCGATGCTTCGCCATTCCTTCCAGATGGAAGAAGAGGCAGGTATAGTTGAACAAGCGGTAAAAAATGTATTGGACTCCGGTAAACATACAGTAGATATATCAGGAGATGGAAAAGTGCTGTCAACCAGGGAAATGGCCCGGGCTATTAAGGAAGAAATTTTGCAGAAGGACGCTATTTTTCACATTATGGAAGCGTACGCGTAAAAAATACAAAGATATCAATAAAATGAGGAGGGATCTATGTGGGTAAATCGATCGTGGATAAAATCTGGGAAAATCATATAGTGCACAAGGAGGCTGGGAAACCAGATTTATTATACATCGATCTGCATCTCGTTCATGAAGTGACTTCTCCTCAGGCATTTGAGGGTCTTCGCCTAAAGAAAAGAAAGGTACGCAGACCAGATTTGACCTTTGCAACAATGGATCATAATGTCCCCACCATTAATCGTTTTGTCATAACAGATGAGGTGGCGAAAAGGCAATTGACAGCTCTTGAACGGAATTGCCAGGAATTTGGAGTACCTTTAGCAGGCCTTGATAGTGAAGACCAGGGAATTGTCCATGTGATTGGGCCAGATTTAGGGTTAACTTGGCCGGGAAAAACCATTGTTTGCGGTGACAGCCATACATCTACGCATGGTGCATTTGGTGCACTGGCTTTTGGAATTGGCACGAGTGAAGTGGAGCATGTATTAGCGACGCAAACCATTTGGCAAAACAAACCGAAAACGATGAAAATTGAAATAAACGGTGCACTCCAGAATGGGGTTACTGCCAAGGATGTCATTTTATATATCATCACTCAAAATGGAACGAACTTTGGTAACGGCTATATTTTGGAATATGCAGGCGATGTAGTACGTAATATGTCGATGGAAGAGCGCATGACTATGTGTAATATGTCTATAGAAGGCGGTGCTCGTGCCGGTCTGGTTAGCCCGGATCAAACTACTTTCTCCTATATGAAGGGTCGTAAATATGCTCCTGTACCGGACGAATTCGAGGAATATTGTAAGCGGTGGTCTGAATTGGCCAGTGATGCTGATGCAGATTATGACAAAGTAATCTACATAAATGGAGAGGGAATTTCCCCTATGGTCAGTTGGGGCACCAATCCAGGGATGTGCAGCCCAGTAACCGGGAATATCCCTGTTTCAAATTCAATGAAGCCAGCAGCAGCCAAAACATTACAGCGAGCGCTAGAATACATGGGCCTTAAAGAAGGTCAGGCAATTACAGATATACCGGTTCAGCATGTATTTATTGGTTCCTGCACGAATTCCAGGATAGAAGATTTAAGGGAAGCAGCTGAGATTATCGATGGTAAGAGGGTTGCTGCAGGAGTGAGAGCAATGGTCGTTCCTGGCTCACAGGCTGTTAAAAAGATGGCAGAGGAAGAGGGGTTGGATACGATTTTCAAAGCAGCTGGATTCGAATGGAGAGAAGCGGGCTGCAGCATGTGTTTAAGCATGAATCCAGATGTGGTGCCGGCAGGTGAACATTGCGCATCCACATCAAACCGAAATTTTGAAGGAAGACAGGGCACTGGAGCAAGAACGCATTTAGTATCTCCGCGCATGGCAGCAGCGGCAGCGATTTACGGGAAGTTTGTGGATATCAGAGAAGCAGTGAATCCTATGATTTCTGGAAAAGGAGGTCACTAAAATGGAAAAAATGACAGTTTATACAGGTAAACCCGTCATTCTTGATCGCGATCATGTCGATACAGATCAGATTATACCGAAACAGTTTCTAAAGCGCATTGAGCGTACCGGGTTTGGTAGGTATGTATTTTTTGATTGGCGTTTTCATGCAGATGGAACCGAGCGAGATGATTTTGAACTAAATCAGCCTGAAGCTAAAGGTGCGACCATTTTGCTGGCAGGTGAAAATTTTGGCTGTGGATCTTCTCGTGAACATGCCCCATGGGCACTGGGGGATTATGGGTTTAAAATAATTTTGGCTTCCTCCTTTGCAGATATTTTTCATCAAAACTGTTTGCAAAATGGAATACTGCCCATTACGTTAGAAAAAGAGAGCCTTGCTTCGATCAAGGAATTTATACGTAAAACACCGATGGATTTAACGGTTGATCTACCTAATCAAGAATTGAGAGCACAAGAAAACGTACTTGCTCGATTTGATATCCACCCATATTGGAAGAACATGCTGATTAATGGCTGGGATGAAATTGAACTAACGCTTCAGTATAATGAAGAAATCAATCAATACGAACAAAGAATACTGGCATAGACTACAAGATATATAGTCTATGTTTTTTTGTTTCAGTGCTTATTGCATGAATAACAGAAAGATTTTTTGTTTTTCATGTAAAGGCATGCTAAACTAACGACAATTAATTCAAAAAGATCAAGGCGGTTTGTTATGAAGAACACAAAAAGTGAACGAAAGGATGAAAAGGTAATTCCTTTTCCTAATCTGGCACAATTGCTCCTCAAAAAAGGGATGCAAGCCATGGAGGAGAAAAAATTCAAAAATGCCCGTGAATTTTTTGGCCAGGCATATGAATTAGAACCGGAAGATGAAGATATCAATATCGGATTGGCTCTGTCACTTGTAGAGCTCGGGAATTACCAAGATGCAAAAGCTATAGTGAATAAGATGATGGGAAATGGAATTGGAGAGTATTTTCATGTCATCAATATTTATTTAATGATCCTTCTACAATTAAATGAACATCGTGAGATTATATCCGTAGTTGAAGCGTTATTAGAAGAAAATCAAGTACCTGAAGGCAGAGTTGAATCATTAGAACATCTATTGGCTATGAGTAAACGAATTGTGGAACAGGGCAGCGAGCAGGAATACTCAGACGATTTTCCTGAATTTAAAGTAGAAACCCCTCAAATTCAGGAGGAAGAAATAAAAGATATTTTGGAAACCGGAACGATGCAAGAGCAATTTTTCATGCTATCTTCACTTGCAGGACAAAATATTAGACCGTGGGTAGGACTGCTTTGCCAATATTTAATAGAAGAAAAACATCCATTTTTAAAAACCTTTACTATATCCATATTAAAAGAGCAGGAAGTGGATAAGATTGTAGAGGTGGATAAGTTCGGTCAAACTATTACAGTGAATATAGTAGACTTACCAAATGTTGAAGAAACGCAATTTTTATCTGACATACATAAAACATTACGTGACAGGTTGGAAAATAATAACCCTATCATGTTCGAGCAGGCTATGGAAATGGTCAAAAGGCATAATATCCTGCTTTATCCAATGAATATACCGAATCTCGACGGATGGGCAGAAGGCTATTACCGAATAGTGTCGGAAGCCTATGGAATCGATTTAAAGGAGCCTGATGAAAGGATAAATGTAATTATAGAGGAAATCAGGAATCTAGAGGGGATGACTTTCCCTGTTATTTGAGGGTCCAAGTCTTGAAACGTAGGAAACCTATGTTATAATATAGTGGTTGCAATATGCATTGGTACAGTAAGGCTGTACTGCCTAAGATCAATAAATCTAGTTGCACATAATATCGTGTTAAGAGAAAACGATTATTAGGAAATATATATAGTGGAGGGAAAACCATGTCTGCAAAATGGGAAAAGCTTGAAGGGAACAGCGGAGTATTAACTGTTGAAGTACCGGTTGAAAAAGTAAACGAAGGCTTAGATTCAGCATTCAAAAAAGTGGTTAAACAAGTACAAGTGCCAGGATTCCGTAAAGGAAAAATGCCTCGTGCATTATTTGAAAAGAAATTTGGCGTTGAGTCTCTTTACCAAGACGCATTAGATTTTATTCTTCCAGAAGCATACGCTAATGCAATTGAAGAAACTAAAATCGAGCCAGTTGATCGTCCAGAAATCGATATCGAAAAAATGGAAAAAGGCGAAGCTCTTATTTTCAAAGCAACAGTTACTGTAAAGCCAGAAGTTAAACTTGGCGAATACAAAGGTATTGAAGTAACACAACTTGATACTGAAGTAACTGATGAAGATATCGAAAAAGAAATCAAAACTTTACAAGAGCGTAACGCTGAGCTTGTAATCAAAGAAGAAGGACAAGCTGAGAATGGTGATACTGTAGTTTTAGACTTTGAAGGATTCGTTGATGGCGAAGCATTCGAAGGCGGACAAGCAGATAATTACTCCTTAGAACTTGGTTCAAACTCTTTCATCCCAGGATTTGAAGAGCAATTGGTTGGTCTTGAAGTTGGCGGAGAAAAAGATGTTGAAGTTACTTTCCCAGAAGAATATCATGCTGCAGAACTAGCAGGAAAACCAGCTGTATTCAAAGTGAAAATTCATGAAATCAAAACAAAACAATTACCTGAGTTAGATGATGAATTTGCTAAAGATGTTGATGAAGAAGTAGAAACATTGGAAGCACTTAAAGAAAAAATCAAAACTCGTTTAGTTGAGTCTAAAAAACATCAAGCAGAACACCATGTAAAAGACACTGTTATCGAAAAAGCGGCAGAAACTGCAGAAATCGAAATTCCAGAAGCAATGATCGATACTGAAACAGATCGTATGGTTCAAGAATTCGAACAACGTCTTCAAGCTCAAGGTATGACTCTTGACATGTACTTCCAATTCTCTGGCCAAGACAAAGATGCTCTTAAAGGTCAAATGAAAGAGGAAGCTGAAAAGCGTGTACGCATCAACTTAACTCTTGAAGCAATCGCTAAAGCAGAGAACCTTGAAGTTACTGAAGAAGAAATCAACACTGAAGTACAAGCAATGTCTGAGCAATATGGTTTGACTGCTGAACAAATCATCCAAGCACTTGGCGGAACTGAAAGTGTTAAAGGTGACTTATTAGTAAGAAAAGCAATCGACGTATTAGTTGATAACAGCAAAACAGTAGAAGCTTAATAAACATATTAAATAACAAAACAAGGTGCGATTTTATCGTACCTTGTTTTATACATACTATACATACTATTTGCAGTGTCCAATTTTCGAGAAGATTCGACTTTTTGAATCGAAATATTTTAACACATACATAATTGCTTTTTTCATGAATTAAGTGTAGATTAATTCTAAATAAATAGGATTAAAACTCTTCCATTTTTGATTTCCAGGATTGAAAGGAGTCAAGAATGGATATTATGTACATATACATAAGGAACAACTAATTTGGCAAATGAGTACAGCCTTTTTCTTACCTTAAACGGGGCAATGTATGTTACAATTCTTACATACCCTTCATTTGTTAATCTGATCGTAAAGAATTGCAGATTTCATGATAGAGTTCATAATACCAAGGGGTGAAACTATGTTTAAATTTAATGATGAGAAAGGGCAATTGAAGTGTTCTTTCTGTGGGAAAACTCAAGAACAAGTCCGAAAACTCGTAGCGGGTCCAGGTGTTTATATATGTGATGAGTGTATAGAGTTATGCACTGAAATTGTAGAAGAAGAACTGGGTACTGAAGAAGAAGTTGAGTTAAAAGATATACCAAAACCAATGGAGATCTTAGAAATCCTTGATGAATATGTTATTGGTCAAAAAGGTGCTAAAAAATCCTTGGCAGTAGCCGTTTATAATCACTATAAACGTGTAAATTCTAATAGCAAAATTGAAGATGTAGAATTATCTAAATCCAATATTTGCTTGATTGGGCCTACTGGAAGCGGGAAAACGCTTCTTGCTCAAACTTTAGCTAGATTATTAAATGTACCATTTGCCATTGCTGATGCTACGTCATTAACTGAAGCTGGTTACGTGGGTGAAGATGTTGAAAATATCTTACTCAAGCTAATTCAGGCTGCTGATTACGATGTAGAGAAAGCTGAAAAAGGCATTATATACATTGATGAAATCGATAAAATTGCACGTAAATCTGAAAATCCATCCATTACAAGAGATGTTTCAGGTGAAGGTGTACAGCAGGCATTGCTGAAAATTCTTGAAGGTACTGTGGCAAGTGTTCCGCCACAAGGAGGAAGAAAGCATCCTCATCAAGAATTCATCCAAATTGATACAACGAATATTCTATTCATCTGCGGTGGTGCATTTGATGGAATTGAACCGATTATTAAACGCCGTCTTGGCCAAAAAGTTATCGGGTTTGGATCAGTTAAAGAAGAAGTTGAAGATAAAAACTTGTTAACTAAAGTTCTTCCTGAAGACATGCTTCGTTTTGGATTAATTCCAGAATTTATCGGCCGTTTGCCGGTAATTGCAACACTTGAGCAATTGGATGAGGATACATTAATCCAAATCCTTACTAAGCCTAAAAATGCGCTTGTTAAGCAATTCCAAAAAATGCTCCAGCTTGATGACGTAGAACTCGAATTTGAGGACGGAGCGTTGTTAGAAATTGCGAAAAAAGCAATTGAGCGTAAAACAGGTGCACGTGGACTTCGTTCCATTATTGAGGGAATTATGCTGGATGTCATGTTTGAACTTCCTTCCCGTAATGATATTAAAAAATGTATCATTACAGCTGAAGTGATCTCTAAAGGTGAATCTCCAAAAATAATTCTTGTTGATGGAACAACCGAAACAGTTGAAAAGAAAACATCTGCTTGATAAAGATATAAGTTGTAGAAAAGGCCAATCAAAATCTGATTGGCCTTTTTTGTATTGTTCAATGAAGCGATTAACAGGTGATATATTCTTAAATGGATATATGTTTAGAGAGTTAGAAGAAAACAATAGCGATTATAGGAAGAGCAAAGCTAAGTTTAGTAAGAAATTGACCCGAGTTGAGTAGGAATCCAGCCGATTCAGGGCAAATTCCAGCCAATCGTTAAAGTAAGTGGCCTAACAGGGTTTGATGTATACACATAGAGCTTGAGTCATAAGGATAATAGCCACTATGGGAGGAAAGAACACACTATGCGCGTCCTCTTATGCTTGTCGAAGGCCAACAGGATGTTGGTCATGAAGACATTGCCACACGGTGTGGCGCATTTAGTCTTCTTCCTTAACGTAAGGCCCTTCAGCTTTTTGATGTGATCCAGCTTCGCCTCCTAGCTCCTCGAGACATAAGTGTAGCCTCTACGGGGGAGAACATCCCCTCCGAGCATCTGTCTTATGCTCCTCGCTCCTGCCCAAGGCCCTTCAGCTTTTTAGTATAATCTAGCTTCTACTCCTAGGCCCTCGAGTCATAAGGATAGCCACTGCGGGAGGAAAGAACACCTCCCTGCGTGCCTCTCTCTTATGCTTGTCGGAGGCCAACAGGATGTTGGTCACAAAGACGTTGCCACAGGACGTGGCGTATTTAGTCTTTGTTCCTTAGTTCAGTCGTTTCAGCTTTTTAGTTAATCCAGCTTCAACGGCTAGAAGCTCAGGACATAAGCATGATCTCTTCAGGAGGGAAGAACGCCTCCTTTCGAGCCCCTGTCTTATGCTCCTGGCTTCTGGGCGAGCCGTTTCAGCTTTTTAGTGTTTATTCCTTCCTTTCTAGGGAGATACTAGCTTGTATCTCAACGATGTGATTTCAGGAGGGTGCTTATATGAGTTGGACTGGTGTGGTTATTGTTATCCAGCTGTTTTTTGGAATAGTGATTGGGTTGTATTTTTTAAATTTATTAAAGGGTCAAAGGGTACAAAAGGTTTCAATTGATCGAGAGGCTAAGAAGGAGATGGATCAGCTTCATCGAATGAAGTCTATCTCATTAACTGAGCCGCTTTCCGAAAAGGTGAGGCCAGCACGGTTTGATGATATTATTGGACAGAAAGATGGAATCAAAGCACTAAAGGCAGCACTTTGTGGGCCAAATCCACAGCATGTACTAATTTATGGACCGCCTGGAATTGGGAAAACGGCCGCTGCGAGACTTGTGCTGGAAGAGGCTAAAGCAAATATGAAATCTCCATTTAGGCAAACTGCAACATTTGTAGAATTGGATGCCACAACAGCCAGATTTGATGAGAGAGGAATTGCTGATCCACTTATAGGCTCTGTTCATGACCCAATCTATCAGGGTGCCGGAGCAATGGGCCAGGCAGGTATACCTCAGCCAAAACAGGGGGCAGTTTCAAATGCTCATGGTGGTGTCTTATTTATTGATGAAATTGGGGAATTGCATAATATACAAATGAACAAATTATTGAAGGTATTGGAAGATCGGAAAGTACATTTTGAGAGTGCCTACTATAATGAAGAGAATCCGAATATACCAAAACATATACATGAAATTTTTCAAAATGGATTGCCTGCTGATTTTAGGCTTGTTGGCGCTACAACGCGAACACCTTCTGAAATTCCACCTGCCATTCGTTCCAGATGCATGGAGATTTTTTTTCGTGAATTAAATCAGGAGGAACTGAAGATGGTGGCCAAAAATGCAGTTGAACGGGTGTCCTTAGAGATTAGTGATGAGGCGCTTAATGTCATTGGTAATTTTGCCAGCAATGGACGGGAAGCTGTAAATATGGTTCAGAGTGCCGCTGGTTTAGCCATTACAGAAAATAGAGATTATATTAAAGATGAAGATATTGAATGGATTGTTCAATCCAGCCAAATGTCTCCTAGATATCAAAGCTTTATTGCGAAAGAATCTGCCGTTGGTGTTGTAAATGGTCTGGCTGTAACCGGACCAAGTTCAGGGGCGTTACTTGAGATTGAAGTGACGGTTATTGATGCGGTTGATAAGGGATCAGTTAATATAACTGGAATCGTAGAAGAAGAAAGTATTAATAGTGCTGGAAAATCCATCAGAAGAAAAAGCATGGCTAAGGGATCGATTGAAAATGTGGTGACTGTCCTGAGAACGATTGGCGTTCCAGCTGACAAATTTGATATCCATGTTAATTTTCCGGGCGGTATACCGATTGATGGTCCTTCGGCAGGCGTTGCTATGGCCGTTGGGATTTACTCAGCTATCTATCAAATACCGGTAAAAAATAATGTTGCAATGACAGGAGAAATCAGCATTCATGGGAAGGTTAAGCCGGTTGGCGGTGTGTTTACGAAAGTGACAGCAGCTAAGTTAGCAGGAGCCGATGTAGTTCTGATTCCGGAAGAAAATATTCAAGTCTTGTTAAACCAAGTCGAAAATATTGAAATTAAACCTGTCAGGAACTTAAAGGAAGTATTTCAACTAGTATTCGATCGTACAGCTGCCATTGATACTATTATCGAAAATATGCCACTTTCTGAACGGGAAAGCGGCTGAGGGAACAAAATTAAAAGGCTTGCATAAGAGCGAGCCTTTTTTTTGTCTTACTAATAATGAGAGTGGGAAATTTTGTTACCTTAAAAATTGATTGAAAGGTGTTACATCCACTTAATTTTAGGGAAAACAAGTAACATGGTTTCGTTTATCGTCCCAAATAGACACAAACCAGTAAATACGATAAAATTGGTAAAAGGCCAATGAATAATACATATATTAGCATGTTTTGGAGGTGCAACAAATGGCAAACACTATGGACAAAAACGTTCCCCTCCTGCCGCTTCGCGGATTGCTTGTTTTCCCAACGATGGTTCTCCATCTGGATGTTGGAAGGGAAAAATCTGTTCAGGCGCTAGAGAAAGCGATGGTAGATGACCATTTGATATTTTTAACTACTCAGAAGGAAGCTTCTACAGATGAGCCCAGTGAAGAAGATTTGTATGAAATGGGTACACTCACTAAAGTAAAACAGATGCTTAAACTCCCAAATGGGACAATTCGAGTGTTGGTAGAAGGTTTATCGAGAGCGCAAATGGTTTCCTATGAGGATGATAGTGATTTTCTTACAGCGAAGCTCGAAATTATTGAAGATCCAGTAGAGAAGGATCCTGAAACAGAAGCTTTGATGAGAACTTTATTAAATTACTTTGAACAGTACATAAAAATCTCAAAAAAGGTTACAACAGAAACATATAATTCAACTGTTGATATAGAAGAACCCGGCAGACTGGCTGATATTGTTACATCACATTTGCCGCTTAAGCTGAAGGACAAGCAGGAAATACTTGAGACCATTGATATCAAGGAAAGATTAAACAAAGTAATCAGTTTAATCAATAACGAGAAAGAAGTATTGAATCTCGAAAAGAAAATCGGTCTGCGTGTCAAAAAATCAATGGAACGAACACAAAAGGAATATTATCTTCGCGAACAAATGAAAGCAATTCAAAAAGAGCTCGGTGACAAAGAAGGCAAAGCTGCTGAGATTGCTGAATTTGCTGAGAAGATTAAAGACGCAGGTATGCCGGCTCATGTCATGGAGACTGCACTTAAAGAGCTGGACCGCTATGAAAAGATTCCGGCAACATCTGCAGAGAGTGCGGTCATTCGTAATTATATTGAGTGGCTGATTGCAATTCCATGGTCTAAAGCAACGAAGGACGATCTGAATATTAGAAAAGCTGAGAACATCTTAAACAAAGATCATTATGGTCTTGAAAAGGTGAAGGAGCGCGTACTTGAATATTTGGCTGTTCAGAAGCTTACGAATTCACTAAAAGGACCAATACTATGCCTTGCAGGACCTCCAGGGGTAGGTAAGACTAGTTTGGCGAAATCCATAGCCAAGTCTTTGAACCGTAATTTCGTCCGGGTTTCACTTGGTGGAGTACGAGATGAATCTGAAATACGCGGACATCGCCGTACGTATGTGGGGGCTATGCCTGGCCGTATTATTCAAGGAATGAAAAAAGCAGGAACCATTAATCCGGTTTTCTTATTGGATGAGATTGATAAAATGTCCAATGATTTTCGTGGGGACCCATCTTCAGCTATGCTTGAAGTTCTTGACCCGGAGCAAAACAATAGTTTCAGCGATCATTATATTGAGGAAACCTACGATCTGTCCAATGTAATGTTTATTGCTACAGCCAATGATTTAGCAACAATTCCGGCACCTCTTCGTGATCGGATGGAAATTATTAATCTTTCCGGCTATACGGAAATTGAAAAGCTCCATATTGCTAAAGATCATCTGATGCTAAAACAAATCAAAGCTCACGGATTGACAAGAAGCCAGCTTCAAATGAAGGATGATGCGATTATTAAAATCATCAGGCAATATACAAGAGAAGCTGGAGTTCGTACATTGGAAAGGCAACTGGCAGCTATCTGCCGTAAAGTAGCTAAAATCATTGTCTCGGGCGAAAAGAAAAAAGTCATTGTCAACGAAAAAGTAGTAGCAGAATTTCTGGGTAAACCGTATTTCCGTCATGGTGAAGCAGAGCGTGAAGACCAGGTTGGAGTAGCAACAGGGCTTGCTTATACTACATTTGGCGGTGATACCCTTCAAATTGAAGTTTCTTTATCACCAGGTAAGGGCAAACTTGTGTTGACGGGTAAACTTGGAGATGTCATGAAAGAATCTGCGCAGGCTGCTTTCAGCTATGTTCGTTCCAAGGTTGAAGATTTTGGGATTGACAAGGATTTCTATGAGAAATATGATATTCATATTCATGTTCCTGAAGGAGCCGTTCCAAAAGATGGTCCTTCCGCAGGTATTACTATAGCGACTGCCTTAATTTCAGCGCTTACGGGTAAAGCAATCCGTAAGGAAGTAGGGATGACTGGTGAAATAACTTTGCGTGGTCGTGTATTGCCGATTGGGGGATTAAAGGAAAAATCATTGAGTGCTCATCGGGCAGGACTGAAGAAAATTATATGTCCGATTGATAATGAGAGAGATATTGATGATATTCCTGAAAGTGTTCGTGAAGAATTAGAATTCGTATTTGTATCACAACTTGATGAAGTGCTGCAACATGCATTGGTAGGTGGAGAAAGTTGAAAATTACTCAAGCAGAGATTGTGATGAGTGCTGTTAAACCGGAACAATATCCAACAGATGGTTTTCCGGAGTTCGCTCTTGCTGGACGTTCAAATGTAGGAAAATCTTCTTTTATTAATAAAATGATCAATCGGAAAGGTTTGGCCCGTACTTCATCTAAACCGGGTAAAACACAAACATTGAACTTTTATAAGCTTAATGAGCAATTATTTTTCGTGGATGTACCGGGATATGGATATGCGAAAGTATCCAAGTCCGAACGTGAAGCATGGGGTAAGATGATTGAGACATACATTACAACGCGTGAGCCTTTACGTGCTATGCTCTTAATCATTGATTTGCGCCATAAACCGTCTGTGGACGATGTAATGATGTATGATTTTCTTAAGCATTATGAGATACCTTGTATCATTATTGCAACAAAAGCAGATAAAATTCCAAAAGGTAAATGGCAAAAGCATCTAAAAGTCGTGAAAGACACATTGAATATTATTGAAAGTGACGAAGTGATTTTGTTCTCTTCAGAAACTGGACTTGGAAAAGATACGGCCTGGAACGCTATACAGGCGCGAATATAAAATCGATGTGAAAAGAGCTGCATATTAGTTATGCAGCTCTTTTGATTATGTATAGATAGCCTTTTGAATTCTAATTCAGAAGCTCTGATGAGTATTTTTGGGTAAAGCTCCTAATTCATAAAGGATAGTAGCATCACTATTTTCCCACCAAAGATCAGTAATTTTTCCTTCTCTAAATTTAAATATCATGATACCTGTTTCTTTAATTCGTTGGTTATCCGAAGGAATGTTAAACCAACCACCCATGTGAATTTGTAAGCTGCTCTAAGACTTCAAGATTACCCTTCGTAAAGTATTCATCGAACCATATTCTGGCGACTTCTCTTTTTTGATCAGTAATCACTTTATCTCCCCACACTTGTATAAAATGGTTCGACCCCTTTCTTTTTATTATTCTTCATCCCAAAAGTAATCATTAATGACATGTCAAAGCAATAACGTAATTTTAATAATAAGCTAAGAAGATGATTTATAAAAAGCAAAAGAATTGAGTGGTCTGAAGATGAGAATTGAAGTGTAAACAAATGAAGTAGAATCATAAAATTCAGGAATTTTTTAAGGATGGATTGTTTGCGTAAATCTGTCAAACATCTAATATGTGGATTGCTTGGATTTAATTCTCCATACGAGGGATGCAATTAAAATAAGTAAACCGGCGGTTATTCCGATTATTTGGTCGATTAAAAGCTCACCTGTCCTAAAATAACGGATTGTAAATGTTCCTCCGAAAATAAGAAGTATGCTGATGGAAAATTGAATGAAAAATGTGTTTGTGCTCATTCTCTAACACCTCCTCTGTAAATAAAGCATAATTCATATGTAATTAATTGTAAATAACCTTTGTTGATAGATTGAGAATCTCTATGAAAAGAAAGACAGATAGCCTAGTGCAGCAACCCCGACCATTATGGTTAGGGTTGCCCATGCTATCTGCTTTTATTTTTTCTTAAATAGAATGAATCCGCCAATGAGCATTAAAAGAACAGGCCAGTAGTGATTAAAGAAATCAACAAAATGAACCAAGCCCAGTATGGTTAAGATTCTCTCATGGAATATAAAGATGATAGAAACAACTAGGAATAAAATCCCCGGGCCTTTACCAACTCCCTTTTTTAGGTGAAGCAATAAAAGACCCAAACTAATAAATAGAAATAGAGCTGTATGCTCAGCTGGCCAGTTTTCCAAATGGACCGCTATGTATTGGTGTAAACCAAATCCAGTGAGCAGGATTCCAGGAAGTATAAAATCGGAATGACTGCCAAATCTGCTTTCAGCAAGAAAGGCTATTCCTATAATAATACATAGAGATCCCCATGAATAATAAGGTGACAATAGGGAAAAGTTAATCGATTTTAAAAAATAAAAAAGGCCAAAGCCAATCAAAATAGTGCTTGAAAAATAACGATATTCTTTCATATGTAGTCTCCCGGTTTATTATTATTGATAATTATTCTAATCTTTGATAATGTACAATTAGTGATTTAATTTACACATAATACTGTCAGAGAAACATTTTGGCAATTGAGATTCAACCTATTATACATTCATTATATCAGGTTTTTATTTCATGAGAATTTCTCATTTACATGTTTAATTGATATAGAGTTACGATAATGTTCACAATTTGTGGAAAATTTTTCATATACACCAATGATATACTTGCAAAAGAATATGCTCAGATGGGGGTGTGACAGGGGAAATGCATATAATTGTTGTCGGTCTTAATTACAAAACTGCTCCTGTTGAAATCCGTGAAAAAGTCAGTTTTGAATTGGGACAGCTACCGGAAGCGATGAAATCTTTAAGTAAGAAAAAAAGTATCCTTGAAAATATCATTATTTCCACCTGTAATCGGACAGAGGTTTATGCGGTCGTGGATCAGCTGCACACGGGCAGATATTATATTAAAGAATTTTTAGCAGAGTGGTTCGCGGTTGACCAAAATGAACTTTCCTCCTATTTATATGTTTATGAGCAGGACGGAGCAGTTAATCATTTATTCCAGGTTGCCTGTGGATTGAACTCCATGGTATTGGGAGAAACTCAAATACTTGGACAGGTGAAGAAAAGCTTCCAGCAGGCACAGGAAGAAAATACAATCGGAGTATTGTTTAATAATCTGTTTAAACGGGTGATTACGCTTGCCAAAAAAGCTCACTCTGAAACGGAAATCAATAAAAATGCGGTATCAATCAGCTATGCAGCAGTTGAGCTTGGTAAAAAAATCTTTGGCTCGCTTCAGGATAAGAAAATCCTCGTAGTCGGTGCCGGGAAAATGGGCCAGCTTGCCATAGAAAATTTATATAGCAATGGTGCCAATCAAGTAACTGTAATTAACAGAACCTTAGAAAAAGCCGAAATATTGGCATCTAAATTCTCCGGACAGGCAAAAATGCTTCAGGAATTGCAATGTGCCCTGCTTGATGCAGATATATTAATCAGTTCGACCGGATCAAAGGAATATGTCATTACTAAAGAAATGATGGAAAATATCAATATTTTGAGAAAAGGCCGGCCGATTTTCATGGTTGATATTGCCGTACCGCGTGATTTAGATCCTAAACTAATGGAACTGGACAGCGTCTTTCTTTATGATATAGACGATTTAGAAGGTATCGTTCAGGCGAACCTGGCTGAGAGAAAAGAAGCAGCAGAACAAATTATGATCATGATTGAAAGTGAACTGGTTGAATTCAATCAATGGATCAAAATGCTTGGCGTTGTTCCTGTCATTTCTGCATTACGCGAGAAAGCATTAGATATTCAGTCAGAAACAATGGAAAGTATGCAGCGTAAATTACCAGGCCTAAGTGAAAGAGAATGGAAGGTTATTAATAAGCATACGAAGAGCATTATCAATCAGATGCTTAAAGATCCAATTCTTTATGCAAAAGATATGGCAGAAATGAAAAATCCAGAGGCTGCTTTACAGGCATTTGTCTCAATCTTCAATATTGAGGAACTAGTAGAAGAACAGGAATTTAAGGCGGCAGTGCCATTCCAATCTAAAACATCGGTCCAACAAAATAGACCTGTCTTGAAAGTGGTGTCACAACCATAATAAGCAAGGATGGGATATATGATTGATATCAATTTAAATAGATTGCAAGAAATTACAATTATATTATATGGACTTAGTGTCTTATTCTATTTCATAGATTTTTTACAAAATAATCGGAAGGCTCATAAGGCAGCCTTCTGGTTTCTTTCGATTGTTTGGTTGATGCAAACAATTTTTTTATGTCTATATATGTTTGAAGTGGGAAGATTCCCGGTTCTAACCTTATTTGAAGGATTATATTTTTATGTGTGGATATTGATTACCTTTTCACTCATCCTAAACCGTATAATACGGACAGATTTTTTTATGTTTTTTACAAATGTAATAGGGTTTGGGTTGATGGTCATTCATATATTCTCAACATTAGAATCCTATTCTACGGCAGAAGCGCAAACTAAGGTGTTATCTGAGCTGTCCATGATTCATATTACAGTTGCCATTCTATCTTATGCAGCGTTTGCTCTTTCCTTTGTCTTCTCTATTTTGTATCTAATACAGTACGATTTATTAAAGCGAAAGAAATGGGGGAAAAGGCTGAACAGGCTGGGAGATTTGGCGAAACTGGAACAGCTGTCTTATATACTGGTAGCAATCGGTGTTCCTCTGTTATTATTATCATTAATACTAGGTCTTGAATGGGCCTATATAATCGTTTCGGATATTAATTGGTATGATAGTAAAATTCTTGGCTCATTTGCCTGCCTAATTATATATGGAATCTATTTATATCTTAAAGTTAACAACCGGATTTACGGGAAATCACTTGCTTATTGGAATATTGGTTCATTCTTGTTAGTGCTAGTGAATTTCTTCTTTTTCGGCAGCATATCAGCATTTCATGTCTATTGATGGAGGGTAAATCATGAGAAAAATTATTATCGGTTCACGTAGAAGTAAATTAGCATTGACACAATCTAATTGGGTTATTGACCAGCTGAAAAATCTTGGATTACCGTTTGAATTCGAATTGAAAGAGATTGTGACAAAGGGTGACAGGATTTTAGACGTAACTCTCTCCAAGGTTGGAGGAAAAGGTCTTTTTGTAAAAGAGATTGAACAAGCCATGCTTGATGGAGAAATAGATATGGCCATTCATAGCATGAAAGATATGCCGGCAGAGCTTCCAGAAGGACTAACGATTGGCTGTATTCCAGAGCGTGAGGATCATCGTGATGTGTTAATTTCAAAGAATAATCTTACGCTTGCAGAACTTCCGGAAGGTGCGATTGTCGGTACAAGCAGCTTAAGAAGAAGTGCTCAATTATTGGCAAAACGTCCGGATTTAACAATCAAATGGATTAGAGGAAATGTGGATACACGCATTCAAAAATTAAAAGATGAAGAATATGATGCAATCGTATTGGCGGCAGCAGGTCTTTCGAGATTAGGCTGGAAAAAGGATGTTGTGAGTGATTTCCTTGATGAAGATACTTGTATTCCTGCAGTTGGCCAAGGGGCGCTGGCGATTGAATGCAGAGCAGATGATCATGAATTATTGCAGGAATTAGCTAAATTAACTTGTCAGGATACAAAAGAAGCTGTCACAGCAGAGCGCGTCTTCCTGAATAAAATGGAGGGTGGCTGTCAGGTTCCAATTGCAGGTTTTGCATATAAAGACGAGAAAGGGACCTTACAATTTCAGGCACTCGTCGGAACGCCTGATGGGCGTACCATTTATCGTGAACAAATTTCAGGAGATGATCCTGAAAGCTTAGGTATAACAGCTGCCAATCGCCTAATCGAACGTGGAGCAAAGACTTTAATTGAAAAGGTTAAAGAGGAGATGGAAAGCTAAATGAAGCATTCCTTGTTTCTTTTGGGTAAAGGCGTATTGGTAACAAGAGAAGAATCGCAGGCCGAACAATTGTGTGCCATGATTGCTGAGCATGGAGGGGTACCAATTAAGGTGCCTCTTCTTTCGTTTCAAAAGGTTGTTGCAGATAGGCTTGAATCAGTAAAAGAAAAGCTGAGCAGGCTGGAATCCTTTGACTGGATCGTTTTCACAAGCAAGCCGGGTGTTGACCTGTTTTGTGAGATGATGAACGAAATGAAATTTGAAGGAATCTATCCTAAAATAGCAGCCATTGGTAAAAAAACGAAAGCAGCCTTGCAGGAACATGGTCTGCGGCCTACTTTTATCCCACCGAAATATGTAGCTGAATCTTTTTTGCCTGCGTTTCTGGAAGTAGTGGATACAAGTGAATCTGTGCTCATTATAAAGGGCGACTTGGCGAGAGATTATCTATTTAATGGACTGATAGCTGCAGGTATACATACAGAAGAGTCCGTTATTTACAGCAACCGTATGCCAGAAGATAGTGAACAAGCCTTAGTGGATGTACTTACAAATAAAAAGATAGATATTCTATTATTTACGAGTCCTTCGACAGTAAATCATTTTATGAAGACCGTGAAAAAACATCATCTATTTGACTGTTTGATAGATAAAGTGACAGTTGCAATCGGACCGGTCACGAGGAAAAGAGCCGAAGAGCTTGGCGTGGCTGTCACATTATGTCCAGAGCAATATACCGTTGATGAAATGATGAAAGAATTAAGGCAGTATTATTCGTAATGGGGGAGGACCTTAAAATGGCCAATATTGAATTTAATCGACACAGAAGATTAAGAAGAAATGAATCTATGAGAGCGCTTGTGCGTGAAACACATTTACATGTAGAAGACTTTATTTATCCGATTTTTATTACGGAAGGTACAAATGAAAAGAACCCGGTTACTTCTATGCCAGGAATCTATCAATTTTCCATGGATCGTTTGAAAGAGGAAATGGATGAAGTAGCTTCACTTGGTATCAAATCTGTCATTCTCTTTGGAGTACCGGATGAGGAAAATAAGGATGAATGCGGGACAGGCGCTTTTCATACCCATGGAATTGTCCAAAAAGGGATTCGTTTTGTAAAAGAAAACTATCCTGAAATTCTTGTTGTAGCTGATACATGTTTATGTGAATATACAAGCCACGGTCACTGCGGTATGGTTAAAAATGATGAAATCTTAAACGATGAAAGTCTGGAGCTTTTGGTTAAAACAGCTGTCAGCCAGGCGGAAGCAGGAGCGGATATTATTGCTCCTTCCAATATGATGGATGGATTTGTAGCTGCGATACGCCAGGGTCTTGATGAGTCAGGCTATCAGCACATTCCAATCATGTCCTATGCCGTTAAATATGCATCCGCATTTTATGGTCCATTCCGTGAAGCAGCAAACGGGGCGCCTCAATTTGGTGATAGAAAATCCTATCAAATGGATTATGCCAATCGTATTGAAGCCCTGCGTGAAGCTGAATCAGACGTTCAGGAGGGAGCGGATTTTATCATTGTGAAGCCAGCTCTTGCTTACCTCGATATTATTCGCGATGTGAAGAATACGGTAAATCTGCCTCTTGTAGCTTATAATGTAAGTGGAGAGTATTCCATGGTTAAAGCAGCAGGTGCAAATGGCTGGATCGACGAAAAAGCCATTGTGTTGGAAATGCTGACTGGTATGAAACGTGCCGGTGTAGATTTAATTATTACTTACTTTGCAAAAGATGCAGCAAAATGGTTAAAAGAATCAAATTAATTCCATATATAAAGGAGATTGCAACTTATGCGTTCATATGAAAATTCTAAGAAAGCATTCCAGGAATCCATCCATTTATTGCCGGGCGGCGTAAACAGCCCTGTCCGTGCTTTTAAATCCGTAAATATGGATCCGATTTTTATGGAAAGAGGAAAGGGTTCAAAAATCTATGATATTGATGGCAATGAATATATTGATTATGTTCTTTCCTGGGGACCGCTGATTCTTGGCCATGCAAATGACCGGGTAGTAGAGGCGATTAAAAAGGTTGCTGAAACTGGTACAAGCTTTGGTGCTCCAACTTTAATGGAAAATAAATTGGCACAGCTTGTAATTGACCGTGTCCCATCAATTGAAATGATACGGATGGTCTCCTCCGGTACAGAAGCAACCATGAGCGCACTTCGTCTGGCACGAGGATATACAGGACGGGATAAGATTCTTAAATTTGAAGGATGTTATCACGGACATGGAGATTCATTGCTTATCAAAGCTGGCTCAGGCGTTGCTACACTTGGTTTGCCGGATAGCCCTGGTGTTCCAGAGGGTGTTGCGCGAAATACCATCACAGTTCCATACAATGATCTTGAGAGTGTAAAACTTGCTTTTGACCAATATGGCGAAGATATCGCAGCTGTCATTGTAGAGCCGGTTGCGGGAAATATGGGGGTAGTCCCTCCACAGCCAGGCTTCTTGCAGGGATTAAGAGAAATTACTGAGAATCACGGTTCTTTATTAGTCTTTGACGAAGTTATGACTGGTTTCCGTGTTGATTATCAATGTGCGCAAGGTCATTTCGATGTTACTCCAGATTTAACTTGTCTAGGAAAAGTAATTGGCGGAGGACTTCCTGTAGGAGCATTCGGCGGTAAAAAAGAGATTATGAGCCAAATTGCGCCAAGCGGTCCTATCTATCAAGCCGGAACATTATCAGGAAATCCGATTGCGATGACAGCCGGTTATGAAACGTTAATCCAGCTAAATGAGGATACGTATAAAGAGTTTGCTAAAAAAGCAGATCTCTTAGAGGCAGGGTTTAAGGAAGCAGCTGAAACCTACAAAGTACCTTTAACATGTAATCGAGCAGGCTCTATGATTGGCTTCTTCTTTACTAATGAACCGGTTAAAGATTACGAGTCTGCGAAACAATCAGATCTTCAATTTTTTGCGGATTATTATAAAGAAATGGCGGAAAATGGTGTATTCTTGCCACCATCTCAATTTGAAGGAATCTTCCTTTCGGTTGAACATAGTAATGAAGATATTCAAAAGACTATACAGGCTGCCCAAAAAGCGTTTAAAGCGATTAAACGATAAAGTGAAACAATGTCCAGTGAGGAATTACTTTCATTCCACACGGAGTATTAGTTGAACTAATAGACTTCTTACTGTTGCTTATTTTTCTCATAACTGTTCCTGCTTCTACCTATGTTTGAGGCGAGAGTCTGTGCTCTAGTTTGAATGAGATAAAGTGATTAGTAGATTCCCCCGAGAGCATACTTGGGGGAATTTTTTTATTCTCCAAACATACGTTTAACAAAGCACATATTTTCTGTATCTGAAGCATAGGCTGATAATGGCATTTAGATGAAAAGGGCTGAAGGGAGGAAATTGGGTGTCTGAGGATCATACATCGTCATTACGATTTTCATTAGAAGAGAGTGTGTGGTTTCAAAGGGGACAGGAAGTTGAGGAACTGTATTCCATTTCGCTTGAACCAAATGTTTCAGCTCATCAAGTTGAACAGTATGTCATTCTTAAAGGGACTCTGGATTTAATGGGGGAATATAAAGCCACTGAGGCAACAGGACAGGAAGAAGGAGCAGAAGATCCGTTTCGGCGCTATGTTTCTGTAATCGAACAAAGGGAGCATCAGTTATTTGAATTCCATCAGCAATTTCCTGTGGATATAACAATTCCTGCAGAAAGAGTTCGGGAAATGGATGAGCTTAATATAGGTGTGCATACCTTTGATTATAAGCTGCCAGAAAAGGGATATCTGCAAATTAGAGCAGATTTATGGATTGGTGGAGTTTACGAGAGCTTGCCTGAAGAGCAGTCCCAAGTGACAGAGACAGAGGAACGAGAAGAGACTTCAAACTATCAAAATGATACTTCCGAGCGATTTCAGCAAGAGCATCAAACTCATCCATGGAATAAAACCAACGAGGATTTCGAGGAGTCAGCAGAGGAGATTACTATTCAGGCGCAAGTCCATAATGAGCACGAGGAAGAACAGATAGAGGTGCATTTATATCGGGAAAATTCTGAGGATGAGGATCAGGAGCCGGATGACTTGGTAGATTCGACTGAAATTTATCTCAAGAACCCAACTTCTTATATAGAGAGTAATCATAACCAGGATGACCATTTTTATGTTGAAACTAAATTATCACCCCGGCAGCATCAACCAGCGGATGATGAAGAAACGCAGCCGAATGATGAGTCAGATTATACAGACAAGGACTACAGCCCTTTTGCTTTTGAACAGGATCAATTAGTTGACAGAGAAAAGCAAAAGGATGAAAACCACTCTTTTTCCATTCCATATGATAATAGGTATGATGAGGGTCCTCCAGAATTAATGGAAGTCGTACCTTATACTGTCGAATATGAAAAAGAGGATAGTTCTGAATATGAAAAAGAGGATAGTTCTGAATATGAAAAAGAGGAAAGTCCTGAATATGACAGAGTACAGCCGCATCAATATCAACCGAATGTAGCACCAGATTTGAATAAAGCTGCGGTAGAACGGGAAACAAATGTTTCTCATGGACGTCAACAGAAAAAGGAACAAGCATCCAATCAGTATGTAGAGAAAAAGTACCAATCGTCTAATTCTAAAAGAGAGAATGAGAACGAAGGTCAAATTGAGGGTAAATCCAAATCTTTGTTATATGATCTATTTACAGAGGAGGAAGAATC
The DNA here is from genome assembly GCF_058267535.1 of Pradoshia sp. Z5_111. Taxonomy (NCBI): domain Bacteria; kingdom Bacillati; phylum Bacillota; class Bacilli; order Caryophanales; family Bacillaceae; genus Pradoshia; species Pradoshia sp. Z5_111. Next base: position 243,005 of record NZ_JBZCPQ010000006.1, read on the forward strand.
ACAACAATCAAAAGTCAGAGTCTGTATTGTACAAAATGGAGAAAATATTGATGTTCTGGCAGATCGATATAAAACAAGCGTTCAGCATATCGCGAGAATAAACGGGCTGGAATTAACATCCGATCTTAAAGCTGGTCAGGTAATTTATATTCCTGAAGCTGCTGCTTCTTATAAATAATAGGTTTAGTTAACAGCAGAGCACAGCATTATATGCTCTGCTTTTTTAATAGGAATACTACAATGCGGTTTTGGCTGTGAGAAGCATGGTTGCATAGCTCACAAAAATTAATGACGTATAGGACAACTGAAATAGATTTCATTGGTTTCCAAAAAGGGCACATACAGAAAGGGTGCCATAGGAATGTTAAGAAAAGATCAGGAGTGGATATCTGAGTTACTAAGAAACTATCAATTGGAACTTGAATTTTACGAGGATTTTGGAAAAGTAAAAAAAGTATATACGAACAATGGTGTATTCGCGATTAAAACCATCCTGGCAACCAAAGGCATTGATTTTATCAAAAATGTGCAGAACCTATATCAAAATGGATATAACCGAATTGTTCCGATCTTTCCAACAGTTGATGGCAGATATGGAGTATTAACTCATGATAAAATCAGTTACCTTATGCCTTGGCTGCCGGATGAACATATCGAGGAACGGGCAGAACGACACCAGCAGATGTTCAGGGAACTGGCAAGAATGCATACGCTATCTGGCAAGGAAATCAACATTACTAAAGAGGAACGGGAAGAGCATTATGAAAAAACAGTCAAGGAGTGGGAGGAGCAAAAGGAATTTATTCGTGAAATGGTAACAACCATCGAAAAGAAGTGGTATATGTCTCCGTTTGAGCAATTGTTTAGTATGTGCTTTTATGACTTGTCTCAGGCTCTAACGTATTCCTTAAATAAACTGAAGGAGTGGTTTGACCTAACAAAGGAAGAAGAAAAAGTACGCAGTGTGGTGACGCATGGAAATATTTCAATTCATCATTTCTTATATAGTGAAAATGGTTATGGACATTTTATCAATTTTGAACAGAGTAAAACCGCACCTGCCTATTTCGACTTATTGCCTTTTGTCGTTAAGCAGTTAAAAACTTATCCAATCCAGGGTGAAGAAATAGTTGAGTGGATCTATCTTTATCTGAAGTATTTTCCCTTCAAGGAGGGTGAGCTGCGTTTATTCTTATCCTATTTAGCCTATCCGGCTAATTGTATCAAGGTAGTAGAACAATACTCCAGAAAAAAAGGCAAACAGGATGAAATTCAATTTTGCCGAAGATTCCAAAGGCAGTATTGGTTATTAAAAAACATTGAATATATCATCATGAGGATGGAACAAATAGAAGAAAGCAAAAAGGCGAAGGAAGAGAAATAAAAGATACGGCATCAACATAATTGTATCAAACAAAAACCAGGCAAACTTACCTGGTCTAAATGAATAGCTATAAAAGATTACAGAATATCAAAGTGGAAGGCTAAAGCAAGGCCAATCAGTAAAAATAGCAGAAATAAATCAAAAGTGGTCGGAAAAAAGAATGTCCGGATTCCTTGAAAAACGGCAAAGGGAATGGAGAATTGCTGTAAGACATTTCTTGTATTTCGAATCCACGGAGGCATATTGTATTGAGTTACCTTTTTTCGCATGTAAATTCCCCCTTTATGATAGAATATAAAAATACCCCTGAATGGGTGTCTGTACAGCATTATTTAAGGCGCCTAAGATTGAGATTTGACGATGGCACCTTGGATATAGGCTTGAATAAAATAAAGAAAAATGGGAAACAATGATTGACGAGTAGATGCATACTTATGTATGATAACAGTATTAAAAAATGATTTCCGATTATGAGAAACCAAAATAACAATGAAAAGCTTTGAATGGGAAGAGTATGTGATTAAGACTGTAAGAGAGAGGAATCCATCGGCTGTAAGATTCCTTCAGTAACCGTAATCGCAGAAGGTCGCCCAGGAGCTGTTTCCGTGAACGTCAGGTAGTAGCGGATAACCGGTGAAGAGCCGTTAACGAAATGAAGTGCCGATACAATAGTTATTTGTATTGGAACAAAGGTGGTACCGCGAGACATACCGTTTCGTCCTTTTTATATAGAGGATGAAGCGGTTTTTTTATTGCGTTTTTCACCAATTATGAAAGTAAAGGAGAATGAAAAATGGAGCAACAAACGGATATTGGTATGCCAACCAAATACGATCCTCAATCAATCGAAAAAGGGCGCTATGATTGGTGGTTAAAGGGTAAATTCTTTGAAGCGGGACAGGATAAACAAAAAGAACCTTATACGATCGTAATTCCTCCCCCAAACGTAACGGGAAAACTGCATTTAGGTCATGCATGGGATACTGCACTTCAGGATATTTTGACAAGAATGAAGAGAATGCAGGGTTATGATGTATTATGGCTGCCAGGTATGGACCATGCGGGAATTGCAACTCAAGCGAAGGTAGAAGAAAAACTGCGCAATCAAGGGGTATCACGTTATGATTTGGGACGTGAGAAATTTGTTGAAGAAACATGGAAATGGAAAGAAGAGTATGCATCTCATATCCGTGAACAATGGGCAAAACTAGGTTTGGGCCTTGATTATTCGCGTGAACGCTTTACTCTGGATGAAGGACTTTCAAAAGCTGTTCGTGAAGTGTTTGTAAAACTTTATGAAAAAGGGCTTATTTACCGCGGTGAATATATTATTAACTGGGATCCAAGCACAAAAACAGCAATCTCTGATATTGAAGTAATTCATAAAGAGGTTAAGGGTGCTTTTTATCATATGCGCTACCCACTAGCAGATGGCAGCGGACATATTGAAGTTGCGACAACTCGTCCGGAAACAATGCTTGGCGATACAGCAGTTGCTGTTCATCCGGAAGATGACCGTTATAAGCATCTGATTGGAAAAACGGTTATCCTGCCAATCGTAGGAAGAGAAATTCCGATTGTTGGCGATGATTATGTAGAGATGGACTTTGGTTCCGGTGTTGTAAAAATTACACCAGCACATGATCCTAATGACTTCGAGGTAGGTAATCGTCACAATCTTGAACGCATTCTAGTTATGAATGAAGATGGAACGATGAACGCAAAGGCTGGTAAATATGAAGGTATGGACCGTTTCGATTGCCGTAAGCAAATTGTGAAGGATCTTCAGGATCAGGGAGTGTTGTTCAAAATTGAAGAGCACATCCATCAGGTTGGACATTCTGAAAGAAGCGGATCTGTTGTAGAGCCTTATTTATCTACACAATGGTTTGTTAAAATGGGACCATTAGCAGAGCGTGCAATCGAAATGCAATCCACTGAAGGTAAAGTAGAATTCGTACCGGAGCGCTTTGAGAAAACATATTTGAATTGGATGGATAATATCCATGATTGGTGTATCTCCAGACAGCTTTGGTGGGGTCATCGCATTCCGGCTTGGTACCATAAGGAAACAGGCGAGGTATATGTAGGAATGGAAGATCCTGCAGATATCGAAAACTGGACACAGGATACAGATGTATTGGATACATGGTTCAGTTCTGCGCTATGGCCGTTTTCCACAATGGGCTGGCCTGATACAGATTCAGAAGACTTTAAACGTTATTATCCAACAGCAGCTCTTGTGACTGGATACGATATTATTTTCTTCTGGGTATCAAGAATGATCTTCCAGGGACTTGAATTCACTGGAGAGCGTCCATTCAAGGATGTATTGATTCATGGACTTGTACGTGATGAGCATGGCAAGAAAATGAGTAAATCTCTTGGTAATGGTGTAGATCCAATGGAGGTTATTGAGAAATATGGTGCGGATTCACTAAGATATTTCTTAACAACTGGAAGCTCACCAGGTCAGGATTTACGTTTCAGCTATGAAAAAGTAGAATCTGTTTGGAACTTTGCCAATAAAATTTGGAATGCATCCCGTTTCTGCTTGATGAATATGAATGGGCTGAAATATGAAGAGATTGATTTAACAGGCGAAAAATCAGTTGCGGATAAATGGATTTTAACTCGTTTAAACGAAACGATTGAAACTGTAACAAGACTGGCAGATAAATATGAATTCGGTGAAGTTGGCCGTGCATTATACAACTTCATTTGGGATGATTTCTGTGATTGGTATATTGAAATGGCGAAGCTCCCTCTGTATGGCGAGGACGAGGAAGCTAAACTTACAACACGTTCTATCCTTGCGTACGTATTGGATCAAACGATGCGATTATTACATCCGTTTATGCCATTCATCACGGAAGAAATTTGGCAGAACCTTCCTCACCAAGGAGAGTCCATCACAACAGCTTCTTGGCCTGTTGTAAATCCGGACTTAACGGATGAAAAAGCTTCAGATGAAATGAAATTGCTTGTTGAAATCATTCGTACAGTACGTAATATCCGCGCAGAAGTGAACACGCCGCTCAGCAAAAAAATCAAGCTTTCATTGAAGGCGAAAGATGCAGAAACGCAAGCTGTTCTTGAGAAAAACAGCAGCTATATCGAGCGCTTCTGTAATCCAGAGGAATTAACAATTGGTACAGACATCCCTGCAGATGATAAAGCGATGACAGCTATCGTAACGGGTGTTGAATTAATTCTTCCATTGCAAGGTCTATTAAATATTGAAGAGGAACAAAAACGTCTTCAAAAAGAACTTGAAAAATGGAAAAAAGAAGTGGAAAGAATTGAGAAAAAGCTATCCAATGAAGGCTTCATGAAAAAAGCGCCTGAAAAGGTGATTGAAGAAGAAAAAGCGAAGCTGGCAGACTATGTTGAAAAACGTGAGGCTGTACAAAGCCGTCTGAAGGATTTAGAAGAATTGGCTTAAGATATTTTTATTGCGCCCTGTTCGAAGCATTTGAACAGGGTGTTTTTGTTCAATCATGTCATACTAATACATAGCGCAATGGTTGAGGAGTGAAAAAATGATACAGGATTATCAACAGGCAGAGAAGTTTCTTGCAGACCGTACAGCCAAACTTGGAATGGATTTTGGCTTGGAGAGAATGGAAAGAGTATTACGTAAATTGGGAAATCCGGAGCGCAGCATTCCTTGTATACATATAGCAGGCTCAAATGGGAAGGGTTCTACACTTACGTTTTTAAAGCATATTTTGTTGGCAGAGGAATACCGGGTAGGTACCTTTACATCTCCCTATCTTGAAAAGCTGAATGAACAAATCATGGTTGGTGAGGAAATGATTTCGGACAATAAGCTAGTTGAATGTTTAAATTACCTCCTCCCTGTTTTAAATGAAGCAGAGCAAGAAGGGGATTATCTGACTGCTTTTGAAGTAACGACTATATTAGCTTTTCTGCACTTTAAAAATGAGCAGCCGGATATTCTTATTATTGAAACAGGACTTGGGGGAAGACTTGATTCCACTAATGTAATTGAACCGCTTCTGGAGATCATTACTAGCATTTCTTTAGAGCATACCAACATTCTTGGGAATTCTCTGAATGAAATTGCAACAGAAAAAGCAGGAATTATCAAGAATGGCACATCAGTCGTTACTGCTGTAAAAGATGAGGAGGCACTAGAGCCCCTTGCCAAACAGGCAGAGAAAATGAATGCTGTTTTATATACTCTAGGAAGAGAATTTAAGATAATGAATCGCTCTCAACCTAAAAATCAGGAAGTTTTCACGGTTAAATGGCGAGAACACTTGCTGAAGAACTTACATATTAGCATGCTTGGAAGCCATCAAGTTGAGAATGCTACGCTTGCAGTTATCAGTTCATTATTACTCAGTGAAACGTATAGCTTTTCGATTCGGGAAGAAAGTATCAGAAAAGGACTGGCATCTGCCAGATGGAAAGGCCGTTTTGAGATTGTATCGAACCAGCCGTTAATCATCCTGGACGGCGCACATAATGTATCGGGTATAAACTCTCTGCTTTCAACGATTGATGATCGTTACCCAAATTGTAATATACATATTTTGTTTGCGGCTTTAAAGGACAAGGATTATACAAAGATGATTCAGATGATTGAACAAAAGGCAGCAAGTATAACTTTTACGGAGCTTCCATTAGAACGAATGAATGAAGCAGAGGAGCTATTTAAACATAGTCGTCATCCTCATAAGGATATAAAGAAAGATTGGGTGGCAGGAATAAATGGGATATTAACCAAAATGAAAGACGGAGATATGCTATTGGTCACAGGTTCTTTATATTTTTTGGCGTCTATTCGCCCTTATATCGTCAGTGAAATCATTCAAAAGTCATAACTATATCCCTCTAAAAGTAATGATGTTCATGACAATCCTCCATAAGACCTGTTTTTGTAAATATTTGTGTGACAGATGTCAGAATTTTTGATAAAATGTGACATAAGATGGATTCCTGAACGGAGGGACGGTAATGGTTACAAAACAAAAACGCATCATTATTTGGATACTCTGGTTTTTGATCGTCCCTGCAAGTTTATATATTTCATATACGGAGTATCCTATTTTAGGAAGCTTTTTTTCGATTGATATTCTGCTGTTCCTATTACTGCTTTGTATTATTACGTATTACCCTATCATGATAAATGGATTGCCGATTTTTCTCCTTCAGGGCGTATCTTTGGCTTTATTCCTTGAGTACGGATTATTTGTAGAAATAATCCTTTCGCAAATCGGAGTAATGACATTGCTCTACCGAATAAAAATAAGTAAGGATGAGCTTTTCCGCATTCCGATGAATTCTTTAATGTTTTTTATTAATTCACTAACAAGCGGATTCATCTATTATTTACTTGGCGGTCAGCATTCCAATCTGGATTTATCTGAGATAAGTGTATTTTCATTAATTGTAATCCACCAAATTGTCTGGTTCTTATCTAATTTTATTTGTGCTTTACTCATAGATGTGTTTGTATATGAGGCAAAAGTAGAGTTTGTAGCAAAAGATCAGGTAGCTGATATCGTGTCCAGTATTATCATCTTTCCGATTGGTTTATTATTGTACTCAACCTATCAGGAGCTGGGGGTTGTAGCCATTATTATTGTTGGCATACCGCTTGTCAGTTTGGCTCTTGTGATGAGACTGTATTATCGGGCTGATACTATGAATGAAGATTTGCAAAAAGCGAGTCAAATTGGTCATAGGTTAACGGAAAGATTGGAAGTCAAGCAAGTCCTGGATTTATTTCTGGGTGAAATTTCAAAGATTTTCCCAGTCGACGAAACCTATATTCTGAGTGTGGATAGCAAAGCCAGCAATCGCCTTCGTATGGTTCGTTATGAAAGTAAAAATGAGACTGGTATGCCCCATTTGAATTTAATCTCGGCAACAGACAGCTTGATTGGAGAAGTATGGGAATCAAAAAAATCATTGCTGATTCAGAGCTCTGCCTCCCTGAAGAAATACGAAAACCATGGTATTCCTGATTGGGCAGAAAGCGTATTGATTGTTCCGGTTTTAAATGCAGAGCAAATGGAAGGGATTGTCCTTCATATCTCTTCGAAAAAAAACTTCTTTGAAAACAGTCAGATAACGATCGCAGATATTCTTTCTACATATCTGGCATCAGCTATTGAAAATGCGAGGCATTATGAAGAAACGAAAGCCAAAAGTGAACGCTGCTCTTTAACAAATCTCTATAATAACTATTTTCTTGAAGACTATTTAAAAGAACAATTTAACCTGATAAGGAAAAAAAAGCTGGACACATTGACTCTTATCTTAATAGACTTGGATCACTTTAAGTCGATAAATGACTCTTACGGACATTTGGGTGGGAACGATGTTTTATGCCAGGTAGCAGAACGTTTGTCTTCACTCGTACAATATAAAGGGATTGCAGCCAGATATGGCGGTGAAGAATTTGTGCTTGCCCTACCTGGTGCAGGAGTGGAGGAAGGCTATCAATTTGCCGAACTGGTACGTCAAAAAATTGGAACAAAGTCGTATGAATTAGTATCTGATTTAGGTAGTGAAAGCAGGAGGATTCATGTAAGAGTGACTGCATCAATTGGAGTTTCAACCGCGCCGAATGATGCGGATGATCCTCACTCATTAATCCGTCATGCAGACCGAGCGATGTATACAGGAGCAAAACGCGCCGGACGTAACAAAGTGGCGCAATATATTAAATAAAAGAGACGTATTCTGACTAGTAGAGAGGAGGAATACGTCTTTTTTGTTCAAGAAGAAATAGATTAAAAGTTGTATGTTTGGCCTTGAGTTTGATATATGGAACAACTGATCAAAACTTTAAGAGAAAAATCCGTGTATTCATTACTATTTTGATAAAAAGATGAATTTAAATCTACCCATCTCTGTAAATCAACAAATATCCTATAAGATTGATATTTATAAAAAGTACAGATAATTTATTGAAAAATATACAAAATAATGGTAAAGACTGTATAATAATAAGTAATGATATAGGTATTTTGTACGAGTTAAGAATAGATTCGATTTAAAATACACGGTAGAGGGGTGGGTATATGAAAAGAGGGCTGAAACTAGCAATTGCTATTATTATTTTATTTTCAACGGTATTGCAGGCTCCTAACGTAACACATGGAGCGGAAAGCACTCCAAAAATAAGAGTTTTGGAGATTTACGATAATAAAAATAATTACCCGACGAGGCTTGAGGGTCTTTTAGGGGAGAACCAATATGAATATACATCAATGCCAATGAAAAAATTTGTAGCACTTAGAGAAGAATTGGATGGGAAATATGACATGATTGCCATCATGGAAGGTACCTATTCGGAGGCAAAAGTAAAAGACAAGAATCATAATACTACATCCATTCAGAATGATATTACAAATTTGAAGCTGCAAGAAATTATTGACGGGTTTATAAATAAGGGAAAGCCGGTCATAGTGGATAGGGATACAATCAATTCCCATAGGGCTATATTGGGGCAGTTAAAATCCCATCTTTATAAGGCGAATGTACTTAATTATAATTACCGAGGTGCGGAATATCTTTTTCCAGTCCAGATGGGCGTATTTTTTAATTACTACAACGCAACTGGTCCAAGATTTTCGCTAACAACAAAACCAAGTGAAACAACTGCCTATCAGGATGGGGACAATCTAAGTTTTAATTTTAGGGTGCAAAAGCCAGCTGATGTGGAATCAAGAGATTTAAAGGCTCGGCTGTTGATCGATTCTGATTTTAATGATCAATATGATACGGATGAGATTGTAAAGGAAATACCGGTTACCTCGCAAAATAGTACAATCACCTTTGAATTACCGAAGGGATATTCGGGAATCCGTTATTGGAAGTTAGAATTACTAGATAATGGTACGGGATTTAAGGATTATGAAAAAGGGATGATTAAGTTTGTAGATCAGCCTGTGCAGCTAAAAGTCCTGCAGGTTACACCAAATGCCAATTATAACAGCAGTTTATTGAATAGCAGCAATATGAACCAATCTTATTTGAAGAAAACAAATGAATATGAGATTAATATTGATGTTACTAAAATGGACATATTTAACGGATCAACTGGTCCTAATTCGCATACTCAAATTAACGGAAAATACGATATGGTTATTTTTGGATTTGGGGATGAGTACAACAAAACCAACTTAAATGCCAATTCGACTCGTTCTTTAGAAACGTTTATCTCTTCTGAGCAAAGCATTATGTTCACACATGATACGATTTTCCAAAAAGATGGCAGTAATACCGATAACTTTTGGTTGAAGAATTTTAAAGAAATATCAGGCCAAATCGACCCAAAGACAAACTTGGGCTATGGAGCCCCGCGTACTTCTAATTCTACAGCACTTATAAACAGCGGGATTATGACCAGCTACCCTTATAATCTGGAAGAAGAAAGAATTCGAAAAGGCTCTGCAAAAGATATAGCTTTAACGCATAACCAGTACTTTACCTTGAATCTGGAAGATTCTAAGGTAATCCCCTGGTATAACATTAAAAGTGACCGAACAAGACAGCAGGATCAAACTGATTACAATAATCCTCGTGATGTAAATGATAGCTGGAACCATTATTATACGTATTCTAAGGGGAATATTACGTATTCGGGTACCGGTCATACAAATACAGGATTTCCTGATTGGGAGCAGAAACTGTTTGTCAACACTATGTATCGTGCCTTTTTAGGGTCAAACCATGCTCCCATAATTACGGTTATTTCTCCTAAGGAGGGTGACCTGATTCCATCAAATCAAAATATTGAACTTGCCTATAACATTCAGGATTTTGATCTGAAGGATAAAAAGATTGCTACGAAAGTCTATGTTAATAACAAGCTTGTTTTTGAACAAACTAATGTAAGCAACGGTACGACGATTGTTCAGCCAATCCCTCATGGTTTACCTGAGGGAGGAAATGCTGCTATACGAATCGAAGCAATCGATGCTAAAGGCGCCAAAGCTACTAAAGAATTGAATGTAAAAGTTGTAAAGCTGCAGACGAATCTTCAGGTAAATCGGACCGTTCAAGCCTCCAATCCAATCAAGGTTGGTGAGGATACGGAAATCACCTATACAATTACTCCACAGGATATAACGGGAGATCTTGCTAAAGCGATCAGAGAATCAACGGTTACATTAAATGAGGTTACACTAACTGAAAATCTGCCAGCAGGAATGGAAGTCAGTGGGGGCGGTAAAACCAGCGGTACAACTGCTTCTGGATTAACATACACACAAACCTTAAATAATATCGTCTATAAAAGAGTAGGGACTATCTTTAAAGCAGAGCCTGTTACGTTTACGGTTAAAGTGAAACCAACTGTGAAGAAAGAATATGTATTAAAGGATTCGACGTTAAGTTATAAAAATGCTCTCAAAAAGGATGAGAACGTTAAGTTTAACCAATTAACGCTGATTGCTGAAAATGGCCTGGAATCGGTTACTTTCCCTGAAACCTTTGAATTAAATAAGGATGTAGATAAGAATTTTTCGCTTGATCTCGATTTAGTTCCGAGTGATGCGGGGATTAAAAGTATTGAATGGTCAGAAGCCAGTAATGGAGACATTTTAAACATTAATCCTGAAACAGGTGCAGCAAAAGTTTTAAAAGCAGGGAAAACGAAGGTAAAAGTAAAAGTGACGGATGTATTTGGCAAAGTAATTGAAAAAGAGTCAGTCGTGACCGTCCGTAAATACGTGAACACTATCAGTGTGGAAGATATGGCTATAGATGTTGGAGAAACAAAAGGTTTATCTATTACAACCGATCCAGCTGATAACCGAGACAGTCTTACATTAACCTTGAGTGATCCATCTATTGCAACCATTGATAAAGAAAGCTTTACTATAACAGGTCTTAAAAAGGGAGAGACGATTTTAACGGTAGTTGGAATAACAAAAGACGGTGACGTGATTAAGAAAACAGCAGCAATTAAGGTTAACTCGGTACCAGTAGGCTGGATTACAATCACACCAAACCCTCTGTCAATCAATAAATTTGATCAATATCAGCTTGCGAGTGATGTAGGACCAGGCAATGCTACTAATAAGAAGATTATCTGGAAGTCATTAGATCCTGATATTGTTCGGGTAGATGAGAATGGAAAAGTCGAGGGAGTAGGAACCGGAAAAGGTATTTTGCTAGTATCCTCTGAGGATGGAAATGCTTCAAAAGAGGTCATTGTAAATGTCGGACAGCCTCTTACAGGAATTACAGTTCCAGAGGTAGTCAATATCGAAAAAGGAGAGACCAGATCTGTAAAGACTTACTTGGAATATTTGCCGTCTGATGCAACCAATGTAACATCTGTAACTTATACAATTGGGAACGATTATTACGTATCTCTCAAATCGGATGGAGTATTCACCGGCAATAGAATCGGTAAAGATGTTATCAAGATTACCGTAACGGATGATAAAGGAAAAGAGTATTATGCCGATCTTAATGTAAATGTGACATCACCTGGCAGCGGAGAAAATGGAAACGGCAATTCGAAATATTAAGAGAGAAATAGACTCACTCCGCGAGTTAGAGTGAGTCCATTTCTTTAAGGGAAGAGCTCGGGGGAGACAAACTATATGAAAAAGAAAATCATCCTATCAGTATCTGCAATCCTGATTATGACTGCTATCGTCCTTGGTATAGTAGGCTTTACGGAAAGAAGTAATGCAAAGTCGAAACAAGAGAATGAGGAGAAACTGACAGAGGCTATTGCAATAGGAGATTTAAAACAGGTAAAAGAATTGGCTGCAGATAAGCATACCTCCTTAGAGGCGAATAAAGAGGGAGTCACACCGCTTGATTTGGCCATTATGAATCAGGATTATAAAATTGCCAGTGTTCTGTTGGAGCATGGAGCAGTTATAGCACCTCAATCAGATAATCCGTTGTTTGTTACGCTTGTATTTTCAATCGGGAATCCCGATAATGAGGAGACGTATAGAGAAGCGTATAATATGTTTCTAACAGCAATCAAGAATCATAAAGATAAACTGGATGATACAAATGGCAGAGGAAATACTGCCCTGCATATAGCTGCATTGCGCGGAGTGACCGATATTGCTGATTTGTTCATGAAAGAAGGGTTGGATCCAAGCCAGCCTAATAACGAAGGTGAAACACCCGCCTATATTGCCTCGCAGGAGGGGCATTTAGAGATTATAACTCTATTGGAGGAGAAGGATCCTGAATTGCTGAGAGTGCAAGACCAGAAAGGAAATACTGTTATTACGGCTGCTGTTATCAACATGCGGGATGAGTTATTGGATGTGCTTCTTGAAAAATTACCTGAATTAATTAATAAACAAAATAATGAAGGAAAAACGGCTTTAATATATGCCAGTGAGTATGGGGAGACTGACCTAGTAAAAATGCTCCTGAAAGCAGGGGCGGATCCATCCATTAAAGATAATGAGAATAAAACCGCTGCTATGTGGGCGAAGGAATGGAATCATACTGAAATCGTGAATTTAGTAGGAAAGTAAAACCCGTTGGTGCGTAACCAACGGGTTTTGTTTACATTTTATTTCTTTTCAATTCGGTCGGTAATTACCTCCAACCCATTAACCTTTGGAAGGCCTTGTGTTTGATTTAAAAATAATCGTTTATTGTTTGTCACTTGCAGTCTTGAAGTGAGCTTATCCTGATTAGCCGTAAAGTCAATATGACCTTTTTCCACCGCGCTCCCTCGATAGCTATTTACAACCAGATTATCCCTGGAAAATATTCCTCCCTCTACGCGAAGGAGCGAACCAACAGCATAGATGTTTGCCTCCGAAGCTGTATATAGATATCCGTTGATTTGGTCAGCTTTATCCTTGAATGGATTAATGATGGAAACCTCCAATTGTCCCTGTGTCATTAGGATAAGGACTTCTCCAGAATTTCCTTGGTCACAGCTATTTTGATAGCATGTAATATTAATATTATTTAACGTTGTATTCCCAAGCGCATATATGAC
>NZ_JBZCPQ010000007.1:0-183573 GCF_058267535.1 Pradoshia sp. Z5_111
TTTCCTTGGTCACAGCTATTTTGATAGCATGTAATATTAATATTATTTAACGTTGTATTCCCAAGCGCATATATGACGGAGTTAAAGCTTAAATTACCTACTATACTGATATTACCGGTTACCAATATATTGCCCTTCACATCCATCGTTTTGTTTCCTTCGCTCTCTAAAAACAAGTTTCCATCTATAATCAGCCACTGATGATCCTGGAGATCGATTTCATCTACATCAATTCGGGCATCTCCTGAATACAAAAATGCCGTGGATGTTATATCTTTATCGAGCAAATTAAAATTGGTAATTCTCTTGATTCCTAAATTTGATTGGCCAGACTTGATCTGATTCACAATAAACGATTTCTTTTCCTCATCCGTATCCCCCTGTAATGGTTGAGGAGAGAAGCCAGCCACACTTAGCTTTTCAATAAAGGATTGATGAATGTCCACATCAATAAATTGGGTTGGTTCATCTTCATATATAGGCTTTTCATCTGATGAAAAAGCCGGGGCTATGTTTTGAATAGATAAATTTTGCCAGTATGGATTGTTTTTTTCAAAGACAGGCAGATTATCTTGTACACTTCTGGGATTATAGCAATCATTTGCCTTACTGGAAGAACAGAGTGCTATCGGCTGATTCTTATCACCGAGATGAATTTTTGATGATGTTTTAATAGCGGGCAATGAAGTATCCTCACTATCAGGAACTGAATTATAAATGTAATTCGTATCATTGCTAATAGAGAGTGTCTTATTTGAATATATATCTCCTTCAATTAATGGGGAGCCATTTAGGGTGAGGCTTTCCCTTGACCCAAGTGCGTATTTTAGAAAACTCGGCATGGCTGTGATATATACTTTTTGTGAATAGGCCGAACTGTTGATTTGCAGTATTTTTGTATAACTGCTTATGTCTGTTGTTTTATCCTCAATCTTATATCGCTTGTTATTTGTAGAATTTACTCTCGTGATCATATCCTTGATCGCTTTGTCGTAATCTGCTTTCGAAGGAAGGCTAATCATATAGCTGCCTTCTTTGGCGATAAAAGCCTCAACGGCTGCCACACCTTCTTTTAAATCACGCAGGGCATCCAGGTTTTGTGTGATATCCTCTTCTCGTAGCTCTGTCCGCTTACCGCTGTTAATCGTGGCACTGGCTATGGCTAAACCAAGGGTAGTGAGGACAAGGAAGATTAATAAAACAAGCACTAATGTAGATCCTTTTTCATTTTTAATTATCATTTTGGATCCTCCTAAAAGCCAAAAGAACTCTCTAAGACAAGTGGTTTAGAATTAATAAGGGAATTTTTTATGGTATTCTCACCCTCGAGAGCAAGTGTCAGTCGAATTGTCCCATGACTGCATTCCGTATAACCGGCATTACATTCGCCTACCGTACCGAGGGTAATCTTAGATTTAGTCTCATTGGACGTACCATTGCTAATAGTTGTGAACTTCGAATCAATCTCAACTGTTTTTATTTCCTGGACTGCTCCGGTGGTACTTTCAATGACAATCTGATGATCATCAAAGTAAATTTTAATCGTTTTTTCCGGACTATTTGTATTGTCCTCAACAAGATATCCATCAACTTTTTTCTCATTGGCTCTGACGAGGATGATCCCCTCTTTGCCAGTCGCTGAATCCTTAAAGGTTTTTACGGATCTTGGAGAATTGCTGTACATCTCATTTAAAATAGCAGTTGCTACAAAGTCAGCGTCATCTCGCAATTGTCCCTCCACCTCAATTTTTTGATAAAGTTTTATTCCGGTTAAAAATACAGAGTACATAATCGTGCCAAACAATGAAACAAGTGCAATTGTAACCAGTAATTCGACAAGGGTAACACCGCGCTCAGGCAAAATGAATTTTTTCACTTCTTCAATACTCCCTCCACACTTGTTTCACGATCGTTCCAGTTGATCTTTACCTCAACAGGGATTAAATAATTTTGCAAACCAGTTTCCTGGTGTTTTTTTAAGGTAACAGTGGCTTCATATGTCACATTATTAATGACTGTTTCTAACATATTTTCACAGGAATCTTCAGGAAACGGGCTTTTTTTACAAGAATCCCTCGTGATTAGAATTTCCTCAGGTGCAGATGAAACTGGGAAATAATTATTTTTAATAGTAATAAAGTCCTGGTTCTCGATATAATTCAAAACATTTCTGGCTACATTGATTCCGACTGTTTTGGACTCGTTTCGTTTACTATAATCGTACGTATTGTGGAATAAAGCTAATATGCTTAAAAAAATAATTCCAAGAATGGTAACGGATAAAAGAACCTCTACCAATGTAAAACCTCGTTCGATATATAAAATATTCTTTTTTTTCATGCCCGCACCTTCTTTTAATATTTCTTACTTTATTATACAATGATTCTAGTAAATATTTGTAATAAATAGGTATCTTTTCTTATATTTATAATAAATTCACAATTTATTAGAATTTGTCAAAAAAAGGGGTGGTAGGATTGGAAAGTTATATATTGGTTTTAGCATCGTTGATTTTGTTAATTCCAATCATTATGTATTTGCCACTAGGAATCACTTCTAAAGGGAAAATGATCATTATAGTAGGTGCTATCCTCGTCGCTACTATTGGGGTCTATGTAAATATGAACTTTCCACTTTGGCAGACAGCTGGGATGTTGCTTCTAATTATTATTGCGATGACCTTTTTTATGGGAGAAAAATTTGAAGGCTTGATTTTTGACCAGGAGGGCAATGACCTGACAGCGTATAAAAGTGATGAACCAGAGGGTGAAATAGAGGAAAAGGATGATCTGATCCATCTCATGGGTAATCAAAAGCAGTCAAAAGGATTGCGCAATCAAGAACTACAGCAGGAACAGCCGAAAGAAACAAAAGCGGAAATGGGTAATGAGGCAGGTAAAGAGGATGAAAATCTTACCGATAGTCCTGAAATGATTTCGCTTGAAAAAAACCAAATGATAGAGCAGGAGAATGAGCAATCCTCGGTTACAGAAGTACCGTTAACTCAGGAAACGATCAATTGGGATGAAGAAATGGAGCTGCTTCAGAATGAGTCTCCTTTAATTTCTAAAAATGAACCAGAAGTCATGGACGATGGAGACATAGAGCATCCGTATTCTAATCCAGACAAAGCTCAAATGATGGAAGGTGAAGGGGATGAACGACTTTTCATATCTAACAAGGAGGAGCCTTATGGATCTCTAACGAATGATGAAGTCGCTTTCCTCCTTAGCAAGGATGAATTGATATCCCCCGATGAATCATCGGTTCATTATATGGAGGATATTGAAATCCTCTTAGAGGACGAAGATGAGGATTTGCTGGAAGCCAAGGATTTACTAGTAGAAGAACCGTCAGTTGATCCAATCGTTAATTTATATGTAGAAGAGGATTTTCCGCTGTATGAATTGGAAGAAGATAATTCTTCTAATAAAACAGTAACCGGAGATCTATCGGATGAGCACCTGCAATCCAATTTGGTTGATTTGGAAAAAGAGCGCATCGTAAATACTGAAGAAATTAAGTCAGAACCATTAGTTGAGTCAGTTGAATGGCCAGTTAGAGATCAACAAGCAGAAAACCAACATTCTGACAAAACTGAGGAAACTCAAGTGAATGAATTGGAAGAAGATCATTCTTTTCATAAAACAGTAACAGGAGATCTATCGGATGAGCACCAACAATCCAATTTAGTTGATTTGGAAAAAGAGCGCATCGTAAATACGGAAGAAACTAAGCCAGAACCAATAGTTGAGCCAGCCGAAGGGCCAGTTAGCGGTCAACAGGCAGTTAACCATCCTTCTGACTCGGCTGAAGAAACTCAAGTGAATGAATGGCTAGAGAAAGAACTTCCTGACGAAGAAAAGATAACTCTGTACAATGAACCTGCACAACAGGAGGAACAAAAGCCGAGTAAACCATCACCTGAATATTCAGTGCTGCAAACTCAGTTGTTTGATACCTTTTTTGATCAGATTAAATTAGCAAAAATGACATGTTCTGAGGATGAGTATGAATCACTGATTAAAGGATACTTGACAGATGAATTACCTGATCAAACATATTACCGGTTCAGTACTTTGTTACTCGATCATTTTATCGAAAAGAAAAAATGGGAGGAACTTAAACAAATTTTGCTTGAACTGCAAATTAGATTTGAACAGTATCCTATCCTCGCTAAACAACTGGAATATTTATATCAAACATATTGTGTATAAACAAAAAAGATAGGGATGTGTATTCGTAATGAAAAACAGTTTAGAAATTATCAGTCAACCAATTATCAGTATTTCCGAGGGCAATCAAATCGGAAATGTAAAATCAATCGTTATTAATCCGGAAAAAGGATCTGTTGATTTCCTTACCATTGAACATGAGGATTGGCAAGTAAGTGTAAAAGCCATCCCTTTCAAAAAAGTAATCGGGATTGGTGAATATGCCATTACTGTTGAAAATGACAATGCAGTGATTGATTTAAACGAGATTCCAATCGCAAATACATTAGTTAATAAAAAAATTAAAATCACTAATACAAAGGTAATGACTCGAAAAGGGCAGCTGCTTGGTGAAGTTTCCGAGTATTACATTGATGAAGAGAATGGAAATATTATCGCTATGCAGGTCGGTGTTGGCGGTAAGGACATTATTTTGAAGGCAGAAGCTGTTTTAACTTTTGGGAAAGACATTCTGGTTGTCGTTGAGAATGCGTCTGACTACTATATTGAGAATATTGAAGACTTGGAAGAGAGCGCAGAGGCAGAGTCTATTGAACAGTCTATTAAAGTATCTGAACCAGTTTTAAACGTTGAAGAAACGACTGTAGAACAGACTGAAGTGTCAGATGTGGTAGCTGAAGCAGAAGCGGAAGCCTGTGTTTCGTTGTACCAACAGCTTTCTGAAAGTGAAAAAGCTCTTAAAGACAAGCAAATTGAATTATTGCAAGGGAAAGAAGTGAGCAAGGATATTCTGAATGGACAAGGTGAACTGTTATTTGCAAAGGGTACAATCCTTACGGTAACAGACATTGAAACAGCTCAAAGCGAAGGGCCTTCCGTGGTAGTTGAATTGTCTATGAATGTCATTAGCTAATTAGAGAGGAGCCCGGCTATGAGAAAGCAGCACATTGGCAAAGTATTTATTATATTACTATTCTCTACTGCATACATGCTTGGATTCTCTCATTATGGCTCACTAGCAATCAACAACATGATCGACCCTGAGAATAAGTTTGAGGAAAATACCGTGATTGGTTCTGTAAATGTCTCGAATAAATCAGTAACAGAGGCGAATGATTTAATCAAGAAAGAGACAGAAAAATGGAAGAAAGATAGTATTATTGAGTTTACCTATAAGGAAACAAGTACCGTTTTTAATGCAGGTTCATTCGTCTTTAACATAGAAAAGACACTTGGACAGGCACAATCCGGGAAACAGAATGTCATGCAGGTCATCCTTAAAAAGGATGCGATTGAGGAATTTATCCCTGCTTTATCCAGCAAGCTCGCTATAGAGAACATCGATAAAGACAAACTTACCTCTGATTTACTGGCGGGAGCTGCCATGCTTGATGGCAGTCCTCAGGTTTTTCAGTTGGAAAAATATATGGATGGATCAGATGAACAGAATGAGGTCATTTCTAAGGCCAGCATTAGTTTAGAGGACCGTGAACGAGAAATCCGTCTTCTGATTAAAGCACTTCCGGAAATTGAAATACCGGCAAAAACACAGGTATCGCTTGTTGAGGCAATCAAAGCTGCCAATATAACAAAGAAAGACAAGATTTCATCAGGTATTTTTGCATCAGCTCTCTATGAAGCAATTATGCCTACAAATTTTAATATTTTGGAGAGAAATATTAGCCGCGAATTACCTGAGTATGCCAAGTTGGGCTATGAAGCTCGAGTCGATTTGGAAAAGCAGGTAGACCTTGTTTTTTCTAATCCGAACGATACGGCTTATACCCTTAGTTTTTCCATAGAGGGAAGCAAATTGGTAGTGACATTGAAAGGTCATTCCTTCCTTTATAAATACAATCTTGTCATAGAAGAGCAAACAAAATTTAAGCCAAATACGATCAAACAGTACAGTGCTTTAATGAAAGAGCATGAAAGTAAAGTGTCTGCTGAGGGGAAAGATGGATTGCTCATCAGAATCGTCAGAAAAACGATCGATGAAAATGGAGAAGAAATTTTGTCAGAGGTCCTGTCTGATGACTTTTACAATCCTGTTCATCGGGTGGTTATCAGTGGATTAAAGGAGCCTGAAGTACAGACACCTGTAGAAGAAACGGATGACGGCGAACCAGGTATGGATCCAGAGGAATCTGAAGAAGAACAATCAGATGGTGATCAGGATCCGACTGAAGATGGTGAGCAAAATGATGATGAGCTGATTGAAGAGGAAGATAATTTGGAAGATCAGGATAAACAAATAGAAGAGGATGCTGAAGAAGGACCGGATGCTCCAGAGAAAATCAGTAAATAAATCAGGGAAAAATTTAATGGTATTGGAGAGATGGTTGGATGTCGCAAACCCGAAAACGCTTAGGTGATTTGTTAGTGGAAGCGGGTTTAATTACAGAGGACCAGCTTCAAAATGCTTTAGAAACAAAGATAAAAGGTGAAAAGCTTGGAGATGTCCTTTTACAAAAAGGATATATTACGGAGCAGCAATTAATAGAAGTGCTTGAATTTCAGTTAGGGATTCCACACGTTAGTTTGTTTAGATACCCGTTTGATCCTACTTTGTTTGCGATTGTACCGAAGGATATCGCAAAGAGGAGCCTGCTCATTCCTTTAAAAAAAGAAGGAGAAAAATTATATGTAGCGATGGCTGACCCAATGGATTTTTATGCAATCGATGATTTGCGTTTAGCCACAGGCTTTCAAATTATCACAGCAATCGCTACAAAAGATGATATATTGCGGACGATTACAAAATATTACGATCATGATGAAGGAATAGAAGAGCTGCTTGGGGATCTGAATCAGACTGATGTACGTAAGGATGACAAAATCACTGATCAGGACTCCCCGATTGTTAAACTCGTTAATCAGATTTTATCCAATGCCGTTTCACAAAGAGCGAGTGATGTTCACTTGGATCCGCACGAGACAAAAGTACTTGTTCGATATCGTGTGGATGGAGTTCTAAGGACAGAACGAACATTGCCAAAATCCATGCAGAGCGTTTTGACAGCGCGAGTTAAAATCATGGCTAATATGGATATTACGGAATACAGGATCCCTCAGGATGGAAGAATTAAAATTAATTTGGACTTCCACCCTGTCGATTTACGTGTATCCACCTTGCCGACGGTTTTTGGTGAAAAGATTGTTATGAGGATTCTGGATTTGGGAAGCTCGTTGAACGATTTAAATCGTCTTGGCTTCAATAAGTTAAATATGCAAAGGTTTAAATCACTGATTGAACAGCCTGCAGGAATTGTGTTAATTACAGGTCCTACCGGATCAGGGAAGTCGTCAACATTGTATGCAGCCTTAAATGATTTAAATAGTGAAGAGGTCAATATTATCACAATCGAGGATCCAGTTGAGTATCAACTTGAAGGTGTCAATCAAATACAGGTTAATTCGAATGTTGGAATGACATTTGCGACCGGATTAAGATCGATTTTGCGTCAGGATCCCAATATCGTTATGGTCGGGGAAATTAGGGACAAGGAAACAGTTGAAATTGCCATTCGTGCTTCACTAACTGGCCACCTTGTCTTAAGCACGATCCATACGAATGATTCACTCAGTACGGTAACAAGGTTAATGGACATGGGGGTTGAACCATTTTTAATTGCTTCATCGGTCAGCGGTATTGTGGCACAGCGTCTTGTGCGGCGTGTTTGCCGAGATTGCGGAGAGGAACATCAGCCGACTAAAAGAGAGATTGAGATATTTGCTAAAAGAGGCATGAAAATTGAAGTTGTAAAGAGAGGAAAGGGCTGCTCTTCTTGTAATATGACTGGATATAAAGGAAGAATAGCTATTCATGAAATTCTTGTTTTAAATGATGAGATGAAAAGAGTCATTATGAATGGAGAATCCTTTACAAAGCTAAGGGAACTGGCAATCAAGCATAAAACTGTTTTTCTAATAGATGATGGTCTTCTTAAAGTAAAACAGGGATTTACGTCAACGGAAGAAGTGCTGCGTGTAGCTGTTCTTGAATAGGGGTGGCATGGATGGATAAAAAAATTGATAGCTTGCTAAGAGCTGGATTTGAATTCAAAGCATCAGATATTCACTTAACGGTTGGAGTTCCGCCGATTATGCGGATTAACGGGGAGTTAAAAAGGTATAGCAAGGAGATTTTGCGTCCCGAGGATACGGAAGGTATGGCGCGAGCGATTGTCCCGGAGGATATGTGGGATCGTTTTAAAGAAAAAGGAGAATTGGATTTTTCCTATGGTATTCCTGGATTATCTCGTTTCCGGATTAATACGTATTTCCAGAGATCCTGTGTAGCAATGGCAATCAGAATCGTACCTACGAGAATTCCAACTATGGAAGAATTAAAGCTGCCACCGATTTTAAAGCAAATTGCCCATAAGCCGCAGGGGCTTGTGCTTGTGACAGGTCCAACAGGGAGCGGCAAATCAACTACGCTGGCATCATTGATTCAATATATGAATCAAACGATGAGAAAGCATATTATCACACTAGAGGACCCAATTGAATATTTGCATAAGCATAATGGGTGCATTATCGACCAGCGAGAGGTAGGCTTTGATACCAATAATTTTGCAAATGGCTTGAGAGCAGCACTCAGACAGGATCCTGATGTCATTTTAGTGGGTGAAATGAGAGATTTGGAGACAATTCATACAGCTATTACAGCTGCCGAAACAGGCCACTTGGTTCTCGGTACGCTCCATACCTCATCAGCAGCCTCAACGATTGACCGGGTGATAGATGTATTCCCGTCAGCCCAGCAGGCGCAGGTTCGCATTCAGCTAGCTTCTGTCTTGATCTCTATTATTTCGCAAAGGTTATTTCCGACTGTCGATAAAAGCGGGCGAAGATCAGCAACTGAAATTTTGATTAATAATCCAGCCGTGTCGAATTTAATCAGAAGCGAAAAGATACATCAAATTATGAATGTCATGCAGACATCAAAGGCTCAGGGAATGCATACACTCGAGAGCAATATTCGAGAATTGGTGACAGCTGGGGTTATCACGAGAGAATCAGCTTCTCCATTTCTTAAGGAAAAGGTGGAGTAGATGGCAAGGTTTAAATATACCGGTCGTGACGTAAAAGGCAAGCGGTCTGGTGTGGTGAATGCTATAAACAGACGCGAAGCGATGGAAAAACTAAAAAAAGATAATATACGTGTCATTGAAATGTCTCAGATGCCTGAAACGTTGCTAACAAAGGATATTGCAATTGGAAATCCTGTGAAGCTGCAGCATTTTGTTATTTATTTGCGTCAATTTTCAACCTTAATTAAGGCTGGGGTAACGGTTGTAGATTCGACAAACATTCTTTCTCAGCAAACAGATAGTAAGGCTTTAGCACGAACACTGCAAACCATTGAGACAGATCTAAGAGATGGACAGCCACTCTCCAAAGCGGCAGCGAAGCATAAAAGAATATTTCCACCTATGGTTATCAATATGATTCGAGCAGGAGAGATTGGCGGTAATCTCGATGATACGCTTGAACGTTTGGCTATCCATTATGAGAAACAGCATGATACGAAGAGAAAGATTTCCTCTGCTTTGGCCTATCCAATCGTGATTGCTATAGTAGCGGTTGCAGTAGTCATTTTCCTCTTAGTAAAGGTTGTTCCAACATATGTGAGCATGTTTGCCGATTTTGGCGGTGAACTGCCTGCCATAACCCAATTCGTCCTTAAGGCCAGTGAAATGATGCAAGCAGGGTGGTACTTTGTTGTTCTGTTCATTCTTTTATTTATTGGAGCCATCCAAATGATTAGAAGAAATAAGAAAAGTAAATATTATTTTGATTATTTTTTATTAAAGGTTCCAATCTTCGGCAGTATGTTGCAAAAGGCCGCGCTGGCTCGTATGACCAGAACACTCAGTTCCTTATTTTCAAGCTCCGTGCCTATCTTGGAATCTATGACATTAGTGGAGCAGGTAGTTGAGAATGAGGTGATTGGAAAGGTTGTTCTCGAATCAAGAGATTCATTGGAAAGAGGACAGTCGATTACAGTGCCAATGAAAAAACATTGGGCTTTTCCGCCTTTGATAACGCAGATGATTTCAATTGGAGAAACAACCGGATCTCTGGAAGCCATGCTGACGAAAGTAGCTGAGTTTTACGAAAAAGAAGTAGAAGCTAGTACTGATAAATTGAAGGCATTGATTGAGCCTTTGATGATTGTGTTCCTTGCTTCGTTAGTAGGAACCATTGTACTAGCTATTATCGTGCCAATGTTCACAATGTTTAATGAGATGAGCGGGTAAAAATATTACAGTATTATCAAAAAATGTCTTTATCTTTACCAGAAAATAGTATATATTGTAAGATATATAGAACATTTGGACTATTATACTAAATCTTTTTTAGGAGGAGAATTTGAATGAAACTATTCAAAAAGCAAGTAAAGAACGAAAAAGGCTTCACGCTTGTTGAACTTTTAGCTGTTGTCGTGATCCTTGGAATAATTGCTGCCATCGCTATCCCTGCCATTGGAACTATAATGAAAAACAGTGAGAAAGACGCACATGTGGTAAATGTTAAGCAAATGGCGAATGCTGCAAGAATGTATATTGCTAATGCAGAAAAAGTACCTGCTTCTATGACATTAGCGCAATTAGAAGAAGGTGGTTTTATTGAGAATATTACTGACCCAAGCGCTAAAGATACGACTTATCACACAACAAATAGTAAAGTAGATTACAAAGCTCCAGTACCAACTTCAGGAACTACTAAAGGGGCGGGAGCGGTTTACACAGTAACTTTAATTTCTTCTAGCGGGAATAAGACATATGTAACTGTTGATTCAAGCAAAGTTAGTAGAGAAGATATCACATTACCATAATGTCTACTCTCTATCTCTTAATCTTCCTCACCGGCCTCATCTTTGGCTCATTTTATAATGTGGTAGGTTTGAGGATTCCAGCGAAGGAATCAATTGTGGCTCCAAGGTCGGCTTGTCCGGCCTGCGGCCATACATTGACACCGAAAGAGCTTATCCCTGTATTGTCTTACTTGCTTCAAGGGGGTAAATGCCGTAAGTGTAAGGCGGGCATTTCACCTATTTATCCGATGATGGAACTGACAACGGCTATTCTTTTTGTGGCAGCCCCGATGCTGCTTGGCTGGACTGCCGAATTGTTTGTAGCATGGACACTTATTTCCCTGCTGATCATTATTTTTATATCGGATATTACGTACATGCTTATACCTAACAAAATTCTGCTGTTTTTTACAGTTGTTTTTTTGTTTATTCGGGTATTTATTCCTTTGGACCCATGGTGGGACAGTTTAGCTGGGGCTATTGTCGGGTTTGGAATCCCGTTTTTTATCGCTGTAATCAGCAAAGGCGGCATGGGTGGCGGAGATATTAAATTATTCGGTTTAATTGGATTTGTGATGGGAGTAAAGGGAGTTATTCTCGCCTTTATATTCTCCACCTTTTTTGGAGCTGTCTTTGGAGTCATTGGGATGTTAATCGGTCTTGTGAAGCGGCGGAAGCCGATTCCATTTGGACCGTTCATCGTCATTGGTACCCTGGTGGCCTACTTTTTTGGGGAGTCCTTGCTAGACTGGTATTTACAATTTTTGTGATTGATTTGGAAGGGAGAAGTTATAATGGCTTTTACTTTATTTTCAGGCAGCAATCGGGTTGTGAACCTGGTATTAAAAGACCATGTGATTCGTTATGTAGAACTTAAACAGCTGGACCCACCGATTGTTCATAAATGCGGTGAGCATTTTTTACCTGCCGGTGTTATAAAGGACGGCATTATTACTGATTTTGACCTTCTTAAGGATATTTTAAGTGATTGTGTTGCTAAATGGAAAATACATAAGCGTCAGGTGCGGTTTTTAGTACCGGACTCCCGTTTGGTCATTCGTAAGGTTGCCATTCCAAAGGATATTAAAGAGGATGAAATCAAGGGCTACTTGTATTTGGAAATGGGAACGACCATACATCTTCCGTTTGAGGAACCGATATTTGATGTGGTTCTGTTGGAAGAGACGGAGGAAAAAAAGGAAATTCTGTTATTCGCTGCTGAAGAAGCGGTGGTATCGGAGTACGCCACTTTGCTTGAGAAATCTCAGCTTTACCCTATAGAAGCAGATATATCGCCTTTGTCGCTGTACAGGCTGTTTTTTCATGCGGGAAAAAGAGATTCAAAAGACCATCTCTTACTGATTGAATTTAATCTGCATACCGTCAATACAAGTATTTTTGTAAATGATAAGCCAATCTTTATGAAAAATATCCCGATTACAGGGCAAAGTGGTGAATGGGAACTATCACGTATAAATGAAGATAAGCAAGTCATGGAATATACCGGTGACAATGAAGATTATATGCAATTGTTAGAGGATACGTATACAGAGATTGATCGGGTGCTAAGCTTTTATCAATATTCCTTAAGCCAGGAGCAGCATCAGGTCACTAAAATAATCATAACCGGTGATCATCCTTATCTAACTGAAGTGATCACTGACATAAAAAATAGATATGATCAAACTGTGGTGAGTATTCCAAAGGGATATATACAAACCAATAAGGAACCTGAATTGCCGGAGCCCTTTTTTTTAGCCGGGGGATTGGCTCTTAAAGGAGTGAGATGATGCTTGTAGAAATTAACTTGCTGCCAAAAAAAGAGCGCAAAAACCGTGGGGTACTCCTGATTATCTTATCTGCAGTGTTTCTCGGTATTCTCTGCGGAATCCTTTACTTTTGGCAATATCAGAGCAATCAAAGTCAGTTGAATGCATTAGAACAAGAATATGAAATGACTGCTCAAATGATTGAAGTGGAACAGCAGAAGGTTGTATCTCAGGAGAATAGCAATTCTGTTACTCAATTAACAGAAAAAGTTACATGGGCAAACCAATACCCTGTTAAAACAGTACCTCTCTTAAAACATTTAAATGGATTTTTGCCGGAGCGAGGATTTATTGAAACCTTTTCTTATGCTGAAAATGGCGCAATTAAACTCGAAGTGCGATTTGATAAAGCAGAAGAAGCAGCCTATTATCTAAAGGATTTATCATCAACTGAGGTCATAACGAATGCAATGGTTTCTTCATTGGAGGCAGCACCTGTTGAGGAAGAGAATGAAGAGAGCGAAGATAGTGAAGAAAGTGATTCTGTGGAACTAAAATACGATCCCCGATATATTGGGACATTTGAGTTAACTCTCAATATGCCGGCAGTAAAAAAATTGAAGGCTGATGGTGAGCTGCCCTCTGAAGAAGAGGTGAAATCGAAATGAGTTGGCGATTAAGTAAAGTTCAAATCTACATATTAAGTGGTATTTGCGTAGCCATTCTATTACTATTTGCCGGATTGTATTTCTTGCTTCTTAATCCGATGAAATCAACGATTGAAACAAAGAAATCTGAAGTAGCTACACAGCAAACTGTATTGGATTCTATTTCTTCACAGCTGAATCAGTCAACTGGATCAACGTATCAGTCTACGATGGAATTGCAGAAAAAGTTACCGGTAAAACCATTGGGAGATCAGTTAATCCTGGATTTTGAAAAAGCAGAGGTTATCTCTGATAGTCTGATTTTGAAACTGGAAGTTCGTGATGAAGAACTGGCTGAAGCAGAGGGGGCGGAGCCCGCTCAACCAACTGATTCTGCAGATGGAACAGGTACGGCTGACTCGTCAAATACCGAAACAGCATCCGGAACAGAGGTTGAAACCGAATCAGAAGAGGAGCAGCTTGAACCCCCATTACCGCTGCCGCAGGGTGTGAAAAAATTGGCGGTAAAGGTGACAGTTGAGGCTGATGGGTATGATGAAATTGAAAAATTTATTGAGACAATGGAGTCCTCCAGGAGGATTATAAAGGTAGACGGCCTTGAGTTTGTTGGGACAGAAGAGATTACTTCCGTTGAGCAAAACACGGAGCCGCTTGTTTATACATTAAGTGTTTCTGCTTTTTATTCGCCGGACCTTTTAGATTTGCAAAAACAATTGCCGGATATAGAGGCGCCTCCTCCAGCTAATAAAGATAATCCATTAAGCATTGCACCGGATGTATATGAGGATTCAAAAAAAGAAAGTGAGTAGTTTAATAGAAGTATTCAGGTTGTGAGTGAAATGATAAGGAAATTAAATAGGAAGTCTAATGAAAACGGAGCTACCTTAATTGAGTTACTGGCGGTTATTGTCATATTGGGTATTATAGCTTCAATGGCTGTCCTCGTGATTGGTGATGTCATCCAAAAGGCGAGAAAACAGGCCCTCGTCTCTAATGCCTATATCATGCGCAATGCCAGTACGATTTATTATAAAAATAAAGAATTCAATAAGGAACCGATAGTAAATCCTGTAACATATAACGAACTTGTTACCTCAGGTTTTTTGGATGTCATCATTGATCCGGATACAGGAGATAAATGGGGATTAGATCATACAGATTCCTATGTACAATTTAAGGATGGGAAGGCAGTATCCATCTGTTTAATTGGAATGAAACGTAAATTATGCGGTGAAAAGCAAGGTGAAGGTTATTTGCCGCTGTCTCTTGATCAAATACGTGAAGAGAATGTTGAGGATAGAGAATTCTAGAAATTTGGCGAAACCTTTTTGGACAAGACGACAAGAGTCTTGTTCTTTTTTTTTTATGGAATGATAAGATGAACAAAAAACGCGGAGGCAAAGGAATGGATAAGCCAACCCGGGAACGAACAATCATCGTAAACATAAATGGCGAAAAAAAGGAATACAAATGGATTCCGAGTGAAGATCCAGATACTCTGGATACAATCCAGGAAATCGCCAGCACGATTGAGGATGAACAAGAACCGTCTCTTTGGATAGTACCCGAAGAAAAAACTGTTGAAAAAAATGAGACGAAAACAAAGCCGGCACAAAAAAGAGCTTTTCTTGACCATGTGAAAATGAATAAATTACCATTTCTCGCAGCAGGAATTCCTGTATTAGTAGCACTTATAATTGGAACATTATTTGGAGTTGTGATTTTAAAAATTGTCCTGTTTGGCGGTGGAGAGGAAACTGTTAAAGTACAGGAATCTGTTCCTTTGCTTGGTTCCAATAAACAAGCGCCCCAGGACGAGAAGCAAATGGTCAAGGATATGAATGCTTTTGTCGTTCAGGGTGGTGTCTACTCGAGTAAACAGGCAGCAGAACAACGTGCCGCGCTTATTGAAGGGGACGGGATTCCAGCTATTATTCTTGAACAGGAAGGGAAATACTTTATTTATATAGGTGCAGCGGCTACATTACAGGATACAAAGAAATTGGCACTTTTATATAGAGGAGAAGGTGTCGATACGTATTGGAAGGAAATTCGTTTTCAGGGTCAAACAAAAAAAGCTTATAAACAAAAAGAAATAGAGGTCATCCATAATATGCTTCACAACACCGGTCAATACACACAATTGGCTTCCGCGGGCCTGTTACAGAGTGAAACGAAAGAAAAGCCAGATATAAAGTCTATTAAAATGGAGAATATTCCGAAAGAATTACAAAATCTCCATAATTTAAGTGAAAGTATGAATAAAACTTGGTCTACCTATCAATCTAGACCAGAAGAAACATCCTTAATGCAGCTTCAAAAATGTATACTTCAATTTTTTGATGAATGGAATAGATTATAATGTATTTTCCGGGAAATAAAAAATACAATTTGTGTTTAAAGGGGTGCTTCACTATTCGGGGTACTCTTTTTTATTTTGCTTTAAGAATTGAGAATGGTGTCGTATTCTGTTAGGATGAATATGTATCTCCCTATCTATATAAATTCTTATGGCAGGTGGCGAAAAGGATTGGATTTAATCTTGGCTTCTTCTTCCCCAAGGAGAAAAGAATTGCTTGAAATGCTGAACATACCATTTCATGTGAAAGTAAGTTATGCAGATGAAACCTATCAGGATGGAATGGAACCTCACGAAATAGTGATGGAATTAGCACGCATAAAATCAACTGTTATCGCTGAAACTAACCGTGATTCCGTTGTGATAGGCGCAGATACGATTGTAGTAATGGATGGTGACATCCTGGGCAAGCCGAAAAATAAAGATGAAGCAATTTCCATGCTGAATCGTTTATCGGGTAATGTACACCAGGTTTATACGGGAGTCGCCTTATTAAGAGGGCAAGATTCTATCTTGTTTTATGAAAAAACAGATGTAGAATTCTGGCCATTAAAAAAAGAAGAAATAGAACAATATGTATTGACCGGAGAACCGTTTGACAAAGCGGGATCCTACGGGATACAGGGATTTGGTTCCTTGCTGGTGAAGAGAATCGAAGGTGACTACTTCTCAGTTGTAGGGCTCCCGGTTTCCAGACTTAAGAGGGAACTTGAAAAATTAGTACATCCTTAAGAATAGCCTCACTCCGTCAATGGAATGGAGAATATGGATGGATACAACGCAAATCATGATAAGAGACTATCCAAAGGATGATCGCCCAAGAGAACGATTTATCCAATTTGGACCGGAAAGTCTGTCAAACCAAGAGTTACTGGCGCTTCTTTTAAGAACCGGAACAAAGGAAGATTCAGTGATGAATCTGGCTAACCAACTTTTAGCTAAGTTTGGCGGGCTGCGTCTTTTGAAAGAGGCAAGTATTGAAGAAATGACTAGTATTAAAGGTATTGGGGAAGCAAAAGCTGTGCAGCTTGCTGCAGCTATGGAATTAGGAAGAAGAATCAGCAATTTGACGAATGAAGAAAGGTACGTGATTCGTTCGCCAGAGGACTGTGCCAATTATTGTATGAATGATATGCGTTTTTTATCACAGGAACATTTTGTATGTATTTATTTAAATACGAAAAACCAAATACTCCATAAACAAACGATCTTTATCGGCAGTTTAAACGCCTCAATTGTCCATCCCCGTGAAGTCTTCAAAGAAGCTCTCCGCAGATCTGCAGCATCTATAATATGCTTGCATAACCATCCTTCAGGAGACCCCACTCCAAGTCGAGAAGATATTGAAGTAACCAAACGTCTAGCTGAATGTGGGAAAATTATGGGAATAGAACTTTTGGACCATTTGGTTATCGGAGAGAAAAAATATGTAAGTCTTAAAGAAAAAGGATATTTATAATACTAGGAATTCACATGAGGATGAGCTATAATATTACGTATGCTTTTTAAAGAATTTATTTTTCATTACATTACTGAAGAACTTAACTTTATGATATGAAAAAGAAAATAAAAAAACTCGTACCTAATATGGAATATGTTTCAGAAAGGGAGATATTAAAAGATGCTTGGAAATAGAGATTTAGGAATTGATTTAGGAACCGCCAATACACTTGTTTATGTTAAAGGAAAAGGCATTGTAGTACGTGAGCCTTCCGTTGTTGCATTTCAAACAGATACAAAATCCATTGTTGCTGTCGGTAATGATGCGAAAAATATGATCGGCCGTACACCTGGTAATGTTGTGGCTTTGCGCCCTATGAAAGACGGAGTTATTGCTGATTATGATACGACTGCAACTATGATGAAATATTATATGAAGCAAGCGTTAAAAAACCAAGGTTTATTTGCACGTAAGCCATATGTAATGGTATGTGTTCCATCTGGAATAACAGCTGTTGAAGAGAGAGCGGTTGTTGATGCAACTAGACAAGCTGGTGCACGTGATGCCTATACAATTGAAGAGCCATTTGCAGCTGCAATTGGAGCAAACTTACCTGTTTGGGAACCAACAGGCAGCATGGTTGTAGATATCGGTGGCGGTACAACAGAAGTCGCGATTATTTCTTTAGGCGGTATTGTGACTAGCCAGTCTATCCGTATCGCAGGAGACGAAATGGATGAAGCGATTATTAACTATATCCGTAAAAACTACAATCTGATGATTGGTGATCGAACTTCTGAAGCTATTAAGCTTGAAATCGGTTCAGCAGGAGATCCAGAAGATATTGAAAACATGGAGATTCGCGGCCGTGACTTATTAACTGGTTTACCAAAAACAATTGAAATCACTGCTGATGAAATTGCAAAAGCTCTTCATGACACAGTGTATGCGATTGTTGACGCAGTTAAAAATACGCTTGAAAAAACTCCGCCTGAGCTTGCTGCTGATATCATGGATCGCGGAATCGTTCTAACAGGTGGCGGCGCTTTATTACGCAACCTGGATAAGGTGATTAGTGAAGAAACAAAAATGCCTGTTCTAATTGCGGAAAATCCATTGGATTGTGTAGCTATTGGTACTGGTAAAGCACTTGATCATATTCATTTGTTCAAATCAAAAGTTAAAGACTCAA
Organism: Pradoshia sp. Z5_111; assembly: GCF_058267535.1. NCBI lineage: Bacteria > Bacillati > Bacillota > Bacilli > Caryophanales > Bacillaceae > Pradoshia > Pradoshia sp. Z5_111. Next base: position 18,431 of record NZ_JBZCPQ010000007.1, read on the forward strand.
GATAATAAAATAGAACACAAAAATCCTGAAAGAGGATAATAATGATAGAGGAGCAAGGATATGCCACAATTTTTCTTAAACAAAAAATTGATTATCTTGCTGATTAGCATCATCTTTCTGGTGGCTTTGATTGGGTTCTCACTTCGGGAAAGGGATGAATTGAGCTGGCCTGAACAGTTTATGAAGGACTCGGCCGGCTTTGTTCAAACAATCTTCCATAAGCCCGCTTCTGCTGTAGCGGGCTTTTTTGAGAATCTTTCAGATTTAAGGAATACATATGAAGAAAATAAGAATCTTAAATCACGCCTGGAAGAATATGTGAAGTTGGAAACAGAGATATATGATTTGAAAAAAGAAAATGAAGAATTAAGCAATATACTTAAGAAAAAAGAAGATTTAAGTGATCATACAGTTTCTCATGCAACTGTCATTGGCAGAGGTCCGGAAAGATGGCATGAAACATTGACGGTCTCAAAGGGCAGTGTAAATGGAATTGAGAAAAATATGGCTGTAATTACTGCTGAAGGATTGATTGGAAAGGTCAAAAGTGTGTCACAATTTACTTCCACAGTACAATTAATGACGGCTCTTGATCCGCAAAACCGTATTTCAGCAATGGTCCAAAGTAAAGAAAAATCATATGGATTTATTCAGGGATATGACGAAGATAAGCAAGCCTTGCTATTAACAGGTCTCCATTATGATGCTAAAATTAAAAAAGGTGAGAATGTGACAACATCCGGGCTTGGCGGTGTGTTCCCAGAAGGGTTAGTCATAGGTACGGTTAAAGAGGTCGTTATCGATCAATATGGATTAACTCAAACAGCTTTGGTTAAGCCAGCAGCGAATTTCTATGATTTGAATAATGTAATGATTGTCAAACGTACAATGACTACTGTAGATACAGATAGCACTGAGGGGGATGACCTGTGATAAGGTTTAAAATCTTCCTTTTAGCTGTCCTTGTTTTTATATCTGAAGGAATTTTTGTTGAAATTTTTTCGGCGAAATTATATACAACGCCCTTCATCCTGGTGCCACGGTTTATTATTATCTTTCTAGTGTTTTTAGGTGTGTACGGAAAGAGGAACATGGCAATCATATATGCTTTTGTTATGGGAATCTTCTATGATGTCGTCTATACAGAAGTATTGGGTGTTTATTTATTCACTTTGCCGTTAATGGTGTACTTATCAACTCAACTGATGAAAGTACTGCAAATTAATCTTGGGATTGTCTCATCTGTATGTTTGCTTGCTATATCTATTTTAGAAATTATCGTCTATGAGGTGAATACCTTAATTGGTTATACTTCATTGACGTTCATTGAATTTGCACGTATGAGATTGCTGCCTACCTTAATTCTGAATCTAATCTTCCTACTCCTGTTCGCTTATGTATTTGCTAAGTGGATTAAAAAATGGACTGTTGAAGAAGATAATTAAACGGTATTGATTCTATAAAAAAAGGAATTGTCAGCGCTCATGTCGAATTAAATTGCATTGAGGTGAGCACGACGTCATGGGAAAGAAGAATATTCAGCATGTTATGATCAAAGGAAGTAAACAAGGTTTAACGATTGTGATTGATGATCATTCATCTATTTCTGAAGCTTTAAGAGATTTGGATGAAAAATTGTCTATTCATAATTCAACGATTGAAACAACATCAAGTATTCATGTCACCATACATACCGGTAATCGTTATTTAACGGACGAACAAGCGAAAGCTTTGGTCGATTTAGTAGAAAAAAAGGGATACATGGTTGTAAATAATGTTGAATCTAATGTTATTTTGCATGAAGAAGCCAAAAGATTGGCTGAAGAAGTGGCTGTGACAAAAATCGTGAGGATTGTCCGTTCGGGTCAAGTTTTGGAAGTGAAGGGTGACATGCTCTTAATAGGAGATGTAAATCCCGGTGCGACCGTTAAAGCCGGCGGTAATATCTTTATTATGGGTACACTGCGGGGGAAGGCGCTGGCAGGTATACACGGCAATAAAGAATGTGTCGTGTCTGCATCTGTGTTTAAGCCATCCCAAATCGTTATTGGAGATGTTTTATATAACTCTTTTGATTATGATGAGCAGGATGACCACAAAATGGAATGTGCTTATTTAGATCAATCTGGTGAGATGATTTTTGATAGATTACAAGTTTTATGTAAAGTGAGACCTAATTTATCCTTATTTGAGGAGGGCGTATAGCCATGGGAGAGGCCATAGTAATAACATCCGGTAAAGGTGGAGTAGGGAAAACGACTACTACTGCCAATGTCGGAACTGCCTTAGCGTTAATGGGGAAAAGAGTCTGTTTGGTCGATACTGATATAGGTTTGAGAAATCTGGATGTAGTAATGGGCCTTGAAAATCGTATTATCTACGATTTGGTAGATGTGATTGAAGGAAGATGCAAAATCCATCAGGCGCTTGTGAAAGATAAGCGTTTTGATGATCGTCTTTATTTAATGCCTGCAGCACAGACAGCGGATAAAACCTCCGTAAATCCAAAACAGGTCAAGCAGTTAATTGATACTTTGAAACAAGATTTTGATTATATCATTATTGATTGTCCAGCCGGTATCGAACAAGGGTACAAAAATGCAGTGGCTGGCGCTGATAAAGCAATTGTTGTGACGACACCTGAAACATCTGCAGTCAGAGATGCGGATCGGATTATCGGGTTATTGGAGAAGGAACCAAATGTCGAATCTCCAAAACTAGTTATCAACCGTATTCGAAATCATATGCTAAAAATGGGCGATATGCTGGATATTGATGAAATTACTACCCATCTATCCATTGATTTAATTGGGATTGTAGTTGACGATGATGATGTGATTAAGGGTTCAAACCAGGGAGAACCGATTGTGTTTGATCCGAATAATCGAGCATCTGTTGCCTATCGTGACGTGGCTAGACGTATTTTGGGTGAATCCATCCCGCTCAAACCACTTGAAGATGAAAAGACAGGAATGTTTAAGCGGATAAAAAAATTATTTGGTGTTAAGTAATAGTAAGTAAGGACCTCTAATCTAACTGGTTAGAGGTCCTTTTTGTATGTTTGCATGGCATAGCTTGGACCGACTATACATATCTTTTAGAAAAGAGCTGTATAGAGAGGTGAAAGGATGGGCAGCCAAAGTAGCTCAGATGTTCGGAAGCGCATTGCTGAGAGAAGAAAAAATCGGGAAAGAATGATGAATGCCAGTAAGAGGAATGAAAGGCCGGCATGGCCGGAAATGGAAGATGAAAAAGAATGGGGTTCTGAAAATGTTTTCGTATATGAAGAAGGGGTGAGTGAGCATAAAAAGCCGCCTATTATAAACAAAGATTGGATCTTATTTCGTATCCTTGCTTCTGTTTGTTTGGTTTTGTGCATGGCCATTATTTATCGAACTTCTGCTCCATGGACCCAGACAGCGAAAACTACCCTCGACCAAGTCTATCAGAAGGAATTCCAATTTGCGTCAGTATCTAACTGGTTTGAAGATACAGTCGGAAAGCCGTTTGCTTTTTTGCCTGAGGAATCGGTGGATGAACCTAAAAATAATAATGCTGCTGATAATCGTTTTGCCACGCCGGCAACAGGCACCATTATGAAAAGCTTTGTGAAGGATGGACAGGGAGTCTTAATCAAAACATCCAATAGTACATCGGTTGACACAATTAAAGAGGGGGTCGTTATCTACGCAGGTGAGAAGGAGACTCACGGAAAAACGGTTATTGTCCAGCATCCGGATAAGAGTGAATCATGGTACGCTCACCTACAGGAGATAAACGTTAATTTGTATGAACAAATTAAGAAAGGAACGAAGGTAGGAAAAGTATCGCCGTCGGATGAGCCGGACAAGGGGGAGTTTTACTTTGCATTGAAAGCCAATGGAAAGTTTATTGATCCTAATGAGGTGATCTCATTTGAATAAAATATGGCCTGTGCTTACGAAAATACGCATTCATCCATTAACCTGGTTGTTGCTTGCTCTTGGTGTGTTAACAGCCAGGTTTACTGAATTGCTCTTAATGTTTGCAATCGTATTATGTCATGAGCTGGGTCATGCTATTGCCGCGCAGTTATTTGGCTGGAGGATAAAATCCGTTACACTTTTGCCTTTTGGCGGGGAGCTGGAGACAGATGAGCATGGAAACCGGCCATGGCATGAGGAATTGATTGTATTGGCATCCGGCCCTTTGCAGCATGTTTGGATTTTGGCGCTAACTTATTTTTTCTACACAATTGGCTTTATATCAGATTATATCTATACCAGTTTAATTCTATATAATTTTATTGTTTTATTTATAAATCTAGCTCCTATTTGGCCTCTGGATGGAGGAAAAGCACTGTTTGTTTTATTGAGCAAGCGGATGCCCTTCCTGCATGCACACCGCCTAGTCATTATTATTTCCGGAGTCAGTCTATTCCTTGCTTTCATCGGATTGGTCGCTGTTAATCCGCTTAATATGAATTGGTGGATGGTTGTTGGCTTTCTGATCTTTTCCTTATGGAAGGAGTGGAAACACCGCCAATTTGTATTTTTACGCTTCTTGATGGAAAGACATTATGGACATAATAAGGATATTAGAGCGATATCACGACTGGAAGCAGAAAAGGATATGAAGATTTATAAAATACTTGAGGATTTCCGCAGGGACAATAAGCATATTATAATCGTCAAAAATAAGGATGAAGAATTAGGGAAGCTGGATGAAGCTGAGGTTTTACACGCCTGTTTTACATCAAAATTGGCGTATCGGCCTATCGGAGAACTTTTGTATCCTTATTGACGCTCCTCTCCTGACTCGTTAAAGTAAGATTAATGAGTCAACGAGAGGATTTTTTTATGAAAAAAATAGTGCTTGATTTTCAAGGAATGGAACGACGTCTCGGTTTATTGCAAGATGATAAGTTGATGAGGTTACATATTGAAAGAGAAGGGCAGGGCCCATTTGCCGGCAATGTTTATTATGGAATTGTTCGTGAAATTGTACCGGGTATGAATGCGGCTTTTGTTGATATTGGGTTTGATAAAAATGCTTATTTGCCATTTGAAGAAACGCCGAACTATCATTTAGACCGTCAGGCAAAAACATATGTAAAGCAAGGTGAAAAACTGCTTGTACGCATTCTGCGGGATCCAGAAGGAACGAAAGGCGCTAAAATAAGTGCGTTAATTGAAGTTTCTTCGCCGGAAATCGTTTATATAAAGGGTGAACATTTTGTCCGTACTTCTAAAAAGGCAGATAGGAAGACTGTTCAGAAGTGGAAACATATAACAGCCAAGCATCTGCAAAAAGATGAAGGTGTAATTGTTCGTACATCCTTCTTGGATGCGGATGAAGAAGCCTTTATCTCGAAGCTTAGTGAGCTGCGTGAACGTTATGAGCAACTACAAAGAAAAGCGTCAAAAAGTAAAGCACCAGCACTTATAAGTGATCAAAATCGCATTCTAAATCTGATAGAAAGCTGGACAGCTGGGACAACTGGGGAGCTATGGACTAATTCTGCAGAAGGAATACAATTACTCCGTTCTGTAATACCTGAATCATGGGAAGCAAAGCTTCAAAAGGATAAGGTGGATCTGTATAATTCTCTCGGAGTTACTGAAGAATTGGAGAAAGCAGTCAAGAAGGTAGTCTGGCTTTCGAACGGATCGTATTTACTTTTTGAAAAAACAGAAGCCATGCATGTGATAGATGTAAATACGGGTAAGTTTACCGGAAAGCACGACATAAATAAAACGATTTTGGATACAAATATCCTTGCCGCAACAGAAGTGGGACGACAGATGATCCTGCGCAATTTATCCGGGATTATTGTAATTGACTTTATTAATATGAAATCTTCTGAGCACCGTCATCAAGTACAGACAGCGATGGAAACAGCCTTAAAAGATGATCCGCTGCGTTCTGTGGTCATTGGGTTTACCGAACTAGGGCTCATGCAACTAACACGCAAAAAAGAAGGCCCGGATCTATATGAAATTCTTCAGGAAGACTGCTTGGAATGCAGCGGAACAGGATTAATAAAAAGCCGTCAGAGCGCGATTTATGAATTGGAACGTCAATTAGCGGCATTAAAATACTGTTTGGATGATTCTGTATGGGTTGTGGTGGATTCATCCTTTTACATGTATATCAAGGACAATATACATATGGTGAAAATACATATCCTGTCAGGCGATAAAAATATATTTGTGACGGAAGGTAAAATGACAGGAGCCAATCGTTTTGAAATTCGAGCCCTCGGAAACAAGAAGGATCTTGAAGAGCGTATGAAGCGTACAGAGGAAGGAATAAAAAACAAGCCTATTATCCGTATGTTAGTAAATCATGATTGACAATGTTTGTCTGATTATGATAGTATTTTTATGTTAAGTTTGTAGCACCCATGCTACAACCGCACACGTCAGGTAATAAGTCCATTTTGGCGCCTGCCGTCGGCGAGTCTTAGACAATTAAGGAGGTGCAGGTATGTACGCAATTATCGAAACTGGTGGAAAGCAAGTGAAAGTAGAAGAAGGTCAATCTATCTACGTTGAGAAAGTGAACGTTGAAGAAGGTGGCATCGTTACTTTCGATAAAGTTCTTTTTGTAGGTGGAGAAGATGTGAAAGTTGGAAGCCCTGTTGTTGAAGGCGCTACTGTAACAGGTAAAGTTGAAAAACACGGCAAACAAAAGAAAATCATCGTTTTCAAATACAAAGCGAAAAAGAACAACCGTAAAAAGCAAGGTCACCGTCAGCCTTACACAAAAGTAACAATCGAAAAGATTAGCTTCTAAGGCGACGCGTATGATTAAAGTAAAGGTAGTGCGAGCTGATGAGCGAATTTCTTCGTTCACTATATCAGGACACGCCGATTTTGCACGAAAAGGTCAGGATATCGTTTGTGCAGGGGTATCTGCAGTAGCTTTTGGCTCTGTAAATGCTGTGATGAGTTTAACTTCTGTTGAACCCATCATTAAACAGGCAGGTAAAGATGGCGGTTTTCTTGAAGTCCATTTTCCGGAAACGGATAGCGATGACAAGGTACAATTGTTACTCGAAGGCATGCTTGTTTCCTTACAAACGATTGAACGTGACTATGGTAGATACATGAAAATTATTCTTAGCTAACAGGAGGTGGAATACATGTTAAGATTGGATCTTCAGTTCTTCGCTTCCAAAAAGGGAGTAGGTTCTACAAAGAACGGTCGTGACTCCATTTCTAAACGTCTTGGCGCTAAACGTGCTGATGGACAATTCGTAAGTGGTGGTTCTATCCTTTACCGTCAACGTGGTACAAAAATCTATCCAGGTTTGAACGTTGGCCGTGGTGGAGACGACACTCTTTTCGCTAAAATTGACGGAGTTGTTAAATTTGAGCGCTTGGGCCGTGACAAGAAACAAGTCAGCGTTTACCCAGTAGCACAAGAAGCATAATACGTAACAGTCAAAAGAAGCTCTAACCTTGTTGGTTGGAGTTTTCTTTTTTAGATATGAGTTTTTTGGTTAAAACCATTATACTTCCGTATGTACCCCAAGTTATTTACTGCTGGCGAATATATTCCTCTCCTGAAACTTCGCTAAATTTGTTATACTGTAATAGATGATTTGCGATTTTTCCAGGACCTCATTATTCCAATCCGACAGGAGAATGTATTAAGATGGAAACAAAATGGACGACTGTAGAATTACTGAGGCATGCACGTCATGATTGGTTAAACAAAATACAGCTGATTAAAGGAAATATGGCATTAGGTAAAATGGATAGAGTATCCGGTCTTGTAGATGAAATCATTATTGAAGCACAGCAGGAAGCGAAAATCTCGAATATGAATATGCCGATGCTTTCCGAACTTTTATTGACAGGCAAGTGGCTTCGTTACAAATTCCATATTACATATGAAATTATGGATGATATAAAAGGCTATCCTGAATTGGATGAATTGATAACCAATTGGATGAAGAAGTTTTTCAATGAAGTGAATAGGCAAATAGAAGCGTTAGATATCCTGCATTTAACCATCCTCCTCAGCAAAACAGATGAGGATTCATTAAAGATTGGTTTTGATTTTCAGGGACCAGTAAACAATAAAGAAGAATTAATAAAAATATTTCAGGTAAAAGAGCCTTTAAAAATATCCGGTATTACAGAGGATATTAATTCTTTTTATTTTGAAATAACGGTAAGATAACAATCAAAGAGTTGCAAAAGCAGAAAGTAGGTGTTACCACCCATGTTTGTGGATCAAGTCAAGATTTACGTTAAAGGTGGAGATGGCGGCAATGGAATGGTCGCTTTCCGAAGAGAAAAGTATGTTCCTAAGGGCGGTCCGGCCGGTGGAGACGGAGGCCATGGAGCGAATGTTGTATTTGAAGTAGAAGAAGGACTTCGCACACTAATGGATTTCCGATATAAAAGGCATTTTAAAGCACCCCGAGGGGAACATGGAATGTCTAAAAATCAGCATGGTAAGAATTCAGCTGACATGATTGTCAAAGTTCCTCCGGGCACAGTTGTTTCCGATGCCAATACTGGTGAAATTATTGCAGATTTAACCGAACACGGCCAGCGTGCCATTATTGCAAAGGGCGGACGAGGCGGACGTGGTAATACTCGTTTTGCTACACCTGCAAACCCGGCTCCTGAACTATCTGAAAAGGGTGAACCAGGGATTGAACGTGATATCATTATGGAATTGAAATTACTGGCAGATGTGGGTCTGGTTGGATTTCCGAGTGTAGGTAAATCCACATTGCTATCGTCTGTTTCAGCTGCTAAGCCGAAGATTGCTGAGTACCATTTCACTACGATTGTCCCTAATCTGGGTGTTGTTGAAACCGGTGATGGACGCAGCTTCGTCATGGCTGATTTACCTGGACTGATTGAAGGGGCTCATGAAGGTGTTGGGCTTGGACATCAATTCCTGCGCCATATTGAGCGTACGCGTGTAATCGTCCATGTCATTGATATGTCCGGTCAGGAAGGCCGTGATCCTTATGAAGATTATGTAACTATTAATAAGGAGCTTGAAGAGTATAATTTACGCCTAACAGAAAGGCCGCAAATTATCGCAGCAAGTAAAATGGATATGCCTGATTCTGAAGAGAATTTAAAGGCTTTTAAAGAACAGTTAGAAGACGATGTACCAGTCTTCCCGATTTCATCGGTTACTCATGAAGGCTTACGTGAATTACTGTTTGCTGTGGCTGATAAAATTGAGGAAACTCCGGAATTCCCGCTTGAGCATGAAGAAGAGACAGGCGGCGTCCACCGTGTTCTCTATAAACATGAGGCAGAGAAAGCAGAATTCGTTATTACAAGAGAATCGGACGGTACCTTTGTTGTTACTGGCGATAAGCTTGAAAAAATATTCAAGATGACAGACTTCAGCCGTGATGAATCCATTAAACGCTTTGCCCGCCAGCTTAGAGCAATGGGTGTGGATGAAGCTCTTAGAAAACGCGGCGCAGTTGACGGAGATATTGTTCGTTTAATGGAATATGAATTTGAATTTGTAGATTAAGCATAAAGTTTAAGGATGGTTCCAAAGAGGGTGAACTTGCTTGCATAATAAAGCTGATAAGAAATTTTATTTAGTCAGGGAAGATGTATTGCCTGAGGCGATGCAAAAAACGTTGCAGGCTAAAGAGATGATTGAAAGAGGAAAGGCTGTTTCTGTTTGGGAGGCTGTTAAAAGCGTCGATTTAAGCAGAAGTGCTTTTTATAAGTACAGAGATACGGTTTTTCCTTTTCATTCAGTTGTAAAAGAAAAAATTATTACGCTATTTTTCCATTTGGAAGACAGATCAGGCACGCTTTCTGAATTACTCGGTATCGTTGCATCCTCGGGATGCAACGTGCTGACCATCCATCAAACCATTCCGATTCAGGGACGTGCAAATGTAACCTTATCGTTAAACACAGGTGAGATGCATATGGAAATGAATGAATTTATAAACCGTTTAAAAAGGCTTGAATTCGTGGATAAGGTTGAAATTTTAGGCTCAGGAGCTTGAAAAATAAATATTCATACATAGATAGAGAAACAGAGAGGCTTAAAGCAGGGGGAGAACACTTTGGACATACGTATTGCCTATTTAGGACCAAAAGCTACATTTTGTGATTTGGCAGCATCAAAATTATTTCCCTATGGACAAAGGCAGGCTTTTATGACGATTCCTGAGTGTATTGATGCTGTGGAAGCTAAGCTGGTCGATTATGCGGTTGTACCATTAGAAAATGCTTTGGAGGGATCAGTCAATATCACACTGGATTATTTGATTCATGAAGTCCAGATTCCGATAGTAGCGGAGTTTTCCTCTCCGATTCGCCAGCATTTAATGGTTCACCCTTCTCATGTCAATGAGTTAACCAGGATTGATCGGATTATTTCGCACAGCCATGCGATAGCCCAATGTCACAAATTTCTGCATGGAGATATGAAAGGCGTACGATGTGAAAGTATAACCTCCACTGCTGCAGCCGCGCACTATATTCAGGAGCATCCGGATGAGATGACAGCAGCGATTGCAAATGAAATGGCCGCTGAAGAATATGGACTTTCGATTGTTAAATGGGATATACACGATTATTCTCATAACCATACACGATTTGTTGTTCTGGGTCATAAGCCGTTATCGGAAAAAATGATTCCTATTCAACAAAAAGGAGAAAAAACAACGGTTATGGTATTGCTTCCAGCTGACCATGCCGGAGCTCTCCATCAAGTGTTATCTGCTTTTTCGTGGAGGAAGCTTAACCTTTCCAAAATCGAGTCCAGACCATTAAAAACAGGACTTGGCAACTATTTCTTCATTATCGATATTGAACAAAAGATGGATGATATTCTGTTGCCGGGTGCCATTGCCGAAATGGAAGCCTTGGGTTGTAAAGTTACGGTTATGGGCAGTTATTATAGTTATTAATCATCACTCGGATATAAATGAAGGACCCCTGCTATATTCAGCAGGGGTCCTATTTATTTGTTCCTGTTTTTTTAAGTTGTACATAACTAAAAACTGCGCAGCATATCTAATTATTCTTTCAAAAAACCTGCATTTCTTAATGCCTGTACAGCTTGCTCGAGCTCTGCTTCACTTGCAGCTTCGATTGTATGAAGATGTAAACCATTTGTTAACTGGGACAAGAGAGAGGCATTTGTATTTTTTAGATTGGCGATAAACTGCCGGACATCTTGTCTGGTGCTGACCATAATGGATGCTGTTAAGTCACCGTACATGGGATGTTCCACTTTTACATCCTTTACCGTAACACCGCAGTCCACTAAAAGCAGTAATTCCTCTTCTGCTTGTTCAGGCGTATGAAAACTCGCTATAATCCTTGTTTTCCGTTCCAGTTTTGGATCGATTTGATGTATATAAATGTATCCGCTTGGCGTGGCAATGATCGGTTCATTCCGTGCTTTAAGCAAGGTAATATCTCCAACTATGATTTGGCGGCTGACTGAGCAAATAACAGAGAGCTCACTTCCCGTAATCGGTTCATGACGTTCTTTTAAAATGGATAGGATGTATTTACGCCGTTCTTCTGTTGTATATTTTTTCTGAATCATCACTTATGCCCTCCTTGCTTAGGTGTTATTTTAAAATATTGGTTGTCTTTATTGTAACATAGAGGGATTTTCTTCATAAACAAGAATAATTCCGCATAAATTTTCTTGAATCAATAGCAATCTGCCCAATCAATCATAGTATATATGGACATATGCGTAGGGAGGGATTATGCGTGAAAATACACATCGTCCAAAAGGGCGACACATTATGGAAGATTGCTAAGAAATATGGAGTGAATTTTGAAACATTAAAGAAAATGAATTCACAGCTCAGCAATCCGGATATGCTGATGCCTGGCATGAAAATTAAAATACCCGATAATACGTCTCCATCTGTAAAAAAAGGAGGCAATACAAAGATTAATTTTGGAACAGTAAAGGAAGCTCCTATTTCAGGTGGGAGTTCAAATGTGAAGGAAAGTATAAAAGCAGAGACAGTTCCGAGTAAACCGAAAGAAATGCCGATTGTGTCACCACCACCACCAGCAGTGAAGGAGATGCCAATTCAACCGATGGATATTAAAAAAGAAAAGCCTGTTAAAGAAATGCCTAAAATGCCGTATGTTGCCCCCCAGGCCAGTGTGAAACCTGTTTTACCAGAAATCGATATCAACAACTATTATTTAATGAATATGGCCAAAATGGAAATGCAAACACCTCCTCCTATGCCTATTATTAAGGAGGTACCTAAAGTTAAAGAGAAGCCAGTCATAAAAGAAAAGCCGAAGAAAATGGAAAAACCAATGCCGAAGCCACAGCACAAGCCAATGCCGAAACCGCAGCCAATGCCGCAATATATGCCGGAATATTGTCCGCCTATGATTCCATATTATGATCCATGCTGTCCGCCAGTTATGATGCATCCATGCATGGCCTATCCAACGCCTTATTTTAATCAGTCATATATGACTGGACCGTCTTATCACCAACCGTATATTCAACAGCCTTACTGGGGTTATGAAGACGATATGGGAGACAGCTCTACCTTTCACCATGGGTATCACGATTCACCCCATTTTATGGGTAGCCAGGGAGAATACTACCCTCAACAGCAAGGGGGAACCATGTCACCATATGGTCAATACCCTATGCAAGGAACACAGGGATACTTTCAGCAACCTGGATTTGGGCATCATGGACATGAATCTTCCTATTATGGGATGGAATCGTCAAGCCATATGATGGATTATCATCATCATAAGCAGCAACAGCAATATATTCCGTTTGATGGGTATATACCGAAAGGCTGCGGCTGTTCTGATACAGGAGCACAGGGGGCATTTTATCAGCCAATGAATCAATATGACCACCAAGGAATGAGTCATTCAATGGGTCAGTATGACCACCAGGGAATGGGTCAACAAATGGGTCAGTATGACCACCAAGGAATGAGTCAGCAAATGGGTCAGTATGACCAACAAGGAATGGGTCAGCAAATGGGCCAGTATGACCAACAAGGAATGGGTCAACAGATGGGTCAGTATGAACAACAAGGAATGGATCAACAAATGGGTCAATATGATCACCAAGGAATGGGTCAGCAAAAAGGCCAGTATGACCACCAAGGAATGGGTCAACAAATGGGTCAGTATGACCATCAAGGCATGACTCACCCTATGTATCAGCAGGCTGCTCAACAACCATTTTTTCAGGATTCCCAATTTCATCAAAGGTATGGGGGTCAGCAGTTTGAAGCAGGATCTCCTTCCTACAATCCCAATGGCCAGCATGTGATACCGCATATCGAGCCGGCAGCATTTGATATGCCAAGGACACAGGAAGAAAGCAGTGAGCAAGAAGGTCAATCATGATGAGGGAGCAGGAGGGAGGCAGTCTAAAAGACTGCCTCCTTGCTTATTTAAGTCAACAAAATATTGTAGTTTATGAGATGAAAGCTATCAAACCAAAGTTGATAAAGGTTAGTACAAATAAGGGTATATTTATAGCTAAACAATTTGTAAATCAAACAAGATTACTCATGCAACTCGAGTTTTTACAAAAGCTGCGAAAAGTAGGGTTCAATGGATCTTATGTGTTTTCTGATGAAATTAAGCCGTTTGGATGTAAAGGTAAATCAATCGGTTTTATAGAATATTTATCAAAGCATCCAAGAAGCTTTACGTATGAGAATTATTCGGAGCGATTAGAAGGTTTGACATTGTTAAATAAGATGCACGAGGCTTCTGCTACGATAATCAATGATTTGACAGTGAAAAAATACACTTTTTCACAAGTATCAAAATGGAGAGAACGATTAGGAGAATTTACATCTAATATAAATATGCTCAATAGGGTTATTCCCGACTCGATGCTGACCGAATATTTAAGAATGGGAGAATGGGCATTAAATAAGCTGGGTCCATACGAGCTTGAGGATGTGGATGAAGATCCGGTCATCATTCATGGCGACCTGGCGCATCACAACTTTTTTAGAAAAGATGATGGTGAGCTCCTCCTTATTGATTTTGATTTGATGGCAGAGGCACCGCCTATGATTGATTATTTACAGTATGCCAACAGATTGCTAATTTTTAATAATTGCTCATTGAAAGAGATTCTTTCTTTTCCTCAGTTTAAAAAATATCGCGATAATCCGTTCTTTTTGATTGGACTTAGTTTTCCAACTGATATTTATAGAGAATGGAATAGAATCTGCCGTGATCAATTATGGAATTCAAGTCATCGCCTTGATTCTCTATTGAATATTACGAAGGAAGACTTACCAAAGAGGATTCAGTTGTTTACAGAGTTAAAAAAAAGGATTGGACGCATATAGATTTAAGATTATGAAACCATATAATAGCAACTGTATAATGAAATGATTGAAAAGGATGGACATCATATATGTGCGTCCTTTTTTGCATCTTGCTTATGCTTGTCGGAGGCCTACAGGATGTAGGTCATGAAGACGTTGCCCCAGGACGTGGCGTATTTAGTCTTCGTTCCTTAATCAAGGCCCTTCAGCTTTTTATCTAATTCTAGCTTCAGGGCCTAACCGCTCGAGTCATAAGTGTAGCCACTGTGGGAGGGAAGTACGCCTCCCTCGTGCCTCCTCTTATGCTTGTCACGGCTGAACAAGGCCCTTCAGCTTTTTAGTTAATCCGGCTTCGGCTCCTAGGAGCTCGAGACATAAGCAAATACTCTGCGGGAGGGAAGAACACTCCCACTGAGTATTCGTCTTATGCTTTTCGCTCCTGAACAGTCGCCTCAGCACTATATGTAATCCGGCTTCAGTGGCTAGAAGCTCGGGACATAAGCATAGCCACTTCGGGGGAAGGACGGCCCCTTTGTGCCTCTGTCTTATGCTCCTCGCTTCTGAACAAGCCACTTCAGCACTTTAGTATTACTTTTTATTTTTTGGGAATACTGGTGGGGAGTTGTGATTTACATCTTAGTGAGGTGGGTTAGATGAATGGACGGTACTTTTTCCTGGTGGCTTGTTTGCTTTGTTTAATAGTCATTCCAGGTATGAATGATCACGTAGGTGTTGCGGTTAGAAACGATGCCGGTCAGGATAGTCCGGTCCTTGGAATTGCTCCAATCCAGCGAACAGTCATTCTTCAGCGAGTTTATTTGGATGGAGAGATGAGTGAAGAAAAAATCGAGGAAACGATTATTTCCATGGATGATTTTTGGAGAAAATATGATAAGTGGCTATTGGTGGACCAAAACGATCAGCAGCTTGTATTCCAAACATATGTTGATGATATTTCTCCTTTATTAAAGGGAAATGGGTATTTTGGAATTAAATCTGATGGAACGATTACTATTTTTAACGGCAAGCCTGCCAGGGATCAAATCATTCAATCTTTCTATCAAATTGATTTAAAGAAGCTGGAATCCACTGAAAAATCGGAATTGCAGAATGGTGTTAGGATCGTAAACAAAGAAAGATATCTTAAGTTCTTGGAAGTTTATAAATCTTATTCAACACCGGCTTCTAAAACGCTTCAATAATTTATAAAGAGCTGATCGTTTACCTGCGACAGCTCTTTTGGCTGTTTTCTTAAAAATCAAAAAATCAAACATTTGTGCTGGTAGTGTATAATGGTTAAATGTAGTATGGTACAATGGTTTACAGTCGAATTAGAGGAGAGGTAAACGTTGTACGATTTTATAAAAGGTCGGATAGACTATGTCTGTCCTGAATATATAGTAGTCGAGAATAACGGGATTGGTTATTTAATTCATGCGCCAAATCCATTTGTATTTTCCGGAACGAATGAGGAAAAGAAAATTTACGTACATCACTATGTACGTGAAGACCTACAGGCATTGTACGGTTTTAGTTCAAGAGAAGAAAAGAAACTGTTTATAAAATTATTAAATGTCACAGGTATCGGTCCAAAAGGTGCGCTTGCTGTACTCGCGAGTGGAAGAGTCGATCAGGTTGTGGAAGCCATTGAATCTGAGGATGAGAAGTTTCTTGTTAAATTCCCGGGCATTGGAAAGAAAACGGCAAGACAAATGATTCTTGACCTAAAAGGGAAGCTTGAAGATGTTTCTCCAGATGCATTCCCTGATTTATTCCAAACGGCAGATGGAAAAGAATTGAGCTACTCCACTAAGAATATTGCGTTGGAAGAAGCATTGCTTGCATTACAGGCACTAGGTTACTCCGAGAAGGAAGTTAAGAAATTAGTGCCGAAGCTTGAAAAAGAGGAAAAAACAACGGAAGAATATATAAAAGGTGCATTACAGCTTATGTTGAAATAGGAGGTGGACAACTTGGAAGAGCGAATCATGGACCTGCATGCACAAAATCAGGATGAGACGTTTGAATATAGTCTGAGACCCCATTCACTTGAACAATATATTGGGCAGGATAAAGTAAAAGAGAATTTGCGTGTATTTATTGAAGCAGCCAAAATGAGAGAAGAGGCGCTTGATCATGTGTTGCTGTATGGCCCACCGGGACTTGGTAAAACGACATTGGCCACAATCATTGCGAATGAAATGGGAGTGGAAATTCGTACTACATCTGGACCTGCTATTGAACGCCCCGGCGATTTAGCTGCTATCTTAAGTTCTCTTCAGCCTGGTGAGGTTTTATTTATTGATGAAATCCATCGACTTCCAAAATCTGTTGAAGAGGTACTGTATCCTGCGATGGAGGATTTTTGCCTCGATATCGTAATCGGTAAAGGACCTGGAGCGCGCTCTGTTCGATTGGATTTGCCCCCTTTCACCCTTGTGGGAGCCACAACGAGAGCGGGTGCTTTATCAGCGCCATTACGTGACCGTTTCGGTGTCATATCCAGGTTGGAGTATTATACTGAGTCACAGCTGCGCGAAATCGTGACCCGTACAGCCCAGGTGCTGGACACAGTGATTGAGGAATCAGCGGCGAGCGAAATTGCCCGCAGGTCCAGGGGCACGCCAAGGATTGCAAACAGATTGCTTAGAAGAGTGCGTGACTTTGCACAGGTACGTGGCGATGGAGATATTCAGTTCGGTTTAGCCGATTATGCCTTGGAATTAATGCAGGTGGATAAGGTTGGACTTGACCAGATTGATAGAAAGTTATTGCTTGGAATCATAGAAAAGTTTAAAGGCGGACCTGTAGGGCTGGATACGATTGCAGCTACAATTGGCGAAGAATCCGGCACAATTGAGGATGTGTATGAACCCTATTTAATGCAGATTGGATTTATGCAGCGAACACCTCGCGGTCGGATTGTGACTGAACATGTGTATCGCCATTTCAATTTGGAAGTGCCAAATTCATGAATCATTTACCAAAAACGATTATGATGATAGGTGTGGCCATTTTTGTGGTTGGTTTTTTAATGCAATTCATTAAAATTGGACGGCTTCCTGGTGATATTTTATTTAAAAAAGGAAATACTACTTTTTATTTTCCTATTATGACGTCTATTATTGTCAGTATTTTATTATCAGTGTTTTTTTATATCATCAGCCGTTTTAAATGAATGTTAATGTCGTGTGAATAAATCCGTTGGCCGAATTGGTTTGCCGTCATTAAAAGATATGTAAATTCCGCCATTTGAGTGTGCTGCATGATTACTAGTTAAAGAAATGGAAGTGTCACCATGAAAGTAGATTTATTTGATTTTCATTTGCCTGAGGAATTAATTGCCCAAACTCCGCTTGAAAAACGTGAAGAAAGCAGATTGATGGTCCTCGATAAAGAGACGGGTGATGTGAATCATACGCAATTTAAACATATTAAAGAATTCTTGAAACCTGGAGATTGCCTCGTCCTAAACGATACAAAGGTACTGCCGGCCAGATTGCATGGAGAGAAGAAGGATACAGGTGCTCATATAGAACTTCTTCTTTTGAAGCAAATTAAAGGGGACGTATGGGAAACGCTTGCCAAACCAGCGAAACGTATTCGCGTTGGAACAGAGGTTGTGTTTGGTGACGGCCAGCTTACAGCTGTTTGTGTAAAAGAGATGGAGCATGGCGGCAGGGAATTTGAATTTAAATATGACGGCATTTTTTATGAAGTATTAGAGGACCTTGGTGAAATGCCTCTGCCTCCATATATTAAAGAGCGGTTATCGGACAAAGACCGCTATCAAACCGTATATGCGCGGGAAGAAGGATCAGCAGCAGCACCTACAGCCGGATTGCACTTTACGGAAGAGCTGCTTGCAGAGATTAAAGAAATGGGCGTACATTTAGCTTTTATTACGCTTCATGTTGGGCTTGGAACATTCAGGCCGGTCTCATCCGATACAATCGAAGGGCATGATATGCATTCAGAGTTTTACCAAATGAATGCTGAAACAGCTCAGCTATTAAATCGGGTTAGAGAAGAGGGAGGCAATATATTCTCGGTGGGAACTACATCCACACGTACGCTTGAAACGATTGCCCGTGATTACAATGGCAGCTTTGCTGAGGCAAGCGGTTGGACTAATATTTTTATCTATCCTGGATTTGAATTTAAAGCCATTGATGGAATGATTACGAATTTCCACCTTCCGAAGTCCACGTTGATTATGTTAATCAGCGCTCTTGCTGGGCGCGAGCATGTATTAAATGCATACAATACAGCCGTTCGTGAAAAATACAGATTTTTCAGCTTTGGCGATGCAATGTTTATTAAGTAAGATTTTTGAGAGGAGTATCACGATTGACAGCAATCCGTTATGAATTAATTAAAACATGTAAACAGACAGGAGCCCGACTGGGACGGGTTCATACACCTCATGGTAGTTTTGAAACACCCGCGTTTATGCCTGTAGGAACCTTGGCTACAGTTAAAACGATGTCACCAGAAGAATTGAAACAAATGGGTGCCAATATTATATTAGGAAATACGTATCATCTGTGGCTGCGACCAGGTACAGAGGTCATTAAGGCTGCAGGCGGGTTACACAAATTTATGAACTGGGATCGTGCCATTTTAACTGATTCCGGCGGTTTCCAGGTTTTCAGTTTGAGTCAATTCAGAAAAATTGAAGAAGAGGGCGTGCATTTCCGTAACCATTTAAACGGTGATAAATTATTTTTATCTCCTGAAAAGGCTATGGAAATCCAAAACATTTTAGGTTCTGACATTATGATGGCATTTGATGAATGTCCTCCATATCCTGCAACACATGAATATATGAAGAAATCCGTTGAGAGAACATCCAGATGGGCAGAGCGCTGTCTGAAGGCGCATGAAAGACCGAATGATCAAGGGCTATTTGGAATCGTACAAGGTGGAGAATATGAAGATCTTCGCCGTCAAAGTGCCAGCGATTTAGTATCTTTGGATTTTCCGGGATATGCTATTGGCGGATTAAGTGTAGGGGAGCCGAAGGATGTCATGAATCGTGCTCTTGAATTCACTACACCGTTATTGCCGTCCAATAAACCACGTTATTTAATGGGTGTTGGTTCTCCGGACTCCCTAATTGATGGAGCAATCCGTGGAGTTGATATGTTTGACTGCGTATTGCCAACGAGAATTGCCCGGAACGGTACACTAATGACTTCTGAAGGAAGACTAGTAGTTAAGAACGCCAAATATTCTATGGATTTTGGCCCATTGGATCCGAATTGTGACTGTCATGTTTGTAAAACATATTCAAGAGCGTATATTCGCCACCTTATCAGATGTGACGAAACATTCGGAATTCGCTTAACCTCTTATCATAATCTATATTTTCTGCTAAACTTAATGGAGCAAGTTCGACAAGCTATCAGGGAAGATCGGCTTGGAGACTTTAGGGAAGAATTTTTTGAGAATTATGGGTTCAATAAACCAAATGCAAAAAACTTCTAACCATTCTTACTAATGTAATGAAAGGAGTGAAAATAATATGGTATTATCCCAATTCTTGTTGCCAATTTTACTGTTGGTGTTTTTCTACTTTATTTTAATCCGCCCTCAGCAAAAGAGACAAAAAGCAACTGAACAAATGCAAGCTGCCTTACAAAGAGGAGATAAAGTCGTGACGATTGGTGGTCTTCACGGAACTGTTGATTCTATTAATGAAGGTACTGTCATTATCAAAAGTCCAGACGGTTCTCGTCTAACATTTGATAGAAGATCTGTTTCTCAAGTAGTTGAGAAAAAAGAAAGTCCAGTAACAACGAAAGAAGATTAATATGAAAAAACCTAGCCGAATGGCTAGGTTTTTTAGTTTCGTGATCCGCCGTTCATATTTACCCCCAGTACTCCACCCATCATAGCCGTGATAATAAAACAGCCATTATAGATTAGTTGCGTAGATGTAAATACGGTCTCAAGCCCCAGATATTGATAGAGGAAAACAATTAAAGTATAGATTAGGCCTGTACTGCCCCCGAGTAGCCATCCTTGTTTTTTTCCTTTTCCACCGGATATAAATCCCCCAATAAACAATGTTAAAAAAGAGAGAGCCATGATGATATACGTTAAAGAAGATTCAGAAATACTTGTGAATCTAAGTAATAAAGAGAATAATAAGCTGAACAAAGCAGCCATAATAAAGATGGTTACAACTCCGTACAAAATGGCAGAACCTATGTTTTTTGTTTCGATTATGGTCAACCTCCTTATCTTCTATTGGATCTCTATAAATAATTTATTCCGATTCTTTTTATTTAGAATGCAATTTTTGTACAACCAGTTAAATAAATGATTATTTTTTGCTATTCGAATACACACTAAGGTATGTATTCGAATAGAGGGGGATAAAGGTGCTTGAGTATTTGGAAATTATGGGGCGCACGGCCGTTTTATATCTTATTATTTTGCTGGTCTTCCGAATCATGGGGAAGAGGGAAATAGGGGAGCTAAGCCTGCTTGATTTAATTGTTTTTATGATGATGGCGGATATAGCTGTTATAGCTATTGAAAACAAAAGTGGGAGTTTATTGGATTCCATTATACCACTTGTATCGTTATTAATTATTCAAGTTTCACTTGCTTTTATTTCTCTTAAATGGCCGTTTTTTCGGAAATTGATAGATGGAAAACCTTCTATTATTATTCACAAAGGGAAAATTGATAAAAACGCCATGAGAAAGCTGCGTTATAATTTTGATGATTTGCTAATGCAGTTACGTGACCAGCAAGTAGAGAAAATGAGTGATATTGAATATGCCATTTTTGAGCCTTCAGGGAAATTATCGGTTTACCAGAAGGAATCATACAAAAAAAATAATCATAATCAGCCAGCTCCACTCTTCCCTCTCATTCAAGATGGAGTGATACAAAAGGAGAATTTAAAAGAGTTAGGAAAATCAGAAAGCTGGCTTATTCAGGAGTTAGATAGAAAAGGATACAAAAATGTCAAAAAAATCCTCTTCTGCGGTATGGAAGATGGTGAATTATTTATTAATGATGCGGATTAGTCTTTGCTGTTATGGAAATAATGCTAGTTTTGATAAAAGAGTACCGATAATAGGGACTCTTCTGATTTCCTTCTTTCGTATTAAGCCTGTTAATAAACAACCAATTGCAAAGACGCATACGATAACTGCTATTGATAGAATTAAACGCTGAATCACAGGGATTCCGACTAACCATTGTTCATAGAGCATGTGTCCGATTAATCCGGAGATGGACATGACGACAAGAGCCATGATGTATTCATGCAAGTAAATAGTTAAGTGGATTTTCTTCATGACAGTAGCAAAATGTAAAAGAGTAACAAGGACAGTAGATACACAGATGGCAATAGCAGCTCCCATAATCCCGATATTCGGCTGTGTTACGAGTGTGAGGATTAAGATAATTTTCGTTATTGATCCAATTAGACTGTTAAACATAGCCGCTCTGGCCATATTAAGAGCCTGTAACGTAGCCTGAAGAGGACCTTGAAAAAAGAAGAGCAGAAAAAAGGGTGCCATAAATCGTACATATATGCTGGCATGGTCATTATGATACATGACCTGCATGACTGGTTCAGCGAGTACATATAGAGTGACCACGGCTAGGGTTCCACTTAAAAAAGCAAATCGGAGCGACTGCTGCAGCCGGTGGATCACCTGTTTAATATTTCCTTTATAATAGGCTTCACTGACAGCAGGGACTAATGATGTACCCAGTGAATGGGTGATAAAGGAAGGGAGCATAAGCAATGGTACGGCATACCCCGCCAGTTCACCGTATTGTGCAGTAGCAACGCCTGTCGCAACCCCCGCTGCCAAAAGACTCCTTGCCACAACAATCGGTTCAAAAAACCAAGTAATAGATCCAATCATCCTGCTTCCTGTAGTAGGAATGGCAATGGATAAAAGCTCCTTTAATGTATCTTTACCAGATGAAACATAGCTGAAAAATTGTTTTCTCATTTTGAAACTCTTTTTAAATTTAAACATCAACATTAAATATAGCAAGGAGGCAATTTCTCCAATGACTGAGGCTACCATGGCACCGGCAGCTGCATATTCAATTCCATAGGGCAAAAAGGCCTTCGTCAATGCTGCTATCATTGAAATACGTACGATTTGTTCGATAATATTTGAGATGGCATATGGCTTCATATTTTGTTTCCCTTGAAAGTATCCGCGCAAGACAGCTGAAACAGCCGTAATTGGTACAATCGGTGCAATCGCCAATAAAGGCAGTAAAGTTCGGGAGTCTGTAAATACATGAGTTGATAAATATGGAGCAAGCATAAATAATAATGGGGTGAAAATAAGAGAAAGACCTCCGGTTACACATAAAGAAACAACCAGTATTTTCTTTGTTTTTTGATGATCCCCTTTTGCTGATGCCTCTGCCACAAATTTTGAGATTGCAATGGGCATTCCAAGCTGAACGATTGCAATCACTAGATATAATGATGGCAATGCCATCATATATAGACCGACGCCCTCTTCACCGATAAAGCGGGCAATCACAATTCGATTAATAAATCCTAAGATTTTCGTAATGAATCCTGCAATCAATAAGATAACAGTTCCCCTTATAAACTTGGACATTCAATTCCCCTCCTTCTCAAACAAGCAGCAATCATATACAATTATCTATATGCATGCAAATGGACTAACCATGACAAGCTTCACAGAAAAAGTGAATATCTATGAAAAATGAGGGTTGGAGGACGATTAAATTGGACAGACAGCATCCGTATGAGAAATTTCGTTCAGAAATGTTACCAGCTTTAAAAAGTAAACAAGAAGAATTTCAATTGTTAGGTTATCCGGAGGTTGAGGGAAACGATATTTGGATGTATTTAACGAATAAAAAATGGAAGAAACCTAATCCTGAAATAAGGGCATATGAAATTTTTCAAGATATCATGAGTGTTAAAGTGGCACATTATATGAATTATGTGACAATAGAGGCATTAAAAGAAGGTGAGGCTATGAAGAAAAATATGGCTTCAGGGCTTGAAGAATTCAAAGATTTATTTTCGTGATTTTATAGAAATATAAGCGGTATATAACCATGCATTAATTTCCAATTCATAAGAAATCAAATTGACACTTTGTATTCTATCTTTCATAATAAGAACGGTAAAATTAAATTTTAAAAGATTGAAACAACTGGAATAAAACATAGGAACCGAAGTATTTCGGATTATCACGTTTTATTAAAGTAGCGTCCTTCCATGCTGCTTCAATCGGGATATTATGATTAGGGGGCTATTTACATAATGGTTAAGAGAAGTAGAATCCTGGCTTTCTTCCTTATTGTAATCGTATTAGGAGTTACCTTTGTTGGTACAACGTCTAATATCATGCAAAACATTAAGCTGGGCCTTGATTTACAGGGCGGGTTTGAAGTTCTTTATAAAGTGGAGCCAGCAAAAGATGGACAAAAGATCGATGAAAAAGCAATGGCGGCTACTGCCAGCGCGCTGGACCGAAGAATCAATGTTCTCGGTGTCAGTGAGCCGAGTATTCAAGTTGAAAGCGGAAATAGAATTCGGGTACAGCTTGCAGGTGTAGATGACCAGGAGAAGGCAAGGGAACTTCTTTCAACGCAAGCTAATTTAACTTTTCGTGATGTAAACGATAAAGTGAGAATGGATGGCGGGGACTTAAAAGAAGGAGGGGCGAGCCAATCCTTTGATAGTCAAACCAATCAACCCATTGTACAGGTCCAATTAAAAGATGCGGAAAAATTTGGACAGGTAACACGTGATATATTAGCTATGGCTCCAGAGAATCAATTAGCGATTTGGCTGGATTTTGAAGAAGGAAAAGATTCTTATAAAGAAGAGATAACAAAAGAGGATCCTAAATTTATTTCAGCACCAAACGTAAATCAAGTGATTAATTCAGATACAGCCGTTATCTCAGGTGATTTCACTGTAGAAGAGGCTAAAGACCTCGCTGAAATTTTAAATGCAGGTGCGCTGCCGGTTAAACTTGATGAAATCTATTCAACATCTGTTGGTGCTAAATTCGGTGAAGAAGCATTAAATAATACTCTTTTAGCCGGAATTGTTGGGATTTTGGCAATCTTTATTTTTATGGTTGCTTATTATCGTTTCCCAGGCGTGATTGCGGTTGTATCATTGTCTGCCTATATTTATTTAGTCATTCTCGTATTTGATTGGATGAATGCAGTTCTTACATTGCCAGGTATAGCTGCCCTCATACTAGGGGTAGGGATGGCAGTCGATGCGAACATTATTACAAATGAACGGATCCGGGACGAAATTCGCAAGGGTCGTTCCATTAAGGCAGCCTATAAAGAAGGGAATAAACACTCTTTAGCCACAATCATGGATGCTAATATTACAACCTTGCTTGCAGCGGCTGTTCTGTTCTTTTTTGGGATAAGCTCAGTCAAAGGATTTGCGACCAGTTTAATTGTCAGTATATTAGTCAGCTTTATAACGGCTGTGTATGGTACAAGATTGATTATGTCCTTATGGGTGAACAGTAACTTCCTTAACAATCGCCCAGGCTGGTTCGCTGTTAAGAAAAGTGACATTCATGATTTAAATGAATTTAAAAAGGATAAATATTTACCTACGAAGTTTGATAAATGGGATTTCATTAAGCCTGCTAAGAAATTCTTTATCTTCTCTATTATATTAACCATAATTGGAGTAGGATCCTTATTTATAAATGGTTTAAATACAGGTATTGATTTTTCCAGCGGATCCAGAATTCAAATTAATGCTGATAAAGAACTATCAGTAGATGAAATTCAAAAAGATTTGAGTGAAAACAAAATTGATTCGCAAGATATCGTTATGGCTGGTGAGGGTAACACATCGGCTGTCGTACGGACGAAAGATGTCTTTTCAAAAGATGAAATTGCAGAGCTAAGCAATTACTTTGAATCCAAGTATGGGCATAATCCGAATATAAGTACGGTATCCCCGACAATTGGTAAGGAGTTAGCCAAAAATGCACTGATTGCGGTAGCAATTGCTTCAGTTGGTATTGTCATTTATGCGACTCTCCGCTTTGAATGGAGAATGGCTCTTCCTTCTATACTGGCACTCTTGCATGATGCGTTTATGATTATAACCATCTTCAGTATTTTTAAAATCGAAGTGGACTTAACGTTTATAGCAGCTATATTAACCATTATTGGGTATTCGATTAATGATACAATCGTTACGTTTGACCGTATTCGTGAGAATATGCAAATGAAAAAACGCATTAAGACTCAGGAAGAAATTAATGAGATTATTAATATCAGTGTTCGCCAAACAATGGTCAGGTCTATCAATACAGTTCTAACCGTGTTAGTTACTGTGTTGGCGATGATGTTCCTTGGAAGCGAATCAATCTTTAATTTTAACCTTGCTCTATTAATCGGTTTGGTAACAGGTATGTATTCTTCTATTCTGCTTGCAGCCCCTATTTATGGAATCCTAAAAGGCAAAGAGCTGAAGAAGAAAGGTGTTATCAAAACATATAAAGAAAAACGCGTAAACAACGATCAACCGCAAGTTTAATGACGTTTCATACAAAACAGCCCGTTTCTCTTTCTTGAGAAACGGGCTGTTTTTATGAGAGCTACACCAGATTTACAAAAAGACTTTATGTTATAACTGATCATTTTGTGTGCTTTTTTGTTGTGTATGCAAGATATGGTAAAGGTAAACAATAGACTAACAAACATTCATCGAGTACGTTTTCCCTTTGTATGATAAGGGGATTAAAACTATATACAAAGATTTAATAGGATATTTCATAATACTTTATAAAGGAGTAAGAATATGAAAAAACTTCAATGGTACGTGATTCTTGGGATAGTATTTGCTCTTATCGTTGCTATTTTTGCTGTTGTTAATGTAGATAAAGTGGATGTTAATTATGTCTTTGGAACGGCTCATTGGCCATTAATTTTGGTTATATTAGGTTCGGTTGCCATGGGTGGAATCATTGTTGGTTCTGTAATGGCAGTTCGGATTGTCTCTCTGACTAAGCAGATAAAAGAAATAAAAAATGAACGGATAGTTCATAATGAATTGGATGGTAGTGAACGTAACATTCACCCTAAATCATAAATATTTAGAATCACTCATTGAACCTTTGATAGATATTTTTTATAATAGATAGGTCAGGGGTGACAATATGTTACAATCAAAAACACGTTGGCTTGTAAAAAAAGCTGACGAAACGATTATAAATCTATTCATGCAAGAACTTGAACAGCCGCGTATTGTGGCTACATTATTGGTCAACAGAGGAATAAAGACCGTAGAAGAAGCGCGGTCTTTTTTGTATGCAGCCCAGCATGATTTCCATGATCCGTTTTTACTGTCAGGTATGGAAGAAGCTGTGAGGCGGATTGTGAAAGCAGTAAAAAACAACGAAAAGATTACAATATTCGGAGACTATGATGCCGATGGTGTCAGCAGTACAACCATTTTGATGCTCACGCTTAAAATAATGGGAGCAGAACATGTGTCATGGTATATTCCAAATCGCTTTACAGAAGGCTATGGCCCAAATGAAGAGGCTTTTCAATTCATAAAAGAACAGGGAACTACGTTGCTTATCACAGTAGACTGTGGCATTTCGGCCATCCATGAGGCTCAAGTGGCGAAAGAATTGGGAATGGATTATATTGTGACGGACCATCATGAACCGGGTCCTGAGTTACCGCAGGCATTAGCTATCCTTCATCCCAAAAAGCCGGGTGAAACCTATCCGTTTTCAGAGTTGGCCGGTGCCGGTGTGGCAATGAAATTGGCCCATGCTTTACTTGGTGAATTGCCTGATGAGTTGATAGGCATTGCTGCAATTGGAACAGTGGCTGACTTAGTTCCTCTTCATGATGAAAATAGATTAATTGCGATTAAAGGGATTCAGGCATTAAAGAAATCAACAAGACCAGGAATCCTTGCCCTTTGTCAAAAAGCAGGTATTCAGCGCGATTCATTAAATGAGGATTCCATTGGATTTGGATTGGCACCGAGAATAAATGCTGTAGGAAGATTGGAATCAGCAGATCCGGCTGTAGAGCTTTTACTTACTGAAAGTCAGGAAGAAGCTGATTCGATAGCCGACGAAATAGATTTGTTGAATAAAGAGCGGCAATCAATCGTAAAAGAAATGACCCAGGAAGCGATTGAAGAAGTGGAGAATAAGTATCCACCTGAAACCAATCCGGTCCTAATTATTGCCCGTGAAGGTTGGAATACTGGAGTAGTAGGGATTGTAGCCAGTAAGCTTGTAGAAAAATATTATCGTCCGACAATCGTATTAAGTATTGATCGTGAGAAAGGAACAGCAAAGGGATCTGCACGCAGTATCCCGGGATTTGATCTATTTCAAAACTTATCTTTAAACAGAGAATTGCTTCCTCATTTTGGGGGCCATCCTATGGCTGCTGGTATGACACTGAAAATAGAAGATGTTGAGGAATTGAGACAACGATTGATCAATCAGGCTAATGAAATTCTAACAGAAGAAGATTTCCAGCCTGTTACTGAGATAGATAGCTTAGTTGCGATTGATGAAATTTCATTAACGCTTATTCAGCAAATGTCCCAGCTTGCACCGTACGGGATGAAAAACCCAAAACCGCGGATTTTGATTGAGGATGCCTCAATAACAACTTCCAGGAAAATTGGAGCAGATAAAACTCACCTTAAACTTCAGCTTGAACAAAATGATGCTGGGTTAGACACCATTGGGTTTGGATTAGGAGAGTTCCTTGATCATTTATCTCCACAGGCCAAGGTATCTGTTATTGGAGAATTGGCGATAAATGAATGGAATAATATAAAAAAGCCGCAATTGTTTTTACAGGATCTATCTGTACCAGGGTGGCAGTTATTTGATTGTCGCAGCGATAAGGGGAAAATACATGTTCAGACAGTGCCGTCTCCACGCAAAATTATCTTATTTCAGGAAGAGAGTAAGGTATGGCTGACGGAATATACTAAAGAGAATGATCAAATTATCCATATTTCCTCTTTAGAAGCCGCTCAACAGGAAACTTTAGACGGTTACCATGTAGTTTTAGCAGATTTACCTTCACAAAAAGATATATTTGAAGCACTTTTTATTGGTAAATTGCCTAAAAGAGTGTATGTTTATTTTCGTACCACTCAAAATGATTATTTCTCAGCGTTTCCAACAAGAGACCAATTTAAATGGTATTATGCCTTGTTGGCAAAAAAGGGACCCATATCTTATAAAGAACTGCGTTCCATGCTGAATATTCATAAAGGTTGGTCAAAAGAAAATATTGATTTTATGACAAAGGTGTTTTTTGAGCTCGAGTTTGTTACAATAAATAACGGACTCATTGATTTGGTAAGGACCAGTATGAAACGGGATCTGCAAGAATCTAAAACCTATCAAGAAAGACAAGCAAGAATGGCGTTGGAACAAGAGCTTCTCTACGCTTCATTCAATCAGCTTTATGAATACCTTGGCAAGTTGATTCGATCCCACATGGAAAACAAGGAGGAAACTGAGCAATGGATTTAAAACAATATATAGCGATCGTAGAGGATTGGCCTAAGCCAGGGATTAAATTTAAAGATATTACCCCACTTATGGATAACGGAAAGGCATATAAATATGCAACAGATCAAATTGTAAAGTTTGCTAAAGAGAAAGAAATTGATATTATTGTAGGACCTGAAGCACGTGGATTCATTATCGGCTGCCCTGTAGCTTATGCAATGGAAGTTGGTTTTGCGCCAGTGCGTAAAGAAGGCAAGCTGCCTAGAGAAACCTTTAAAGTTGAATACGGTTTGGAATACGGTAAAGATGTGTTAACTATTCATAAAGATGCAATCAAACCAGGTCAGAGAGTATTAATTACTGATGATTTATTGGCTACAGGCGGAACAATGGAAGCAACTATTAAATTGGTTGAAGAGCTTGGCGGAGTTGTAGCAGGATTAGCATTTTTAGTTGAGTTAACATACCTTGAGGGCAGAAAAAAACTTGCCGGCTATGATATACTCACATTAATGGAATATTAAGCATATAGTAATGGCGTTCTAATTATTAGAGCGCTTTTTATATTATCAAATTGCGAATAATAGCGAAACAACAGATTAAATCTTGTTCGTTACTTTACAAGAAAACTTTTTTTGATGATAATAGAAACAATCCTCTTTTTAACGATTAACCTATATGGTTTAACATAGATAACGATATGCAAAAAACGTGGAAATACGGAGTAAAAGGTGATTTCATGGCAAATGAGCAAATTTATACCGCTGAGCAGGTCTTTGATAAAGCAAGAAACTATATGAATGAAAAAGATGTGGCATTCTTAGAAAAAGCGTATGAATTCGCCAAAGAAGCTCACAAGGAGCAATATCGCAAATCCGGTGAGCCGTATATTATCCATCCAATTCAAGTTGCTGCCATCCTGGCGAGCTTAGAGATGGATACATTTACAGTAGCGGGCGGATTTTTACATGACGTTGTGGAAGATACTTCCGTAACACTGGAAGACATTAAGGAAACCTTTAACGAAGAAGTAGCCCTTTTGGTTGACGGTGTAACAAAGCTTGGAAAAATTAAATATAAATCAAAGGAAGAGCAGCAAGCTGAGAATCACCGCAAAATGTTTATCGCAATGGCTAAGGATATTCGTGTCATCATGATTAAATTGGCTGATAGGCTGCATAATATGCGTACTCTGAAACATTTACCTGTTGAAAAACAGCGCAGGATTGCGAATGAAACGCTCGAAATATTTGCTCCGCTTGCGCATAGACTCGGTATTTCAACGATTAAATGGGAACTTGAAGATACCGCTCTCCGCTATTTAAATCCTCAGCAATACTATCGAATTGTGAATTTGATGAAAAAGAAGAGGGCAGAGCGAGAAGAGTATCTATCAGATGTCACCGACCGAATGAAGGAAAAGCTGAAGGAAGTTTCTATTCAGGCTGATATATTTGGACGACCAAAGCATATTTACAGTATCTATCGGAAAATGGCTCTTCAAAATAAACAGTTTGAAGAGATTTATGATTTAACGGCAGTCCGTATTATTGTAAATAGTATTAAAGATTGCTATGCAGTTCTTGGTATCATTCATACATGCTGGAAGCCAATGCCTGGTCGTTTCAAGGATTATATAGCCATGCCGAAAGCAAATATGTATCAATCCCTTCATACGACCATTATTGGTCCAAAGGGTGAACCATTGGAAGTGCAGATTCGTACGACTGAAATGCACCGAACAGCTGAATTCGGGATTGCGGCACACTGGGCCTATAAAGAAGGCAAGGATTTAACGTCGACACAACGAATGGATAAAAAGCTGGATTGGTTCAGAGAGATTGTTGAATTCCAGGATGCCTCTACCAATGCAGAGGAATTTATGGAATCTCTCAAACTGGATTTATTTGCGGATATGGTATTTGTTTTTTCACCAAAAGGTGATGTGTATGAGCTGCCAAAAGGATCCGTACCGATTGATTTTGCTTACCGCGTCCACTCAGAAATCGGCAATAAAACGATTGGCGCTAAAGTGAACGGGAAAATGGTTACGCTGGATTATGTGCTGAAAACTGGCGATATTATTGAAATATTAACATCTAAACATTCCTATGGCCCAAGTCAGGATTGGCTGAAGCTGGCAAAAACTTCACAGGCACGAAATAAAATACGACAATTCTTTAAAAAGCAACGCAGAGAAGAAAATATTGAAAAAGGCAAAGAATTAGTTGATAAAGAAGTCAAGGCAATGGAATACGATGTGAAAGAAGTTTGTACTACAGAGAACCTGCGGAAAGTCGCTGAAAAATTCAATTTTGCCAATGAAGATGATATGTATGCAGCAGTGGGCTACAACGGAATAACAGCTGCTCAAATTGCGACAAGGTTAACGGATAAGCTTCGTAAAAAGAGAGAAAAAGATCAGGAAGTAAGCTTGCTTGATGCGGTCTCTGAGTTGCGTATGATACCGAAAACGAAGAAGAAGGATTCCGGGGTTCGTGTAAAAGGGATTGACAATATGTTAATCAGATTATCACGCTGCTGTAATCCTGTTCCTGGTGATGAAATAGTTGGGTACATTACAAAAGGACGCGGTGTTTCGGTCCATCGGGCAGACTGTGTCAATGTATTGGATGAAGAAAGTAAAGAACGGATTATCCCGGTAGAATGGGAAAGCAGTCAGAGCGTACGAAAAGAATACAATGTTGATATCGAAATAAATGGATTTGACCGGAATGGCTTGTTAAATGAAGTGCTTCAAGCTGTAAGTGAAACGAAGACCAATATTACGGCTGTATCAGGTCGTACAGACAGGAACAAAAGTGCAACAATTACCATGTCTATATCCATTTATAATGTAAGTCATTTGCATAAGGTAGTTGAACGAATTAAGCAAATTTCAGATATTTATTCTGTCAGAAGAATTATGAGTTAGGGGTAAAAAAATGAAAGTGGTATTGCAACGTTCAAAGGCAGCTTCAGTGCGTGTGGATGGTGAAACAGTCGGCGCCATTACCTCCGGGTTTGTGTTATTGGTTGGAATCACTCATGAGGATACAGAAGAGGATTGCCGTTACCTTGCTGATAAAATCGTTCATTTGCGCATATTTGAAGACGAAAATATGAAAATGAACCATTCCTTGCTTGATGTGGGCGGCGAGATTTTATCGATTTCCCAATTTACTTTATATGGTGATTGCCGCAAGGGAAGGCGCCCAAACTTTATGGCAGCAGCCAAGCCGGATGAAGCTGAAAAATTGTATGATTTGTTTAACGATATGCTGAGAGAAAAAGGTTTGAAAGTGGAAACAGGCAGATTTGGGGCGATGATGGATGTCGAGCTCATTAACGACGGACCTGTGACGCTTATTCTTGAAAGCAAAAGCTAAAAGTCAACAACGCAGTGGCGTTCTTTTAGAACCGTGCACCACCATATGTCTGAGTTATTTCGGACATATGGTGGTGTTTTTTTGTGTATCAATAATTAGTGATCTAGATATACAGGAGAGAAACCAGCCAAACTGAGCAAGAATCCAGCCAATTCTACCAATTATCCAGCCAAACACAATAAATATTCAACCAGCGAACCCCTCTAACTATTTTGCATTCTCCGTCCAAAGAATTCTGTATAAAAATACTCCCTTTAAGCTATCAATTAAAAGCATAAAGGGAGACTCTAAGTTATTTAGTACAGACCTATGAACAGTTACTGATTTTTACAACGGTTCCCATTTATCAAAGCTTTTCAAACGCTAAATTCCTAAAT
Organism: Pradoshia sp. Z5_111; assembly: GCF_058267535.1. Classification (NCBI taxonomy): domain Bacteria; kingdom Bacillati; phylum Bacillota; class Bacilli; order Caryophanales; family Bacillaceae; genus Pradoshia; species Pradoshia sp. Z5_111. Next base: position 51,042 of record NZ_JBZCPQ010000007.1, read on the forward strand.
CGGAAAAGTAGGCAGCCAGTCCATTTACAAGCCCATCTGTGATGGTCTCCTGATAGTATTCTGTTTGGATAAGAGTTTCCTCAGCAGGATTATTAATATAGCCTAATTCCAATAAAACAGCCGGCCGAAGATTTTCTCGTAAAACGTGCAGGTTGTCCTGTTTTACTCCCTGGTCATTTAGAGATGTCTCGTTTTGCATTAGATATTTTTGAATAGTTAAGGCTAGTTGCTTTTGATAGGAATGATAATAATATGTTTTAATACCGCTTTTATCCCCATTCTCATTACTATCATAATGAAAACTGATAAAGGCATCGGCTGTATTCATATTTGCAAGATTGGCCCTTGCATGTAACGCTACATACCGATCGCTGGAACGAGTGATGATTACGTTCGCTCCGGCTGTTCGTAACTTTTCATATGCCAGTTTAACGGTCTGAAGCGTTAGATTTTTTTCTAAAGTCCCAGCTGGTCCGGATGCTCCGCCGTCCGTGCCCCCATGACCGGCATCCAGGATGATAGTTTTCCCCATTAATGACTCATTCCTTTGAGGACTTGAATTTTGTTCACTCTCTGATTCTGTATACCAACTCGGGATCCATCCTTCTTTTTTAGATGGAAGTTCAATTTTAAGCATGTTTCTAATATCTTTGAGAACGGTATATTCCTCATCTTTTATTACTGTTCCAATGACTGATGCATTTGGTTTATCCGATGCTCGTACATTTAAAACGGAAGCCGTTATACGGATTCTCTTTGAGGATTTTTGTAATTGATGTTGATGGATGTAGTTGCTGTGTATCCAGCCTATTTGGTCCTCATAGGTGAATGAAATCCAGCTATTCTGTTTCTCTATTATGTGGATTACTGTTCCGATGGGAAGATTGCCGAGTACCTTAAACTCTGTGCCTGGGCCTTTTCGAACACGCAGACCATCTGCAGTGATAATACCGGAATCGGAGGTGAGATTCGCCTTTTCATAGCCTGTAACGAGCCAACTGGCTACCCATCCTGTTTTTTTGTCACTGAGCTTTAGTTTAATCCAATCTTGATCTATTTCGAGGACATCATAAACACTCCCCGCCTGGATTTCATCAATGATGGGTGCCTTTATATTTGCCTCCTCTCGGACATAAATAGATGGCTCATTAACCACAATTTTATCGATTGTTGCATGTACAGTTGATATAGAATTTTTTATCGGCGCAATTAGAAGGGTTACACATAGAAAAAACATAATTTTTTTTGGCAAGGTGGGAATCGCTCCTTCTTTAAAAATCAGATCTGGCATTTGTTAAAGAAAAAATTTTTTTTATGAAAGATACTTTAAACTGTCGGGAATACTGATTAAGACAATCTGTAGTTTAAATAAATAAGGGGTGTTCATGATATGAGATACAGTGAAAAGGGATTAATCACACAAAATGCCGGTAAACAAATATTCGGAGTGGATTTTCATGATTTTTTGGTTAAAGAACAGAATAATTCCATGGTGGAGCTTGCATCGGAATTTGGCCTGTCCGTCAGAGACGTGAAACAACTAAAAAAGAAACTTGGACGTTCTTAAGGGTTGACAACTAGGAAGTTACTTCGTAATATTAATTAAATAAAAATACATATTATATTCCAATGATGGTGAAGAGTAATATAGATCACACATGAGCAGAGAAGAAGTGTCTTAGGCTGGAAACACTTCTGCATGTGCCCTTATGAACGAACACACCGTAGGTTTCGCCCTGAAAAAACGTTAGTTTCTAGTAGGGGATGAACGTTGAACAGGCGTTAACTGTAAAAGTGGGAGCTATTTATGCTCCAACTAGGGTGGCACCGCGGGTAACAACTCCCGTCCCTTGCATATGCATGGGACTGGGAGTTGTTTTTATTTTACCTAAAATTACCAAGCCATGCCAATTGGAAATGGTTATAGATTGCATTTTAAGGAGGAATTTTGATATGGCCGTTCAAATACCAAGGGGAACCCAGGATATCCTTCCTGGTCAATCAGAAAAATGGCAGTATATCGAAAACATAGCAAAAGAAATTTGCTCAGTGTATCAGTATCAAGAAATACGCACACCAATTTTCGAAAGTACCGAGTTATTTGAAAAAGGTGTGGGAGATACAACAGATATTGTACAAAAAGAAATGTATACATTTACGGATAAGGGAAACCGCAGTTTAACCCTGCGCCCGGAAGGTACCGCAGCCGTAGTTCGTTCCTTTGTGGGAAATAAAATGTATGGGAATGCCATTCAGCCTGTTAAGTTATTCTATATCGGGCCAATGTTTCGATATGAGCGTCCACAGGCAGGGCGCTTCAGACAATTTGTACAGTTTGGTGTGGAAGCTTTAGGGAGCTCCGATCCGGCGATTGATGCAGAAGTAATTTCATTAGCCATGAATATATATAAAAAGCTAGGGTTAAAGAATCTGAAGCTAGTGATCAACAGTCTTGGAGACAAAGAAAGCCGTGCAAAACACAGAGAAGCTTTGATTGCGCACTTTAAGCCCCGGATTGAGGAGTTTTGTCCGAACTGTAAGAATCGTTTAGAGCGTAACCCATTACGAATACTGGATTGCAAAGAGGACCGTAATCATGAGTTGATGTCTGGCGCACCGTCCATTATCGATTACTTAAATGAAGAGTCTACACAGTATTTCAACAAGGTAAAAGCGTACTTGGATGCGATTGGAATTGCTTATGTTGTTGATCCAGGCTTGGTTCGCGGACTTGATTATTACAATCATACAGCTTTTGAAATCATGCTTGATTCTGAAGGATTTGGGGCAATTACAACTCTTTGTGGAGGCGGCCGTTATAATGGCCTTGTACAGGAGGTTGGCGGTCCTGAAACCCCGGGCATTGGCTTTGCGTTAAGTATTGAAAGATTGCTTTCTGCACTTGAAGTCGAGAATATTGAGCTTCCGATTGAAAAAAGTGTGGATTGTTTTATCGTATCACTTGGTGAGGAAGCAAAGGATTATTCTGTGAAACTGGTAGATGAGCTACGCAGAAATGGAGTATCAGCTGAAAAAGATTACTCAGATCGCAAAGCAAAAGGACAATTTAAGGCGGCTGACCGGGTGAACGCTAAATTTGTAGCGGTCCTCGGAGAAGATGAGCTGAAAGAAAATAAAATTTCCTTAAAGGATATGCAAACCGGTGAGCAACAGCAAGTGGATCTCGCTGAGTTAGTAACAGAATTAAAAACTAAACTGGGAAGATAATAGGAGGAATTTACAGTGTACGGAAGAACATATTTTTGCGGAGAAGTACCGATAACAGCAATCGGAGAAGAAATCACTGTCAAAGGGTGGGTCCAAAAAAGACGTGACCTTGGCGGGTTGATTTTTATCGATTTAAGAGACCGTACAGGGATTGTCCAAGTTGTATTCAACCCAGATTTATCACCTGAAGCCTTAGGTCTAGCTGAAAAAATCAGAAGTGAGTATGTATTAAGCGTACGGGGAAAAGTGGTAGCTCGTGAAGAGGGAACGATTAACAAAAACCTTAAAACAGGTAGTATTGAAATTCAGGCAGAAGAGGTAATCATTATCAATGAATCTAAAACACCTCCATTTGCGATTACGGATAACGAAGAAGTATCTGAGGACCTTCGTTTATCTTACCGATATTTAGATCTTCGCCGTCCGGTTATGTTTGAAACGTTTAAAATGAGACATAAAGCAACTAAAGCAATCCGTGACTTCCTGGATGGAGAGGGCTTCCTTGATATCGAAACACCTATTTTAACTAAGAGCACTCCAGAAGGCGCGCGTGATTACTTAGTACCTAGCCGTGTGCATGAAGGTGAATTCTATGCATTGCCGCAATCACCGCAAATCTTTAAGCAATTATTAATGGTTTCTGGAATTGAACGCTATTATCAAGTGGCACGCTGTTTCCGTGATGAGGATTTACGTGCAGACCGTCAGCCTGAGTTTACACAAATCGATATTGAAACTAGCTTTATGAGCCAGGAGGATATTCAGGATTTGACTGAACGCATGATGGCTAAAGTGATGAAGGAAGTCAAAGGAATCGAGCTTTCTTTACCATTACCGAGAATGACGTATGATGAAGCGATGAGCCGTTATGGTATTGATAAACCAGATACTCGTTTTGCGATGGAATTAATTGACGTTAGCAACATCGTTGAAGATTCAGGCTTTAAAGTATTCGCAGGTGCAGTGGAATCCGGCGGACAGGTTAAAGCATTGAATGTAAAAGGTGCTGCTTCCAATTATTCCAGAAAAGATATTGATGCATTAGGTGAATTTGCTGCCCGATACGGTGCAAAAGGGCTTGCATGGATGAAGATGGAGGAAGAAGGTCTAAAAGGACCAATCGCAAAATTCTTCCAGGATGAAGACGGAAAAGGTTTAATCGAGGTTACTGGTGCTGAAGCTGGAGACTTGCTGCTCTTTGTTGCTGATAAGAAATCTGTTGTCGCGGATGCATTGGGTAATTTACGAAATAAATTAGGAAAAGAATTAAACCTAATTGATGAAAGTAAATTTAATTTCTTATGGGTAACTGACTGGCCGCTTCTTGAATATAAAGAAGAAGATGGCAGATATTATGCAGCTCATCACCCATTCACTATGCCTGTTAGAGAACAAATTCCTTTGCTTGATGAAAACCCTGGTGAAGTAAAAGCCATTGCTTATGACCTTGTGTTAAATGGTTATGAATTGGGCGGAGGAAGCTTGCGTATCTTCGAACGTGATATCCAGGAAAAAATGTTTGAGGTACTTGGATTCACACCAGAAGAGGCTAATGAGCAATTTGGTTTCTTGATGGAAGCATTTGAATATGGTACTCCTCCGCATGGCGGAATTGCGCTAGGATTGGATCGTTTAGTCATGCTGCTTTCCGGCCGTTCTAACCTGCGTGATACGATTGCATTTCCTAAGACTGCGAGCGCGAGCTGCCTGTTGACAGATGCACCGAGTGAAGTATCTGACAGTCAGCTTAAGGAGCTTAGTCTAAAGGTCTCAAAAACGGAATCAGGCTTGAAAAAGTAACCTGCTTTTGATATGATTAAATCAATTAATAGACGTCCTGAAGTGTACGTTATGCATCCTTTTTGTTTTGACCGAACATTTCTTTTAACGGGAGTCCGGAGTTTACCGCTTGCGCAAATGCCTTTTTCGTGAAGGACTTGCAACAAAGTGGAACAGGACACCCACCTGCCGAGGGCGGGCCAAAGCACTAGGCATCAAACGGCACAATTTGGGGCGTCTATACTTATGAACTTATTAAAACTCGTTGCAGTTGCTGCAATGAGTTTTTTATTTTTATCGATGAGAAATATATCCTTTCATTCCTAGTAGGAAAGTATGGTATCATAAATCGACACGACGGACGCCTACTGAAGAAAAGATACATAATTAAAGAACAATACATTACTTCAGCGATTGGTGATTAATGGTTACTCCAATCCTTCAAACAAGTGAATAAAGGGATAGGGAGAAATATCGTGGCCTGCTGCTGAATCAGCTGAAACTGTATTTTACAGAGATAAATGTTTTCGGATAAAATACAATCAAAGAGTGAAGTGCGTGTAGATAAACAGAAATGTTTAGGAAAATAAAAATAGGTAATTACATTTAATAACAAAAATGAAATTGGAGTGGAGCTATTCATGTTGCATCAATTCTCACGTAATGAATTGGCTGTCGGGAAAGATGGCTTGGAAATATTAAAAAATACAACTGTGGCGATTCTCGGTATTGGCGGAGTAGGTTCTTTTGCCGTGGAAGCTTTGGCACGTTCCGGGGTGGGCACGTTGATATTAGTAGATAAGGACGATATAGATATAACAAACGTGAATAGACAAATTCATGCGTTATTATCCACTGTTGGAGAGCAAAAAGTAGATGCGATGAAAAAGCGTATTTTTGACATCAATCCAGATTGCGAAGTAATTGCTTTAAAAATGTTCTATACGGAGGAAACATATCAGGATTTCTTCGCTTATAAACCCGATTATGTAATCGATGCCTCCGATACGATTATTTACAAAATTCACTTGATGAAAGAATGTCTGATAAGGAATATCCCTATCATCTCAAGCATGGGCGCTGCCAATAAGATGGATCCAACCCGCTTTCAAATAGCGGATATATCCAAAACACATACAGATCCATTAGCTAAAGTGATTCGTACTAAATTAAAGAAAGAAGGCATTCGAAAAGGGATTCCAGTCATTTTCTCCGACGAGAGCCCGATTGTGCCTTTTGATGAAGTGACAAAAGTGGTGGGCAACCAGGATGCAGATATTCGCAAGGCTAAATTCCCGCCTTCATCCAATGCATTTGTGCCTTCTACGGCTGGATTAATTGCAGCGAGCTGGGTTGTTAGAGAAGCATTGAAGGAAATAAAAATCAAACGAGTGAATGATTAACGTTATCGGCGAATCGTCACCTGCTTGAAAAAAGATTGGCTAATAAAAGCCAATCTTTTTTTACTGCTTATTTTTAAACTGTTCCAGTCTTTCATATATAGCGGCTAATCGTTTCTCTTCGCCGGATTCAATCGGATCATAGTATTTTGTTCCCTTTAAGTTGCCTGGGAGATAATCTTGTTTAACCCATCCACCAAATGTGCCGATTGGGTAGTCATGCGGGTATTTATAACCAACATGCCCGAGGTCTTTTGCGCCTGAATAATGGCCATCTCGTAAATGCTTAGGGATATCCCCGACTTTGCCGCTTCGAATATCCGAAATGGCTTGATCTAATGCCTTATAAGCAGAATTTGATTTGGAGGATAGGCACATTTCCACAACCGCTACTGAAAGTGGGATGCGAGCCTCGGGAAGACCGAGACGTTCACTGGCAGTAACAGCTGCCAACACATTATTTCCGACAGAAGGATTTGCCAGTCCGATATCTTCATAAGCAATCACTAAAAGTCTCCGATTGACTGCAACCAGATCACCAACCTCAAGAAGGTGAGCTAAATAATATAAAGAAGCATGAACATCGCTTCCTCTTATGCTTTTTTGCAGGGCGGATAAAAGGTTATAGAAGTTTGAGCCTTTTTTATCTCCATAAACTCCTACATTTCCACCTAAATCGTCAATGACTTCATCTTCTATGATATACGTATCCTCATCCCTGGTTGACGAGTAAACCGCTGATTCCAGCAGTGTTAATGATTTTCTTGCGTCTCCATTTGAGTGAAGGGCAATTTTTTTAATTTGTTCCTCGGTGATTCGGATATCCATTTTTCCCAGACCATTTTTTTCATCAGAAAGGGCTCTTTGAAGGAGTATGATGGTTTCTTCGACAGATAAGCGGGTAAGCTGCTTGATTTGGCCGCAACGGCTCCGTATTGCTGGATTGACATCATGGAAAGGATTTTCCGTTGTGGCTCCGATTAAAATGATATCGCCTCGTTCTACATGTGGCAGAAGATAATCCTGTTGAGCTTTATTGAATCGGTGGATCTCATCAAGAAAGAGGATAACCTGCCCGGTCAGACGTGTTTCATCAACAACTGCTTCGATATCCTTCTTTCCGGCTGTTGTTGCATTTAAGGCAATGAACGGTATCTTGGTGGTTCCCGCAATTGCATAAGCAATGGATGTTTTTCCAATGCCAGGTTCACCGTATAATAACATAGAGGGGACATGCCCGTTTTTAATCATTTTATATAAACTGGTTTGTTTACCGATGATTTCGTTCTGGCCAATAATTTCATCTAAGTTCTTAGGTCGCATTCGAAATGCGAGTGGTTCAGTATTCAACTAACTAACCTCCACAAATAAGCTTCAGGATGCTTTCATTATATCGATAAACGCTTCACATTCCTATATTTTCGTTTTTGCGTAAGAGCTCTGGAATTTTATCGTTTCATGAGATTTCCTGTAGTCGAAACTGGTTTTTTTACTATGATTAAATAGAAAATAAAAAATTAAGAAGAATTGTACTGAGTCATTGAAAATAGGCAATGATTTAATGTATGGTATACTTTTGTAGACTAAATGTAAGGCTGAGGTGCTAAGTAATGAAAATATCTACCAAAGGAAGATACGGACTTACCATTATGATTGATTTAGCTAAGAAACATGGAGAAGGTCCTACTTCCCTAAAATCGATAGCACAATCAAATAATTTGTCCGAACACTATTTGGAACAATTGGTTACCCCCTTGCGTAATGCAGGACTTGTAAAAAGTATCAGGGGTGCCTATGGCGGCTATAAACTAACGAAAGATCCACATGAAATTACAGCAGGTGATGTGATCAAGGTGCTTGAAGGCCCAATTACACCGGTTGAAGGCATTGAGGATGAAGAACCTGTTAAACGACAATTGTGGATTAAAATCAGAGATGCTGTAAAGGATGTTTTGGATAATACAACTTTGGAAGACTTGGCATCCTATGAAGAAGAGGACGACTCCACTCAATCATATATGTTCTACATTTAATATAAAGTAATTTTGTTTAGGCAAAGGAGGTATAGGCCATGGAACGGGTTTATATGGATCATGCAGCGACAACGCCTATGCATCCAGAAGTTATTGATGTGATGACGGAAGTTATGAAAAATACTTACGGGAATCCATCAAGCATTCACCAATTCGGAAGAGAATCGAGAAAGCTTATTGATGATGCAAGAAGAGTGTTGGCTGAAAGTATTGGTGCACAAATAGATGAAATTATCTTCACAAGCGGTGGTACAGAAGCAGATAATGCAGCAATTTATAGCAGTGTACAAGCTATGAAGAATAAAGGCAACCATATTATCACTTCGGAAATTGAACATCATGCCGTATTGCATACATGCCAGGCTCTTGAAAAAGAAGGGTATGAGGTTACGTATTTGCCTGTCAATGAAGAAGGACAGGTAACTGTAAGTTCCGTTCGGGAAGCATTACGAGATGATACGATTTTAGTGACGATCATGTTCGGAAATAATGAAGTGGGCACCATTCAGCCTATTCAGGAAATTGGTAGGCTTTTGGCTGACCATCAGGCATTGTTCCATACAGATGCGGTACAGGCTTATGGAATTATTCCTATATCGGTTCAGGATTTAGCTGTCGATTTCTTAAGTGTATCTGCACATAAAATTAATGGTCCGAAAGGTATTGGCTTCTTATATGTGCGAAAAGGCGTACCATTTAAGCCGTTGTTGCTTGGTGGTGAGCAGGAAAGAAAACGCCGGGCAGGAACTGAAAATGTGCCTGGTGCAGCTGGCTTTGCAAAGGCGGCTGAGCTGATGTCACATACACGTGAGGAAAAGGCGAAGCAGTATAGAGCCTTTAAAGAAGTAATGCTTTATGTATTTGACGAAGCAGGTATTAATTATTCCATCAATGGAAAGCTACATGATTCACTGCCGCATGTACTGAATATTAGTTTTCCAGGAACGAGTGTTGAGGCTTTCTTAGTCAATATGGATTTGGCAGGTGTGGCTGTTTCAAGTGGTTCTGCCTGTACAGCTGGATCGATTGAACCATCGCATGTTCTTGTCTCGATGTTTGGAAAAGATTCAGAGCGTACAAAGAATTCAATCCGCTTCAGCTTTGGGCAGGGTAATACGGAACAAGAAGTAGAAAAAGCAGCGAAGATTGCTGTAAATGTGATAAATCGATTAGTGAAGTAAATAGGTATGAGGTGAAGTGTATAATGAAATCCCCGGCGGAAACTAGAGTTGTTGTCGGAATGTCCGGTGGAGTGGATTCCTCTGTTGCAGCTTATCTTTTAAAAGAGCAGGGCTATGACGTTGTAGGAATTTTCATGAAAAACTGGGACGATACAGATGAAAATGGCGTTTGTACAGCTACGGAGGACTATGAAGATGTCATCCGTGTTTGCAATCATATTGGGATTCCCTACTATGCAGTCAATTTTGAAAAGCAGTATTGGGACAAAGTGTTTACGTATTTCCTTGAGGAATATAAAGCGGGACGTACTCCAAATCCCGATGTGATGTGTAATAAAGAAATTAAATTTAAAGCATTCCTTGAGCATGCCATGAATCTGGGCGCAGATTATTTGGCAACAGGCCATTATGCGCGTGTTGCTTACCAAGATGGAGAATATAAAATGCTTAGAGGGTTGGATAATAATAAGGATCAAACCTATTTTCTAAACCAATTAACTCAGGAGCAATTAAGCAAGGTTATGTTCCCAATTGGTGAGTATGATAAGCCAAAAATTAGAGAAATCGCCTTGGAGGCAGGCCTGCCAACAGCTACTAAGAAAGATTCCACAGGTATTTGTTTTATCGGCGAGCGTAACTTCAAGGAATTTCTTGGGCAATATTTGCCGGCTAAACCTGGTGAGATGAGAACGATGAGTGGCGAACTAAAGGGTAAGCATGACGGCCTTATGTATTATACATTGGGACAGCGTCATGGACTTGGAATTGGCGGAAGCGGTGAACCGTGGTTTGCGGTTGGGAAAGATTTAGAAAACAATGTTCTATTAGTAGAGCAAGGCTTTCACCATGACAGCCTCTATTCCGATTCTATTATCGCTGACAAAATGAACTGGATTTCTGAAAGGAAACCAGGTGATACATTTGAGTGTACGGCTAAATTCAGATATCGCCAGGCAGATAATAAAGTAACAGTAAAAGTATTGGATGACAATCAGGCAGAAGTAATTTTTGCTGAACCAATCAGAGCGGTGACTCCTGGGCAAGCCGCAGTATTTTATGATGGTGAAGTCTGCTTGGGTGGAGGTACCATCGATAAAGTTTATAAAAAAGGTTTAAAACTTGATTATGTTGGGTAAATAAAATAGCCAATTGAATGTGGATAGTCTGTTTCGTAGAGAAACAGGCTATTTATGTTCTGTAAAAATATACATATGCAGGTGATGAAAGATGGACGTGAAGAAGTACGATTATTCACTTTCCAAAAAAGAAGTTCTCGAAGTATTTGATACAGATGCAGAAAGGGGGATAACAGAAAAAGAAGCAGAAGCAAGATTAAAAGACTATGGAAAAAATGAATTCGGAGTAGAGCAAAAAAATTCATTGTTAAAAATGATTGCCCTGCAATTACATAACACACTTAATTACATATTGATGGTTGCCGCTTTATTCTCATTTATAGTGGGTGAAGTGAGTGACGGTTTAATTATTACATTTGTGATTATTATCAACACCATTATTGGTGTAGTCCAAGAGAAAAAGGCAGAAAATGCATTGGACGAACTAAAAAAGTTAGCAGCACCGAAAGCCTTGGTAAAGAGAGAAGGGAATGTCAGGGAAATTGATGCATCCTTGCTCGTACCTGGTGATTGTGTCTTACTTGAAGCTGGAAGGACAGTACCGGCTGATATTCGTATCATTCAATCCCATTCCTTGAAAATTGAAGAATCTGCTTTAACGGGTGAGAGCCTTCCGGTAGATAAGGATGAGAATTGGACTCTGGAAAATCCTGATCAGCCACTTGGTGATTATCTTAATATGGCATTCATGTCTACTCAAGTTACAAATGGCCGAGGGATTGGAATTGTGGCCGCAACCGGGTTGAATACAGAGGTGGGGAGAATAGCTGAAATGCTTCATAGTACTGAAACCAGCAAAACTCCTTTGCAGAAAAATCTTGATCAGCTCGGGAAAAAGTTAAGTTATTGTGCCATTATCGTCTGTGTCGTTATGTTCATGGTAGGATTAATACAGGGACGAAATCCTGGAGAAATGTTTATGATTTCCACAAGCCTTGCTGTTTCGGCTATACCTGAGAGTTTATCGACAATGGTCATAATTGTTTTAACGCTTGGGGTAAGGCGTCTCATTAAACAAAAGGCAATCATACGGAGAATTCCGGCAGTTGAAACTTTGGGTTCGGTTAGCATGATTTGTTCAGATAAAACAGGAACACTGACTTTGAACAAAATGAGTGTCGTTGAGCGTTATGTTAATTTAAAAGTTATCGAGGAAGATGTACCATATACTGCGGATGACCAAAGGTTAATTAATCAATTTGCATTATGCTCGGATGCCACTTATGAACCGGAAGAAACCGGCGACCCGACAGAAGTGGCTTTTGTTAAAGCAGCACATGTGAATGGTTACACAAAGTCTGATTTGGACAAAGAATTTCCGCGTGTAGCTGAAATTCCGTTCGATTCAACTAGAAAAAGGATGACTACTATACATAAAGATGGCGATGGATACATTGTACTGACAAAAGGTGCAGTAGATATCCTGCTAGAGAGAATAACCACTATTCAACTAGATAGCAAAATAGTAAAAATGACTCCGGAATACATAACTAAAATTAATCAAGCTGTGATGCAGATGTCCAACCGTGCTCTTCGTGTAATGGCTTTGGCAGGAAAAAGAGTTTCAGCTGAAGCGGTTTCTGAACTGAATGAAGAAGAAATAGAGAATGGTTTAACGTTTTATGGAATGGTAGGCTTGATGGATCCTCCTCGCCCAGAGGCAAAACTTCAAATTGAAAGAGCTCATCGTTCAGGAATTGAAGTAACGATGATTACAGGTGATCATCCGCAAACAGCGATTGCGATTGCGCACCGTTTGGGTATAACGGAATCTGATAAAGTTATCACGGGTGCAGAATTGAATCAAATGACACCTGAAGAATTGAAGGAAGCAGCAGTCGATACTCGTGTATTCGCCCGGGTATCGCCGGAGCATAAAGTCCAAATCGTTCAGGCCTTTAAAGAAAATGGGCATATTGTTTCGATGACCGGTGATGGTGTGAATGATGCTCCTTCCTTAAAAACAGCTGATATTGGAGTTGCTATGGGACAAACAGGCACAGATGTTGCCAAGGGTGCCTCTGATATGGTTCTAATGGATGATAATTTCACCACGATTATAAAAGCGGTTGAAGAGGGTAGGAATATTTTTGCTAATATACGAAAATCTGTTCTTTTCCTTGTTACAAGTAACTTTGGTGAAGTGTTAGTGCTCTTCTTTGCCATCTTGCTTGGCTGGCCGACACCGCTTTTGACCGTCCATATTTTATGGTTGAATTTAGTTGGTGATTCTATTCCAGCCTTTGCGCTTGGTGTAGATAAGAATAAGGATGTTATGCTGGATAAACCAAGGCCTAAAAAAGAAGGTATTTTCACGAAGGATTCAGTCATCTTCCTGATTTTAAATGGTTTGTTGATTGGTGTAGCTTCTCTCTTAGCCTTCCTAATTGGGTTGAAATGGGCTGCTGGAATTGATTCCATATTCGATTTACAATTTAATGAGCTTACAGACCATGAATTGAGAGTCGGACAAACGGTTGCCTTTATGGCACTAACCTTTATTAGTTACATGCAAGTATATAATGTCAGGCATTTACGTAAACCAATCTGGAAAACAGATGTGTTCAGCAATAAATATTTAAATTGGTCAGTCATAGGTGTCATCTTGTTGCAATTGGCAGTTGTTTATATCGAACCTTTTGCCAAATTACTCAAGATTGAACCGATTGGCTTGAAAGAATGGATCTTAATCTTCTTCTGTACAATAGGAACCATTGTCGTGAATGAAATTGTTAAAGGCTTCTTAAGATTCTATGAAAAAAGAAAGGCTATGGAGTAAACAATCCATAGCCTATTTGATTTCGTCGCTGATCCGATTGGCAATCAGACGGTATCCCTTGTTATTTAAATGGAGGCTATCACTGAAATAGTCTTTTTTTGTTTTATCCTGAAACAAATCATCTGTTGGTACGAAGGTGATAGATGAGTAGTTACTGACCGTTTCTTTTAGATCGTGATTCCAGTCATCTAAAATTTGGTCAAGGCGATCATCATTAGGAAATGGATTATATAACCCAACAACAATAAAAGGGACGTCATTGTCAAGCAGGCGAATGCTTTTCAAAATTTCATCTATATTATCAAGATAATCTTTTTTCTCTTTCTTTATAGTAGCGTGATTGATGGTTTGAAAATCACCGCCCAAACTTGTACGTAAATCATTAGTGCCTATAAATAAGATAATATAGTCCGCTTCATTCACTTTTTCACTTATTGTAGGATTCGCTAATTGTTTGATAACTCCCTCTGACTCCTGACCTGGAATTCCATAATTATTGATTTTATAATTTTTATTGGAGGATTCGCTTTCTGAAATTTTTTCAAGCTGACCGACATAGCCCTCCTCATGGCGATCGCCCACCCCATAGGTTAAGGAATCACCTAAAGCCATAATGACATGTTCCTGATTGGCTTTTATCTTTTCATCTAAAAAGAAGGTATATCCGATATAAATCAGTCCGATTGTTAGTAAAAGTCCGGCGGCATATTGTAGTTTCTTCATATCTCTCACTCCCATAAATATACTTCTACCCAAAAACCAATTAATTTTAACAAAAAGTGTAATATTTTTATACTGTGTGATTAAGAGAGTAATCTAGGCATATTTAGGAAGGTAAACTGGTGGGATTTTCTATAACTTATAATGGATGGCGCACTGCTAGTCCAGATGCTTGTCTCTAGGACAACGGACTATCACTTTGTGGTATACTATTTCCATTCAGTTAGGAATGTAGGAGTGAATAGTATGGATAAAAATAAATTAGGTATTCAATATATGGAACAAGGAAAATGGGAGGATGCTGCAAAAGTATTTACCGAAATGATTGAGGAAAATCCAAATGACCCAGTAGGGTTTATCAATTTCGGCAATGTATTGGCATCGATGAACGACAATCAACGTGCGATTAAATTTTTTGAAAGAGCCATTGAACTGGATCCGGAAGCTGCGACTGCCTATTATGGGTTGGGCAGCATTTATTATGAGCTCGATGATTTAGTGAAGGCGAAGGATCAGTTTGAGCTGGCTATCAAAAAAGGAATTGAAACAGCGGATGTGATGTTTATGCTTGGTCTTTGTTTACTGCACTTAGACCAGCCGAAGCTTGCTTTACCTTATTTCCAAAGAAGTGTGGAATTAAATTCTGGTGATGCAGAGGCCCAGTTCCATTATGGGTTGGCTTTGGCCAGTGCGGAGTTGTATGACTTGGCGATTGATGCATGGAATAAGACGCTTGAAATTGATGAGTCACATGCAGATGCGTATTTTAACCTGGGTGTGGCCTACGGTGGGATTAAGGGAGATGCAGATAAAGCAATCGCTTATTTTGAAAAAGCGGTTGAAATCCAGCCTGATCACATCCTTGCTTTGAATGGGTTAAAACAAATGAAAGAACTGTTATAAACGGGAGGTGCTTCTTGTGGAACAAGAGTCGTTCGTCTTTTCCGACAATGACAAACCTTTCATCAAAGGAACACATTTGGTTACCATTTTTCATAATGAACAAAATTTATACTCGGTTGTACGAATCAGAGTGAAAGAAACGAATTTGAATTACGATGAAAAAGAAGCTGTTATTACCGGGTATTTTCCCCCTATTCATGAGGAAGAAATATACACGTTTTATGGGAAAATGAAAGAACATCCCCGTTTTGGGATTCAATTTCATGTAGAGACCTTCCAGCGTGAAGTTCCTGAATCAAAGGAGGGTGTGATTGCTTATTTATCCGGATCTCTTTTCAAAGGGATTGGTAAAAAGATTGCAGAATCGATTGTTGATAAACTTGGTGAAAAGGCAATCTCCAAAATTTTAGCGAATCCATCATTGCTTGATCAAATTCCTAAGCTAAGCGGTGAAAAGGCAAAGCAATTATATGATACACTGGCTGCCAATCAGGGTCTGGAGCAAATCATGATTAATTTATCCAGCCTGGGGTTTGGACCTCAGCTATCCATGAAAATTTATCAGGCTTATAAAGAGGATACGATATCCATCATTGAGCAAAATCCATACCAGCTAGTCGAAACGATTGAAGGAATTGGGTTTACCCGCGCAGATGAAATCGGCTTACAGCTAGGTATCGGAGGAAGCCATCCATCAAGGATCAAGGCAGCAATCCTCTATACACTTGACAGAACATGTGTACAGGATGGGCATTCGTATACAGAGGCAGAAGAGCTACTGATCAGTGTAAAAAGCCTATTGGAACAGAATCAAAATGTGACCATTACGTATGAACAAATTACGGATCAACTAATCCAGCTCGGTGAAGAAGGGAAGATCATTGGGGAAGATAAAAGGTTTTATATGCCGTCCCTCTACTTTTCTGAAAAAGGGATTGTAACGAATATTAAACGGATTATGTCTCAGGACTCATATGCCGATCAATTCCCTGAATCTGAATTTTTACTGGAGCTAGGTAAACTAGAAGAGCGAATTGGGATGGAGTATGCCGAGAAGCAAAAGGATGCAATCTTTAAAGCCTTACATTCTCCAATGCTGATACTGACAGGAGGTCCTGGTACCGGTAAAACAACCGTTATTAAAGGAATCGTTGAATTATACTCGGAATTACATGGGTTGTCCCTTAATCCAAAAGATTATAATAATGAAAATCCATTTCCGTTTGTTTTAGCGGCTCCAACAGGGCGTGCAGCAAAAAGGATGAAGGAATCCACAGGGCTTCCCGCCGTGACCATCCACCGTTTGCTGGGCTGGAATGGATCGGATGTTCAGCGTGATGAAGATAATCCAATCAGCGGAAGAATTTTAATTGTGGATGAGATGTCGATGGTAGACATTTGGCTGGCCAATCAGCTTTTTAAAGCATTGCCGAATGATATGCAAGTCATCCTCGTTGGTGATGAGGATCAGTTGCCTTCGGTTGGACCGGGTCAGGTATTGAAGGATTTACTTGCCTCTTCCGTTATTCCTGTAACCCGTCTGGAATCAATATTCAGACAGGAAGATGGTTCTTCCATTATTCAGCTCGCACATGCGATAAAAAACGGACAGCTGCCGCCAGATATTCGTAAACCGCAGGGAGATCGTTCATTTTTCTCTTGTTCCACTAATCAAGTAGCGGATGTGATTAGGCAGGTTGTAACCAATGCCCGTCAAAAAGGGTTCCCAGCCCGAGATATTCAGGTTTTAGCTCCAATGTACAGAGGGAGTGCCGGAATTGATTCTCTCAATGTCCTCCTGCAGGGCATTCTTAATGATAATCGCGATAAGAAGAAAAGGGAATTGGCTTTTGGGGATGTGGTGTATCGGGTTGGAGATAAGGTTCTCCAACTAGTGAATCAGCCTGAAAATGGGATTTATAATGGAGACATGGGTGAAATTATAGCGATAATCTATGCAAAGGAAAATGAAGATAAACAGGATCAAATTTTTGTCTCCTTTGATGGTATTGAAGCGAAGTATACGCGCCAGGAGCTCAATCAAATAACCCACGCTTATTGTTGTTCCATTCATAAATCCCAGGGAAGTGAATTCCCAATCGTCATTTTGCCAGTTGTTAAGAGCTATCACCGTATGCTAAGGCGAAACTTAATCTACACGGCCATAACAAGGAGCAAACAGTTCCTGATTGTATGCGGTGAAGAGGAAGCCTTGCGATACGGCGTCGGTCGTAGTGGTGAGGAAGAACGACGAACAACTCTGCTTGAGAAACTGCAGGAAGGGTTCCGTGATAAGGAAGTTATCTCCGAACCTGAAAATCCAGTTACTGAAGGTGAAAGTTCCAACGAAGATGGCTTGACGTATGAGCAAAAATTATTCCAAACAGATCCGATGATTGGGATGGAAAACATTACGCCTTATGATTTTATGATACAGGGTTAAAATACAAATGTTGGTCTTTAAGCTGAATGAATTCTGCATACAATGGACAAACTGGCAATTACACATATTTTTTTATGAGGTGATTGCTATGAAATGTCCGAATTGCTCCAGCAAAGATATCGGCAAGATTGGCGTGAATCAATATTATTGCTGGAATTGTTTTGTGGAATTATCTATCCAAAAAGGAATTATGCATGTCCATCAGGTGGAAGAGGATGGAGTGTTAAGTTCTTTAGATGATTTGTTTAGCGAAGAAGACCGACAGATGAGTCTTTGATTCGTACTTCCTAAATTATGAGGTGAGTTGCTATGAATAAAATGGTTTCGTCGTTAATAACCTTAGGAGCGGGAATGGCGATCTATCGGAGTATGTCCAATAATGGAATGCTATCCGGCCGTAATATGAGAAAGATTAAACGAACAATCATGAAGTCATTTTGATTGGTAGTTAAGGGTTTAAAAGGTAGATTCCCTACCTTTTAAACCTTTTTTTAGTGTTTGCCTTCAGAATCCCCATACATATTTTCTTTTAACATAAAGAAAATAGTATAGAGGTGGGATTTTTGAACATACAGATAAAGTGGTTTTATCGACTTGGATTTCTATTATTGTTATTTATCGTATTATTTGTTTTTTACTTGCTCAGACCAATTTGGTTTCCTGTTATACAGATTTTTCTAACTGCATTATCGCCATTCATTGGAGCGGCTCTTATTAGTTATCTCCTTCATCCCTTGGTGGAAAAAGTACATCAAAAAGGTTTGCATAGAGGTTTGGCAATTGGTTTGATTTATCTGGTGTTTTTTGGGGTAGTCGGCTATGGATTGTATAAAGGAATTCCAGTATTCATTAATCAAATGATTGACGTTGCGGAAAGAGCGCCTGAAATGGCAGAATTATACCGAGGTTACATAGCTCGTTTTCATTCACAAACCTCAAGTTGGCCTTTTGGTCTGCATGATCGTTTGGAACAAATCATTAGCTCTATGGAAATGAAATTAAGTTCTTCCATAACTGTATTAATAGAGGCGCTAAGTGGACTGTCGGATTTTTTCATCTTTGTGTTGCTCGTCCCTATCATATCTTTTTATTTACTGAAGGATGCTGAAAAGATTATCGACTTTGGATTAAGTATATTTCCTAAAAAGAGCAGAGGAACAATGAAAAAGTTTTTGAAGGATATAGACCATTCATTGGGCGGATATCTTCGCGGACAGCTCTTGGTCTGTACGATTGTGGGAACCTTTGCCGCTATACTTTTCTGGTTATTTGGTATGAAGTATCCTTTATTGCTGAGCCTTTTTATTGGGGTAACGAATATTATTCCCTATTTCGGACCTCTGATTGGAGCGGTTCCGGCATTGCTCGTAGCAATCACTATGTCGACTGGTATGGTCATCAAGGTGGCCATTATCATTATTGTGATTCAATTTCTAGAGGGAAATGTCATTTCACCAATTATCATGGGGAAAACGTTAAAGCTGCACCCACTTATTATCATTTTTGCTTTACTTGTCGGTGGAGAGATTAGCGGAATACTAGGTCTGATTCTTGCTGTACCTATTTTAGCCTTTTTGAAGGTTGCCATTACACATAGTAAAATATTAAGGAATAACCCTTAAACAATTCCTGAAACATTGACAAAGAAAACACTTATGACTATAATCCAACTTATAACGGATATATTGAAATATGTTGATGGACCGAGTATGTTTAAGCCCTTCCGAATGTAAATCCTATTTACATGAAAGAGAGAAGTCTCCACGGCTGAAAGAGACTTTGGAAGAAGAGAAACAGAAAGCTAGTCCGGAGTGCGGGCAAAAACCCGCCGTTTAAACCGCGTTAAGGTTTCTGAGGTGACGAAACTTTTTAGAGGTTTCGTAATCAGGGTGGTACCGCGAGTCAAGCTCTCGTCCCTGTTTTTGGGGATGAGGGCTTTTTTTGTGTATAAAAAAGGAGGATTCAATCTTATGAAGTACATGACTGGGGCAGAAATTCGTCAAATGTTTTTAGATTTCTTTCAGGAAAAAGGTCACAGAATTGAACCGAGTGCATCGTTAGTACCGGTGGAAGATCCGACACTGTTATGGATTAATTCCGGAGTTGCAACATTAAAAAAATATTTTGATGGACGAGTTATTCCTGAAAATCCAAGGATTACGAATGCCCAAAAATCGATTAGAACAAACGATATCGAAAATGTAGGAAAAACAGCTCGACACCATACTTTCTTTGAAATGCTGGGTAACTTTTCTATTGGAGAATATTTCAGAGAAGAAGCAATCAAATGGGGCTGGGAGCTATTAACAGATGAACGCTGGTTTGCTATGCCAAAAGACAAGCTTTATATCACATACTATCCAGCAGATACTGATACCCTTAAGGTATGGAAAAGCTTAGGCGTACCGGATAGTCACTTAATTCCGCTTGAGGACAATTTCTGGGAAATTGGTGAAGGCCCATCCGGACCTGATACTGAAATTTTCTTTGACCGCGGTACGAAATTTGATCCTGAAGATATCGGCATTCGATTAATTGAAGAGGATATCGAAAATGATCGTTATATCGAGATCTGGAATATCGTATTGTCTCAATTTAATGCAAATCCAGAAATACCGCGCAGTGAGTATCCTGAATTACCGAAGAAAAATATTGATACAGGAATGGGTCTTGAGCGGATGGCATCCATTTTCCAAAATGGTGACACGAACTTTGATACGGATCTATTCCTGCCGATTATCCATAAAACTGAAGAAATTTCAGGTCAAAAATATAGAACAAGTGCGGATAAAGATGTAGCATTCCGTGTTATTGCTGACCATATTCGTACGGTTGCGTTTGCAATAGGTGATGGAGCACTTCCATCCAATGAAGGACGCGGTTATGTTCTACGCAGATTGCTGCGCAGAGCTGTTCGTTTTGCTAAGAAAATTGGCATTAATAAGCCGTTTATGTATGAACTGGTTCCTGTTGTGGCGGATATCATGGTAGATTATTATCCAGAAGTTCAACAGAAACAGGATTTCATTGCGAAGGTTGTTCGTAATGAAGAGGAGCGTTTTCATGAAACCCTTCATGACGGTTTAGCCATACTTGCGGAAGTTATTGAGGCTGAGAAGAAAAGGGGCAGCGATATAGTAAACGGATTTGATGTATTCCGTCTCTATGATACCTATGGATTCCCAGTTGAATTAACAGAAGAGTATGCAGAAGATGAAGGCATGAAAATTGACCGAAAAGGTTTCGAAAGAGAAATGGAAGCTCAACGGACACGTGCACGTGCTGCACGCCAGGATGTAGACTCCATGCAAGTACAAAGTGGTATTTTGGGAGACATAAAAGTACAAAGTAAATTTGTTGGATATGAAACCCTTCAATGCCCGGCTACAGTGGAAGTAATCATTAAAAATGGTGAAAAAGCGGACGATGCCATGGCGGGAGAAGAAGTTCAAGTTATTTTTGACCAAACACCTTTCTATGCTGAAAGCGGCGGACAAATCGCGGATAAAGGATTCTTTGAATCTGAAGACTTACGAGTATTCGTGAAGGATGTTCAAAAAGCTCCAA
This sequence comes from Pradoshia sp. Z5_111, assembly GCF_058267535.1. Lineage (NCBI taxonomy): Bacteria > Bacillati > Bacillota > Bacilli > Caryophanales > Bacillaceae > Pradoshia > Pradoshia sp. Z5_111. The sequence goes on from NZ_JBZCPQ010000007.1 coordinate 72,211, forward strand.
ATGGCCAGAACTTACACACTGTTATCGTAGAATATGGATTGCTGAAGGAAGGTACGTATGGTAAAGCGGTTGTAGATGAAGCAAATCGCCGTAAAATCATTAAAAATCATACAGCAACTCATTTACTGCATCAAGCATTAAAGGATGTACTGGGCACGCATGTTAATCAAGCAGGTTCTTTAGTAAGACCAGATCGACTTCGTTTTGACTTTTCTCATTTTGGACAAGTTACCGAAGAAGAGCTTGAACAGGTTGAGCAAATTGTAAATGATAAAATATGGAAGAGTATCGATGTAACGATTGAAAATAAACAGATTGAAGAAGCAAAAGCTATGGGGGCAATGGCTCTATTCGGTGAAAAATATGGCGATATCGTACGTGTTGTCCAAGTAGGAGAATACAGCCTTGAACTTTGCGGTGGCTGCCACGTTCCTAATACATCTGCTATCGGGCTTTTCAAAATTGTCTCTGAAGGTGGAATTGGAGCTGGCACTAGAAGGATTGAAGCTGTAACAGGCGAATCTGCCTATCTTCAATTAAAAGAACAAATTGGTGTTCTTCGCCAGGCAGCAGCTAAAGTTAAAGCTAATCCAAAAGATTTGCCTGCTAAAATTGATTCTCTATTAGGCGAATTAAAAGACGCACAAAAAGAAAATGAATCATTAGCAGCGAAGCTTTCCAATATCGAGGCAGGAAATATTCAATCCAAAGCTGAAACAATTAATGGTGTAACGGTTTTATCAGCGAAGGTAGAAGCTCAGGATATGAATAATTTAAGAAATATGGCTGATGACTTAAAGCAAAAGCTTGGGTCCTCCATTATTGTCCTTGGAAGTGCGCAAGGAGAAAAAGTAAACTTAATTGCTGCAGTTACAAAAGACTTAATAGACCAAGGATACCATGCCGGTAAAATCATTAAAGAGGTAGCAGCACGCTGCGGAGGCGGCGGAGGCGGACGTCCTGATATGGCTCAGGCCGGCGGTAAGAACCCTGATGATTTAGAAGCAGCGCTAGAGCTGGTAAAAGAATTGGTTAACAAATAAAAACGGGGCAAAGGATTTGCCCCCCTTCTTTTTGAATCTAATCATTTTGGCATGGATAGTATTGACTAGCCAAAACTATCATTCGAATTTTATTATTAGGTTTAAGTAGTGTACAATAAGAGGAACAATGGAAATATAGCTTTTTGAATGAAAGCGGGGTGCGTTGGAATGAGTTCATTTGATAAAACAATGAAATTTAATTTCCCGGAGGATTCTTTTGAGCATGACGTTAGCCATGTTTTAATGGAAGTCTATAATGCTCTAAATGAAAAAGGTTACAATCCTATTAACCAGATTGTAGGTTATCTTTTGTCAGGAGACCCTGCTTATATTCCGCGTCATAATGATGCACGAAATCTTATTAGAAAGCTTGAAAGAGATGAGATTATAGAAGTTCTGGTCAAATCTTATTTAGAGCAGCAACGAGAGGGATAATATGCGAATTGTAGGTCTTGATGTGGGTAGTAAAACTGTGGGAGTCGCCATCAGTGATGAAATGGGCTGGACTGCTCAAGGTTTGGAAACCATAGCAATTGACGAAGAAAAAAATCAGCTTGGCCTGAAACGTTTAGATGAAATCCTTAAACCTTATAAAGTCGATAAATTTGTCGTAGGTTTGCCGAAAAATATGAATGGAACTGTAGGTCCGCGAGGCGAGGCAAGTCAGTATTATGCTTCAAAGCTTGAAAAACGATATAAGGTTCCGGTCGTTTTGTGGGATGAACGTTTAACCACAATGGCCGCAGAACGGGTTTTATTAGATGCAGATGTAAGCCGTAAAAAACGCAAAAAAGTTATAGATAAAATGGCCGCTGTCTTAATTCTGCAAGGATATTTAGATAGTGGCGGCAAATAATTTAGAGGTGATCAGACATGGAAGAAAATATGATAACAATTGTTGATGAAGATGGTAACGAGCAGTTACACGAAATATTACTTACGTTCGAATTGGATGATTATGATAAGCAATACGTTGTATTTGCACCAGTAGGAAACGAAGGCGAAGAAGATGAAGACCTCATCCATGTAGCTTCTTATATTCCTGATGAAACAGGTGAAGTCGGAACATTAAATGATATAGAAGATGATGAAGAATGGGCTCTAGTTGAAGAAGTCATTAATACATTCTTCGACGAAGAAGAATAAACTGAAAATATAGCTCTCCCGGTTTTATCGGGGGAGTTTTTTTATGTGTAGATTTAAGTATTGTGGAATAATGATGAAATGGTTTTACAAGGAATGGTGAAAGGATGATTATTCAAGAGATTTTAGGTAAATTCTCCGAAAAATAGAGCATGTTATAAAAAAGTAATGGTCAATTCATGAAATTTATTATATAATCAAGCGGTTTAAGAAAAAGTTTTATGATAATCATTGACAGATTCCGCTAATGTTTGCAATAAATAAAGAGGGCTTGTAATAAAATGCCTTAGGGGGGCATCACTTTTGGATAATGATAAAAATTGGAAGAAAGAGCAAATGAAAATAAAGCTACTTGAAAGACAGAGTGAAGCTAGAGTGGTACGAAAAATTGTTACTGTTTCGTTAGTTGCTGTCATCCTTGTCATGGCGCTTGTTGGACTTGGTGGGTATTTGTATATCTCCTCCGCATTAAAACCTGTTGACCCTGATAATAAAGATGCAATTAAGGTGGAAATCCCTCGTGGTTCAGGAATTAGTTTAATTTCTCAAACATTAGAGGATAATGGAGTCGTTAAAAATGCGAAAGTATTTAAATACTACGTCAAGTTTAAAAATGAATCTGGTTTCCAGGCTGGAACCTATAATTTATCACCATCTATGACAATTCAGGAAATCATCGATCAAATCAAAAATGGAATTGTAGCCGAGACCTATCGAATTACAATTCCGGAAGGAAGAGATCTAGAACAAATTTCAGAAATTATTGCCAAGAAAACAGGCAAAAAGTCAAAAGATGTCTTAGCCGTCATAAATAAAAACGGATTTATTAAAGAAATGATGAATAAGTATCCGGATTTATTAACGGATGATATTCTTGCCAAGAATATCAGATATCCATTGGAAGGATATTTATATCCGGCAACGTATTCATTTTATGAGGAAGATCCAACAATAGAGTCAATCGTTAGCGAGATGGTGAAAAAAACGAACGAAATCCTGGCGAAGTATAAGGATGAAATGTCCAAGGATAAATGGACACCGCACACACTATTAACAATGGCATCCTTAATTGAAGAAGAAGCAACTGAGAAGGTCGATAGGGATAAAATATCTGCTGTGTTTAAAAACAGAATAGAGAAGGATATGCGATTACAAACTGATCCAACTGTTCTGTATGCATTAGGTGAGCATAAAGATCGGGTGACATACAAAGACTTAGAGGTTGATTCACCATATAATCTCTATCGACATAAAGGGTTAACCCCTGGACCAATTGCCAATGCAGGTGAAACCTCCATTCAGGCGGCATTAAACCCAGCCAATATTGATGATCTTTATTTCCTTGCTACTAAATCGGGAGAAGTCATTTTTAACAAAACATTGGAAGAACATAATAAAGACAAGGCAAAACATATAACGAATAATTAAGCATTTGAAGGGGAACTATGGAAGAGAAGAAACGTTTCGCTTCTTTCCCCTAAATATGCTAAAATATTCGAAGTGCATAAAAATAGTGTATGTATTTAAAGAAAGCCACCTGGCTTTCTCATTTTTTTGAATTAAGCAAAGTACAGGGTTTGGAGGAATAAGGATGAATAAGAATCTTGATCACTATTTACAGACTCTTGTACCTTCCCGCAATGATTTATTAAGTGAAATGGAAGAGTATGCAAGGGAAAATGGTGTTCCTATTATGGAATTAACCGGTATGGAGTCTATGTTACAGATTCTAAAAATCCAAAAGCCGCGAAAAATTTTAGAAATTGGAACAGCAATTGGTTATTCTGCTTTACGAATGGCACATACGCTGCCAGAAGCTTCAATACTGACAATTGAGAGAGATGAGGAACGTATTGAAAAAGCTCATCATTTTATTGAAAGAGCGGACATGAAGAGTAGAATAAAAATTATAAAAGGTGACGCTCTTGAGACAGAATCAGCTGTCTCTCCGGAAGGACCTTTTGATTGTATATTTATCGACGCAGCTAAAGGACAATATAAACGTTTCTTTGAAATATATGAAAAGTTTTTGGCAGAGGGCGGAATTATCCTTTCCGATAATGTTCTCTTCAAAGGCTTAGTGGCTCTTGAACAAGAAGAGATTGAATCTAAACGAACAAAAAATTTAGTTAATAAAATAAAAGGCTATAATGAATGGCTCATGAGTAAGGAAAACTTTGATACTGTCATTATCCCTGTCGGAGATGGTTTGGCTATTAGTATTAAACGAGGTGAAAAGGCATGAAAAAACCTGAGCTATTACTAACACCTACTAAGGTTGAAGATATCATCCCATTGATTGCTGCAGGTGCAGATGCATTTGTTATAGGGGAACAACGTTATGGACTGAGACTGGCTGGAGAATTTAACAGAGAGGCTGTTAAAGAAGCAATCCAGCTAGCGCATTCAAAAGGAAAGAAAGTATATGTGGCTATGAATGCCATCTTCCATAATGAGAAAGTGGACGAGCTGTCCGATTATTTGCGTTTCTTAGATGCCAATCAAGCAGATGCTGTCATCTTTGGAGATCCAGCTGTTTTGATGGCTGCCCGCGAAGCAGCTCCGAACCTGCCTCTGCATTGGAATACAGAAACAACAGCGACCAACTGGTTCACGTGTAATTACTGGGGAACAAAAGGAGCTAAGCGTGCAGTCCTTGCCCGGGAAATTAATATGGACGCCATCATTGAGATTAAAGAACATGCCGAGGTCGAGATTGAAGTACAAGTGCACGGAATGACAGCTATGTTTCAGTCAAAACGAACGCTTATCGGGAATTACTTTAATTACCAAGGCCGCAATATGAAAGTGGATAGCCTGGATGATCAAAAAAGCTTATTCCTGCATGATCCTGAGCGTAACGCTAAATACCCAATCTTTGAAGATGTAAACGGTACTCATATTATGAGTCCGAATGATATTTGTATTGTTGATGAATTGGCAGAAATGCTCGATGCTGGGGTGGACTCCTTTAAAATTGACGGAATCTTAAAGGATTCTGACTATCTTATTGAAGTAACCAAATTGTATCGCGAGGCAATTGATTTATATGCAGAGGATCCGGATCTATACGAAGATAAGAAGGACGAACTGCTGCAGAAAGCCGAAGAAATTCAACCGGCAAACAGATCGTTGGATACAGGCTTCTTTTTCAAGGAGACTGTTTATTAACAGGGAATGGAGGATGACCGAATGTCCGTGTCAGAAAATAAAATTTCCGAGATTATTGACGGAAAACGCGTTATTGTAAAAAAACCGGAATTACTGGCTCCTGCCGGTAACCTGGAAAAATTAAAAATCGCTGTCCGTTATGGTGCCGACGCCGTATTTATTGGCGGTCAGGAATATGGATTGCGCTCCAATGCCGGGAATTTTTCATTGGCAGAAATGAAAGAAGGCGTGGAGTTTGCTAAACAATATGGCGCTAAAATATATGTGACAACTAATATTTTTGCTCATAATGAGAACATCGATGGACTTCCGGAGTATTTAAAAGGGATTGAAGAAGCTGGAGTAACAGGTATTATAGTAGCTGACCCATTAATAATAGAGACCTGTAAAAAGGCTGCTCCAAAGCTGGAGATCCACTTAAGTACGCAGCAATCCTTATCAAACTGGAAAGCTGTACAATTTTGGAAAGAAGAAGGGCTGGATCGTGTTGTTTTGGCACGTGAGACAAGTGGGGAAGAAATCAAGCTAATGAAAGAAAAGGTGGATATTGAAATTGAAACCTTTATTCATGGAGCGATGTGTATTGCTTATTCCGGGCGCTGCACGCTATCCAACCATATGACAGCCCGTGATTCTAATCGAGGCGGCTGCTGCCAGTCTTGCAGATGGGATTATCATTTATTCGCTAATACCGAAGATGGTGAAAAACCATTATTTGAAGATGAAGACCAACCGTTTGCGATGAGTCCTAAAGATTTGAAGTTAGTTGAATCCATCCCAACCATGATAGAGATGGGAATAGACAGCTTAAAAATCGAGGGCCGTATGAAGTCCATTCATTATATTGCAACAGTTGTCAGTGTTTATCGCAAGGTTATAGATACTTATTGCGCAGATCCGGACAATTTTGTTTTCAAAGAGGAATGGATTACAGAGCTCAATAAGTGTGCGAATCGGGAAACAGCTCCCGCATTCTTTGAAGGTGTACCAAGCCATAAGGAGCAAATGTTTGGCAATCATAACAACAAAACAACGCATGACTTTGCCGGGCTTGTCTTATCGTATGATGAAAATACATCTATAGTCACGTTACAGCAAAGAAATTACTTTAAACCGGGAGACGAAATTGAATTTTTCGGACCTAATATCGAAAACTTTACGCAAACAGTCGGAACAATCTGGGATGAGGACGGCAATGAATTAGATGCTGCAAGACATCCGCTTATGACTGTCCGCTTAAAAGTCGATCAACCGGTTCATCCATATGATATGATGAGGAAGGAGAACAACTAAAAATGACTAAGCCAATTGTAATTGGGGTTGCAGGTGGCTCGGGTTCAGGGAAAACGAGTGTAACAAAAGCAATCTATGAAAAATTCAAGGGTCATTCCATCATGATTCTAGAACAAGATTATTATTATAAGGATCAAAGCCATCTTCCTTTTGAGGAACGACTAAAGACAAACTATGATCATCCATTGGCTTTTGATAATGATCTATTGCTGGAGCATATCAACAAATTGCTTCGTTATGAAGCAATTGAAAAGCCGGTTTATGATTATGCTATGCATACACGCTCTGAGGATGTAATTCCTGTTGAACCTAAGGACGTTATTATTCTCGAGGGAATCTTGGTACTTGAAGATGAGAGATTACGCGATATAATGGATATTAAACTATTTGTTGATACCGATGCGGATCTTCGTATTATCCGTCGGTTAATGCGTGATATAAAAGAACGTGGCCGTTCAATTGATTCAGTAATTGAACAATATACGTCTGTAGTACGGCCTATGCATAACCAATTTATCGAGCCTACTAAGCGCTATGCGGATATCATTATTCCTGAAGGCGGACACAATTACGTGGCTATTGATGTAATCGGTACTAAAATCCAAACAATTTTGGAGCAAAAATCCCTTTTATAGAAATTTTCGTTTTTACACAATTTCCATAAAAATAACAAAAAAGTTACTCATTTATGAAAAAATTTTGATAAAATTAATAGACAAATCGATAAAAAGAAATTAAGCTAACAATGAGTGTAATTGCGCGTTCGGTTGAGAACGCGCAATTCCTATACCAATAAAGGTATATACATAGTTATTAAGTGCATATATATACACATGATCACATGGAGCAGTTCGTGCTGCATGGTGAAAGTACAGAAGGAGTGAAATTTTTTGGCTACTGAAAAAGTATTCCCAATGACTAAAGAGGGAAAAGAGAAATTAGAGAAAGAATTAGAACTTTTAAAAACGGTTAAACGTAAAGAAGTTGTAGAAAGAATTAAAATTGCCCGCAGTTTCGGTGACTTATCCGAAAACTCTGAGTATGATTCTGCTAAAGAAGAGCAAGCATTTGTAGAAGGAAGAATTACTACACTTGAAAATATGATTAGAAATGCACAAATTATTGAGTCCGGTGCATCTCAGGATGGAACGGTTACATTAGGAAAATCTGTAACCTTTAAAGAATTACCTGATGGTGAAGAAGAAACTTATATAATTGTCGGTTCTGCAGAAGCTGACCCATTTGAGTATAAAATTTCAAACGATTCTCCAATTGCCCGCAGTTTAATGGGGAAAAAACCAGGTGATGAAGTAACGGTTTCTACTCCAGGTGGAGATATGGAAGTCGTAATCGTATCCGTTCAATAATTTGAAATTTAAGAAAGAACCAGCAAGGCGCCTATTTTAGGTGCCTTTTTTATTTGTGCAATTATAGTTTGAAATAGGAAAGCCCCGTCGAAACTGGTAACAGTAAGGGGTGTGTTAAATGAAAAAAAGAATACTGGGGACAGGAATTATTTTTCTATTGCTGTTTACTTTATTAATAGCCAAGCTGGTACATATACAGATAGTGAAGCCAAAGGAATATTCCAAACACCGGGTAAATTTATTAGAGAATAGTGTGAGACAAAGAATTGACGAAATCACCCTGGATGATGGAAGAGGTGGATTTCTTGATAGAGAAGGTAAGTCGATTTCCTATCAGGACAAATCGGTTTTAGTACTCTTTCCATTTGTTAAACATATAGATTGGCCTGCAGATAAAGTGGCAGACATTCTTGGGATAGATAAAGAAATACTATTAAAAAGGCTAAAGGATGAAGATGAGCCATTTATTTATGAAAATAAAGGTGTAATAGAATTAACAGATAGCCAAATTACGCAAATTAACAATCTACATATTCCGGGTATTATTGGTGTAAAGAAGAGAGAGGTTATAGCAACTCCTTCAGCAAGCCATCTTCTGGGGTCACTGACATTAAATAAAAACGAGATAGATGAAGCTAATAAAATTGGCTATACACCGGTTGACTATCAAACAAAAGTAGGGAAAACCGGATTGCAAAAAGCCTTTCAAATATTCCTCCAGGGGAATGGCAGTAAAAAACTGGTTTATCATAAAGCAGCCAATGGACTGCCAATGTTTGGAGTGGATATCCGTTATTTGGATGAAAGTCAATCTGGTGAAAGAATTAATATACAGACTACTTTGGATCAGGATTATCAAAAACTTGCAGAACAAGTTGCTGATGATAACGGGCTGAAAAAAGGTGGAATTATTATTTTAGATGTTGAGACTAATGATATTCTAGCTATGGTTTCCACACCGCATGTAAATAAGGATGTAAACAATGAGGGTAACCATAATCAAATGATCATTCCGCAGACTCCTGGTTCCGTATTTAAAACGGTTATAGCGGCTGCTGCTATAGAAGAAGGTCTGACCCTGAATGGAAGAGAATTTAACGGGAATTTGGATCATTTAGGGCGACCTGTTGATAAAAATACAGGAAGGTTGCTAGGATTGGTTGATTTTCAGCGAGGGTTTGCATTAAGCAGCAATCAAGTTTTTGGGGTTCTGGGTAAAGAATTGGCGGATAAAAATCCAAATCTTATTGAAGAGTATGCTGAGCGGCTTGGCTTAATTCAACCAATTGGATGGAGTGGGAGTGTCTTTCATACATCTCTCATTAAACAACTGCCGGAAGAAAAATCTGGGGTCATATGGACAGAATCCTCCATGAAGAAGGATGAGAATTTTGTGGCTAATACATCGATTGGTCAATTAAATGTAAAAGTAACTCCGCTTGCCATCGCCAATATGATGGCCACGATTGCCAGAGGCGGTGAAAGAATAATGGCTAGAGCTGCCACTAAAGCCGTGGATGATGATGGATTGACCATTGCTACCTTTAAAGAGCAGACTGTAGAAGGTAAAACCATTTCAAAAATAACGGCCAGCAAGCTACAGCAATTATTAAGAGGAGTCGTAACGACAACAGGAAAATATGCGACTGCAGGTAATTTACATATAGCCAAGTATGAGGTTGCCGGTAAGTCGGGAACAGCTGAAATTGGGACAAAGGAAGATAAAACAAAGCAGAAGTACAATAAATGGTTTGCAGGTTATTTTCCTTTTCAAAAACCTAAATATGCGATGGTGATTGTTAATCTGGATACGGCGAGCAAGTCGGGTGCGGTAACTCCTTTATACTTGCAAATGGTCAATGGGATACATGCAATCAATCAAAAAAGAGGGTTGGAATAAAAAATATGACGAAAAATTTAATAACTTTTAGTGATTACCTATCCATGTTAAAATAATCTTTATTATAAATTTGAGGAGGAAGTGTATATGGATAGGCAAGATAAATATCCTTCGCGTATGGATAAACGTCAGGATAAAAAGGTAAACAAAGTCTACAATATACTGATTACAGTTGTCGTTCTCCTTATTGTCGTGGTAGGAGCTACTATATTTTTAGGTAATAATGATGAACCGGCAAGTCAGAAGGCTGATACCAATCCTGAAAGTAATCAATCAGCAGTCAATAAAGAAGAGGAAGCTGATAAAGAGGAAAATGCAATGGATGAAGATGAGCAAGCATCCGAGAATGAGAATGCGGATGAGGAGAGCCAAGATCAAGACCAAGAACAGAACTCTGATCAAGAATCCTCTGAATCTGAAGATACAGTAGAGTCTGAGAAAGTTGAGGAAACCGCTTCTGATGGAAATGTGGAAGAAGCGTATTCTGATCCTTCATGGAAGCCAGTAGGTACGGAACAAAGTGGAGAGCATGTTACACAATACGAGAAAGGTTCCACTGATTGGAATGAAATGGAGCGAGCCATTGCCTATGGAGCAGGTATCGATCAAAGTAATATGACCTTATGGTATTTGCAAAATGGCGGTGAACCAAATAAGGCAATTGGTACTGTGTCACCTAAAGATGGATCAAGCACGTATCGTGTATATATCGAATGGGTTGATGGTGAAGGATGGAAACCGACAAAGGTAGAAAAACTTATAAAGAATGACAAAGCTAGTTAATCAAATAAAAGACTTTTAAAGCTGCCATGATTGGCAGCTTTTTTGATTGTTATTTTGTAAGGGAAATCCAGATAATTTGATGAGTGGAAATACAAAGAGGTGATAGTAGCCATTTCAAAAAGGATGTAACATGTCAGTCAATATCTCGTAAATGTGTTCGAATCTCAGATGCGGTTTTTGTAGGATTTTCACATTGAAAAATAATATATCTATACTTTTTATGTCCATCCAATTCTATGATGACTAGCGGTATCCGACCGCTGTATGAAAGAAAATACCATTCATTCTGATATTTATAACTTCCTTCATATATATTTAAGAATGAAATAGAAGAACCAGGCATCCGTATCATCCATGTAGGAGCATCAAAATAATCTACTAAAACATTTTTTATTAGAGGGTAGGGCATTTGAATCTTTCGTTTTAAAGCAAAAAAAGTTGTCAAACCTGTAAGAGTTAAAACCAGTTCCTGCTTATCGTCATCAAACTTTATTACTCTCCCCATAAAAAAGCACCTCCTATTATTCATTTCTGTAGGTTATAAAGACTTTTCCGTACCAAGTCGTGTACTGAGCCTTTGATTCTTAATAAGCTCCCTACGGTACCTTCTTATGCCTGTCGCGGGCCAACAGGATGTTGGTCACAAAGACGTTGCCACAGGACGTGGCGTTTTTAGTCTTTGTTCCTTAATATACCCGTTTTTGGGTTTTTAGTTAATTCAGCTTCAGGGCCTAGGAGTTCGGGACTAAGCATAGCCTCTACGGGGGAGAAACGTCCCCTTCGAGCCTCTGTCTTATGCTCCTCGCGGGCCAGCAGGATGTTGGTCATGAAGACGTTGCCACAGGACGTGGCGATTATAGTCTTCGTTCCTTAAAATGAGCCGTTTCAGCTTTTTATTTAATCTAGCTTCAGGGCCTAACCGCTCGAGTCATAAGTGTAGCCACTGCGGGAGGGAAGAGCACCTCCCTCCGTGCCTCCTCTTATGCTTGTCGCGGCTGAACAAGGCCCTTCAGCTTTTTATATAATCCAGCTTCGACTTCTAGTCCCTCGAGTCATAAGCAAATACTCTACGGGAGGGAAGAACGTCTCCCTCCGAGTATTCGTCTTATGCTTTTCGGAGGCCAACAGGATGTTGGTCACAAAGACGTTGCCACAGGACGTGGCGTCTTTAGTCTTTGTTCCTTAAAACAGTCGTCTCAGCTTTTTATTTAATCTAGCTTCAGGGCCTAGGAGTTCGGGACATAAGCATAGCCACTGCGGGGGAGAAACGTCCCCTTCGAGCCTCTGTCTTATGCTCCTCGCGGGCCAACAGGATGTAGGTCATGAAGACGTTGCCACAGGACGTGGCGATTTTAGTCTTCGTTCCTTAAAATGAGCCCTTCAGCTTTTTAGTCAATCCAGCTTCGGCTCCTAGCTCCTCGAGTCATAAGTGTAGTCACTGCGGGAGGGAAGGACACCTCCCTCCGTACCTCCTCTTATGCTTGTCGGAGCTGAACAGTCATCTCAGCTTTTTAGTTTATAGTGTACTACTGCTGTGTAGATGGGTTTGCCTTCGGGGGTGGTGTGGATTTGGTGGGATATGTGGTGTACGGATAGCATGATTGCTTTGTTTTGTTCTATTTTTTGTTGGATTTGTTTTTCAAGGTTTTGAATTGAGGATGCCTCGAAAAATTCAACTTTGTCTTCAATTAGATCTAATTTAAATTCCACTTTTTTTGCCTCCTTCATTTTCAAACTAAGTCTACCAAAAATGCCTGAAATACTCTAGTTCTAATAAAGGATTAGAGGTCTGTTTATGCAGATGATTTATGGTAAAATGGTACTGCATTTTAATTTTTGTAATATAAAGGAGTTATACTGATGAAAATTGCTATTATTGGCGCAATGGAAGAAGAAGTTGCCTATTTGCGTGAGAATATAGAAAGTGCTGAGTCTGTTGTCATTGCTAATACGGAATATACAACTGGACAGATGTTTGGTGTGGATATTATTTTGCTGAAATCTGGTATTGGCAAGGTGAATGCTGCTATGGGAACAGCTGTCCTTCTTGAAAAGTTCAAGCCTGATTTTATTATCAACACAGGCTCAGCAGGTGGCTACAACCCAGAACTAAATGTAGGAGATATGGTTATTTCGACTGAGGTACGTCACCATGATGTGGATGTTACAGCATTTGATTATGAATACGGACAGGTTCCCCAATTACCTGCAGCATTTATAGCTGATGAAAAGCTTGTATCACTTGCAGAGAAAGTGGCTGCAGGCATTGACGGGGTTGGAGTTGGTAAAGGGTTAATCGCAACCGGTGACGTATTTATGTCTGATCCTGAACGTGTTCGATTTGTAAGAGAAAAGTTTCCACAGCTGCAGGCAGTTGAAATGGAAGCAGCCGCTATTGCGCAGGTGGCTTATCAGTTTAATGTTCCATTTGTAGTTACACGCGCATTAAGTGATATTGCTGGAAAAGAGTCAGATTTATCATTTGATCAATTCCTGGAAAAGGCTGCTTTGCATTCAGCTCAATTGGCAATGGGAATTGTAAAAGAATTAAAATAAACTTTTTAAGTTCTGTCGAATTACTGAGGCAGAACTTTTTTTGTTTTCTTTAAGAAAATAATGTGACTGTTTTATAACTATTAATACCATTTTGTCCATCTATTTCAGTGGTTCGCCTGCCACTATTTACATTAGCTTAGGAAGAAATATCATGTTACTGTATTTCTAGTTTATTTGAAAGGTGGTAGTTTCCTTGAAAGAGAAAATGATAGATTATAAACGTTTTGGTACAACTCTCCTCATGTTTGCTGTATTTCTTTTTTTAGGATCCATATTGCCAAAGGAAGGTATGAGTGAAGTAGTAAAGGAATACTTAACTTTTGCTACTGCCGGAGTATTGGCGTTATCCGCATTATTTTTTGCTTTATCCAGGAAATACGGGAAGTTAATACAAGACGAAGAATAGATTCTATAAAATTCAGGAGGCTGGGACATAAGTATTTCAGTCAATGATAAATCCGAACTATTAGGTGATATTTTAATAAATATTTCTCCTAATAGTTCGGATTTTATTTGTTTTCAATAGATTTACTTCTGTATACCATTAAACCATTATTAAACTTAGTGGAATGGAGCGGAAGCCACCGACTCCTGCGGGAAGTAGAGGAAAGGCTGAGACCTGAGCAAGGCGCAGCCGAGGAGGCTCAGCTTCCTCCCCGCGGAAAGCGAGTGGAGTAAGCGCGCAATGGAACGAACCTTTCTTCCAACTTAACTCTTTAATAAGTAACAAAGTCGATAATTATAAGTTATTTCCCAACCACTTTTTTATAATCTTTTATCAAGAACCTAATAAATTTATCGTTGACATTGATAATCATTATCAATAATATAATTATATCAAAATAATAATGTGTAGGTGGTTTCTGATGATATTGTTAACTTTACATAAACTTTCTTTTTTTATTTGCTTATTATTTGGGGTTTTACACCTGTTTAAAAAGAATAGACCGATAAAACTTACTCATAGATGGAGTGGTTTTATAGCCTTGATAAGTATATTTATATATCTATTTCAAATGAGTTCTAATTTATTTGGTTATATCATTTATATACTTATCATTGCTCTGACAGCAATAATTCCTTTTTTAAAGAGTGAGAAAAAATGTACGGCCGTTCATATTTTGGGAGGGCTAGGCTCTATCGTATGGCTTGTACTGATACATATTTAGTGGGGGAAGACAGATGAAAAAAATAATGTTACTGGGATTGGGATGGATATCTCTATTGTTTGGTTTAATTGGAATCGCAGTGCCTATTTTACCAACGACACCTTTACTGTTACTGACAGCAATTTTATTCGCTGGTAATTCAGTTAAATGTGAAAACTGGCTGAAAAAACAGTCATTTTACGAAAAATATGTAGTGAGCTATCAAAGGGATGGTGGTCTTACTTTAAGAAGAAAATTAACGATTTTGCTAACCGTGTATTTATTACTTCTAATCAGCGGTTTAATGATCGATCATTTACACGTTCGCATTGTTCTATGCGTGTTGGCAGTTGTCAAATTGATTGTTTTTATAAAAATTCCTACGATTAATCAAGAGGAAGTGCAACATATATGATTCAAAAAGAAATGTTGATGTACGCAAAAAAGTATGGAATCATCCCTGTTTTGGTTCAAGTTACATTATTGCAATTATTGAATGTTGTTATAAATATAGTGATTGCATTTGAGATTGCGGAATTATTTTCTGCCTTGTTCTATGTTCATAATATCGTTATGGATATGTACTACATTTTATATATTGGATTGATTATAGCTATAAAGTTCGGTTGTCATTATTACTCGACAAAGCTCACGCATTATACATCATTTGAGCTAAAGCATAAGGTGCGGAGAGAGCTGTTTGAAAAGCTTCTTTCACTGACCCCTCAAGAGATAACTAAACTGGAAATCAGTAAAATCAGCCAGCTTGCGGTAGAAGGTATCGAGAATATCGATGTTTATTACAGTCGTTATCTGCCGCAATTTTTTTATAGCCTGTTGACTCCGGTTCTACTATTTGTAGTAATGGCAAAATTGAATTGGAAAATTGCGCTTATGTTGTTGATTAGTGGTTTTTTAATTCCGGTTGCCATTGTGGCCGGCGTAAAAATTGGAAAGAGAATTTTTAAAACATATTGGAATAAGTACTTGGATGTTGGTAAAAAGTTCGTTGAAGGTGTAGAGGGGCTGCGCACCTTAAAAATTTATAACGGAGAAAAGGCATACGGAGAAGTTATGAATAAGGAAGCAGAGGAATTCCGCTGTATGACGATGAAGGTGCTTAGGATGCAATTGCAATCCATTACCATTATGGATTTAATTGCCTACTTAGGAGCAGCTTTGGGGATCGTTTGCTCAGTGATTGCCTATAAAAATGAAAACTTAAGTTTAACTGGCTTTATCTGTTTTTCTCTGCTGGCGATAGAATTTTTTGTACCATTTAGACTGTTGGGATCCTATTTCCATGTAGGTATGAATGGTACGAGTGCCTTGAATTTATTATCCTCCATTTTAAAAATTGAAACGCAAAAAGAAGAACCAGCTGTTCATAAGGATATCACAGGAGATTTATGCATTAAAAATATTACCTATACTTATCCAGACGCTGATAAACCGGCTTTACAGGGTTGCAATCTTGTCATCAAGCAAAGTGAGGTGACGGGAATTGCAGGTGCTTCTGGTGCAGGAAAAACAACTATTACACATATTCTGCAACGTTTCATTGAACCGGAAAATGGAACAATTGAAATCGGTGGGACATCTTTGGCGGATATACCTATTGATCAGGTGCATCAGTTGATTGGCTGTGTCAGTAACCGTTCCTATATTTTTGAAGGCACGATACTCACTAATTTAAGGATGGCTAAACCAACTTTGGAGGAAGAAGAGGCAGAAGAGATTCTTAGGTTTGTGAAGCTAGATCAATTTGCTGCAAACCTTCATTATAAAATTCAAAGTGGAGGGACGAATCTTTCAAGCGGACAGCGCCAAAAATTAGCAATTGCCCGAATGCTGTTAAAGAATCCTAAAGTGTTTATTTTTGATGAAGCTACTGCCAATATCGACCGTAATAGTGAAGATGATATTCTTGATATTATTCCGGAAATCAGCCGCCAAGGGAAAATGGTTATCATGATTACCCATCAGTTGCAGCGTTTAGTAGATGCTAATCATATCTATGTATTTTCCAATGGAAAAATAGCTGAGCAAGGTGATCATCAAACACTTATGGATAATGGGAACATTTATGCAGAGCTATTTGAAGTACAACAATCAATCGGAAGGTGTGCACTATGATTAGTAGCGGAAAAAACTTGATTCAATTAATGAAAATATTAAAACCGCTTATTCCCCATATGTTGCTGACAATCCTTCTTGGTACATTAGGTTATTTGGCGGTTTCATCCATAAGCCTTATAGGCGGTATGGCTTTCCTGGATGTAATGGGCCTTAAAGACTTTGGCAATGGAAGACTGTTGCTGATTATGATTATTGCAGCAGGTATAATGCGTACTGTTTTTCGTCTGTGCGAGCAATATATGACCCATTATATTGCCTTCAGGCTTCTGGCTACTATCCGGTCTCATATCTTTACATCCCTTGGAAAGCTTGGGAATAGACAATTAATGAGCTTTCAAAAAGGGGAGCTTATGAATGTTATCACTAAGGATGTAGAAATGCTTGAAGTGTTTTATGCGCACACAGTAGCTCCTGTATGTATTAGCTTTACAACAGGAATTGTTTATCTGTCGATTTTTTGGTCCTTTCATCCATTTTATGCTGTTGCAGCGTTGTTCTCCTATGTGTTAATAAGCTATATTGTTCCGAAAAGTGTGTATAAAAGCGGACAAGAAGCAGGGGACGATTTTCGTGTTCAATTTGGTATGCAAAGTCAATATATCCTTGATCGATTAAAAGGATTGAAGGAATTGTATATTTTTGGACAGGAGAATCAGACCATTAATCAAATTGACGAGTACAGTGAGGGATTAAATCATTCTACTTTGTCCCTTAAGAAACACGAAGGTCTGCTTAAGGCATTGACGGATGGGGCCTTATACCTCTCTGTGTTTATACAAATTGGCATATCTATTTATTTATATGGAATTGGTAAAGTGGATGCAAGTACAGGGCTTTTAGCTATGCTGTTGCTTTATTCTTCCTTTGGTCCTGCACTAGCTTTATCGCAGCTTAGCGCGAGCCTTGTTCATACATTTGCCAGTGCTAAACGTATCTTAGGAATCATGAATATTATTCCTGAAGTAAATGAGGGAGGCAGTCGTGAACTCGTCCATATAAGTAATATTAGATATAGTGATGTTCAATTTGAGTATGAAAAAGGCAAACATTTATATAAAAATGTTAATTTTGAATGGAGAATAGGAGAAATTATTGGCATCAGGGGAGATAATGGTACGGGGAAATCAACATTGATTTCATTGTTGCTGCGGGATATTCCAGTTACGAAAGGTGCCATATTATTAAATGGGGCGCCAGTCGAGGAATATAATGCTGATTCTTATCGGAAGCATTTCAGTATGGTTGATGCTCATACCATCGTATTTTCGGATACATTGCGCCGGAATCTGACAATGTATAAGAAATATACGGAAGAAGAGATATGGGATGCTTGTGAGAAAGCAGGATTGTATCAATTTATAAAAAGTCTTCCAGAAGGTTTGGATACACATCTTCAGGAATTCGGTGAAAATCTTTCAAGTGGGCAGCTCCAACGCTTAGCGTTGGCCAGATTGTTCCTGGATGATGCCTCGGTTTTTATCCTGGATGAACCTACGACCAATCTTGATGCGTTGAACGAATCCGCCATTCTTCAGGCAATTAAAGCTCATGCGGGAGATAAACTTGTTATTCTCATCAGCCATCATCCGGAGGTACTGGATATGGCAGACCGTATTTTTGAAGTAAGAGATGGACAAATAAACGAAATGGGATACCAACATTATAAGAATGCATAACCACACGTAACCTATAATTCCTTGGGGGAATATGGGCGGTGGGAAGATAGATAGAATCGCTTATACATTTGTTGGTCAATGAACAAATCGGAGCAATACTATAAGCCTTGCAATTAGAGCTGCAGAAAATTATCTCTGCGGCTTTTTTTGCTTTTAAAATCCTCGAGATATAGGTACTTTTCCCAATCTGGTTTTCTAAAGGTCTTTAATGGTCTGTATTATGGTGAAAATGGTAAATAAAACTATAGGATTTTTATAAATTTTAGTTCTATTCTGGTGGTGTGATGAATATATTGACAAAGTGTGTTGAAAAAACCGATGATTTGAAGCTTAAGGAGGTAATTGCATGACCTTTAATATGATACTGTTCACAGTTACAATCAAGTCAAATAAATTGGGCAGATCTGAATACGTTTCAATACGTCAGGCGGAAAATGAAATGCTTGATCGAAAAACAACTATAATTAATAAATTTTATTAATTATATTCCATACTCAATTATGCGAAGGTTGACCACTGATAAAAAAATTACTCAATCGGAAGGAAGGCGATCGATATGACAAATTATATAATAGTAAAGATATCAAAATTTTTCTGGATTAATAAGGATAGTGCATAACGAACTGTTCACATTCCTGTAAAGAATTAGTCAATTATTCTTCACATCACGTTGCTTGGGACGCCCCTTTGCTATGTTAAATTTAGGTAAATAGGATGAATAAGGGGTTGGTTACCATGTTATTATTCGTAATGGGGGTTGCTACTGCTGTTACAATCCCATTTGTCATTGTAGCTGATATTACAACCATAGAATCGTAAATGAAGAAAAAACTTATGCTATGCATAAGTTTTTTCTTCATTTTGGACCAAAGTATCCTCCGCTCCAAAAACCCCAAAAGCCAAAGATAAATAATAAAATGAATAGAATAATTAAGATCGCAAATCCGGCGCCATACCCACTGCGACAGGGTGGAGGAGGGTAACCCCAACCGCAACCGGCTCCTCCGAAATGATAAGGATACATAGGTGCACCTCCCTTATATACCATAGATATTATTATAATATGGGATGATTGCTTATTTGGGTTGGGCATAAATCAAATATCTTATTTTCAGAAGGACAGGCAAGGGATAGAGGCTGCTGTCATACATATCTAATAGTCTAACTGGTTGGAAACAGTGAGGAGCTGATTTAATTGGCAGGAGTTTTAGCAACGTTTGGCTATTTTATTAAAGAATTGGTTTTTCTCGTCTCCTATGTTAAAAACAATGCATTTCCTCAACCATTATCAGCAAAGGAAGAAAGGGAATGTATTGAAAGAATGGCGGAAGGAGATGCGGAAGCAAGGAATTTATTAATTGAACATAACCTAAGGCTTGTAGCTCACATTGTAAAGAAGTTTGAAAATACTGGGGAAGATACTGAGGATCTCATTTCAATCGGAACGATTGGCTTAATCAAGGGAATCGAATCTTATTCCTCAGGTAAAGGCACGAAACTTGCTACATATGCGGCCCGCTGTATCGAAAATGAGATTTTGATGCATCTAAGAGTGATTAAAAAAACAAAAAAAGATGTTTCGTTGCATGACCCGATTGGCCAGGATAAAGAGGGAAATGAAATTTCATTGCTTGATATATTGAAGTCTGAGTCTGAGGATGTAATTGACACAATTCAGCTTAATATGGAACTTGAAAAAGTGAAGAAGTATATTGATGTGCTTGAGGACCGTGAAAAGGAGGTTATTGTTGGCAGGTTTGGCCTAGATCTAAAAAAGGAAAAGACACAAAGAGAGATAGCGAAAGAACTGGGTATATCTCGCAGCTATGTTTCAAGAATTGAAAAGAGAGCATTAATGAAAATGTTCCATGAATTTTATCGAGCAGAGAAAGAAAAAAGGAAGAAAAAATAGTCAAAACGGGCAAAAGATACTTGTCCGTTTTTTTCGTTAAAAGGAAATAATATTGTCACGCTCATAAAAATTGAGGTGTCAATATGCATGAATCTAAACCCCAAAATTCTTCTTATTTTTACCGTTTTGGCTGTAAGGTCACTCAATATTATAAAATTATCCTGCTTGTTTGGGGATTGCTGTTCCTTGGCGGAATAATGCTAATGCCATCTTTTTTTAGCCATCTTTCACCACCGCAATTAAATGTAAGAGGTTCACAATCAGACCTAACTCAAAAATTAATGGAGCATAACTTTGCAGATGATATGGGTGAACAAAATTTTCTTGTTTTCCATTCAAATCAATGGAAAGTTAATGAACAAAAATTTTACGTACCGGTAGATAAAGTTCTGGCTGAAATCCAAACGATTGAAGGAGTAACTGTCGTTGCAAACCCGATGGAGAATTCTTTGCTGGAAGGGGAAAATCAAATTTCAAAGGATTTGCACACTTGTTACGCTTTACTTTTTATTGAGGGGGATAAAGGTCAGGTTTTAGAAACGATTGATGTACTCAGTGGATATTTGGATGCGCAGAAGGATGGGCTTGAACTATATTTGACAGGGGCCACTCCAACGATAAAGGATTTGACCCATATGGAAAAGCGGGATCTTACCTATGCGGAAAAACTGGGTATGCCGTTTGTTCTAGTGGTACTTTTACTGGCATTTGGTTCACTTACAGCAGCTTTAATCCCGATTATGATGGGGGGAATGGCTGTAGTCATTACCTTTGCCTGTTTAAGTCTATCGGGATATCAGGATTTTGACATTATTGTACCTAGTGTAGTCACGATGATCGGATTGGGAATAGGAATTGATTATTCATTATTTTTGATTATGAGATATAGGGAGGAACTTCAACAACATGATCCTCATCAGGCAATCGCCATAGCAGTTGCCACAAGCGGAAAGTCTGTATTTTTATCTGGATTGACGGTAATGATTTCGTTAATTGGATTGCCTCTTGTTCATGCAAAATTATTTTTGAATTTAACAGTGGGCACTTTTGCTGTTTTATTTATATTATTGCTGCTGACACTTACCTTTTTGCCTTCATTATTGTGTTTGCTTGGATATCGTCTGAATAGCTTCTCTCTACCATTTACAAAGAAGACTAAGCAGAGAAAATACCTGTATCGATGGACAAAGCATATCATGAGGTATTCACTTCCTTATTTAATTGGGAGTTTGCTTCTTCTAGCAGCCTTCACTGCGCCATTACTGCAGATGCATTTGGGAATAGGGCTTAATCAAGATGCCTTAAAGGATTATCCATCTGGAAGGGGAAATACACTTTTAGAGAATAAGTTTGTGTCCGGATTATACTCACCGGTTCTCCTGGTAAAGAAAGCATCAGGGAGTCGGTTTAGTATGGAAGAACTTCAGGAAATTGCTGCTGTTGGAGGTATCCTCAAAGCCTATGAGGAGGTCCAAATGGTCTCATCTATTACAGAATTGACTGATCTTTTGGGTGATAATGATACATATAGTGAGGTGCCAGAATTAGTCAAACTGCCAGAAATTAAAGGGTATACCAAGTTTTTGATTAATGACGATTTTAATGTAGCCCTTGTGATGATAACGTTGAAATATGCCCCTGATTCTACTGAAGCGAAAACCTTTGTCTCTAAGTTAAACGAGCGGTTTGAAAAACAAGTGAATGAAGGGAGCCTTTATATTGGAGGACTTACAGCTCAAGTAAATGATTTGCATGAAGAAACGGTAAAAAAAACACCCATCGTCATCTTGGTTGTTTTAATGATTTCTTATTGTTTCTTGGTAATTGCCTTTAAGAGCATTTTTATTCCAATAAAAGCAATTCTATTAAATATTATTTGTGTAACAGCAGCATGTGGAATGACAGTGGCAGTCTTTCAATTTGGATGGGGAGAAGAGTATTTTCGATTTACTTCTCCAGGATTTATACAGTCTTATTTGCCTGTATTAACCTTCGCAATTTTGTTTGGACTATCCATGGACTATGAAGTGTTTTTAGTCGGAAGGATTAAAGAAGAATGGGAATCATCCCACGATAATGAAGAGTCCATAGCAAGGGGAATCGAATTTACAGGTCCTTTTATCACACAGGCTGCCTTAATCATGATGATTGTTTTTATTTCATTTACCCTAACACGCGTATTAGAAATTAAACAGCTGGGCTTTACTTTAGCGATTGCTGTTTTATTAGATGCGACGATTATTAGGTTAGTCCTTGTTCCAATCCTATTGAAAATGATGGGGAAATGGAATTGGTGGTTTCCAATGGTGAAGAGGCGATGGAAATTGAAATGATGATATACTTGACTGTATCAGTAAGAAAAATCTTTCCCTTCCTTTAAAGGAATAGTAAACTAGGTAGAGACAAACACCCTTAAATCGTCAGGGGTGTTTTTGTTAATTTTATATTCTATCGAAGGATAGCTAAGTGTTAGTAGCCATATAAAAAGAAAATAGGTGAAGAACGTGAAGGAAAAGGTATATCAATTATTAATTGAATTAACAAATGGCAGATGGACTTCTTCCCTTTTAAGAAAATTTGCAAACTCTAAAGCAAGCAGGCGGATAATCCCATCTTTTGCAAAGCAATACAAAATAAATCTGGCCGAGATGGATCGTCCCATTCAGGAATACACATCCTTGCATGATTTTTTTACAAGGGCTTTAATGAATGGAGCACGCGAAATTAATAATGATGAGGGGACAGTTGTCAGTCCTGTAGATGCCGTATTAGAGGACAGTGGGCTCATTCATGAAGATTCTTCTTTCCAAGTGAAAGGGAAGGTATATTCAGTTGAGGAAATGCTTGGGAACACAAGAGATACAGAAAAATATTTAGGCGGCAGATATATGGTACTATATTTAAGTCCAAGCCATTACCACCGTATTCACTCTCCGGTTGAGGGAAAAGTTACACGGAAATGTACGCTTGGACAAAAGTCATATCCAGTCAACAAGTGGGGGATGACATTAGGAAAATACCCTCTATCAAAAAATTATCGTGAAATTACAGAAATCCAGCATGCCGGGGGATCCTTATCTGTCGTAAAGGTTGGTGCCATGTTTGTTAATTCAATAGAGAGAACACATTCGGGGGATACTCTCCATAAAGGGGAAGAAATCGGATATTTTTCATTCGGTTCAACCGTGGTTCTATTATTTGAGAAGGAAACCTATACTCCATACATAACAGGTACATTACCGCAACCGGTACATGTTGGTGAGACAATAGGGTATATAAAATAAATAAAACAAAAAATTGCCCTGGATTTTTAACCAGGGCGCATGATACAAATGAGTTTGGCTCTGTTTAAAATATTTTATAAGATAAGGATCTCCTGTCAATTTCTCTTTCAATTAGACGGATAAATTCTTGACTAAGTTTTAAATGCCTGGCTTTGTAATATGATTCAATTAAAAGGTCATCTGGTAGTTTTTGCATCATTTTGCCTTGCGGCTTCACCTCCAATTTACAGTTCTAAATGGGTGGCAACGACAATATATTAGTAGTTTGCCTTGGTGTACCCTTAATTTAACAGAATCAAGAGAATGGAACAACCGTTCTGTTATCCACAGGGGTAGGTGCATAACTTGTGGGTAAAATGTGTGTATCTGTGATTCTTTTTAGGATAACGTATTGTCTAAAAAGGTAAAGGGTCTGTTGGCGATGTGTATAAACTTATCCACAGATTTAAATAATGACGCAATATGTCGAAAGGTTTTATATTTCGACTGCACTTTTCATCAAATTTAGCTATTTGGCTAAGACATAAATTAAAATATCCGTTATGATGGATAACGGTGAAAAAGAATTAATAGAGGTGTATAGAGTGATAAAAGCATTTTTACCTTCCAAGCATGTTAAAAGTATTTATGAAATCAAACCTAAGGAATTAAAAGATAATGGTATAAAGGGGATTATTACTGACCTTGATAATACCCTTGTGGAATGGGATCGTCCTCTTGCCACTCCAGAACTGATTGCTTGGTTTGAAATGATGAAGCAACATGGGATTAAAGTGACCATTGTGTCCAATAACAGTGAGCTGCGTGTAAAGTCCTTTGCTGATCCACTTCAAATCCCCTTTATCTTTAGAGCTAAAAAGCCTATGGGAGCTGCATTCAAAAGAGCTGTAGAGATTATGGATATTAAAAGAGAAGAAGCAGTCGTGATCGGTGACCAGCTTTTAACCGATGTTTTGGGCGGTAATCGTAATGGGTTTCAAACAATTCTTGTAGTTCCTGTTGCTCAAACAGATGGCTGGACTACTAAAATAAATCGTAAAATTGAACGCAGAATATTAACATGGTTCCGTAAAAAAGGACAGATAACATGGGAGGACTAGAATTGGAAAAGGATCAAATTAGCTGTGTGGGATGCGGTGTCACTATTCAAACAGAGCATACTGACAAAATAGGATATGCACCGGCTTCCTCACTTCAAAAAGAACAAATCATTTGTCAAAGATGTTTTCGACTTAAACACTATAATGAAGTACAAGATGTATCCCTAACGGATGACGACTTTTTAAAAATACTGAACGGAATTGGAAGTAAAGATGCTTTAATTGTAAAATTAGTAGATATATTTGATTTCAATGGAAGCTGGCTTCCGGGTATTCAAAGATTTGTCGGTCACAATCCAGTTGTTTTAATCGGTAATAAGAGTGATTTATTACCAAAATCAGTCAAGCCTAATAAGCTAATTACCTGGATGAAGCACATGTCGGCTGAACTTGGCTTACATCCTGTGGATATTATGCTTGTCAGCGGTGCTAAAGGACATGGAATTGAAGAAGCAATGGAGCGTATTGAGGAATTGCGTGAAGGACGTGATGTATATGTCGTAGGCTGTACAAACGTCGGAAAATCCACCTTTATCAACCGTATTATTAAACAGGGCAGCGGAGAAGAAAATGTGATTACAACTTCATACTTCCCAGGAACAACTCTTGATATTATTGAAATCCCATTGGATGATGAAAGAGCTTTAATAGACACGCCGGGAATCATTAATCACCATCAAATGGCTCACTTTGTGGGTAAAGAAGATTTAAAAGTGATTACTCCAAAGAAAGAGATTAAACCTAGAGTTTTTCAATTGAATGCTGGGCAAACTCTCTTTTTCGGTGGCTTGGCTCGATTTGACTTTATTCAGGGAGAACGGAATTCATTTACTTGTTATTTGTCCAATGAGCTAAATATCCATCGGACGAAATTAGAAAAAGCGGACGAGCTGTACAAAACACATGCAGGCGAATTATTGGTGCCGCCGCGTCCTTCTGAATTAGATGATTTCCCTCCGCTAGTAGCTCACCAATTCTCTATAAAAGAAGGGAAGACAGACATCGTGTTTTCTGGTCTGGGCTGGGTAACGATTAATAAGCCGGGTGCAGTAATTTCTGCGCATGTTCCTAAGGGAGTGCAAGTGACAATCCGTAAATCATTGATTTAAAGGAGAGTAAAATGAAGAAGCTGTTCGGGGTATTAGGGAATCCAATTAAGCATTCAATGTCTCCGCTTATTCATAACGATGCATTTGATCAATATTCAGTTGATGGAGTATATTTGCCGTTTGGCGTTCGGGATAATGAGCTACGACAGGCAGTCGAAGGTTTGAAGGCTTTGGGAGCCGGAGGATTTAATGTAACAGTACCTTTTAAAAGTCGCATTATTCCTTATATCGATGTCTTGGACGAATTTGCAAATGAAGTTGGTGCTGTTAACACTGTTGTGATAAAAGATGGACTTTTATATGGGTACAATACGGATGGCCCTGGATTTATTAAAGGACTGCTGACTATAACCGACCATATAGAAGGTCAAAATGTCTTAATTATCGGTGCGGGCGGTGCGGCAAGAGGAATTTATTTTGCACTCGCTAAAACAGGTGTTGCAAAAATCAATCTCGCCAATCGGACTCTTATTTCAGCAGAACAGCTGCTGGTCGATTATCGTGGCAATATAAATTCGAGAGCAATCAGCCTGAAAGAAGCGGAGAGCTCTCTTGCCCAATATGATATTATTATTCAGACAACCTCAGTTGGGTTAGCGGATGCACATGCATCACCACTTTCTCTGACAGAACTAAATCAAAATGCAGTTGTGTGTGATATTATTTATAATCCTCTTGAAACCAAAATTTTAAAAGAGGCAAAAGAACGTGGTAATAAGGTTCAAAACGGTGTGGATATGTTTGTAAATCAGGGGGCGCTGGCTTTCGAGTTATGGACTGGTGTTATGCCGGATACAGAAAGAATGAAACAATTAGTTTTACGACAATTAGGAGGATCATAAATGTTAAAAGGTAAACAAAAAAGATTTTTACGCTCAAAGGCACACTCTCTTCAACCGATATTCCAGGTTGGAAAAGGCGGAGTGAATGAAAATATGATTAAACAAATTGGTGAGGCGCTTGAAGTTCGTGAGCTTATCAAGGTCAGCATCCTGCAAAACTGCGAAGAGGATCGTGATACGGTGGCTGAACAGCTTTCTAAAGGTGCGCGTGCGGAGTTGGTTCAAGTCATTGGTAATACGATTGTTTTATACAAAGAATCAAGAGAAAACAAACAAATTATTCTTCCATCATAATTAAATTCTTATTCAGGGAAGGGGGCACTTTATATGAAGAAAATTGGTATACTAGGCGGAACATTCGATCCCCCTCATATCGGTCATTTAATTATTGCAAATGAGGTTAGGGAGCAATTAGATTTGGATGAGATACGCTTTATGCCAAATAATGTGCCCCCTCATAAAACCAAAACTTCAACATCTAATAAAGAGCGCTTGGATATGCTTACATTAGCAATTGATAGTAACCCATGGTTTACGATTGATACAATAGAATGGGAAAGAAATGGACCATCCTATACGATAGATACCATTAAACTCCTGAAGGAACGGGAAATAAACTCAGAAATTTATTTCATTATCGGTGCTGATATGATTGAATATTTACCGAAGTGGAAACAAATAGATGAATTGAGTGAATTAGTCCACTTTACAGGTGTTAAACGTCCTGGTTACAGTACTGAGACATCCTATCCTGTCACATTGGTGGATATCCCGGAAATTGCTGTTTCCTCTTCGTGGATTCGTGAAAAAATAAGCAATGGGAAGACAATCAAATATTTGGTACCTGATGCGGTAAAGATATATATTGAGGAGAATCAGTTATATGGATCAACGCAAAGCATTGGAGATCGTTAGGAGGCAACTACCTGATAAACGATATATTCATACATTGGGTGTATTGGAAAGTGCTCAGGAATTGGCAGAACGATACGGTGCAGATATAGAAAAAGCTAAATTGGCAGCAATCTTCCATGATTATGCCAAATATCGTCCTCTGGATGAGATGGAACAAATCATTAAGAATGAGCAATTACCGCAGGATTTATTGGAATATAATACTGAATTATGGCATGCACCGGTTGGAGCGGTTTTAGTTAAGAAAGAAGCAAATCTCTATGATGAGGAAATTCTTTCGGCAATCAAAAACCATACTTCGGGCTGTGTCGGTATGAGTATGCTTGATAAGATCATTTATTTGGCTGATTATATAGAGCCTGGGAGAAGTTTCCCTGGAGTAGATGAAGTGAGAGCATTGTCCTTACTAAGCCTGGATAAAGCTGTGCTCCAGGCAATGGGAAATACAATCACATTTTTGATTAAAAAAAATCAAACAATCTATCCAGATACCTTCCATGCCTATAACGATCTTGCAAAGCAGATAGGGAGGAACAATTAAATGAATGGTAAAGAATTATTAGAAGTAGCTGCAAAAGCAGCTGATGACAAAAGAGCAGAAGAGATTCTCGTATTGGATATGAAGGGAATTTCGTTGATTTCTGATTACTTCATTATTTGCCACGGTAACTCAGACAAACAAGTACAAGCAATTGCACGCGAAATGAAGGAAAAAGTCGAAGAAAATGGAGCAACAGTCCGCCGAATGGAAGGCTTTGATGAAGCGCGTTGGGTTCTAGTGGATATGGGCGATGTTGTAGCGCATATTTTCCATAAAGATGATCGTTCTTACTATAAATTGGAAAGATTATGGGGAGATGCCCCAGAAGTATCATTGCAGGAACTTAATATATGAATGTAAGTTATCAAAACTTTGCTTATGTTTATGATTACTTAATGAAAGATGCTCCCTATCAGGAATGGGTTGAGTTTGTAAAAAAAATTGCCCGAAAATATCAATTGAATGAAAAAACGATTCTTGATATTGGATGTGGGACTGGTGAGCTTGCCCGCCGCTTAAAAGAAGCGGGCTTCCAGCCAACCGGAGTTGATTTATCGGAAGAAATGCTGGCTGTGGCAATTCAAAAAGCAAACGAGAATCAGTACGACATCCCGTTTTATCACCAGGACATGCGAGCTTTAGAAGGACTGAATCTATATGATATCGTTGTCATCTTCTGTGACTCTTTAAATTATCTGGCTGATGAAAATGATGTAAAGGATACCTTTAAAGGTGTATTGAACCATATGAAAGAGGATGGTTTATTTATCTTTGATGTTCATTCTGTGAAAAAAATGTCCACTTTTTTTAATGATCAAACCTATGCGGATAACGGAGATGATATCTCCTTTATCTGGAATGCATGGAAAGGAACCGAGGTTCCTCACAGTGTCGTACATGAGTTGACTTTCTTTGTATATGATCATGAACTTGATGCATATAATCGATTTGATGAAGACCATTTTCAACGTACATACCCAATCGATATGTATAAAACGTGGCTTGATGAAATTGGATTTGAGCTTGTGGAGCTGATGGGTGACTTCGGAGGAAATTCCCTTGATGAGGCCGATCGAATCTTCTTTGTTTGTAAAAGAAAATAATGTAAAAAACCAGGAAACGTCATGTTCCTGGTTTTTTTAGTAAATTGACACAATGTTTTCATAAATACCTTTGTTTTCGTAAAGGACTTTTATAATATGATTAGAATTAATTAATAATATGAAACCCCAAATTGATTTTCAATTCCCTTTAAATCCTCTTCAAATTTTCGATGCGTAGCCTGAAAAACATGACTAAATACCTCTCCTAATTCACTTTCGAGTACCTTGATACCTTCCCCTGTAATACCGCCTTTCACACACACCTTTTCTTGCAAAGCAGGTAATGAAAAATGCTGTTGACGTAATAATTCACCGAGCCCAATCAGCATCGATTCGGTTAGCTGGGTGGCTTCTTCAGTGCTTATTCCCGTATGGTTAACTGCAGCTTCGATAAAGTTCCTTGCAATATAACTAAAAAAAGCCGGACCGCAGCTAACAATATCTGAGGATACTCTGGTATATTTGTTGTCGATTTCGAGCGGCTTTGAAATAGCTGCTGCCATCTGCTGAAGTTGGTTCTGCCAATAAGGACTGCAGGATTCACCGAATGTCAGCAGTGTTGCGCCTGCCAAGGCGCGATTGGTGATAGATGGAATAAATCTGGCGCATGAACAGGGGGCGACAGCTTCCAATTGCTTGATGGAGATCGGGCTTGTGATGGAAACAATACAATTATCCGAACTTAGATGAGGTTCAAGAATTTCAATCAATGGATACATTTCATGCGGCTTTACACATAAAAAGATTAAATCCGCTTGTTTTGCAAGTTCAATACTTGTGTGGGCTACATGGACCCCTGGTAATTCAACAGCCAGGGATTGAGCTTTGTGTAAAGTCCTGTTCATGATGATTACATCCTTTGCTGCAACAGCAGAAGACCCAATTAAACTTTGAATTAAGATGGTTCCCATATTACCTGTGCCAATTATGCCGGTAATCATTATAAATCCTCCTTATTGGATAAATATCACGATATCCACTATTCCTTATAACAAATTTATGCAAGCAAATATCAAATATGAAGAGGAGCGTAAATTAAATGAATGAGAAAATCGTACAGTTTATCAGCCGAAATGGAATCCTGTTAGCAGGTGCAGGTGTAGCCTGTGCTGCACTCTTCTTTTGGAATCTGCAATCTGAAGAAGGGCAATTGGAACAAAGTGAAATAAATTGGACGGAAGAAAGTGAAACAGAAAAAAAGAATGAGGATACGGAAAAACTGCTGGAGGAATCCGAGGTGACAGCTACTTATAAGGTTGATGTGAAGGGTGCCGTTCAAAAACCCGGTGTATATGAATTTTTAAAGGGGGATCGAGTAACGGATGTCATTCAGAAAGCAGGTGGATTGAAAGAAGGTGCTGATAGTAAGCAGGTGAATATGGCGCAATTAGTAGAGGATGAAATGGTCATCTATATTCCAAACAAGGGTGAGGCGGTAGAGGCCTCTAATCAGACTGCTGGGGAAAGTTCGGGGAATACAGTCTCGGCGGCCAAGGGGGATGGTACAATTAATTTAAATAAAGCAACATCTGAAGAACTGCAGGAACTTCCGGGAATCGGTCCGAGTAAAGCGACAGCGATTTTACAAAAACGGGAAGAACTTGGATCGTTTAAAACAATTGAAGATTTGAAAGAAGTTACAGGTATAGGAGATAAGACATTTGAAAAGCTCAGGGAATTAATAACTGTTAAGTAAGAAAAGAATAGTTGTATGAAGGATCGAATTCTTGTTAAAGTGAAGGAAAGTTCATTGTAATTAGAAAGAGGAGAGAGAAATGGAACGTATTTCATGGGATCAGTATTTTATGGCGCAGAGCCACTTACTTGCATTAAGAAGCACATGTACAAGGTTAATGGTTGGAGCGACAGTCGTAAGGGATAATCGCATTATTGCCGGCGGGTACAATGGATCAATTGCTGGGGGTGTGCATTGTGTGGACGAAGGATGCTATGTTATTGATAACCATTGCGTTCGAACCATCCATGCTGAAATGAATGCCTTGTTGCAATGTGCTAAATTTGGCGTACCAACTGAGGGTGCTGAGATTTATGTTACTCATTTCCCTTGCTTGCAATGCTGTAAAGCCTTAATTCAAGCAGGAATTAAAACAATCTATTATGCCGAAGCCTATAAGAATCATCCGTATGCTGAAGAATTATTTGAGCAGGCAGGCGTGCGCGTTAAACAGGTGATTGTTGATGAAAAATGGGTTGATTTCCATGATGAAAAGAAAATGTATTTTGTCATGGAGCTTATTAATGAGCTAAAAGAAAGAGGAGCTTCTGACTCTGATCTTGCTGGCTATCTAAAAGATGCAGCAAGTTTATTTCCGCAATTTGACTGATATGAGCAACCGATTTTTATTTTATAGTGCTGTAATTGCTGTTTTAGGGATTACAGCACCCATTTATTCAAATAAAACCTTTCTTCTTTTACTATTCCTCGTATTTTGTTACATTCTAAACAAATTTCCAATTAAGCAATCGATTCTCCTATATGTGATCTTTTCAATATTTTGTGTCCATAGCTTTTTTTGGGATCGTTCAAATACCAGTCAGTTGACCGGGGCTGAAACTCAGCTTTTAATCCATTTTACATCCTATCCAGAAATTAATGGGGACCGTGTTAGCGGTCTTGCTGAACTCTCAGATAACGAGAAAATATGGATTACATATCGAATTAACCACGAAGAGGAGGCAAATGAATTAAAAAATATGATTCTAACCGGAAAGTCCTTTCGCGTAACCGGAAATCTGACAAAACCAACTCGTGCAACGGTCGAGAATGGATTTGATTTTGGGTCCTATCTAAGGTTTAATAGAGCGCATTGGATTTTGGAAATCGAAAATAAAGAAGATATATCCAAAGAAAGCCGCAATTTGTTTGTGAAACTGGCTCAAATGAGGGAGCGGGAAATTAAGCGGATTGATCGTTTATACTCAGGTACGGCTGGCAGCTTTACTAAAGCACTCATATTTGGTGAACAAAGTGGGATATCAGAGGATATGTATAACCAATTTAAGAAACTGGGGATTGTCCATATTTTAGCTTTGTCAGGGATGCAAGTTGCGTTAGTGGCAGCTATTTTATTTTATGGCTTTTTAAGAATAGGATTTACTCGGAGGCAAACCTTTTTGCTGCTAGCTTGTCTACTTCCTTTTTATGCAGTTATCACCGGATTGTCTGCTTCGATTGTCAGAGCAAGTATGATGGCTTCCATCTTTATGTTAGGTCAATATATCGGACTGCGGTTGACTGCTTTTAAAACAATAACGATTTGTCTAATGGGGTTTCTACTTATTAATCCGTATCAAATCTTCCAAATCGGTTTTCAGTTATCTTTTTTGCTGACATATGGGTTAATACTTTCATCGAAAATCCTTCAAAAATCGCCACATTCACCTGTTTTCAGTCTTTTTATTATGACAGCCATATGCCAAATCATCTCCACGCCAATCATAATCTATCATTTTTATGAAATTTCCCTCATTAGTTTTATTTCTAACCTACTTTATGTACCGTTGTTTACTTATTTATTGTTTCCTGTAACCATTGGTGTTTATTTGCTGATAATCCTTGATGTATTTGTTGAGCCAGGATTATGGATGCTCAATTTTATTTATTCCTTATTGGAGAAATCTACAGAGCTTATGTCTGCCTTT
This sequence comes from Pradoshia sp. Z5_111, assembly GCF_058267535.1. Lineage (NCBI taxonomy): Bacteria > Bacillati > Bacillota > Bacilli > Caryophanales > Bacillaceae > Pradoshia > Pradoshia sp. Z5_111. Next base: position 104,899 of record NZ_JBZCPQ010000007.1, read on the forward strand.
CCTGTCTCCACACTTATTTTTGGGAAGCCCTCCAAAGTGGTAATGGTATGTATTGTGGTTTGTTTTATCTCTATTCTTATTGGAATAGAAATCCGCTCGAAACGCCTGTTTAATGCGTGTCTAATCACGATTTTAATGCTCTTTTATCAATATAACAGTCAGCTTATTTCGCGAAATGGAGAGATAACCTTTATAGATGTGGGGCAGGGGGATTCAACGTTCATTCAATTACCTGGTGATAATGGAACATATCTTATTGATACAGGTGGAGCCACTCTGTTTGGAAAGGAGGAGTGGACAGTACAAAATAGCCAGTTCGATCCTGGAAAAGATACTATATTGCCATTTTTAAAAAGCAAAGGAATTAAAGTCATTGATAAACTAGTCCTTACACATGCTGATCAGGACCATGTCGGAGGTGCGAGAGCCATTGTAAAAGAATTGAAGATTGGTGAGATATTGATACCATTTGAACAGCGTGAGGAGTTTAGAGAGACGGAAGTAATAAAGGAAGCGATTGATCAGAAAATCCCCGTTAAAGAAGTACAGGCAGGAATGGGGTGGACTGCAGGTGATGCTAAATTCATCATTTTATCACCGATAGAGAAAGTCGAGGAAAAGAATGAGTCTTCCATTGTTATAAAAGCACATATCAATCAGCTAGATTGGTTATTTGTTGGAGATTTAGGTGAACCCGGAGAAGACAAGCTTTTGCAAAATGAAATGAACCTAAGGGCTGATATTTTAAAAGTGGGACACCATGGCAGCAGAAACTCTTCCCAAGTAGAATTTATAAGAAAGGTAGATCCTAAAATAGCAGTCATTTCATCGGGCAGAGATAATCGTTTTGGCCACCCGCATGAGGAAGTTATTCATTTGCTTGATATAGAAAATATTATTATTTATAGAACAGATTTGCAGGGCAGTATTCAATATACGTATACGAACAAAAAAGATGGAACGATTTCTATTCAAAGTCCATAGTATGTGTAAGAAATGAAAAACGGCCATGAGGCCGCTTGAAAAATTGAACTATGCACCGATTAATTGGATGACCATGGCAATAATAAACATGGTAGCGAAAAAACCAAATGATACAACAAATCCCATGATGGAATCTGATACGTCATTTGTCTTTGATTGTACATTCTTTTCAAACTCGTTCATTAATCCACCCCCCGACCTCTTTTATCATAGAACATTTAGTAAAAAAAATCCACAATCTCCAAATTTATATAATTATTATCCTTCTATTTTCCAAATAAACATTTCAGTACATGAAAGAGTCATTTAAATGGTAATTGATCTATAGCGCTTTTTCGCTTTCTTGTTAGGTATCCCGGGTCCGGCAAGAAGGCGTTGATATAGATTCTGGGAACCGGTTATTTTTTCCGGTTCCTCTTGAAAGACTTGTCAAAATGGATGGCGAAGATTAGGATGAAAGAAGGAATTTATAAATAGAGGCGATTATATTGGTAATGGATTTATGGAATACAATTAAAAGTAAACGGTTTAGTCCTGTCTATCTTTTATTTGGTGAAGAAGAGTACTTTATAAAAAAAACAAAGGCTTTAATCTGCGAGCATGCTCTTTCGGAGGATGAAGCGGAGTTTAATTTGGCTACTATTGATCTGGAGGAAACACCTATAGAGTTGGCGATTGAGGAATTAGAAACCTTACCGTTTATCGGGGAGCGCAGGGTTGTTATATTACATAATCCCGTATTTTTGACAGCCGAAAGAAAAAAGGAAAAGGTTGAGCATGATTTGAAAAGGTTGGAAAGCTATCTGGCTAATCCTTCACCGACATCAATTGCCATCTTTATAGCCCCATATCCAAAGCTGGACGAGCGTAAGAAAATCACGAAGGAATTAAAGAGAAATTCTGCAGTGCTGGAAGCAAAACCGTTATACGAAAAGGAATTATCCAAATGGATTACTGCCAACGCTAAATCTTTAGGAGTGAAAATTACACCTGAGGCGGTAGAAACCTTGTTATCCCTGACGGGGAATCATTTAATGATGGCTGCAAATGAGTTGGAAAAGCTCGCTTTGTATGCGACGGTTGAACAGGAAATTGACAAGGCAATGGTAAATAAACTTGTTCCCAAGACCTTTGATCAGAATGTATTTGATTTGGTTGATTATATTATGAATGGTCAAAAAAAGGGAGCTATCCAGTTGTATAAGGAGCTTTTGATTTTAAAGGAAGAACCAATTCGTATATTAGCAGCCATTGCACGGCAATACAGGATTATACTTCAGGTTAAAAAGCTATCAGGACAAGGCTACAATACACAGCAAATAGCATCTAAATTAAAAATGAGCCCTTATCCGGTTAAACTTGCACTGAAGCGTGTGAATGATTTTACAGAAATGAAATTAATGCGTGCTCTCTCTGAATTGGCAGAGCTGGACTATAAAATGAAGAGCGGTGCCGGAGACAAAGAAATTCTGTTAGAGCTGTTTATATTAAAATCATAACAGTACCTGGCAAACGAAAGGTATCATGGCAAGTACATGATACCTTTTTTGCAATGCTATCTTTTAATGGTAGTGAAGTTGTTTTCTATTAAGAGCCAGTTCTGTGGAAACGATAATCCTAATTTCCAATAACTCATCCCCCGAAGATTCAATTCCTTTAGGAGATTGAATTTTGCCTGTATGGAGCGGGCATCCTCAAACCAGACCTCGTGTTCTCTTCCTTCGGCATCCCTGTATCTAAAATAAGGTGCCTGAGCATTATTATCATAAAGAATGGGCACGTTATTACGTCGTGCCAGGTCAATGGCCTGTTGAGGGGATACCGCTCTGGCCGTAGTGCCCTGTACGAAGGGGAGTGTCCAATCATAGCCATACAGATTTTGCCCTATCATAATTTTACGTGAAGGAATCTCCGAGATCGCATAGGTAAGCACCTGGCGAACTGGTCCTATAGGGGATACAGCCTGAGCCGGCCCGCCGCTGTAACCCCATTCATAAGTCATAATGAGCACCCAATCGACAACTGCCCCCTGTGCTTTGTAATCATGTGCTTCATACCACTTGCCAGTTTGAGTGGCGCTTGTTTTAGGAGCCAGCGCAATTGAAACCTGCCAGCCCTGCGGTGAAAACCGCTCCTTTGCCTTTCTTAAGAAATTTGTATAGGCCTCCCGATCCTCGCCTCGCAGGCTTTCAAAGTCAAAATGAATATCTCTGAATCCTTGAGCTTTGGCTGTTTCCTCAATTGTGGAAAGCAATTTATTTTGTATATCTGTATTGTTTAAGATCAGAGCGCCGAGATCGCTGCTGAATGCATCATTCTCTAAATTTGTCACAACCATGACCAGTACATTGTTCGCGCTCCTGGCTATGGCCGGAAATTCACCTAATAGAGGCGGTTTCAGCGTACCGTCGCGTTGAACTTGATAGCTGAACGGTGATAAGTATGTAAGGTGAGGTGCTGCAATTCTTGCTTCTCGTTCCAGATTGGGAGAAACAGTATTTCCTCTTGGTTCCACGTATGCATTAAATTCAGCCTCGCGTTTAGGGATTGGGGGGATATACAGTCTTAATCCAACAGTTAATGGGGTATTTAAAGAAAGATTATTTATTTCTGCAATTTCTTGAGCAGTCCTTCCAAATTTCCGGCCAATCGTATATAGGCTATCTCCTGGCTGCACAAAGTAATAGCTCCCTGTAATCGGAATAACAAGTGCCTGACCAATAACCAAATCATTTGGATTTTCTAATTGATTTGAAGAGATAATCTGTTCAGGTGTAGTATTAAAGGTCTGCGCAATGGAGTAGATGCTTTCTCCTTGTCTGACAACATGTATTTGCATTTCTTTTCTCCTTTCGGTGGCTTATTATATTAAATGTATGTAGAGGAAGGAATAAGAATAACCAAAATGGATATTGCCCTAAGCAAGAGGATAAAATAGAAAGTTCGTAATTTGTCCACTTTTAGAAGCTGAAAGTTTACTAATTAATTCAATTTGGTATAAAGAATAGATTATAATTTGAATGAAGAGTTTGTTGCATCGTTGAGGAGTGAAATCATTTTGAAAAGGAAGTATAAGGGATTGCATCCCATTACCATACTACGTATTACGGGAATACTGGATGGTATCTCACTGCTTTTATTATTGGGGATTGCCATGCCGCTTAAATACTGGGGAGATTTACCTTTTGCCGTCACTGTTGCTGGTTCAATACACGGCGGTATATTTATGGGGTATGTAGCAGCGATTGTTTATACGCAGATTCGAATACAGTGGAACATAGGCTGGTCCTTATTAGCCTTTTTTGTCGCTTTTATCCCATTCGGTAATTTTTGTTTTGATGTTTGGTTGAAAAAGCATCAATCATTGTACGATGTAAAACCCTTACCGAAGCTGTGGATTGTATATACCATTATCATGTTTACGTTTATCGATTTATTTACACAGCTGCCAGTTATGAGTACATATGCTACTTCGCTTGGCGCAAGTGTAATGATTGCAGGGTTTGTTGTGGGGATGTATTCATTGACCAATACTTTTGGGAACATATTGTCCGGGATTTTTACGGATAAATATGGATCTTTTATTGTGCTTTGTTCAGGTTTGCTTATGACGAGCGTTTCTTTACTGCTTTATAATTTTGTAAATGATGTACCTGAACTGATTATCGTGCGTTTCCTCCATGGCTTTCTTGGTGGATTAATTGTACCTGCTGCTTTTACCTACTTAGCTAACCAAATGGATAGTAAGAAGCAAGGCAGCCAAAGTGCTGTGACAGGTTCATTTATTGGAATTGCAGCTATTTGCGGTCCTGCATATGGCGGTATTATGGCTAGCAGGACATCTGTGCCATTTGTTTTTACGACCATTGCTGCGTGCGGGATTATTCTATTGCTTGCAACATTGTTGTTTTTGAGAACTCATTCTGATTCGAAACAGCAAAAGACGGAGAAGAGGGAAAAACTAACCTTTCATAAAGGAATACTCCAAGCCTACACTGGAGCATTCTTTTTAATGTTTTCACAAGGGGCGCTTGCCTATTTGTTACCCTTGCACATTGATGTGTTAGGCTATACTTCAAGATTAAGCGGTACGTTAATGAGTATATTTGGATTGGTTGCTGTTGCGATCTTTATTCTGCCGACGAATAAATATTTTGATCGAATTCCGCCTTTGGTTAGCTTTTCGATTGGATTGGCATGTATGGGGGTCAGTCAAGTTTTACTAGGGCAATCGAGTGAACTAATAGTTCTTTATTCTATAATGGTTTTATACGGGATTGGGTTTGCTTTCTTATTTCCTGCCGTAAATTCATTACTGGTTCAATCGACTACTGAAAGAATGCGCGGGAAGGCGTATGGATATTTTTATGCGTTATTTTCATTAGGAGTTGTTGCTGGATCATCAGGTCTCGGATTAATACCAGCTTCTATATCCACGCAATTTAGCTTAATTGGAATCTTATTACTAGTTTGTGCAACAGTTATATATATGCAGGCAAAGCAACCGGAAACAGATACTGTAGAAGACAGTGTTGAAGGTTAAATAGAGATTTTATCGGAAGGAGCTATCAGGCTCCTTTTTTTATTGGCCTGAAGAAGTGAGGTTGTTATACAGGGTTAATCTTTATAAAAGTTAAAATGGAAGCTGCGATGCTGCTCCTGCAGCTTTCTATTATGTACTAATTTCTTTCGCGCTCCCAAAATTCAACTGGTAATTATCTCCATAGTGATTTCCTATCAATAAAATAATCTATATTCTCATAATAAATCACAAAAAAAAAACGACCCTCTAGAGGGTACGTTTCATTAAGCGTTCAACTTGTTTACTTTTTTCATAAGACGAGATTTTTTACGAGCAGCAGCATTTTTGCTGATTAAGCCTTTAGTTGCAGCTTTATCTAGTCCTTTAACAGCAGCAACGATAGATTCGTTAGCAGCAGTAGCATCGTTAAGAGCAATTGCAGATTCTACTTTTTTAACGTTTGTACGTACAGCAGATTTTTGAGCAATATTGTTAGCTCTAGCAGTTTCGTTAGTTTTAACGCGTTTAATAGCTGATTTGATATTAGCCATTCTTTTCACCTCCAGAAGAACCGAGATTATGTCAACTCGATATTCTAATCAAATAACATTCACAACATATGATATTCTATCAAAATGTATGTCTTTATGCAATACTCAGATGCATCAAATCAAAAAAAACCATCGTGATAAGCGGTTTTTTCTGTGTAAACAACGCTCTTTACATATTAAAAGAATGAGAAGGAAGAAATACGGGAAAAATAGCTCCTAAAGATCATTTCATGGGGGTAATCATTTGAATAAAGATTTAGATATGAGTCAATATCAAATAAGAACTGATTTGGCTATTGAGGCTAGGGAACTGGCTATTCCGCTATCTGACGCTCCGAACACATCGAATATCGAAGGTGTTATTTTTAAAGAGCGAGAGATGGATGGGATTAAATTATCGCATGTTGAAATAACGAAAGAAGGCGAAAAACAGGTAGGAAAAAAGCCTGGCTTTTACATAACACTGGAAGTTCAAGGAATTCGTGAGCAGGATTCTGAGCTGCAAAAAAAAGTCGAGGTTGTGTTTGCTAAACAACTGGCCTATCTAATAGACAGAGTTGGATTAAAAAAAGATGCACATTGTCTTGTTGTAGGATTGGGAAATTGGCATGTAACACCGGATGCTCTTGGTCCGACGGTAACGGATAATTTAATCATAACCAGGCATCTGTTTAAATTCCAGCCTGAATCTGTTTCTGAAGGATTTCGTCCGGTCAGTGCCATCTCGCCAGGTGTTATGGGTGTAACGGGAATTGAAACCAGCGATATTATTAAAGGAATCGTAGACAATATTCATCCTGATTTCATCATTGCCATAGATGCACTGGCAGCTCGTTCTATTGAACGTGTAAATACTACCATTCAAATCACAGATACCGGAATCCATCCTGGATCAGGTGTGGGCAATAAACGGAAAGAACTTAGTAAGGAAACATTAGGGGTGCCAGTTATCTCGATTGGTGTACCAACAGTGGTGGATGCTGTATCGATTACCTCTGATACAATTGATTATATATTGAAGCATTTTGGACGTGAATTAAAAGAGGGAGACCGTCCTCGCCGAGCTCTTGCTCCGGCCGGGATGACATTTGGAAAGAAACGTAAATTAACAGAAGAAGACTTACCGGAAGAAGAACACAAAAAGACATTTCTTGGGATTGTAGGCACATTATCCGATGAGGAAAAGAGAATGCTGATTCGTGAAGTGCTCGCTCCTTTGGGACATAATTTAATGGTTACACCTAAGGAAGTGGATGTATTCATAGAAGAAATGGCAAATTTGATAGCCAATGGTATGAATGCAGCTCTGCATGAGGCTATAAATCAAGATAATACAGGCTATTACACACATTAATCTCCAAGTACGGTTCTAGTTACTCTATCAAAGCATACAATTTACTAGAATGCTTCTGAAAGGGTGGAACCATGAAAGCAAAAAAACCTAGTTTTGTCGTAGTTGCACTTCAAGCAGCCACCATTATTCGTTTCATACTAATCATACTTGTTACGATGGTTTTTATATTTTTAATAACCGGATTATTGACATCGCTTAAACCAGAATTTCGACCAAGTTCAGATTCGGTGAATGAAGCGACCGGACAAGTTCCTGGTAAAATTTTATATAAATATTTAGGACAAGGGAATAAGTACTTTTTGCAATCATTCCCCGAAGAGGAGACAGAGTCTGTTTCGAGGCAGATTTTCCACTCATTGACAAATATCTCGTTAAATGATCCACGGAGTCTACTGGGACATGAGCTACCGGGATATTCCTTGTTTGATGGGGAGATTTTAGTGGCAGGTGAGGGTACTAATTACACAAATATGCCAATTGAGTCTCCTCCATCAGAGGAAGCTATGGAAAAAGATACAGAGACTGAGGAAATCGTGGATGAAGAAGAACCTGTTAAAACAGACCAGGCTGGTACTCAGAAAACGAAAGAAGAAGTGATGTATATCTATTTCTCACATACAAGGGAATCGTATCTTCCTTTATTAAAAGGTGTGACAGATATTAATTCAGCCTTCCATTCTAAAGCAAATGTAACGCTTGTTGGTGAAAAACTAAAGAAGTCGCTTGAAGCGAAAGGTATTGGGACAAAGGTAGATAAAACAGATGTTAATGCCATATTGAACAAGAAAGGGCTGCAATACGGCAGTTCATACAGTCAGTCGCGAAGTCTTGTTCAAGAGGTTATGGCTAACGATAAAAACATAAAATATTTTATTGATGTTCACCGTGATTCTCAGCGAAAAAAAGTGACGACTATTACGATAAATGGAAAAGCGTATGCTAGATTATGCTTCATTATTGGCGGAGAAAACCCAAACTATGAACAGAACTTAAAGCTGGCAGAGGAGATGCACAAGAAAATTTCAGAAAAATATCCTGGTTTAAGTCGCGGTGTTTTTGAAAAAAGAGGTGCGGGGACGAATGGGAAGTTTAATCAGGATTTATCCGGAAATGCTATGTTAGTTGAAGCTGGTGGGGTGGATAATACATTGGACGAATTAAATGCTTCCATGGAAGTGTTGGCTGATGCATTAGCTGAGCATTATTGGGATGCCGAGCCAGTACAGGGAAATGCTCGGAATTGAGAAATAATTAAAGGAGAATGTCATGATGGGTAAATTTATTTTAAAAATAAGTATGCTTCTTTTCCTCCTTCTCTTCGGGGTCATCCTAGGGATGCAGCTGGCCAATCAAAATATGAAAAAAATGCAGGGATATGATGATCCAAAAATGTATGAAGCCTTTACAATTGATCAACAGGATGACGGAGACATTAACGCTACGGTTCTTGGAAATCAGGTTTCGACAACTGACCTGGAGGAAAAGAAAAAGGAAATGGAAGAATGGAAGGCATTTAATGTTTTATCCAGTGTAGGGAAAGGCATATCTGATACCTTAACAAGTTTATTTAAAGGGATGGCAGGAATGATTTCAGATGAATAATATAATCCAAGCGAGCTCGTACGGAGCTGAATAAAACTCCGCGAGCTTTCTTTATTTATATATTTAATTCCCTCATTTCTCCTAAACCGTTTACGGTTTGAATTTATTTCTGCTATAATCAGTAATATCTGTGTTTTGAAAGTAACAGGAGTGAACAGAATGAATAATCAGGAACGGCTAAAACGACAAAGTAAAATCCGTAACTTTTCGATTATTGCCCATATTGACCATGGGAAATCGACATTAGCGGACAGAATATTAGAAAAAACGAATGCTCTTACTTCCAGAGAGATGAAAGACCAGCTTCTTGATTCCATGGATTTGGAAAGAGAGCGCGGAATAACAATCAAATTGAATGCTGTTCAATTGAAATATAAGGCGAAAGACGGCGAGGAATATATTTTCCATTTAATTGATACTCCGGGACACGTGGATTTCACGTATGAAGTATCCAGAAGTTTGGCAGCGTGTGAAGGTGCTGTGCTAGTGGTCGATGCTGCACAGGGAATCGAAGCGCAAACTTTGGCCAATGTTTATTTGGCACTAGATAATGATCTGGAGATCTTGCCAATCATTAATAAAATAGATTTGCCTAGTGCTGACCCGGAACGCGTTCGTGGTGAAATTGAAGATGTAATTGGGCTGGATGCATCTGAAGCTGTTCTTGCCTCTGCTAAAGCTGGTATCGGGATTGAAGAAATCCTCGAACAAATTGCGGAAAAAGTACCTGCACCAACTGGAGATCCCGAAGCTCCTCTGAAAGCATTGATTTTTGATTCAATCTATGATGCATATCGTGGAGTCATCGTATCCATTCGAGTGATGGAGGGAACAGTTAAACCGGGCGATAAAATCAGAATGATGGCGACCGGTAAAGAATTTGAAGTTCTCGAAGTTGGTGTCCATACTCCAAAAGCAACTCTATGCGATGAATTAACGGTAGGGGATGTTGGCTTCCTGACAGCTGCCATTAAAAATGTCGGCGATACACAAGTCGGGGACACAATCACCAATGCCAAAAATGGTGCAACAGAACCATTACCGGGGTATCGTCGTATGAATCCGATGGTTTATTGCGGTCTATATCCAATTGATACAGCAAAATTTAACGATTTACGAGAAGCGCTTGAAAAACTTGAGCTAAACGATTCTTCCTTGCAATATGAACCAGAAACCTCTCAGGCGCTTGGATTTGGTTTCCGTTGCGGATTCCTTGGATTATTGCATATGGAAATTATCCAGGAAAGAATTGAACGTGAATTTAATATTGATTTGATTACAACGGCACCAAGCGTAATTTATAAGGTTAAGATGACAGATGGCAGTGAGATTAATATCGATAATCCATCTAACATGCCTGACCCGCAAAAGATTGAAAGTATTGAGGAGCCATATGTAAAAGCTACCTTGATGGCACCAAATGATTTTGTCGGTGCGATTATGGAGCTTTGTCAAATGAAGCGTGGGAATTTCATCGATATGCAATATGCTGATGAGAACCGCGTAACAATCATTTATGAACTGCCATTATCCGAGATTGTTTATGATTTCTTTGACCAATTAAAATCCAATACAAAAGGATATGCATCTTTTGACTATGAGTTAATTGGCTACCAAGAATCCAAACTGGTTAAAATGGACATCTTATTAAACGGTGAAACCGTTGATGCATTGAGCTTTATTGTTCATAGAGACTTTGCATATGAGCGTGGAAAAATTATTGTAGAAAAGTTGAAGGAGCTTATTCCTCGACAACAATTTGAGGTGCCTATACAGGCAGCGATCGGCAATAAAATTATTGCACGTTCTTCGATTAAAGCAATGAGGAAGAATGTACTTGCAAAATGTTACGGTGGAGATATTTCACGTAAACGTAAATTATTGGAGAAACAAAAAGAAGGTAAAAAACGCATGAAACAAGTTGGTTCTGTAGAAGTTCCACAAGAAGCGTTTATGGCAGTTCTGAAGATGGATGATTCCAATTCAAAAAAATAAAATAGTAAGAAAAGCAGGCCAGACATTTTTGTTCTGGCCTCTATTTTATTATGATAGATATAACGTTTTTTTGATCTTAGAAAGGGGTGTTGGAATTGGTTAAAAGTTTATATATCCACATTCCATTTTGTACACAAATATGTCACTACTGTGATTTTAATAAATTTTTTATTCAGAACCAGCCGGTGGATGAATATATCCAAACGTTATTGACTGAGATGGATTTATATAATCTGTCTCAAAATGAACCATTATCCACCGTTTTTATTGGGGGAGGTACTCCATCTGCTTTAGAACCTCTGCAGCTGGAACAATTGTTATTTTCCATGAAAGAAAAAGTTACGCTTGCGCCAGGGTATGAATACACAGTTGAGGCAAATCCTGGGGATTTGTCAAAGGAAAAATTAAGAATTATGAAGGAAGCGGGCGTTAACCGATTAAGTCTGGGTGTTCAATCCTTCAACGAAGAGCTATTGAAAAAGATTGGTCGTGCGCACAACGTCAAAGATGTGTATGAAACCATTGATATGGCTAGAGAAGAAGGGTTTGACAACATTAGCATTGACTTGATTTATTCCTTGCCAGGTCAAACACTCAGTGATCTGGAGGATACAATAGATCGCGCTTTACAATTAAACCTTCCGCATTTTTCGGCTTACTCATTAATTATTGAACCGAAGACTGTGTTTTATATCATGCTCAATAAAGGCAAATTATCCTTACCTGGTGAGGATGCTGAAGCAACTATGTATGAATATGTGATGGAACGTTTAGTAAAAGCGGGCTACGATCAATATGAGATTTCAAATTTTGCAAAAAAAGGATTTGAAAGCAGGCATAACCTCGTATATTGGAACAATGAAGAATACTATGGGCTTGGTGCTGGTGCTCATGGATACCTCGATGCTGTCCGTTATCATAATCATGGACCCTTAAAGAAATATATGAATGCTATTCAGGATGGCAGGAAGCCGATCGTTGAACAAGCAACTGTTTCTAGAAAGGAACAAATGGAAGAAGAGATGTTTTTGGGGCTTCGAAAAATGGAGGGAGTTTCTCTGGAGCATTTTCAAAAGAGATTTTCTGTAAACATAAATGACGTATTTGGGGAAACAATAAAAAGAATGGTTTCAGAGGGGTTATTGGAGCTGGTAAACGGAAGAGTACGACTGACACATCCGGGTAAATTAATGGGGAACGAAGTGTTTCAGGCATTTTTATTATAGTTTAAAAATGAGTGAGAAAACATAATCATAACCGTTGACACATAACGACGGTTTTGTTACTTTATTTATAGACTTAGCACTCAGTAGTAAAGAGTGCTAACAGGGGTGATTATCGATGTTAACAAATAGACAACTGGCAATTTTACAGGTGATCATCGATGATTTTATTTCTACCGCCCAACCTGTGGGGTCCAGAAATATTTCCAAAAAAGAAGGCATTTCGCTAAGTTCTGCCACAATTAGAAATGAAATGGCTGATTTAGAGGAAATGGGGTATCTCGAAAAAACACATACCTCTTCAGGGCGTATTCCCTCTGAAAAAGGGTATCGGTACTATGTGGATCATCTTGTATCACCTCAGCAGCTGCAAAAGGATGATGTTCTTAAGCTTAAATCTGTTTTTAAAGAGAGATTATTTGAGTTAGAGAAGATAGTGCAACGTTCTGCCGGCATACTATCCGAGATTACAAATTATACGGCGATTATGCTGGGACCTGCTGTTCTAGAGAATCACTTACGTCGAATCCAAATTGTACCGCTTGATACAAATAAGGCAATTGCTATCATCGTGACGGATACTGGTCATGTTGAAAATAAAATGATTTATCTTCCTCCAGGATTTGATATGAATGAAATGGAGAGAGTGGTAAATATCCTGAATGATCGCTTGAGAGGTGTACCATTGGTGCAGCTGAAAGATAAGATATTCAGGGAAGTAGCTGTACTATTAAAACAGCATATTACAAATTATGATATGGTTCTGCAAATGCTGGCAACATCTCTGCAATTGCCAGAGAATGAGAAACTTTTCTTTGGCGGTAAGGCGAATATGCTAAGCCAACCTGAATTTCATGATATTGAAAAAGTAAAGGCAATCTTTAAAATCATGGAACAGGAAAGAGACTTGTATGAGTTGGTCAGTAAAACACATGAAGGAATCAATGTGAAAATAGGCACCGAAAATAATAATATGGCGCTTGAAAACTGCAGTATTATAAGCACTACCTACTCCATTGGAGACGAAAATCTTGGAACAATAGCTATTCTTGGGCCAACTCGGATGGATTATTCCAGAGTGATGAGTTTATTGTCATTTTTCGCGAATGACTTAACTGAGATGCTGACCAAACAGTATCAAAATAAAAAGTAACGGTAATAGTAGTAATACTGCTTTAACGTATATAGAACAACACTTTCAGGGAGGTGAGAAGCAGTGTCTGAAAAAAATCAAGAAAATATTGAAGAAATATTTGATGAAGCAGAAGAAAATAAAATGAATGATACAGCCTCTGAGGAAACCACTGGAACAAGTGAACCTGTTGAGGAAGCTTCCGAAAATGAAGGGGATAGCAAAGTAGCTGAACTAGAAAAAAAATTGCAGGAAGCTGAAGCAAAATATGTTCGTCTTTATGCAGATTTTGATAACTATCGCCGCCGTGTTAAATTGGATGCTGAAGCAGCGCAAAAATACAGAGCTCAGTCTCTTGTAACAAACCTATTGCCTGCTTTAGATAATTTTGATCGGGCGATAAATAGTACAACTGAAACAGATGAAACAAAACCGCTTCTTCAAGGAATGAATATGGTTTTAACAGGTATTTTATCTGCCTTGAAAGAAGAAGGTGTAGAGGTAATTGAATCAGTAGGTAAAGAATTTGATCCTCATGTTCATCAGGCAATTATGCAGGACAATAACGAAGAATACGGTTCAAATATCATTGTGGAAGAATTCCAAAAGGGTTATAAATTAAAAGACCGGGTTATTCGACCATCAATGGTTAAAGTGAATCAGTAATCAAACACATAGGCTACATATTAATGGGAGGTAAAAAGTAAATGAGTAAAATTATTGGTATTGACTTAGGAACTACCAACTCTTGTGTATCCGTATTAGAAGGCGGAGAACCAAAAGTTATTCCAAATCCAGAAGGTAATAGAACAACTCCATCTGTTGTTGCATTTAAAAACGGAGAACGTCAAGTTGGGGAAGTAGCAAAACGCCAGGCTATCACAAACCTGAATACAATCAGCTCCATCAAACGCCATATGGGTACAGATTACTCAGTAAATATCGAAGGAAAAGATTACTCTCCACAAGAAGTATCTGCGATTATTCTTCAATATTTAAAATCCTATGCTGAAGAATACCTGGGAGAAAAAGTAACAAAAGCTGTTATTACAGTACCTGCTTACTTTAATGATGCTGAACGTCAAGCAACTAAAGATGCTGGCCGTATTGCTGGTTTAGAAGTAGAACGTATTATTAACGAACCAACTGCTGCTGCATTAGCGTATGGTTTGGATAAAACTGAAGAAGATCAAAAAATCCTTGTATTCGACCTTGGTGGCGGTACATTTGACGTATCCATCCTTGAGTTAGGTGACGGTGTATTCGAAGTACGCTCTACTGCTGGTGACGCACGTCTTGGTGGAGATGACTTCGATAACGCAGTAATGGAATATTTAATCGAAGAATTCCGCAAAGAAAACGGAATCGATCTATCTAAAGATAAAATGGCTCTTCAACGTTTGAAAGACGCTGCTGAAAAAGCGAAAAAAGATTTGTCTGGTGTAACATCTACACAAATTTCCTTGCCGTTCATCACTGCGGGTGAAGCTGGTCCATTGCACATGGATTTAACATTAACACGCGCGAAATTCGATGAAATCACTGCTTCTTTAGTAGAAAGAACAATGGGACCTACTCGCCAGGCTCTTCGTGATGCAGGCTTGTCTCCAGCTGAGATTGATAAAGTTATCTTAGTTGGTGGTTCTACTCGTATTCCTGCTGTTCAGGAAGCAATTAAAAAAGAAACTGGTAAAGAGCCTCATAAAGGGGTAAACCCTGATGAAGTTGTTGCTATGGGTGCAGCAATCCAAGGTGGAGTTATCTCCGGAGACGTTAAAGATGTTGTATTACTTGATGTAACTTCTTTATCTCTTGGTATTGAAACAATGGGTGGAGTATTTACTCGTTTAATCGACCGTAATACAACAATCCCAACTAGCAAATCTCAAATCTTCTCTACAGCAGCTGATAACCAAACAGCAGTAGATATCCATGTTCTTCAAGGAGAACGTCAAATGGCAGCAGATAACAAAACACTTGGTCGCTTCCAATTGACTGATATTCCACCGGCACCACGCGGAATCCCGCAAATTGAAGTAACATTTGATATTGATAATAACGGTATCGTTAATGTACGTGCAAAAGATCTTGGTACAAATAAAGAGCAGGCGATTACGATTCAATCAGCTACAAGCTTAAGCGATGAAGAAATCGATCGCATGGTTAAAGAAGCGGAAGAAAATGCAGAAGCAGATAAAAAACGTAAGGAAGAAGCTGAATTACGTAACGAATCTGATGCTTTAGTATTCCAAACAGAAAAAACATTAAAAGATCTTGAAGGTAAAGTAGAAGAAGCTGAAGTTCAAAAAGCAACAGAAGCTAAAGATGCTTTAAAAGCAGCAATTGAGAAAAATGATCTTGCTGAAATGAAAGAGAAAAAAGAAGCATTGCAGGAAATTGTGCAAGCTCTTAGCGTGAAACTTTATGAGCAAGCTGCTCAAGCTGCGCAACAACAACCAGGTCAAGATGGTGCGGGCAAGGCTGATGATGTCGTAGATGCAGAATTTACTGAAGTTGACGACGACAAAAAATAATGATTGAACGTAAAAAGTCAAAGTCAGGATCTCCTTGACTTTGGCTTTTTTTAACAGATTGGACATTTTCTGTTTATATTGCGCCGCAGCTTAGTCAAGTGGTACAATGATTTTTATGTGAAACGACGGATTAAATAGAATCAGGAGTGTGAGGAATGAGCAAACGGGATTATTATGAGGTGTTGGGGGTTGGCAAAAATGCCTCGAAGGATGAGATAAAAAAAGCATATCGCCGCCTTTCCAAGCAATATCATCCTGACCTCAATAAAGCAGCAGATGCTACGGAAAAATTTAAAGAGATCCAGGAAGCTTATGAAGTGTTAAGCGATGATCAAAAGAAAGCAAGATACGATCAATTTGGCCACGAAGATCCAACACAGGGATTTGGTGGAGGCGGAGCTGGTTTCGAAGGCTTCGGTGGCTTTGAAGATATATTCAATTCTTTCTTTGGCGGAGGGGGAAGAAGAGATCCAAATGCTCCCCGTCAAGGTGCAGACCTGCAATATACAATGACATTATCATTTGATGAAGCTGTATTTGGTACAGAAACGACCATTGAAATACCGAAAGAGGAAGAGTGTGATACATGTAAAGGGTC
Source organism: Pradoshia sp. Z5_111 (assembly GCF_058267535.1). Lineage (NCBI taxonomy): Bacteria > Bacillati > Bacillota > Bacilli > Caryophanales > Bacillaceae > Pradoshia > Pradoshia sp. Z5_111. The sequence continues at coordinate 121,394 of NZ_JBZCPQ010000007.1, forward strand.
AGGAGCAAAACCTGGCACAAAACCGGAAACATGTTCTCATTGTAATGGTACAGGCCAATTAAATGTAGAACAAAATACTCCATTCGGACGAATTGTAAACCGCAGAGTATGTCAACATTGCAGTGGTACAGGAAAAATTATTAAGCAGAAATGTGCTACCTGTCATGGTAAAGGTTCTGTGAAAAAACGGAATAAAATTCAAATCAAAGTACCTGCAGGTGTTGATGATGGTCAACAATTGCGTGTTCCTGGTAAAGGTGAGCCGGGTATTAATGGTGGCCCTCCGGGAGACTTGTTTGTTGTCTTCCAAATCAGACCGCATGAATTCTTTGAGCGTGATGGTGACGATATTTACTGTGAAATGCCTATTACCTTTGCACAGGCTGCATTGGGTGATGAAATCGAAGTTCCAACCATGCATGGTAAAGTGAAACTGAAAGTTCCGGCTGGAACACAAACAGGTACTCGCTTCCGCTTAAAAGGAAAAGGTGTTCCTAACGTTAGAGGATATGGTCAAGGTGATCAGCACATCCGTATTTTAGTTGTAACGCCAACAAAATTATCCGATAAACAAAAAGAATTAATTCGCGAATTCGCTGAAATCAGTGGTCATGGACAATTAGATGAACATGATGAAGGTTTTTTTGCGAAAGTTAAAAGAGCAATAAAAGGTGAATAAACAGGTAGGAGTTGGTAGAAAATGAAATGGTCCGAATTATGTATTCATACAACGAATGAAGCGATCGAACCAATATCGAATATATTACATGAGGCTGGTGCAAGCGGGGTAGTGATTGAAGATCCGCTTGAATTGGTTCGTGAAAGGGAGAATGTATTCGGAGAAATCTATCAACTTAATCCTGCTGATTTTCCTGAAGAAGGCGTACTTATTAAAGCTTATCTCCCTGTCACAAGTTTCCTTGGTGACACAGTAGATGGCATTAAGGACCTTATCAATAATCTAATAAAATATGATATCGATCTAGGTCATAATAAAGTAACCATCAGTGAGGTTAATGAGGAAGAATGGTCTACTGCATGGAAAAAGTATTACCATCCAGTAAAGATTTCGGAACAAGTCACAATCGTTCCGACGTGGGAGGAATACACTCCGGTTCATACAGATGAAAAAATTATTGAATTGGATCCAGGCATGGCATTCGGTACAGGTACACATCCTACAACTGTACTTTGTATTCAAGCACTTGAGAAAACAGTCAAACCTGGGATGAAGGTGATTGATGTAGGGACCGGTTCGGGAGTTCTTACCATCACTGCTGCAAAATTTGGTGCTGAGTCCATTTTAGCGCTTGATTTGGATGAGGTGGCTGTGAACAGTGCCAGGGTGAATTGTAAATTAAATAAGGTCCATGATAAAGTTACAATTAAACAAAATGACCTTTTAAAAGGAATTGAATTTGAAGCAGATATAGTGGTAGCCAATATATTGGCTGAAATTATTGTACGTTGTACAGATGATGTAGCGAGAGTGCTTAAACCAGGCGGAACCTTTATATCTTCCGGCATTATCCAGCAAAAACGCCGGGAAGTTGAAGAAGCTATTCAGAAATCCGGACTTGTAATTGAGGATGTCATGACAATGGAAGACTGGGTCTCTATTACAGCTCGTAAATTATAAGTCTTACTTGATTTAAGAGAAATCACCACTTCAGGTGGGTGTTTAGAGTATAGTGGGAGCTCAAACTCCCACTATACTTAAGTTAAGGACTAAACGCGGAAGGCAGGAATTTCGTAAGGGATTATTAGGCAGACGCCTAAACGTTTTTCCGCCGCAATAATGCTATAGTCGTTATTGATTTTAAGGATAGAAAGGTGCAGGCCATGCAGAGATATTTTATTGAGAAATTAGATAATCAATTTGAAGTGACGATAACCGGAGATGATTTTCACCATATGACCCGGGTCATGCGAATGAATCCAGGTGATACATTTTATGGGGTTATTGATAAAAAAACGGCGATCGTCAAAATTGAATCCATTCAAGATAAAGCTCTGACTGGCCGCATTATTGATTGGATAGAAGGAACAAAAGAACTGCCCATTCAAGTAACTATTGTGAACGGTTTGCCTAAAGGGGATAAACTAGAATTGATTATCCAAAAAGGGACAGAATTGGGTGCAAATACCTTTATCCCTTTTAATGCAACTCGTTCTATTGTAAAATGGGATTCTAAAAAGGCTGCAAAGAAAACAGAACGGCTTCGGAAAATAGCGAAGGAAGCTGCAGAACAATCCCATCGGACTGAAATACCAAGTGTTTACGATCCTGTAGATATTCGCAGATTGTTAGATCTTGCTGAAAGCTATGATTATAAGCTGGTTGCTTATGAAGAAGACGCTAAGCAAGGGGAATCTTCGCAATTGGCGAAAACAATTAGAGGGATGGTACCAGGGCAGTCTCTTTTAATGGTATTTGGCCCTGAAGGCGGCTTAGATACCGCGGAAGTGAACCAACTTTTAGAAAATGGCTTTCAAACATGCAGTCTTGGACCGCGTATTTTACGTACAGAGACTGCTCCTTTATACGCATTGTCAGCAATATCATATCAATTAGAATTAGCGAGGTGAAGGGAATGGCAACTGTAGCGTTCCATACATTAGGATGTAAAGTGAATCATTATGAGACAGAAGCGATATGGCAGCTGTTTCAAGCTTCAGGATATGAAAGAGTCGATTTTGAACAACGCTCGGATGTTTATGTAATTAATACATGTACTGTTACAAATACAGGAGATAAAAAAAGCCGGCAGATTATTCGCAGGGCCGTACGTAAGAATCCTGATGCTGTTATTTGTGTAACGGGATGTTATGCACAAACTTCACCGGCAGAAATCATGGCAATTCCAGGAGTGGACATAGTTGTCGGAACACAGGACCGTGATAAATTAATAGGTTATATCGATACGTATTTAACTGAAAGACAGCCTATTAATGGCGTAAGAAATATCATGAAAACGAGAGTTTATGAAGAAATGGATGTACCTGCTTTTACAGATCGTACGCGTGCGTCACTGAAAATTCAGGAAGGATGTAATAACTTCTGTACATTCTGTATTATTCCTTGGGCTCGCGGATTGCTGCGCTCCCGTGATCCTCAGGAAGTTATTCGCCAAGCTCAGCAGCTTGTCGCAGCGGGCTATAAAGAAATTGTCCTGACAGGTATTCATACAGGTGGTTATGGTGAAGACTTGAAGGATTATAATCTCGCTATGCTATTGAGAGAACTCGATCAAAAAGTGGCAGGATTGAAACGAATTCGTATTTCATCCATTGAAGCCTCTCAAATAACAGATGAAGTGATTGAAGTATTACGTGAGTCTGATAAAGTAGTGCCTCACTTGCATATTCCGATACAATCAGCTTCTAATACGGTCCTTAAACGTATGCGCCGTAAGTATTCTACTGAATTCTTTGCAGAAAGACTGGAAAGATTGCGTGAAGTACTTCCTGACTTAGCGGTGACATCAGATGTGATTGTTGGGTTCCCTGGTGAAACAGAGGAAGAGTTTATGGAAACATATAATTTCATTAAAGATCATCGTTTCTCTGAACTGCATGTATTCCCTTATTCTAAACGTACTGGTACGCCGGCTGCCCGCATGGAAGATCAAGTGGATGAGGATGTTAAAAACGATCGAGTGCATCGCTTGATTTCACTATCTGAGCAGATTGCGAAAGAATATGCTTCCAGCTATGAAAATGAAGTTCTCGAAGTAATCCCTGAGGAACTATATGAGGATGGAGAGACAAAAGGACTATATCAAGGGTATTCCGATAACTATTTGAAAGTCGTGTTCCCTGCAACGGAAGATATGGTTGGAAAGATTGTAAAAGTAAAAATTACAAAAGCCGGATATCCATACAATGAAGGACAATTTGTCCGTGTGATGGATGATATGGTTGAACAAGCTGTTGTTGTTAATTCATAATATTGGGCAGTGGGGCTGGTGCAGATCGCATCAGCCCGTTTCTATTTTTTTAAAATGAGGTATATATAGATAGAAAGAGTGGAGAGTTTAAATCTGTATTATCTAAATCATTCAATTAACCTACACGATTATAGGAATAACAGTTGACCTTGAACGACACATATATTATAATTTGAAGGTACATGGTTTCCTTCTATGTGTAGGAAATTAGAGTTGTTGTGCTCGGAGGGAGGGAAAGAGATGTCTAAAACAGTCGTTAAGAAAAACGAATCGCTTGAAGATGCTCTTCGACGCTTCAAACGCACAGTTTCCAAGCAAGGTACTATGCAGGAAGTAAGAAAGCGCGAATTCTATGAAAAACCTAGTGTAAAACGTAAGAAAAAGTCTGAAGCTGCGAGAAAACGCAAGTTCTAAAAGAGGTGCCCTTAAATGAGTCTTGTTGAGCGTTTAAACAGCGATATGAAACAAGCTATGAAGAACAGAGAAAAAGACAAGCTCTCCGTCATCCGAATGGTGAAGGCTTCTCTTCAAAATGAAGGAATAAAGCTTGGTAAACAAGAATTATCCGAAGATGAAGAGTTAACCGTACTTTCTCGCGAATTAAAGCAACGCAAAGACTCCCTCCAGGAATTTGATAAAGCAGGACGCCAAGATTTGGTCGAAAAGCTTCAATCAGAAATCGAGATTGTCGAGGCATATTTGCCACAGCAATTATCCGAGGATGAGTTAAATGCGATTGTTACTCAAGCGATTGCCGAGACGAATGCCACTTCCAAGGCTGACATGGGCAAAGTAATGTCTGCTGTCATGCCAAAAGTGAAGGGTAAAGCTGATGGATCTTTAGTCAATAAACTTGTACTGCAAAATCTTACAAAATAAGACGTTTAAAACCCGCAAATTTAATTTGCGGGTTTTTTATATCCCGTAAATTAATTATATGATGAATATCTAAGTATTGTGAAACTTATCCATGCAAATAACGTATAATGAATTAAGACGTCAAAAATGGAGAAGAAAGGAGGGGTTAATAGGTATGAGGAAAAGATGGTGGTCAGTTATGATCATCTTTGCATTTTTTTTAATTGGAATTGCAGGTCCACCGTCAGGAAATGCGAATGCTGATAAAGTATACATAGTCCCTTTGCAAGATGAGGTTGAAAAAGGTCTATCTAACTTTCTGAAAAGAGCGATAGCAACCGCTGAGAAGGATGGGGCAGAAGCGATTATATTCGATATTAATACACCTGGCGGGGCGGTAGATGCAGCAGATGAGATCGGTGAAACATTTGCAAATACTAAATTAAAAACAATAGCCTTTGTTAATAACCGAGCCCTATCTGCAGGTGCATTTATTTCTTTAAATGCAGATGAGATTTATATGGTACCCGGTGCAACGATGGGTGCAGCTGCTGTCATAACATCTGATGGAAATGCAGCTGATAAAAAAGCACAATCCTATTGGCTTGCAAATATGCAAAAGGCTGCTGAATCAAGTGGAAGAGATCCGTTATACGCTAAAGCAATGGCTGATGAGGATATTGATTTGCCAGATTATGGAGCGAAAAAAGGAGAGCTGCTTACGCTCACAGCAAGCCAGGCTGTAAAGGTCGGTTATAGTGAAGGTACAGTTGAAAATCAAAAGGAATTATTAAAAACGCTGGGATATGAAAAAGCTGAATTAATTCAATTTGGTGAAAGCTTTGCTGATAAAGTAGCCCGTTTCCTTACGAATCCGATTGTAATTCCTATTCTATTGTCGATTGGTACAATAGGTCTTGTCGTTGAGCTTTATTCACCTGGTTTTGGCTTACCTGGGTTTGCCGGTATTACGTCTCTGTTATTGTTTTTTTATGGACATATGGTATCAGGTCTGGCTGGATATGAACCGTTAATTTTATTTATAGTTGGAATAGCGTTCCTGTTACTGGAATTATTCCTTCCTGGCGGTATTGTAGGAATTATTGGTTTTATGGCAATTATAGCAAGCTTCTTTCTTGCTGCGGGGGATGTGGAGCATATGGCAATCGCAATATTAATTGCATTGATTGCAGGATTTATAGCAAGTGTGATATTAATTAAAGTATTTGGAAAGAAAATGACAGCCTTTAATAGGATTATACTCACAGATTCTACGAATACGGAGAGTGGATATGTTTCTAATATTAATCGTCATGATTTAGTTGGAAAAGTAGGTATTCTTGTCACTGACCTGCGTCCTTCTGGAACACTCTCGCTTGAAGGGGAAAGAATTGACGTGGTAAGTGAAGGTAGTTTTGTAACGAAGGGAACGCATGTCAAAGTAATTAAAACAGAAGGTTCCCGTATAGTAGTACGACCATTAGATTCATAATAATTAGAAGTATGAAGGGAGTTATAAACAAATGGTATTAACATCAGCATCTATTTTTGCTCTTGTGGGCATTGCTTTAGTTATCATTTTATTGGCAGTACTATTCACTTTTGTACCGGTTATGCTTTGGATTTCAGCGATCGCTTCCGGAGTGAGAGTAAGCATCTTTACATTGGTTGGGATGAGATTGCGTCGAGTATCTCCAAGCCGTGTTATCAATCCTTTAATTAAAGCGTCAAAAGCAGGTCTAAATGTAACAACGAATCAACTGGAAAGTCATTATCTAGCCGGTGGTAATGTAGATCGGGTTGTTAATGCACTAATTGCGGCTCATCGTGCCAATATTGATTTGACATTTGAACGTTGTGCAGCGATTGACCTTGCAGGACGTGACGTGCTGGAAGCTGTACAAATGAGTGTTAACCCTAAAGTCATAGAAACGCCGTTTATTGCGGGTGTTGCTATTAATGGGATTGAGGTTAAAGCAAAGGCTAGAATCACTGTACGTGCCAATATTGAGCGTTTGGTTGGGGGTGCAGGTGAAGAGACTGTTATCGCGAGGGTTGGTGAGGGTGTAATCTCGACCATTGGTTCCAGTGAAAGTCATACAACTGTGTTGGAAAATCCGGAACGTATCTCTCAAACTGTCTTAAGTAAAGGTCTGGATGCCGGAACAGCATTTGAGATTTTATCTATTGATATAGCTGATGTGGATATCGGCAAAAATATTGGTGCAGAGCTGCAAACAGAACAAGCAGAAGCAGATAAAAAAATTGCGCAAGCAAAAGCTGAAGAGCGCCGTGCTATGGCGATTGCACAAGAACAAGAGATGAAAGCAAGAGTAGAAGAAATGCGTGCAAAAGTTGTTGAGTCAGAAGCTGAAGTACCGCTTGCAATGGCTCATGCTTTCAAAGCGGGGAATATGGGCGTTATGGATTATATGAACTATCAAAACCTTGCATCTGATACTCAAATGAGAGAATCCATAAGCAAAGCCAACAAAGATGATCGAAATACAGATGATGAATAATTTCCCTATCTGAATGCTGGGAAAGGAGGTCCTGCCCATGAGTTTGGGAGCTATATGGGATAATCCCATTATCCTGTTTTTGATTATAACTTTAATAAGCTGGTTCTTTCAAAGGGATAAAGGTACAGAGAAGCCTGATGAAACGCAAAATAGAAAATATACATCTCCTCCAATAAACAAAAGTGAACCTGTTAAGGGACAATCACAGCCTATTGGTGGGAAACAGGATGATGATATCCGGAAAAAAATTCAGGAACGCGAAAGAGAGATTAAAAAGAAATTAAGCGGGCATCCTGATTTGCAAAGAGAAGCGACCTCTCTAGCTCAAACAATAAAGGAGCAGTATGAGGCTCAGAAAAAGAAAGTAATGCAAGCTGAAAAGCCGGTTGTTATAAAAGAAACCCCGGTTGATGTAAGTGTCCCGAGGGAATTCAAGCCAATAGTTCAAAAAGCAGTAAAACAAGCAACAGAAAGACATGTCAAGCCTTCTAAACAGGGATTTGATGTACGGAACATCAACCTGCAGGAAGCTTTTGTTATGTCAGAAATATTGGGTCCTCCCCGTTCAAAAAGGAAACAGATCAGATAAGAGTTCTATAGTGAATGCAGGCAGAAACTTTTTGAAGTTTTTGTCTGCATTTTTTATCATTACAAATGATTTAATAGGATTATATAGAACAACGCAGAGAGTTTGGTACTCTCTGCGTTTTGTTATTCTATTAATATGAAAAATCAAGGGACTTAGCTATCTGATTTTACTTTGTTTGATTAGGCCAAAAATGATTGGGATAGCACAACCTACTGTTAATATTGGTAAGAACCAGACTCCGAGTCCTCCACCCCATTCTAGTGCTATTGAAACGGATTCAATTATGATTAATGTAAAAATAATGAGACAAATGGCTTTTAATTGATTTATCATTTTTCTGCTATTTAAATAAAATTCTTTAGCATTCTCTTTGTTTAATCGTTGAGGATAATTATGTGATTGGGGGGATTTTTCAATAAATTGCATCAATATAGCAAGAAATGCACCTATTATAGGCAAAATAAGAAGTACTTGCTTTGAATCCCAACGGTCAACTTCGCCTTGAGCATTAAAATGAGCTGGTACTTTATCCGGAAGTTCACCCCAAATATAGATTAAAAAAAGTAAAGATCCAATATAACATGAATAACCAATAGTATCCCATATCCTCTCACTTTTTGTTTTCGGTATGTGTATTTTAGGTCTTGCATTAGATTTTGGCATTCCGGTCAGCTCCTTTAATTACCCTCAATTATATAGTTGAAAGTCCACTTTTACATGATTTAGGTTATTTAATTGAATAGTATGAATTAACTTTCACAAAACATTTTAACATTTAATCCTAATTCTTCCTATGGTAATTGGTCATAGATTTTACTTGATTGATTTAAACAGATGAAATCTGACCAATCAAACTCTACAACACTATTTGTTAATCAAGTAAACGTTAGAATGTACATCGGATTATAAATGATAACAACGTTTTCTCTCCGTCAGATTATTGATAATGGAACGTTTTAATTAAGCATTTAATGACCTCTTAACGAATAAGTATGATTATGAGGTGATTTTACAGAACAGCCTGTAATGATTACGAAGATATTAACCGGCGGAAAGGGAGGTTTCCTTATGGCTCGTGCATGGGGGTATCGTTTAAAGAGGTGGGTCACGGCCGCAATGGACCTGCCCCAGGATATCATGATGGATTTGCCAAGGATTACGATGGTGGGTCAAATTCATATTTACATAGAGAATCATAAAGGCTTACTTACATTTTCAGACCAGGAATTAAGATTGCTGCTTAAGAACGGACAACTCCTTGTCAAAGGTCAGGCTTTTGTATTAAAAACTATTCTTCCGGAAGAAATTTTACTTGAAGGGAAAATTGATCAAGTTATATTCCTCGAAGAATAACCTAATAGGAGGTTCTTATGAAAAACCAATGGACGAATACTATTACCGGCTATATTAAAGTGAAAATAAAGGGGCAAGGTACAGAGCGATGTATAAACAGGATGCTTAAAGAGGGCATTCAAGTTTGGGATGCAAAAAATATGGGCACAGAAACAGTTGTTTTTTATATGAAGCTATCTGACATTCCTCAATTGAGGAAGGCAGTAAGAAACAGCGGCTGTAAGGTCTCTTTTTTAGAAAGAAGAGGAGGGCCTTTTTTTGCCTTAAAACTGAAAAGATACAGCGGTCTGGTGGTCGGTGTGATGCTGTTTTTTATGATCATTTTTATTCTATCTAATATGATTTGGGGGATAAAAATAGAAGGGGCCAGTCCGGCGATTGAACATCAAATCAGTAAAGAATTGGATGAAATGAATATAAAAGTCGGGAAGCTTCAGTTTGCTGTTGGGGATATGGAAGATATACAAAAGGAGCTCAGTGAACGGGTACCATCCATTACCTGGATTGGCGTACAGCTGGAAGGGACGACCTTTCATTTTCAGGTTGTTGAAAAAAAGCAGCCTAAGAAGAACTCTGCTGATTTATATGTGAATCTCATTTCCGCAAAAAAAGCGACCATTGTCCAAACGATGGTTGAAAGAGGACAAGGCTTGGTAGAAAAGCATCAGGTTGTCAGCAAGGGGCAAATCCTGGTTAGCGGATTTATTGGTAAAGAGGATAATCAAAAATTTGTAGGAGCTAAAGGAAAGGTCATGGGAGAAGCATGGTATAAAACAAGCGTAGAGGTTCCGCTCGAAACGAATTTATATGTGTTTAATGGTGATGCTAAAAATAAATACAGTCTAAGCTTTGGTAATACTCATGTGCCGATATGGGGATTTGGTGAACATAATTTTAAAGAATATGAAGTGGAAGAGGATGAAAAAACATTTAAATTTTTGAAGTGGGAGGTTCCTGTTGCCTTTCATAAGAAGACATATCGCAGTAAAGAAAAGGTGACACGAGTCTATACAAAAACTGAGGCGGAGAAGCAGGCGATGAATATGGGGAAAAAGGATGTTCTGAAGAATGCTCCCGATGATGCAACCATAATGAATGAAAAAATTTTGAAAAACCAGCTTGACAATGGTAAAGTTAAAATGACTATACATTATCAAGTTTTAGAAAATATTGCAATCGGACAACCGATGATTCAAGGAGACTAGCGAATGTCAGAGAAGTCTAAATTGATTAATTTACAATTGGAATCACCAAATGAGGCAGCAGAACTGTTTGGTGTACATGATAGCAATCTAAAGATATTGGAAAGTGAGCTTGGAGTCAGTATTGTTTCCAGGGGTGAAACAATCAGTGTGTCCGGTAATCCTGAGAATTTGGAGAAAGCGGATGAGATCCTGCAAACGCTTTTAGCCATTATACGAAAAGGGATTAAGATTGGACCTCGTGAGGTTGTTTATGCGATAAATTTATCAAATAGCGGTACATTGGAATACTTTTCTGATCTATATGATGAGGAAATTGCCAGAAGCGCTAAGGGTAAATCAATCCGTGTAAAAACATTGGGCCAGAAGGAATATATCTCTGCTATTAGAGGAAAAGATTTAGTATTTGGGATTGGTCCAGCCGGAACGGGAAAAACGTATTTAGCTGTTGTTATGGCCGTGACTGCATTGAAAAATGGACATGTTAAACGTATTATTTTAACAAGGCCGGCCGTCGAAGCAGGTGAAAGCTTGGGCTTCTTACCGGGAGATCTAAAAGAAAAAGTGGATCCATATTTACGACCTCTTTATGATGCCCTTCATGATATCTTAGGGTTAGAACAAACAACCAGACTTATTGAGCGTGGTACAATTGAAATAGCACCCTTAGCCTATATGAGGGGAAGAACGCTTGATGACGCTTTTGTGATTCTGGATGAAGCGCAAAATACAACACAGGCTCAAATGAAAATGTTCCTGACTCGACTGGGATTTGGTTCTAAAATAGTCGTTACCGGTGATACTTCACAAATAGATCTGCCACGTGGTGTCCAATCAGGGCTAAGGGCAGCTGAAAGAATATTAAAAGATGTTTCAGGCATTAAGTTTATCCATCTAGATCAAACTGATGTGGTTAGACATCCACTTGTTGCAAAAATCATTCAGGCATATGAAAATTTTGAACCAACTCAACAGTGATAATAAAGTTAGAAACATGCCACAGAATTAACTGTGGCTTTTTTTATTATAAATTTGTTATTCTTACAATTGTAAGTGAAAGGAACAATAAAACCTGTTATTATTACAGAAAGTGTTAGAAAATTATATATAAATAAAATCCTCCGCCGGAAAGGGAAACGTATGAAATTTAAAACCATAGGCAGCTCTTTTAAAAATTGGGTATCCAAACCAGTTTCGCAGATAGGTATTCTTTTATTAATGGCGCTCATTTCCTTTATTTTTTTGTTTGATAGCGTTAAACCGGAAAAACTTGATGTTGAGCTTTACAATGTTGCTGAAACGACGATTCGGTCTCCGAAGACAATAGAAGATCCAGTCGAAACAAAAGAAAAGCAGCAAAAAGCAGTTAATAGTGTTGAGGATGTTTATACAGTTAATAAAGAATATGTGAAAAAGAGAGTCAATTTAATAAATGAAATCTATACATCGGCAGAAAGTGTGGTTAGTGCCGGTTTGAAAAATCAAGAGGTGGAGAAAGATAAGAAAAATTCGGCACAAACACTTTTGAAGCCTTCAGATTATGTATCTGATTTAAGAGGAAAATTATCTGATAATGTTAATAAAGATTTAACCGATGAAACACTGATTAATCTGTTGGGCTCGACCTTATCTGACTTATCCATTGCCAAGGATATTACGATGACCAGCATTAATGAGACCATGAAAGATGGCATAAGGGCAAATGAGGTCGAAAATGCCAAGAAGAAGGTCGAAGAGGGAATAAAATACTCTAGTCTTCCTGTGAGATTAAAATCAGCATCAGTTGATTTAGGAAGGTATGCAATTATTCAGAACGTGTTTTTTGATCCTGAATCAACAGAGAGAGCAAGGGAAAATGCAAGTGAATCCGTTGAGCCTGTCAGGATTCTTCAGGGACAGATCATTGCCGAGGAAGGATATTTAATTGACGCAGAAGTTTATCGCCAATTAAAGCTGGTTGGTCTTCTGAATAGTGAGGACTCCCTTCTTCCATATGTTGGATTGGCTGCGGTTATTGTATTAATTTTTGCTGGTGTCTATATGATGTTTGGTAATACAATCAGAAACGAAGAACATGAAGATTATCGGGATAATCTATTCATTTTCAGTATCGTCTATCTCCTGGCACTGCTATTTATGAAGATAATTCATATATTTGTAATGTTAAGCCAGGAATCAATCGCTTATTTCTTCCCCGCAGCGATGGCGGCCATGCTTGTAACAATCCTAATGAGAGAGCGCTATGCTGTGGGAATAACAATAGTCCTTTCCGTTATCGGCAGTATAATGTTTAAAGAGGAATTAGCGGGAACTGTACATGTGACGATGGGGATTTATATTCTTGTAAGCGGCATCTCGGGAATCCTTCTATTGAAACAGGGGATAGCGCGCACTAGTATATTAAGAGCAGGTATGATCAATGCAATCATTAATTTGATCGTGGTATTAGGTCTGATCTGGATTGGCGGGAGCGGTATTAATCACATTATGATTCTTGTTGCAGCGATTGCGTCAGGGGTCATCTCTGCTGTCTTTACGATTGGAATCCTTCCTTTTATTGAAACAGGATTTGGTATATTCTCTTCTATGAGGATGATTGAATTATCAAATCCGAATCATCCGCTTTTACGAAAAATATTAACGGAGGCTCCCGGTACCTATCATCATAGTGTGATGGTTGCAAACCTTGCTGAGGCCGCTTGTGAAGCGATTGGAGCCAATGGGTTGCTTGCAAGGGTTGGATGTTACTATCATGATATAGGGAAAACGAAGAGACCTTATTATTTTATTGAGAATCAGGTCAATATTGAAAATCCTCATGATCATCTGTCACCGGAGAAAAGTACAAAAATTATAGTTTCCCATGTGACTGATGGGGCTGAAATGGTGAAAAAATATAAGATGCCGAAAGAGATTGTCGATATTGTTGAACAGCATCACGGGACAACCCTGCTAAAGTTCTTTTACCACAAAGCATGTGAAGCAGGGGGCGAGGTTAAGGATGAAAACTTCAGATATCCAGGGCCGAAAGCGCAAACGAAGGAAGCAGCTATTATTGGGATAGCGGATAGTGTAGAAGCAGCTGTACGATCCTTGAAGTCTCCTACGCAGGCTACAATCGAAAAGCTTGTAAAGTCCATAATTGCTGATAGACTAAATGATGGACAGTTGAATGAATGCGATTTAACGTTTAAGGAATTGAATAAAGTAAGTCAATCTTTATGTGAAACGTTAGCGGGCATATTTCATAACCGCATTGAATATCCAGAATTAGAAAAAGAATAGAGTAGGTGAAAGAAATGATTCTAACCATTGATATCTTAGATGAAACGGAGCAAGTAACTCCACAACAACAGGAGCTCGTCGCAAAATTGCTTGAATTTGCAGCTATGCAGGAAAAGGTGACAGAGGGCAGCGAAGTTTCTGTAACTTTTGTAAATAACGAACGTATTCATGAAATTAATAAAGAGTACCGTCAAAAAGATGCGCCAACCGATGTTATCTCATTTGCTATGGAAGAAATGGGAGAGGGAGAAATTGAGATTATCGGTGAGGACGTTCCGGCAGTCTTAGGGGATATTATTATCTCGATTGACCGTACGAAGGAACAGGCTGAAGAATATGGACATTCATATGAACGTGAACTTGGTTTTTTGGCAATCCACGGATTCCTTCACTTGCTTGGCTATGACCATATGAATGAAGAAGATGAAAAAGTAATGTTTTCAAGACAAAAAGAGTTGTTGGAACAGTATGGGCTCACAAGATAAGAAAGCATTGTACCGTTTTTTAAAAGGATTTTATTATGCCTGGCAGGGAATTCTCTATGGAGCAAAAAAAGAAGCAAATTTCAGGTTCCATTTGACTGCCGCTATAGTCGTTTGTATAGCGGCTTTTTCCTTCTCTATTACAAAAATAGAATGGTTATTTGTCCTTATAGCGATTGGTGGTATGCTGATGTTAGAGCTTATTAATTCAGCGATAGAAAAAGTGGTGGATCTGGTAACAGGAGAATATCATCCGCTTGCTAAGGCAGCAAAAGATTTAGCTGCTGGAGCTGTATTGGTATATGCTATTCTTTCGGCTATTATCGGTTTTATTATTTTTCTGCCTAGGATCTGGAGCATGCTTGTTTAATTGAAGAAGAGAAAGTAAGATATGGATAATCAAGGTTTAATTATTGAGTAAAAAGCGTGTTAAGGTATATGTACTAACCCTAATTGAAGCAGCTGTCGAAAAAGGTGACTGATTCATTGCTGTTACATGAAATGCAGCTTATTCTATATATGATTGTATAAATAAACGCATTTTTTCAATCTTTTTCTCATGGATTAACCAAATATAAAAAATTGGCGGTAACAGCTGAAAGAGAGCATCCTGTTACTTCTTGTGGGACTGAAGGTAGGCTATTTCGGATTGTGAGATAGCGTATATCGGTAATTTCAACTAACTTACAAGATGATAAAAGAGGATTCGAAAGATCAAGAGCTGTTATCCGGAGCCTTACACCGGAGGAAATGCATGACTAATCAAACTAATAAATCATTTAAATCAGGATTTGTATCTATTATTGGAAGACCAAATGTAGGTAAATCGACTTTTATCAACCGAGTTATTGGGCAAAAAATTGCCATTATGAGCGATAAACCGCAAACCACACGTAATAAAGTTCAAGGCGTATTAACAACAAATGAAAGTCAAATCATTTTTATTGATACACCGGGAATCCATAAACCAAAGCACAAGCTTGGTGATTTTATGATGAAAGTGGCTTCAACTGCATTGCAGGAAGTAGATGCCATTCTCTTTATGGTAAACGCCGAGGAGGGCTTTGGACGCGGAGAGGAATTTATTATTGAAAAGTTAAAAACATGTAAGACACCTGTTTTCCTTGTCATTAATAAAATCGACCAGATTCATCCCGATGAATTATTCAGCATCATAGATAAGTATAAAGAGAAATATGACTTTGCTGAAATTGTTCCTATTTCTGCTCTTGAAGGAAATAATATTGAAACTTTATTAAAGCAAATTAATGCTTATTTACCAGAGGGACCGCAATATTATCCAGCCGATCAAATAACAGATCACCCAGAACGTTTCATTATTTCAGAGATGATTCGTGAAAAAGCATTACATTTAACAAGAGAAGAAGTCCCACATTCCCTTGCAGTAGTGATTGATAAAATTGAGCGAAAAGAAAAATCAGAGACCGTCCACATTATGGCAACAGTCATTGTAGAACGTGACTCCCAAAAAGGAATCATTATCGGGAAAAAAGGCGCGATGCTAAAAGAAATAGGACAACGCGCCCGCACCGACATCGAAAACCTACTAGGCTCCAAAGTATTCCTAGAACTATGGGTAAAAGTCCAAAAAGACTGGAGAAACAAAGCCTCCCATTTAAGGGATATTGGATTTAGAGAAGATGATTATTAAGATGCTGAGACGGCTTGGTCAGGAGAGAGGAGCATAAGACAGAGGCACGAAGGGGAAGGTTCTCCCCCGCAGTGGCTATGCTTATGTCTAGCCGTCGAAGCTCGATTAATTAAGATGCTGAAGGGCCTTGGTCAGACGCGACAAGCATAAGACGAATACTCGAAGGGAGGGTTTTTCTCCCGTAGGGTATTTGCTTATGACTCGAGCTCTTAGGCCCTGAAGCTCGATTGCATAAAGGGCAGGACGTAGGAGCTGAATCAAGGATCAAAGACTAAAAACGCCACGTCCTGTGGCAACGTCTTCATGACCTACTTCCTGCAGGCTTTTACATTAAAAAATAATTTTATTCGGCAATATAGGGAAACGGAATTAGTAAATTTTTAATCACATGATTTTTTTCAGGTTGGTGAAGCTAATGTTAGGTAAGGGGAGACAATTAGCGTTTCTATGAACGAAAGGTGGAATAAGTATGATTAGCTTTACCTGGAATGTTTTTAGACAAACCGGCAGTGTGGATACTTATCTTCTTTTTAAGGAACTTGAAAGACAGAATGAAGGCCAACCTGATGTGATTAAAGAGGATCACGAAGAAATGGAAATCCCTATAATTTAATAATCTTGCCGTCATATTGGAGTGAGTGACGTGCTAACAAAGTGCGAAGGAATTGTCATTCGCAGTACTGACTATGGTGAAACAAATAAAATTATTACGTTATATACCAGAGAATTTGGGAAAATTGGAGTGATGGCTAGAGGAGCGAAAAAGCCCAACAGCCGCTTCTCAGCTGTCACCCAGTTGTTTCATTATGGTACATATTTATTTCAGGGAAGCCGTGGACTGGGTCAATTACAGCAAGCGGAGACCAAAGAATCCTTCCGTTCCATTCGAGAGGATATCTTCTTAACTGCCTATGCTGCCTTTATCGCAGAATTATTGGATAAAGGAACAGAGGAGAGAAAACCTCACCCATCCTTATATGACCTATTTTATCTATCGCTCCATTATATCGATGAGGAATATGATCCGGAAGTCATTATGAATATAGTCGAATTGAAGATGTTAAACATTTTTGGATTCGCACCTGAGTTAAGCCGATGCGTGAATTGTGGGGCACAGGATGGTACGTTTTCCTTTTCTGTAAGAGAAGGTGGTCTATTATGTCATCGATGTGAGCATATTGATCCCTATAAAATTAAGATATCACCGGCTGTCGTTAGGATTTTGCGTATCTTGTATTACATGGACTTAAATCGCCTTGGTACCATATCTATTAAAGATGAGACCAAACAGGAAATCAGAAAAGTCCTGGATGCATACTATGGTGAGTATTTAGGTGTAGAATTAAAAGCAAAACGTTTTCTAAACCAAATGAATAAATTCAAAGGGAATTTTTAATCATTTCCTTTAGGTGATTGTATTGACAATACAGGTCATTATTGTATAGAATGTGAGATAAATTAATATGTAGTTACAGTGAAGGAAAGTAGTATTTGGATTACGATATGCTAAGCGAGTCCGGGACTGGTGTAAGCCGGAACATATCAACCAAAGAAGGCAGTCTGGAGTAACGCATACAAAGTGGCCGGAAATCCGGCAAATAGGGTGGAACCGCGGGTTAACTCTCGTCCCTATGCTCTTAAAAAGCATAGAGACGAGAGTTTTTTAATTTGTACAAAGGAGAGAACGAATATGACAGTATCAATGGATCAAATTGTGTCACACGCGAAACACAGAGGATTTATTTTTCCCGGCTCCGAAATTTACGGAGGACTTGCGAATACATGGGATTATGGCCCTCTTGGCGTAGAGGTAAAAAACAATATTAAAAAAGCATGGTGGAAAAAGTTTATTCAAGAATCACCATACAATGTGGGCCTTGATTCTGCAATACTAATGAATCCACGTACGTGGGAGGCTTCCGGTCATATCGGAAACTTTAATGATCCAATGATTGATTGTAAGAAATGTAAAGCTCGTCATCGTGCGGATAAATTGATTGAGGATGCATTGCAGGCTAAAGGTACAGAGATGATCGTGGATGGCTTATCTTTTGATAAAATGCAAGAATTGATTCAAGAGAATGATATTGCATGTCCAGATTGTGGAGCAAAGGATTTTACAGAAATTAGACAATTTAACCTAATGTTCAAAACATTCCAGGGTGTTACTGAAACGAGTACAAATGAAATCTTCCTTCGTCCAGAAACAGCACAAGGTATTTTTGTTAACTTTAAAAATGTACAGCGTACAATGAGAAAAAAATTGCCTTTTGGTATTGCTCAGGTTGGTAAGAGCTTCCGTAACGAGATTACACCAGGTAACTTTACATTCCGTACACGTGAATTTGAACAAATGGAATTGGAATTTTTCTGCAAACCAGGTTCAGAACTGGAATGGTTCCAATATTGGAAAGATTATGCTGAAAACTGGTTGTTATCATTAGGTATGAAAAAGGAAAACTTCCGCCTTCGTGATCATGAGGAGGAAGAACTATCTCATTACAGTAATGCAACCACTGATTTTGAATATAAATTCCCGTTTGGTTGGGGAGAGCTTTGGGGCATTGCATCCCGTACAGACTTTGATTTAAAGAGACATATGGAGTACTCAGGAGAAGATTTCAACTATTTGGATCCTGAGACAAACGAAAAGTATATTCCTTATTGTATTGAGCCATCCCTGGGAGCAGACCGCGTAACATTGGCTTACTTAATTGATGCATATGAAGAAGAACAGCTTGAAGATGGTACTTCCCGTACGGTAATGCATCTTCATCCAGCTCTGGCACCATTTAAAGCTGCAGTACTGCCGCTGTCCAAAAAGCTTTCTGAGGGGGCAAGAGAAGTATTTGCCAAACTGTCAGAGGACTTTATGGTAGACTATGATGAAGCCGGTTCTATCGGTAAACGATATCGTCGTCATGATGAAATTGGAACACCTTTCTGTATCACATATGATTTTGATTCAGTTGAGGATAACCAAGTAACTGTACGTGACCGTGATACAATGGAGCAAACTCGTATCAGCATCGAAGAACTTCCAGCCTTTTTACAAACAAAAATTAAATTTTAATGTAAAGCTTGCTCAATAAGGAATGCAATCTCCCCTTATTGGGCAGGCTTATTTTAAATTAAGTGGATTTATTACACTTCATGTATAAATAGTTTATACTTAAATTATATAATTTAAGTATATGGGCACTTTAGGGTGGTGAGTAAGATCGAACTAAGCAAAAGACAAGAACAAATCCTTCAAATTGTTAAAGATAATGGGCCGATTACTGGCGAAAATATTGCCGAACAATTAAATTTAACACGTGCTACATTGCGCCCGGATTTAGCGATTTTGACAATGGCCGGTTATTTGGATGCAAGGCCGCGTGTAGGGTATTTCTATACAGGCAGGACGGAAACCCAATTGCTCACAGATAATCTTAAAAAGCTATTGGTCGGAGATTATCAGTCTATACCAATTGTAGTCAGTGAAGGTGTATCTGTTTACGATGCAATATGCACCATGTTTTTAGAAGATGTGGGTACCTTATTTGTTGTGGATAAAGAGTCGCTTCTTGTTGGTGTTCTTTCCAGGAAAGACCTGTTAAGAGCTAGTCTCGGTCAACAGGAATTAAGCAGTATTCCGGTACATATTATTATGACAAGAATGCCTAATATTACGGTGTGCACGAAAGAAGATTTACTGATTGATGTGGCAGAGAAATTAATCGATAAGCAAATTGATGCCCTACCGGTTGTCAAAAAAAGTCCAAAGGGCTTTGAGGTCATAGGCCGGTTAACTAAAACAAACATAACAAAGGCGTTTGTTGGTTTGGCGCGAGACGACCATTAATCAATTCAGATAAAAGAGAAATTATTCATTATTGGAGGAGACAATGAATCAATCTATCATATATGTGGTTTCGGATTCAGTGGGTGAAACAGCGGACCTTGTGACAAAGGCGGCAGTGAGTCAATTTAGTAATCATAATATTACGCTTAAACGAATACCTTTCGTGGAAGATATATCGACCATCGATGAGGTGTTAAGTTTAGCTGAAATGGATAATGCTATTATAGCTTATACGTTGGTAAAGCCAGATATACGCGAGTATATGGCTGAAAAAGCTGCAGAAAAAAAGATCGTGTCTTTTGATATAATTGGTCCTTTCATTGATACGCTTGAAAAACAGTTTGGAGAACAAGCTTTAAATGAACCTGGATTGGTTAGGAAGTTGGACGAAAATTATTTTAAGCGTGTTGAGGCAATTGAATTTGCAGTGAAATATGATGATGGCAGAGATCCAAAAGGAATTGTCAAGGCTGATATTGTACTATTGGGTGTATCACGTACCTCAAAAACTCCTTTATCTCAATTTTTGGCACATAAACGATTTAAGGTGGCGAATGTCCCGCTTGTTCCAGAAGTTGAACCTCCTGAAGAATTATTCAAGATAAATCCTAATAAATGTATTGGATTAGCGATTAGCAGTGAAAAGTTGAACAATATCAGAAGAGAACGTCTAAAGTCTCTCGGATTGAATGATAGCGCGGTTTATGCAAATATGGATCGCATAAAAGAAGAATTAGCCTACTTTGAAGCCATTGTTAACAAACTTAATTGCCCCGTTATTGATGTAACGAATAAGGCTGTAGAAGAAACCGCAAATATTATTGTTAATATCGTAAATAAACAACAATAAAAAAGAGCATGCGGAAGCATGTTTTTTACATGTAAAATAAAGGATTATGTTAAGCGAGTTAAAAGTGTGGCAATTTGACAAGATTTATTTTATAATAAAAAATCGTGATAAAATACCTTTCATCAGGTTTAGAGTTATTTATAAAGGAATAAACTAGAATAAGCTTTTAAAAAACAAAAAGTCAAGAAGTCCTAAAAAAAATAATTCGACAAATGGATAATCAGCCTGGAAAAAAGAAGGATTAAGATGAGAGATGTAGAAATACAAAGGAAGAGTCGTTTAACGGTTTTTGTAGATGCGGATGCCTGCCCGGTTAAAGAAGAGGTTTTGAGCGTATGCAAACCATATGAAGTAGAGATTAACTTTGTGGCAGCCTATACCAACACTACCGACCGTTATCCTGATGTTACCTGGAGATGGGTAGAACCGGGAAGAGATGCGGCAGATTTATATATATTAAATCATTTAAAGCGGCATGATATTGTAATTACTGAAGATATAGGATTGGCAGCAGGATGTCTTGCTAAACATGCTTACGTCTTAACATCAAGAGGTAAAGAGATAACAGATAATGAAATTGATTCATTTCTTGAAACCAGGCATTTGAATGCGAAAGCAAGAAGATCCGGCAAGTATGAAAAAGGGCCAAGGAAAATAAAGGACCTTGATAAAATGAAATTTTCGGAAGCATTACAAAAAATATTGTCGAAAATTGAAGGATTTCAGGGACCGATATAGAATTAAGTTATTCATGCTTATTATGAAACAGGTGTTAAAATTTGAAAAACCAATTAATACCAGAAGAAACGGTGAACGAAATTCGCAATAAAAATGATATCGCTGATGTCGTTGGTGAATATGTTCAGCTAAAAAAACAAGGTCGAAATTACTTTGGTCTATGTCCATTTCATAATGAAAACAGTCCATCATTTTCTGTAGCCCCTGATAAACAAATCTTCCATTGTTTTGGATGTGGTGCCGGAGGGAATGTATTTACATTTTTAATGGACATAGAAGGATATTCCTTCACAGAAGCTGCAAAAAGTTTGGCTGAGAGGGCCAATATACCATTAGAAATTCATGAAAATGAATCTTCGGATGGGACAAAGCCCCGTCATGAGCTCGATGATATGAAGGAAGCACATGAGCTTTTAAGGAAATTTTACCATCATTTGCTTGTAAATACAAAACAGGGTCAGGACGCCCTGGAATATCTGCTGAGTCGTGGATTTACAATGGAATCCATAGAAAAATTTCAGATAGGGTACTCATTGGATTCCTGGGATTATGTGCATAATTTCCTAAAGAAGCGAAACTTTTCAATCGAACGTATGGAAAAAGCAGGTTTGCTGGTTAAACGGGAAGACGGACAGAATTATTTCGATCGATTCCGAAATAGAATTATGTTTCCGATCTTTGACAGGCAAGGTAAAACAATTGCTTTTTCTGGAAGAGCGCTTGCAGCCGGTGATGAACCAAAGTATTTAAATAGTCCTGAGACACCTCTATTTAACAAGAGCAAAATAGTATATAACTATCATCTGGCTCGCCCGTTTATAAGAAAAAAAGGCGCAGCTATCTTGTTTGAAGGATTTGCTGATTGTATATCTGCAGATCGTGCAGAGGTACACAATGGTGTTGCAACGATGGGTACAGCATTAACGGAACAGCACCTTCAATTGCTTAAACGAAGTACAGATACCATTATCATCTGTTATGATTCGGATGCCCCGGGGATAGAGGCAGCAAATAAAACGGCTGATTTGATCCGGGAGAGCGGCTGTCAGGTGAAAATTGCAGTCATGCCTAATGGGTATGATCCCGATGACTATATCAAGGAATTTGGAGAAGAAAAATTCCAAAATGATATAATAGGGGCCGCTCATACGTATATCTCTTTTAAAATGATTTACCATAAAAGAGGGAAGAACTTTGCAAACGAAGGAGATAAGATGGACTACATCGATCAAGTCCTTCGTGAAACAGCAAAGCTTGATAGTGAAGTGGAAAGAGAATTTTATTTGAGGCAAATTGCTACAGAATTCACACTTTCTCTTGATTCTTTGCTTAATCAACAGAGCAAAGTGGGTAAACATAATAAGAAGGCAAAAAACTCTCCTAATCCGAATAATCAAATGCAAGCATTTGCTACTGTGCGTAGGGATAATCGGATGAAACCTGCTTATATAAAAGCAGAGGAGACCTTGCTGGCTTTAATGCTGCATGATCGTGAACTTGCATTTCGTATTCAAAAAATGCTTGGAGAAAATCAGATGATAGTGGATGATCACCAGGCCATTATTACGTATTTATTTGCTTTTTATGAAGAAGACCACGAAGCTGACACAAGTTTGTTTCTGCATTTTCTTCCAGATCCAAATTTACGTAAGATAGTAACAGAAATTGAAATGATGACCTATAATCAAGATCCGAGTGAACAGGAATTAAATGATTATGTCCACCAAATCACTAAATATCAAAAATTATTAGTCATTAAAGAAAAAGAGGCAGAGCTACTCGAGGCCACAAGAAGACAGGACACAAGCCGTGCTGTCGAATTAGGAATCGAGCTCATCTCGTTAAGAAACTCTTTATGACTTTAAATAAGAAGTGGATTGAGAAGGAGGGGAACAAATGGCTGAAAAGTCAGCACGTTCCAAAGAAAAAGAAGTAGATAACAACACAGAAATGACATTAGATCAGGTAAAAGAATTTATTACAGAGCTAGGGAAAAAACGAAACCGCCTTACCTATGAGGATGTAGCAGAAAGACTTTCCAGCTTCGTGCTTGATTCAGAACAAATGGATGAATTTTATGAATATCTTGGAGAACAGGGTATTGATATAGTGAATGAAAGTGATGCTGATGATAATCCAGGAACTCAGGAACTTGAAAAAGAAGAAGAGTTTGATTTAAATGATCTAAGTGTTCCTCCAGGTGTAAAAATTAATGACCCTGTACGCATGTACCTAAAGGAAATTGGTCGTGTTGATCTATTATCTGCTGAAGAAGAAATTGTTTTGGCGGAGCGTATAGAAGAAGGCGATGAAGAAGCGAAAAGACGTCTGGCGGAAGCTAACCTTCGTCTCGTTGTCAGCATTGCGAAAAGATACGTAGGACGCGGCATGTTGTTCCTTGATTTGATTCAGGAAGGTAATATGGGGTTAATTAAAGCAGTTGAGAAATTTGATTACCGTAAAGGTTTCAAATTCAGTACGTATGCAACATGGTGGATCAGACAAGCTATCACTCGTGCTATTGCTGACCAAGCCAGAACAATCCGTATTCCGGTGCATATGGTAGAAACCATTAATAAACTAATCCGGGTCCAAAGACAGCTCCTTCAAGATTTAGGACGCGAGCCTTCTCCAGAAGAGATAGCTGAAGAAATGGACTTAACACCGGAAAAAGTTCGCGAGATTTTAAAAATTGCTCAAGAACCTGTATCTTTGGAAACACCAATTGGTGAAGAAGATGACTCTCACCTAGGAGATTTCATTGAAGACCAGGATGCTACATCTCCTTCTGATCATGCAGCATATGAATTGTTGAAAGAACAGCTGGAAGATGTATTGGATACTTTAACAGACCGTGAAGAGAATGTTCTTCGTTTACGTTTCGGGTTAGATGATGGCAGAACCCGTACATTAGAAGAGGTAGGTAAAGTATTTGGTGTAACACGTGAGCGTATTCGACAAATCGAAGCGAAAGCTCTTCGTAAATTGCGCCATCCGAGTCGCAGTAAACGTCTTAAGGATTTCTTAGAATAGAATATACCATAAATTGGTTCGAAAATAAAACAGCTCTACTGGATTTTCCAAGTAGAGCTGTTTTATTATTTATTGGAATAAAGTAGAACGATTCATTTTGACCTTGAGTGGTTCGATTCACAGTACATAATAAAGTTGTTTGAGATCAATAAACTGGCTTAGGGGAGTGTATTTAAAGAGCTTTCAGTGGTTTGTAATATAGGGAAATACGTTGTCATTGACTTCGAGTGTTATCCCGAATATTGATTTGAATTGTAGAAACTATGGAAAACTTTGAAGAAAATGCAAGTTATAACTTTTCCAAAATTGGTTTTTACAGTAAAATAAAGAGGGGTAAATGTAAGTTGATGGTTAATTAGTATTTACATAGGGGAGGGAACTACTATGAAAAACAATGCAGTTATGCCATACATTCTAATTATGGTGATTGGTCTTACACTAGTCTTTTTCTTATCCATTAAGGGCCTTGGGGATGCTGATAAAATGGCCAAGGAGAATGAAGAAGGTGGAAAAACAGAAGAAACAGCAAGTGCTGATAAACCTGAAGACATTTATAAAGCACAATGCTTATCTTGTCATGGCGGTAATTATGAAGGTGGAGCAGGTCCGAAGCTAATTGGGGTTACGGATAAAGAGCTTATTAAAGATCGTATCGTAAATGGTAAAGGCATGATGCCTCCTGGACTTGTCCCAGAAGACAAAGTGGACGATATGGTTGAGTTTATAGCTGGCTTAAAATAAGTATACGCGCGGGACTCTCCAAGAGGTTCCCTATTTTAAAAACAGGTTAAGGAAACGATTTCGTTTTCCTTAACCTGTTTTTGTTTTTGCCGTTATTTGAGAATAAGCTTACCGTAGTGTCGGAGGTCTATTACATTAGCTAAGCATATCCTGTCGGGTAAATACAATAAAGGAAACAAGCAGGGCGCCAAGTCCCCATATGGCTAAAACGGACAAAGAGAAAGGTAAGGTCATTCCATCAATCATGGGCATACTACCTGAAAGATAATCGATTAATTCCATATTCACACTGTAAATATATTTCGCCCCATCCCAGGCCGTTGCAAATCCCTTTAAAATAGCGCCTGCTATGAGGGAAGCAAACATAACCCCCATACCACCTGGAGTGTTACGAATCAGTATAGAGACCATAAAAGCGATTGTACCTACGATTACGCTGACATACCATACGAGTCCTGCTGACATTAAAATATATTGCCACTGTGGAATGAGCCGGATGGAATCAGTAATCAAGTTGCCATTAACATATTCAAACCCTGTCGCAATCGGTAATTTCCAGCCTGAAAAATCAAAGAATATTCCCGCCAGCAAATAAGCCATGGCTATAACAATTAAAACAATTAATGAAATAAACAGCAGAAGTGTCACATATTTGCTTAAAAGAATCTTCCACCTTTTCACCGGTCGGGTTAGCAATAATTTAATTGTACCGTCACTGCGTTCTCCGCTAATTATATCAATCGCCACAATCATTACGAGTAAAGGTATAAACATACCGATCCCCTGCTTTAGGAACTCCCTTACAAATGTTGGTGCACCCGGTGAGCTCGGATTAATATCATGTTCCAAATAGTATTGCTGCTGTTTAACCTGAATGCTTAAATAATGTTTCCATTCCTCTGATATCCCGGTACTGCTGAGACGGTTCTGACCTTCGACAATTCTCTGCTGAAGAACAACGCGCCAGTCATCTGTACCCATCCGCTTCTCAGTTTCTTTTGTTTGTTGATTTTGAGCATAAAGGAAAATTGGAATCAGAACAAGTAGGATGAGGATGATAACCGCAATACGTCGTTTTTTGATTATTTTTTCTGCTTCGTTAAATACGAGTTTACCGAACTCAATCATGGTTGATTCCCCCTGTCAGCTCCATAAATAGATCCTCTAAGGTTAATGTCTTTTCATAAACAGAATGTACATCAATCCCATTTTCAATCAATAATCGATTGTATGTACTGATTAAATCCGGTTGTAAACTGCAAATCAGCAGGTTATCTTTTATTTGTAGATCTTGTATGTTTTCTTTTGTTTTTAATAGATCATATGCTTCCTTGAGGGGAGTGACCTTCCACTCGACCCTGTCTCTGGAATGATCAAGTAGATCCTTAACAGTAGAGACGGTAATCATGTTTCCTTTATTGATAATGGCCACCCGGTCACACATTAATTGGATTTCACTTAATAAGTGACTGGATATAAATACGCTGATACCTTCTGTTTCAACTAAATAACGGACAAATTCACGTAATTCTCTTATTCCCGAAGGATCAAGGCCATTAGTAGGTTCATCTAATATTAATAATTGCGGATTTCCCAGTAATGCTTGGGCAATACCAAGGCGCTGCTTCATCCCGAGAGAATAGGTTTTAACTTTGTCATGTATTCTGCTTTCAAGATTTACCTGCCTGATAATATCCTCGATTCTGTCATCCGGAACATCTCCAAGCATCCGGGCAAACTGTTTAAGATTCTCCCAACCTGTCAGATACGTATAGAGCTCAGGGTTTTCTACAATTGAGCCTACCTGGCGCATGGCTTGCTTAAATGATGTTCGTAGGTTGTAACCAGCAATTGTAATGGTTCCTTTTGTTGGTTTAATTAAGCCTACCAGCATTCGGATGGTAGTAGTTTTACCTGCACCGTTAGGGCCTAGAAAACCAAAAACCTCTCCATGCTTCACTTCAAAGCTGATATCTTCAACAAGGTGATTCCCCTTAATGACTTTGGTTAAATGTTCTACTTTTAATACAGATTGACTCATTAATCAATCCCCTCCCAACTGTTGTTGGCTTGCGATGGATTGGATTAAGCGTTCTGATATAGCCTCGTAGCCTTTTTTATTTGGATGAAAATGATCCGTGTACAAAAAGTTTTTTCCTTGGCCCTGAAATAAGTCAAATACAGGAATGATATGTAATTCGGGGTATTGGGTAGCTAATGTTTGCAGCTGGTGATTCCAGTCAATAACAAACTTAGATGTGTCCCCTAATTCCTTGAATTCTTCAAAGGGATTGTACAGGCTGAGCCAATAGATAGGAGCATCCGCATTATTTGATCGGATTATCTCGATAATTTTCTTGCTGTTATTAACAAAAGTATTTGTATCTGGTGTATATTCAGTGAGGTTGGTTGTTAATGTTTCGACACCGGGAAAGAGATCATTTCCTCCAATTGTCATAACTATTAAATCAGCATTCTTAAGAGTATGCTTGGTGCCTGAAGTATCAAGAAGGGTTAGTAAATCGGTTGTTTTGGCTCCGCTGACTGAGAGGTTGGACAAGCTAATCTTCTGATTATAGTCCTCTGTTAATTTATTGCTTAATCTTTTTACATACCCGTCCCCGGTATCATCGCCAACACCTCGAGTTAAAGAATCGCCAAGAGCAACAATAGACAATTTTTTGGTGTCTTTTTTAGTAAGCGGCTCTTTCTCTTTTACCGTTTTATACTGAGTAATCTCCTTAGGGTTTATAACTGCCCGGGTACCCTGAATAAAGCCAACGAGTAATAGAAACGTTGTCAGTAAACTAATGATAAGGATTATACCGGTTACCCACCTTTTTCTCATTTACCCACCTGCTTTACTATAGTTTGGATGTTAATATAGTTTCAGTTTTCACGTTCCTATCTCTATTAAACCAAAATATTGAAATAAGGAGGAATATTTTGGCTGAAAAATGTGTTCTAAAAGAAAGTCCTTTGCAATAGGGGATGAGTTTTCTTATACTAAAGAAATAAATGAATTCCTATTAAGAGTGGAGTAATGAAGTAATGAATGTAGATAAATTATCAAAAAGATTAACGCGAGTAACCTCCTATGTACCAAAGGGCAGTGTTTTGGCTGATATTGGATCTGACCATGCCTATTTGCCTTGCTATGCAGTGAAAGAAGGCATCGTGCAAAAAGCCATTGCAGGAGAAGTAGTGGAAGGTCCGTTTCAATCTGCGTTAAACCAGGTGAGGGAATCTAAACTAGAAGACTCTATATCCGTTCGTAAAGGAAATGGGCTGGACGTCATATCTCATGGAGAAGTAACAGCCATTACAATATGCGGTATGGGTGGGTCTTTAATAACGAGTATTTTAGAAAATGGAAAATCTAAACTATCCGGACGGGAGACCTTAATTCTCCAACCTAATATTGGTGCTCAGTTTATACGAAAATGGCTGATTGCCGAGGGTTGGGAATTGAAAGCAGAAGAAATCCTGGAAGAGGACGAAAAAATATATGAAATTTTAGTAGCGGAAAAAGGAGAGCCATTGAAGTCTTATCGAGAATTACCTTTTGAAGCGGCAGAATTAATGGGACCATATTTATTGAAAGAAAAGAATCCGATCTTTATGAAAAAGTGGACAATGGAGTTAAGGCATTGGAATAAGATTTTGAAACAAATAGAGTCCAGTGAAAACGAACGGACTCAGGAAAAGAAAGAAGAAATCCAAAAATCTATAGAGTTGGTAGAGGAGGCGCTTCAATAATGAAAACACCGAATGGTTATGAAGTCATCCAGCTTTTTGAAAGCTTTTCTCCCAAATATTTAGCTGAGGATGGAGATCCAATTGGATTGCAGGTAGGCAGTCTTGCGAAAAAAGTACAGAAAGTAATTGTGGCATTGGATGTAACGGAAGAAGTGGTTGATGAAGCTGTAAATCAAGGTGTAGATTTAATTATTGCACATCACCCGTTAATTTTTCGGCCATTAAAAAAAATTACCCCTGATCAGCCTGCCGGGAGAACGATTGAAAAATTAATTAAAAATGATATCGCTCTGTATGCGGCGCATACGAATCTTGACATCGCGGAGGGCGGTGTCAATGATATGCTCGCTGATGCATTGGGACTAGAGAATAATTCTGTTTTGAAGGTTACCCATCGAGAAAAACTTTACAAATTAGCCGTATATACGCCTACTTCAGCTGAAACTGAAGTTCGTGAAGCATTAGGAAAAGCTGGTGCAGGCAATTTGGGCAATTACAGTCATTGCAGTTTTACCCTATCAGGCACGGGTAGATTTAAGCCAAATCAAGAGGCAGATCCGTATATTGGGTCTTCTGGCGAGTTTGAACACGTAGAAGAAGTAAAGATAGAAGTAATTGTGCCAGAATCTATTACAAACAAAGTCGTAAAAGCAATGCTCAAAGCTCATCCTTACGAAGAAGTCGCTTACGATTTGTATGTTCTTGAAAACGAGTCAGGTAAGGAATTTGGTTTAGGTCGAGTAGGTGCTGTCTCAGAGGCTATGTCTTTAAGAGAATATGCAGAGCATGTTAAAAAGGCACTAGATGTGACTTCTGTACGAGTCATCGGTGACCTTGATGCCACGGTGAAGAAGGTAGCGGTATTAGGCGGGGACGGTGATAAATTTGTAAGAACAGCTCAATTTGCCGGAGCTGATGTATTTATTACAGGAGATATTTATTACCATACAGCCGTTGATTTTAAACAAGAAGGCATGAATATCATTGACCCCGGCCATAATGTTGAAAAAATCATGAAACAAGGCGTCGCCAAAAAAATGACATCCCTATGCAAAAACGCCGGCTATGAAATAGAATTCATAGCATCTAAAATTGATACAAATCCATTCCAGGTAATCTAAAAGGCTGAAGGGCCTTGCTCAGCCGCGACAAGCATAAGAGGAGGTGCGTAGGGAGAACGCTTTTTTCTCCCGCAGCAGCTACACTTATGACTCGAGCGGTTAGGCCCTGAAGCTAGATTGGCTAAAAAGCTGAGACGGCTGGTTAAGGAACGAAGACTAAGAACACCACGTCCTGTGGCAACGTCTTCATGACCTACATCCTGTAGGCCCGCGAGGAGCATAAGACAAAGGCAAGTAGGGGGCTAATTAAGGAACAAAGGCTAAGAACGCCACATCGTGTGGCAACGTCTTTGTGACCAACGTCCTGTTGGTCTCCGCAGCAGCTACACTTATGACTTCGAGCGGTTAAGTCCTGAAAATACAAAAGTAAAAAGAAAAAAAGGACCTGGGTCCTTTTTTTCTTTTTAGCTATTTTCGTTATTTCACTTTTACTTTAGGTAATATTTTGGAAAGAGGTACTTTCTTTTCCGTTTTCCATGTCGATGAATCAGTCGGGTCGAACTGTTCCAAGAATGTAATGACTTCTTTGGTAATAGGTGTTGGTGTGGATGCTCCTGCTGTTACACCAACTACTTGAGCATCTTTAATCCATTCTATTTCCAACTCGCTGACATCAGCAATTCGATAGGCTTTTGTATGAGCGATTTCTTCCGATACCTGTGCCAATCTGTTTGAGTTATTACTCTTAGGATCCCCAACTACAATCAGAACGTCAAGGTCTTTTGCTTGCTCAGCAACAGCTTCCTGACGGACTTGAGTAGCCATGCAAATTTCTTTATGAATTTCTGCTGCAGGATATTTTTTCTTAACTTCATCTATTAAGTCGGCAACATCCCACTGACTCATAGTTGTTTGGTTGGTCACAATGATTTTCTCGTTTTCAATTGTGAGGTCATCAATATCTTGTTTGGACTCAACGAGATGGACGATATCCGGGGCTACACCAACGGCGCCTTCAGGTTCCGGGTGGCCTTTCTTACCGATATAAATGATATCATATCCTTCTTTTTCTTTTGCTTCAATTAAATTATGAGTTGCTGTTACATCCGGACAGGTTGCGTCAATCGTTACAAGCCCCTTTTGTTTGGCAATTTCTCTTACTTCAGGTGAGATACCGTGAGCAGTAAAGATGACAGTGCCGGAATCAACCTTCTCGATTATTTCTTTACGGTCTTTGCCGTCGAGGGTGATAATCCCATCTTGTTCAAACGCTTCCGTTACATGCTGATTATGAACAATCATACCCAGAATATAAATAGGGCGTGGCAAAGTTTTATCTAAAGCGGCATTTCTGGCGATAACCATCGCATCAACAACGCCGTAACAATATCCTCTTGGGGAAATTTTAACTACTTTCATTAATTCAAAAAAACCTCCTTGCTCCATGTCTGTTTGACAGATGGAGTGTTTCTTATATTATAAGCGAGTGATTAAAAACTTACAAAAAGAAATCCTTCGGGAGATATTGCATATGTAGAAAAGCGCTCCTTTTAGGGGCGCTGTATAGTTAGATGAAAAGCTTTGGCAGGGATGGTTTCACATTTTGAGGTTTCGATTTTATTATTGTGCTTCCAGGAAGCTCGTGTGAATAGTCTATTTCGCTAGATTCATTCTTTTCCTTTTTAGAGCTTTTAAGAGAAGCTGAAGATTCTATATGGTTGGATGACTCCAAAATGTTTGAGTCGACCTGATCGATAGCTTCTTCTTGATCTTCTGCTGTAGTTGCATTTAATCCCCGATAAATTTTCCACATGGATGGTAAATTTTTAATTAAAGGTCCATATTGCTGAACTTGGCGAACCATTGGTACCACACGTTCCCCTGCTGCTAACACCTTTTGCGTACTGTTCATAAAATTTGTTAAAGTGGAACCTCCTCCGGCAGCTTTAGCAGCTGTACCGGCACCCTGTGCCAAGCCGGAACCTCCTCCTCTGCCAAACAAAGAAGCCAGAAATCCTCCTCCTTGCTTGGGAGCACTTGCTGCTCCAAAAGGAATTCCTCTCCTTGGCATAGGTGGACCGAATAATCCTCTTGTATTAAATTGTGGTGGGGCAGAACCTCTGATAAAGCCTGGTCCTCGTGGCGGGCCGAAAATGGGTGGTCTCATAGGCGGCATATTTAACCCTCCTTTCTATTCAATATTTTACTTAAGTTCCCATAATAGAATATGTCAGTTAGGGACGGTAAAGTGCGAATATATGAAAGAATAGGCTTTTAATCTACAAAAACTTGTTATTAGTCCTTCACATAAGGTAATATTAGAAGGATAGTTGCTAAAAAGCTTGTAAGCATGTCAGAAAGTTGGTAAAAAATGAGTTCATTTAAAATGTTTAAGTTACCCGAATATGTATTGGAAGCTGTTGAGAAGGTAGGATTTAAGGAGCCGACAATCATACAGGAAAGAGTCATTCCAGCTGTATTTAGCGGTAAGAGTATTATAGGGCAGTCACAAACTGGCACTGGAAAAACCCATTCTTTTCTATTGCCGATCATGGCTAAAATCAATCAGGAAAAGATGGAAGTACAGGCTGTAATTACGGCACCGACGAGAGAATTAGCGGCCCAAATTTATAAAGCTGCTGTTTCTTTGAATGAGAAATTTCCTGAAGATAAACAAATTCATATAAAAAGCTATGTAGGTGGAACAGATAAACAACGTTCAATTGACAAGCTCACCGTTCAACCACAGCTTGTGATCGGTACACCTGGTCGTATTAAAGATTTATCGGAAGAAAATGCGTTGAGTGTTTTTTCTGCCGATATTTTAGTAGTTGATGAAGCTGATTTAATGATTGATTTAGGATTTATGGAAGATGTGGATAAAATCGCTTCAAGGATGGCTCCTAAGCTGCAAATGCTAGTATTTTCTGCGACAATTCCAGAAAAGCTACAGCCCTTCTTGAAAAAGTATATGAACAATCCGAAACATATCCATGTGGATCCGACAAAAGTGTCTGTAGAAAAATTGGAGCACATTCTCGTTCCTGTTAGACACCGAGACAAGGTTCAATTGGTTAAGTCAATTATTGAACTTCAAAATCCTTTCCTTGTGCTTATTTTTGCTAATACAAAGCAAAACGCAGATGAGCTGGCAGATGCTCTCCTTGAAAAGGGATTGCAGGTAGGAAGACTACACGGTAACTTACCGGCAAGAGAAAGAAAAAGGGTTATGAAAGAGATTAATGCTCTTAAATATCAATATGTTGTAGCTACAGACCTAGCAGCAAGAGGTATTGATATTGAAGGCGTAAGTCATGTGATTAACTATGAACTTCCTCAGGACCTGGATTTCTATATCCATCGCTGTGGCCGTACAGCGCGCGCAGGTATGTCCGGAGTCGCTGTTACCTTGTATGAGGAGAAAGATGATCAAGCTCTGAATAAACTCGAATCCATGGGTGTAACATTCAGCAACCGTGACGTGGTAAAAGGTGAATGGGTTGAAATTGATGACCGTAATAAGCGTAAAAAACGTAAAAATTCACCTAAAGCAGCCGGTGAGGTAAAGAATTATGGTAAATTCTCTAAGCATTTACGTAAAGTAAAGCCTGGCTATAAAAAGAAAGTAAAAGCTGAAGTAGAAAAAATCAAAAAGAGAGAAAGACGCTTAAAGAAAAGATAAACGATAACAGGGGGCAGATGGATGCTTAAAATTGGATCACATGTTTCCATGAGCGGAAAGAAAATGCTTTTAGGTGCAAGTGAAGAAGCAGTTTCTTATGGTGCCAATACATTTATGATTTATACAGGCGCTCCTCAAAACACAAGAAGAAAGAAAATCGAGGATTTAAATATTGCGGCAGGTCTATTGCATATGAAGGAAAATGGAATGAGCGATATCGTTGTCCATGCTCCTTATATTATCAATATCGGTAACGCAGTAAATCCCGCTACTTTCCAATTGGGTGTTGATTTCCTTCGTTCGGAAATCGAACGGACGGAAGCTCTGGGGGCCTACCAAATTGTATTGCATCCAGGTGCTCATGTCGGAGAAGGTTCAGAAATAGGTATTAAAAAGATCATCGAGGGATTAAATGAAGTCATTACCCCTGATCAAAAAGTCCAAATCGCATTGGAAACGATGGCCGGCAAGGGCTCAGAGTGTGGAAGAAGTTTTGAAGAATTAGCGATGATTATCGATGGAGTTACACATAATGATAAGCTGAGTGTTTGCTTTGATACTTGTCATACTCATGATGCGGGTTATGATATTGTGAATGATTTTGATGGCGTTTTAAACCATTTTGATAAAACTGTCGGTGTAGACCGCATTAAAGTGCTGCATATAAATGACAGTAAAAATGAATGTGGAATGAGAAAAGACCGACATGAAAATATCGGGTATGGAAAGATTGGTTTTGAACCTCTTCATTACATTGTTCATCATCCACAATTAAGCTCTGTACCAAAAATATTGGAAACTCCATTTGTTGGTACGGATAAAACAAACAAAAAAGCACCGTATAAACATGAAATTGGTATGCTAAGAGATGGAGCTTGGGTAGATTTTAAAGCTTCCATGCTTGGACAAACGGTATAAAGAGAAGGGGAAGCAGTACATCTGTACTGCTTCCTTTTTAAATTCCGGTCATGCTATAAAATATTTTCTCGATTTTCTGCGCTTTCTCAGTACCGGTAATTTTCTCGATATTTTTTAAAAGCTGTTTTCGTTCAGCCTGATCAAAAATATTAACGGATTTCCCCCGGATTAGTTTGGTTATTTCCTCAGCTTCCGTTTTTGTTAGAGTTAAACCATTCTGTCCGGCAAAATCAAGCAATTCACTGGCAGTGATACGATTGATTTTTAAGTTAACAATGCTTTCAAATAGCTTCAAATTACCACCCCATGTTTACCATATGAATAGGACAGAAAAAAATGAACTAAATTATACAATATTAAGTAAATGTGTTTACTTTACTGAAATTGTCCTGTATACTACTTGAGATAAATCGTAATCATTCTTATTAACAGGTGGCCGATTATGAATAATGACTTAATTAAAATTGAACATGTTACTTATAAATATGAGAGAGAAAACGTTCTTGAAGATATTAACTTATCCGTCAAAGATGGAGATTTTCTCGCTATTGTCGGACCGAATGGTTCTGGCAAATCAACATTGCTGAAGCTGATGCTTGGATTAAATAAAGTACAGCAAGGTGAAATTTTCTTGTTCGGTGAGAAAATAAACAAATTTAAAAATTGGGAGAAAATTGGCTATGTATCACAAAAGGCCAACTCCTTTAACAGTGGTTTCCCAGCTACAGTGGAAGAAGTTGTAGCGAGCGGATTGACGAAGAAAATAGGACTTTTTCGTTTCTACAATAAAACCCATCGCCAAAAAGTGGTAAAAGCGCTTAAAGAAGTAGGAATGCAGGATTTCATCAAAAGACCAATTGGAGAATTATCGGGCGGTCAGCAACAGCGGGTATTCATTGCAAGAGCACTGGTCAGCGATCCTGCCATGTTAATACTGGATGAGCCTACGGTTGGTGTAGATGTAAAGAATGTCACTAATTTTTATGACCTGCTATACGATTTAAACCGTAACCTTGGATTGACGCTTATTTTGGTTACTCACGATACTGGTACCATTACAGAAAAGGTCACTCATATTGCTTGTCTAAACAAACAATTGCATTTTCACGGAAATACATGTGAATATGAACATTTAGATGATAAGGATATGTCAGCTTTTTATGGCCATGATGTTTATACATTAACACATGATCATTAATTTGGAGGAAGTAGTATGTTATCAATGTTTCAGTATGAATTTCTGCAAAATGCCTTTCTAGCAGGGATTGTTATTGGTATTATAGCTCCGCTGTTGGGTGTGTTTATTGTAGTTCGAAAACTCTCCTTAATTGCAGATGCTCTTAGCCATGTAACCCTGACCGGAATTGCATTCAGTTTGTTACTAAGTAAGGAAGTGCCTGCACTGGGTCCTATCAATCCTTTATATATGGGGATGGCCTTCTCGGTAACGGGATCGCTTTTTATAGAGCGACTGCGTTCCGTGTATAAACATTATCAGGAACTTGCCATTCCAATCATTCTTTCCGGTGGAGTAGGGCTGGGAGCAATTTTTATCTCGCTCGCTAATGGCTTCACGACTGATTTATTCGGATATTTATTTGGAAGTGTCAGTGCGGTAAGTCGGACAGACTTATGGATTGTTTTGGCAATCAGTATTGCTGTTATCGCAATTGTTATATTCTTATATAAGGAATTATTCCTTTTATCCTTTGATGAGGAGCATGCTAAAACCTCCGGAATACCGGCTAAAGCGATTCACTTTATCTTTATCGTGCTCGTTGCTTTGGTCATTGCCATTTCTATGAGAATTGTAGGTGTCCTGCTTGTTTCTTCATTAATGACTTTACCGGTAGCGGCTGCCTTAAAAGTAGCAAAGGGCTTTAAACAAACCATTTTTATTTCCATTCTGTTTGGAGAATTGGCTGTAATAGGGGGGCTATTCACATCCTATTACTTAAATCTTGCTCCGGGTGGTACAATCGTTGTATTGGCAATCATCATTCTTTTAATCACAATTTTTATCAAGAAATGGAGAATGACTGCGTAGGGAGGTAGCTGAAGATGGATGTTAAAGAAGCAATACAACTCTTGAAAGATAAGGGATACAAATACACTGAGAAGCGTGAAGATATGCTTGAACTTTTTTCGAAGAGCAATCGTTATTTAACAGCCAAAGAAGTCCTTGAAAAATTGAAAAGCTCATACCCGGGTATGAGCTATGACACGATATACCGAAACTTATCCCTGTATGCAAACTTAGGAATTCTGGAAACCACTGAGCTATCTGGTGAAAAAAGATTCCGTTTTGCTTGTGTTGGAAATCATCATCACCATCATTTCATTTGTATGGAATGTGGGAAAACTCGTAATGTAGAGTTATGTCCAATGGAAAAAATAACAGAGGACTTTAAAGGGTATGATATTTCAGGACATAAATTTGAAATATACGGAAGATGCCCGGATTGTTTGCAGGAGAATATACAACAAAGTAACTAGAAAGGAGCCATTCTGTGATTTGAGAGTGGCTCCCTTTTATTATCGATTTTTCTTAGTCCAATGGTTTACCCACTGATAGGCTTCCATCCAATTTTCCACTCTAATCACATTGTTTGGAATGGCCATCCGATTATAAGGAGCGTCAAATAGGATGACCGGAATTTCACATTCTTCAGCAATTGCAACGGCGTTATCGTGCTTATCCTCAAAGAAAAGATCGATTTCGTGTTTTTTTACGGTTGCAATTTTATTATGCGTACCGATTAATTCGATGTGGTGATAGAGTAAATCGTTTTTACTGAACCACTCCTTTGTAACTGGCAGTAAAGTTTGATTTCTGGCACTGATGAAATATAATTCATACAGTTCTTTCCATTCCTGTAAAACTCGTTTGGCATCCTTTGCCATAGGTGATTCAGAATAGAAGATGGGTTCGTGTTTTTGAAACCAAAGATCAAATTCATGCTCTGGAACATTTACAAACGGATAAAATTCATATTGGTTAATATCCTCTAATGTTAATTGTAAGCGAAAGGCTTTGTTGATATAAGGAAGCATGGAATCCTGTGTAGTGATGGTACCATCAATATCTATTCCAAAACGTTTAGGTTTTGACATGAAGCATTTCCTCCAAAATATGTTTGTCTGTAGTTTACATCAAAATGCGACAAATTGCTTTTCTAAATTTTGTAGATTCATGCAACAATCTCTGCTTATGAGTAAGCCTTTTATGGAGCAAACTAGGAAGGCTCCAATAAAGGAAGGTGGGGAACGCTATGTCAGGCTCAAAAAGACATTGGAATGCCAGAAATAAAAGAGATAAATTTAAAAATGAAGACGTGTGTCAAAAGCTCAATTATCGTGAGGAGACCGGAGCAGAATTTATGGATTCTGCTGCATACAAACGTCAAAGTCAAACGGAAAATAATAATAAGACCACTTCTAAGGCTAGCAGCTTTGGTATAGTGGCGTTAGCCTTATCAATTGCCTCTCTATTTTTTATGCCGGTGATTTTTGGAACCATTGGCATTGTCGCAGGGATTTTTGCGATGAAAACTGAATCGCGTATGATGGGGATAGCAGCAATAGTAATTGGTGTATTTTCTGTTGCTGCTGGTCTTTTAGTATATCCCTTTTTCTAATACAGTAGGCCTGAATCGTTCCAAATCTCAACTAGTTTAGGGATTGGATTTTTATCCAATTCCTCCATTCATAATTAACAGATATAAAACAAAGAACTTCAAAATAATAATTATTTTGAAGTTCTTTGTTTACATATATTAGGCAAAAGAATAAATTCTAATCCCTTTTCTGATTCAAACCTGAATGGCTTCTGCTTGATTTAAGATAGGCTTGCTTTTTCTTTTTCAATTCTTTGTTTTTCGTAATACTCTTCAGCAAGGATATCGATTTCTTTTTTAAGTTCCTCAACCATTACTTCTTCCGGTACTTTACGAACGATTTTACCCTTGCGGAACAATAGACCTTCTCCGCGAGCACCAGCAATGCCGATATCTGCTTCTCTTGCTTCACCAGGTCCGTTAACGGCACATCCTAATACTGCCACTTTAATTGGAGCTTTAATTTTTTGAATATATTCATCCACTTCGTTAGCAATGGAAATTAAATCAATCTCTATACGTCCGCATGTCGGACATGATATTAAGGTAGCAGAATTGGCTGATAAACCAAATACTTTTAACAGCTCTCTGGCTACTTTGACTTCTTCTACTGGATCAGCACTTAAAGAAATACGCAATGTATTCCCAATGCCTTTACTTAATAAGGCACCAATACCGGCAGAACTCTTGATCGTTCCTGAGAATAATGTACCGGATTCTGTGATTCCAAGGTGAAGTGGATAATCAAAGGCCTGTGCTGCCTTTTCATAGGCTTCAACTGCCAAGCGTACATCAGATGCTTTCATTGATACGATAATGTCATGGAAGTCTAAGTCCTCAAGAATTTTTATATGATGTAAAGCACTCTCAACCATACCGTCAGCAGTTGGGTAACCGTATTTTTCAAGGATTTTACGTTCTAATGATCCTGCGTTGACCCCGATACGAATTGGAATTCCTTTCGCTTTAGCTGCTTTTACAACGGCTTCCACTTTTTCGCGTCTGCCGATATTACCTGGATTAATACGGATTTTATCAGCTCCGCCTTCAATCGCGATTAAAGCCAGACGATAGTCAAAGTGAATATCAACTACTAAAGGTATATTAATACGTTTTTTTATTTCAGAAATTGCATGAGCAGCCCGTTCATCAGGACAAGCTACACGTACAATTTGGCAGCCCGCTTCTTCTAAACGATTTATTTCCGCGACTGTTGCTTCTACATCATGTGTCTTCGTTGTCGTCATACTTTGTATTATAACTTCATCGTTGCCACCGATAGTAAGTGGTCCCACTTTTACGGGGCGGGTTTTTGTACGATGTATTAGTTCACTCACTGGTCATTCTCTCCTTTTAGGCTGTTTGCCTCAATACCAATAAATATATTATCTTCTAAATTATTGTATCAGCGTTTTAGCTAAAATAACAATAAAGTTGATTATGAATTGGCTATTTAGTAATTTTTAAATCGGTAAGTTTGCCCGATTTCTATTTCTTCCGGTTTCATTCCGTTATTTAATAAAGAAAAGTCTTCAATCATTTGATCAATCGGTACTGGGATAGTACCTTCATTTTTCTCTATTATAGTAAGAACGGTATCTCCCGGCTCTACTTTTACATTATAGTAGTTTTCATTCATTTTATCCATATTCTCGGAGGAGTAGGCAGGAAGGGTGCCTACACTTATATCAAAATATATTGAGTAAGCTACTATACAAAAGCCGATAAACAGGATTATTCTTTTCATCTCTTTTAGCACTCCCTCCATCTTTTACTAGAGTATATGAAGTTAGTAGAGATAATAGAATTGATTTTGAAGGATTTTTTAGATTTATCGTTTAGATAGAATAGAGGAGGTTTATGAGCTGAATGATGATCAGCATTTAATAATAGAGGATACAAATAAACCCTTCCGCAAAAATTCGGAAGGGCTGCACTTTATGATTGTATGGTCTTTTGTTTACTTTTTGGAATAGGCATTTCTTTAATAGTCAGGTAGATCATCATTAATGTAATAAACCATTTGACATAAACATCACCTATTACAGGAACCTGAATAAAATTCATAAAAGTAAAGAACGTTACGGCTAATGTAAAGCTGTAAGTGGCTATCCTCCACTGCTGTCCAAAAGTAGCTTTTCTGTTCATAGAAGTTACAAATAAGCCGGTAAGATAGGCTAGAAGTGTAATCTCCAAGAAGAATATGGCTG
Organism: Pradoshia sp. Z5_111; assembly: GCF_058267535.1. Classification (NCBI taxonomy): domain Bacteria; kingdom Bacillati; phylum Bacillota; class Bacilli; order Caryophanales; family Bacillaceae; genus Pradoshia; species Pradoshia sp. Z5_111. The sequence continues at coordinate 161,763 of NZ_JBZCPQ010000007.1, forward strand.
CTGTAAATAAATACATGACTAACATACATAGACCGATTATTATGTATAAAGATGTTTTTGCAGATTTAATATAATCGCTGGCCTTCTCATTCGTTAATTCAAGACCAGGTATCATAGAATACGGAATGGTTTGTGATTCCCCGTCTGCAGCAATGACAAATTCATCCTGTAGTATTCCAAAGTCTACTCCAGTAGGGCTGGTGATATCATTTGCATTCAGACTACCAGTGCTGTCAAAATGGAACGTAGCTACATCATCATTAATAATGACAGGTAATGATTCATCTGAATGAAGTCTGCCATCTTTAATTTCAAAGTCAGGAAATTCTGTCGTTAATGCTTTTGCCATATGATCTGCCCCATCTAGGATTGCATTTGTAAGATAGATCGATGATGGTAAAATAGTTAATAGAGATAATAAAAAAGCATAGAGGATGGTTTTCCCTATACCCTGAAAGCGAAAGGACGCAATATGCTTTGGCGAGTATAGGCTTTTAATAAATTGTGAGAATATATTCATGGGCTACAACACCTTTTTTTAAATTCATTCTTTATTCTATCTGGCTTATGTTGATAAGACAAGAATGTTCTGCTTATTATAGCGAAACAAATCGAAAAAGTGTTAAATGTGTATTGAATTAGGGTATTTGAGAGGAGTGTCGAAGATGGATTGGATGTATTGGCTTATTATTTGGCTGGTATTTATTATTGGGTTTGTAGGATTGATATATCCTATCATTCCAAGCGTTCTATTTATAGTAGGTGGAATGCTTTTATACGGGGTATTCTTTTCATTTGAACCGTTTTCGTGGTTTTTCTGGATTGTACAGGGAATGTTTGTTTTACTGTTGTTTGGAGCAGATTATTTGGTCAATCTTTTTGGTGTTAAGAAATTTGGAGGTTCAAAAGCAGGTGTTTGGGGTAGTACAATAGGATTGCTGATTGGACCGTTTGTTATTCCTTTTCTTGGTATTATACTGGGACCATTTTTAGGTGCAGTCATAGCTGAATTGTTGGTACATAAACAATCGCTAAAAAATGCAGTGAAAATTGGTATGGGTTCTGTCGTTGGATTTGTTGGCAGTGTGATAACCAAATTTATCATTCAGATTATTATGATTGTCTATTTCTTTATCCGAGTACTCTGATAAGGCATAAAGGTTGAAATAAACGGTTTCAATTGCTAATCTAAAGATAAAGACTTTCGTAACACATGAACTTACAGAATTGCCCGAAAGTACTTATTCTTACAATTATTAGGAGGAGAGAATTATGGCTTATTCTTTACCACAATTACCGTATGAGTATGATGCGTTGGAGCCTCATATCGACAAAGAAACAATGAACATTCATCACACAAAACATCATAACACGTATGTGACTAACTTAAACAATGCTTTAGAAGGACAGGAAGCATTAGCGGCTAAGAGCTTGGAAGACCTTTTAGCTGACATTGAATCTGTACCTGAAAGCATTCGTACTGCTGTTAGAAACAATGGCGGTGGACATGCTAACCACACTTTATTCTGGGATATTCTATCTCCTAATGGAGGCGGACAACCAGAAGGTGAATTAGCTGATGCACTAACAGCTAAATTCGGAAGCTTTGAAAACTTTAAAGAAGAGTTTGCAAAAACTGCTACAACTCGTTTTGGTTCTGGTTGGGCTTGGCTTACTGTTAAAGATGGCGAACTAGAACTTTACAGCACTGCTAATCAGGATTCTCCATTAATGGAAGGTAAAACACCAATCCTGGGTCTTGATGTTTGGGAGCATGCATACTACTTAAACTACCAAAACCGTCGTCCTGAATACATTAATTCTTTCTGGAATGTTGTAAATTGGGATGAAGTTTCTAAGCGCTACGCAGCAGCAAAATAATCGTATAATAAGTGTAGGTACAGGAAACGGATTCGATTCGTTTCCTGTATCTTTTTTTGTGCAAAAAATAAAGTGTGCTGTTAACAAATACCAAATGATTTAATTCTACATAAGAGGATTATCTACAGGAAAACTAACCGGAAGTGAAGGGGAGTTTTTATGAAAATGGATAATCAATTTGTCAATAAAATAAAAACAAATAAAGAACTTTATATCCTTTTGTTGATTGGAGCACTTTATTCATTAAGTACGGCTCTTTCCAATACTTTTGTTAATATCTATTTATGGAAACAGTCTGAGGCATTGATCAATCTGGGGATTTATAATCTATCCGTTGTAGTCCTTCAGGGAGTCACCTTTATTTTGGCAGGAAAATTGGCTAAACACATAGATCGTATTATTGTGCTAAGGATCGGGATTTTATTTTTAGCTGCATTTTATATAGCGGTACTGACCTTTAGTTCTACAAATCACTTTTATCTTGTTATGATTGGTGGTTTACTTGGGATTGGCTATGGATTCTATTGGCTTGCTTATAATGTACTGACCTTTGAAATAACTGAACCTGAAACAAGAGATACATTTAACGGACTCCAGGGGATAACGGGATCCATTGGTGGGATGATTGGTCCTTTTTTTGCGGGATATATTATTACAGTTTTGACTGGTAACAATGGCTATCTGCTCATTTTTGGACTTTCCTTATGTTTGTTTATCGTGGCAGTACTTGTTAGTTTCTTATTAAAAAGCAGAGCAGCTAATGGAAAGTATATGCTGAAGCGTATTCTTGATGAAAGAAAAAATAATAAAGATTGGAGAAGAATTACGTATGCCAATTTTTCGCAGGGGCTAAGGGAAGGGACGTTTCTCTTTGTTGTTTCCGTTTTTGTATTTGTCGAAACGGGTAGCGAAATGGCTTTAGGTACATATGGATTAATTAGTTCAGGAGTATCATTTATTGCATATTTTTTAGTCAGCAGATATATAAAGGTTCGTTACCGAAAATGGTCGATGCTGGTGGGGGCTATTTTCCTTTATGGTTCAATCTTTTTTTTGATATATCAAGTGTCATTCACTAAACTGCTTACATATGCGTCTATTCTTGCAGTAGCTTATCCCTTATTGCTTGTCCCCTATATGTCTGTCACGTATGATGTTATAGGACGATCATGGGAAGCAGGGGAACATCGTATCGAATATGTGGTAATCCGGGAATTATTTTTAAATATGGGAAGAGCCGCATCAATTCTTATGTTTATATTGTTCATTAAAACTTTGCCGGAAAGTACCGGCATCAAAATATTGCTATTATTATTAGGGTCCGGCCATCTGTTTGTTTATTATTTTGTAAAAGACATCAAGATGTAAGCAACTAAAAGTTGCTGGAATCTTTTACTTCTGTTAATCTTTAAAAATTGATAATAAAATGATAAGAAATGTGTATTAGAAGGGATGGGGACAGTGAAAGTCAGAAAAAAGAAAAAGAAAAAACATGTACCTGTTCGCCTGAATTTACTGTTTTTTGCAGTATTTGTAATGTTTTCTGCATTAATACTCCGTTTAGGAATTGTTCAGATTGTATATGGAGATGACTATAAACGCGAAATAGAGCGGACAGAAGATGTAACTGTGAGCAATTCTGTGCCGAGGGGAAAAATATATGACCGAAATGGAAAAATCATCGTTGATAATCAACCTTTATATGCGATAACTTACACACGTACACAAAAAACCTCAAGCAAAGAGATGCTTGAAACTGCTGAAAAACTTTCCAAGCTAATTGAGGTTGATACTGATAAAGTTCGAGAAAGGGATATGAAAGACTTCTGGATTTTAAATAATCCAGAAGCTGCTAAAAAGAAAGTAACAGAAAAAGAATATCAGCAATTAAGTGATGGAAAGCTGACAGATGATGATATTTACAAATTACAGCTTGATCGAATTACTGAAAAAGAAATTGATTATAGTCAAAGTGAGTTGGAAGTGCTGGCGATCTATAGCAAGTTTATTGCCGGTTACTATTTAACTCCGCAAATTGTGAAAAATAAAGGAACAACATATGAAGAGGTAGCGAGAGTTAATGAGCAGATTGAATCTCTTCCAGGCGTTGATACAACAACAGATTGGGAACGTAAATATGCGTATGGCGATACGCTTAAATCTGTTTTAGGTAAAGTATCAAGTGCCAGCGAAGGATTGCCCTCTGATAAAACAAGTTATTATTTAGCTCGGGGCTACAGTCGAAATGATAGAGTTGGAACCTCCTACTTAGAACAGCAATATGAAGATTTATTACGCGGTCAACAGGAGAAAATTAGAAATGTAACAAATACATCCGGCGATATTGTCAGCACGGAGGTTATTTCTGAAGGACAAAGAGGTAAGGATCTTGTATTAACTGTTGATATGGATCTTCAAATAGCTACAGAAGAAATTATTGAAAAGCAATTGAAGGAAAAGAAAGCAAGCGGGAATACAAAATATCTCGATCGTGCTTTTGTTGTTGTAACGAATCCTAATACTGGTGAACTCTTAACTCTGGCTGGTAAACAATATGCAGCCGATGATAAAGGGAAAATGCAAATGAATGATATGGCATTGGGAACATTTACTTCATCCTATGCCATGGGCTCTTCAGTTAAAGGAGCAACTATTTTAACTGGATACCAGACCGGTGCAATAAAACCTGGACAAGTCATTTATGATGGACCAATGAAGATTAAAGCCACGCCAATTAAAAAATCATGGAAGAATTTTGGGAATATTAGTGACATTGAAGCACTTAAAGTATCCTCCAATGTCTACATGTTTAAAACAGCGATTGCTCTTGGTAAGGGAAACTATGTTCCGGGAGGCTCCCTGAAAGTTAATAACTCAGCATTCAGCACAATGAGAAATTATTACAGTCAATTTGGTTTAGGTGTTAAAACAGGTATAGACTTACCTGGTGAACAAATCGGCTATAAAGGATCCTCGCAGGGTGCCGGATTATTAATGGACTTTTCCATTGGCCAATACGATACGTATACTCCATTGCAGTTGGCTCAATATGTTTCTACCATTGCAAACGGAGGTAACCGTATAAAACCGCATGTGTTAAAACAAGTCCGTGAGCCAGTGGATAATGATGAAGATAATACGCTTGGACCAGTTATTAAAGAGGTTAAAACAGAAGTGCTGAATACTCTTCCGATGAAAACTGAATGGATTGAACGTGTCCAGGAAGGATTTAGACAAGTTACCCAATCCACCGGAGGAACCGCCTACTCTTATTTTGGAAATGCTGACTATAAACCAGCAGGTAAAACAGGGACAGCGGAAGCCTTTTATGATGGACCTAAATGGGAAAAGGGTACTGTACAGCCAGAAACCTATAATATAACCTTTGTCACCTATGCTCCTGCCGATAACCCGGAAATTGCCATGAGTGTAGTAGTACCTTGGGCTTATCAAAATTCGTCAGGACATAAAATGAATCTCGAAATCGCAAAAGAAGTTTATGAAAAATACTATGAATTAAAAGAAGAACGAGCTAAACAAAAATAAAAGATTAATAGAAAATGGGGTCTGCCTGGGTTTATGGGGCAGACCCTTTTTTATTTACTGCCTTCATAATTTGGTTAATTATCATTCATTTTGGATTATTATTACAAAAAACAGTGTGGTTTCTAGTACTTTCCAGGCATCTTTACAATAAAATTATGATTTTTTACACTACGTTTACAATTCCTTAATAGAGTATTTAAAATCTTTCTTTACTATAGAAAATGTAAAGGACGAAAATTAAAAATTACAAATAAAAACAAGAGTATACGGGAGGATTGGAAATGCGTAGAAGGAAATCAGCATTTATGATTACTTTGATACTTATGATCGGATTGCTGGCAGCTTGTACCAGTAATAATGGGGGAGGAGCAAAGGCGGGAAGCGGCTCTGAAGAAGAAGGATACACAGGGATCATAAATGCAGCTGGTTCTACAGCTTTACTACCATTGGCAGATGAAGCAGCAACTGAATTTATGGCGAAAAATCCAAATGTATCGGTTACTGTTCAAGGCGGTGGAAGCGGAACAGGTATAAATCAAGTGGCGAGTGGTGCAGTCAATATCGGAAACTCTGATCTACCTTCAGCAGATAAAATTGAAGACGAGAAATTAGCAGAAGAACTGGTGGATTATAAAGTAGCCGGTATTGCGTTTGGCATAGTGGTGAATGATGATGCCAATGTAGATAATTTAACAATTGAACAAATTCAAGGAATCTTCTCCGGAAAAATTAAAAACTGGAAAGAGGTTGGCGGAGCTGATTCAGAAATAAATGTCGTGAATAGACCAGAATCATCAGGTACCCGATATGCCTTTGAAAAAACAATCATGAAGGATGTCAGCATGAATACAGGGGTTGGAACAACTCAGGATTCTAACGGTGCTGTAGAAAACTCGATTAATTCCACACCTGGTTCTATTAGTTATCTGGCTATGAGCTACCTCGCTGAGGGGAAAGGCTCATCCTTAAAACCGGTAACTATTAACGGGGCTGAACCCACAATTGAGAATGTGGTAAATGGCAGCTACCCTTTTTGGTCCTATGAATATATGGTAACGAAAGGCGAAATAGGCGGAGCTGTTAAAGGTTATATGGATTTCATTAGGAGTGATGAGTTTGCCGAAACCGTTACGAAAATGGGATACATTCCAATGTTAGAGCTAGAAAATAAAGAATAATTCCAAGGATGAAGTAAACAGGAAGTCAAACAGCCTGGTTATCATCTGTTTGCCGGAAGGAGCGAAAAGGCTTGAATGATCATAAACCAATCAACTATTGGAAAAGTGAATATATCGGACGGATTCTTGTTACATTATGTGGACTATTAATTGTTGTAACAACTTTGGCTATTATTGTTTTTATAACAGGAAAGGGTATTCAGTCATTTACAAACAGTAATATCTCTATAGTGGAGATGTTGACCTCAACAAACTGGAGTCCCAATGATGGGGAATATGGAGCTTTGATATTTATCATCGGTTCTATACTTGTATCAATTGGTGCCATTGTTATCAGCGCACCTATTGCAATAGCTCTAGCAATATTTACGAACTTTATTTCCCCGAAATTCGGAAAAAAGGTCTTGCAGCCGGTTTTGGAATTGCTGGTTGGTATTCCATCCGTTGTTTATGGTTTGCTAGGTGTGACTTTATTAGTTCCCCTACTTAGAAACACATTCGGCGGAGTAGGATTCAGTTTAACAGCCGGGATAATTGTACTTAGTATCATGATATTACCGACTATTGCAAGCTTGGCAACAGATGCGTTAAAAAATGTCCCGCCACAGCTTCTGGAAGCCTCCTATGGGCTCGGTTCCACGAGATGGCAGGCAATCAGCCGAGTAATCATTCCTGCCGCAAAGAATGGCATCTTTACAGGAATTGTTATGGGGCTTGCCCGTGCTTTTGGTGAAGCACTTGCCGTTCAGATGGTTATCGGAAATACGGTTAAATTGCCGACTGGCTTAAATGATCCCACGGCAACGTTAACTGGAATTTTAACGATGGACATGTCTAATACAATGAATGGAACTGCATGGAATAATGCATTATGGAGCCTCGCGCTAATACTTTTAATCATGTCATTCTTATTCATCATGATTATTCGTTTTATTGGGAATAGGGGGGCACAGAAATGAGCGCTAGAACAGTAAATAAAATCTGGACGGGTATTTTCTATATCGTTGCTATTTTTGTCATTATTTTATTGAGTTATTTAGTATTTGAAATACTCAAAAAGGGCTGGGGTTTCTGGGACCCATCTTTTCTGACTGGTCGTTCTAGCAATATGGATGCTGGTGGGGGAATCGGATATCAGCTATTTAACTCTTTCTATATGTTAATTATTACTCTGATAATCTCTGTACCGCTTGGCTTAGGCGCAGGTATTTATTTGGCGGAGTATGCCAAACCCGGAAAGTTATTAACGTTTATCCGATTATGCATTGATACGATGGCCTCTCTCCCGTCCATTGTAGTTGGTTTATTTGGTTTATTGGTATTTGTCACAGCTACAGGTTGGGGGTACACCATTATCGGAGGGGCACTAGCAATTACGATTCTGAATTTACCGAGTTTAACACGTGTCAGTGAAGCGGCAATTACAGAGGTATCAGCCGGTGTTAAAGAAGCCAGTCTGGGACTTGGGGCTACCAAATGGCAGACAATTGTAAAAATTGCTCTTCCTACAGCAATGCCTCAAATTATAACGGGAGTTATCCTGGCAGCTGGTCGTATTTTTGGTGAAGCAGCAGCGTTAATTTTTACAGCAGGATTGACAACACCAATCTTGAATACAGCAGCCGATCTAACAAGTCCGGTTAATCCTTTTAATATATTCAGACCTGCAGAGACATTGGCTGTTCATATTTGGAAATTAAATTCTGAAGGAATTGTTCCGGATGCAACGGCAATCGCGACTAAATCAGCAGCAGTATTGATTATAATGGTATTAATCTTTAATCTCCTTGCACGTTTATTCTCAAAAATTATCCAAAAACATTTTGAAGGCGGCAAAAGTAAAACAAAACAAAAGGCATCTGTGTCTTAAGTGAAATCACCATTACCAAGGGGGAAATTGAGATGATAGAATTAAAAGAAGCCAACCCGGCTAAAACGGAAAAGTCTAGTAAACTTGTTTACGATACACAGGGTTTGGATTTGTGGTATGGTGATCACCATGCTTTAAAGGATATTAATCTTGCCATTAATGAAAATGAGGTTACAGCCATTATTGGCCCATCTGGATGTGGGAAATCTACTTATATTAAAGTATTAAATAGAATGATTGAACTTATTCCAAGTGTTCGTACTTCTGGTGATATATTTTACCGGGGACAGAATATCTTTGATAAAGATTTTCAAGTGGAAGAATTACGGACAAAAGTTGGCATGGTATTTCAGAAGCCAAATCCTTTTCCAAAGTCTATTTATGAAAATGTAGCATACGGACCTAAAATACATGGTATTAAAAACAAAAAAGAATTGGATGAAATTGTAGAAAAAAGCTTGCGTGGTGCAGCAATCTGGGACGAAGTTAAGGATCGATTGCATACAAACGCCAACGGACTATCAGGCGGACAGCAGCAACGTATTTGTTTGGCACGATGCCTTGCCGTTTCTCCTGATGTGATATTAATGGATGAACCGACTTCCGCATTAGATCCAATTTCAACATTAAAGGTTGAAGAACTCGTACAAGAGTTGAAAGAGAAATTCAGTATTATTATCGTTACGCATAATATGCAGCAAGCAGCTCGTATATCTGACAAAACTGCCTTCTTCTTGAACGGTGAAGTCATTGAATATGACAAGACAGATAAGATTTTCTCAAACCCATATGATAAGAGAACAGAAGATTATATAACAGGACGTTTCGGATAAGCCAGATCATTTTGAAGGGAGAATAAAAAATGGTTTTAAGAGAAAAATTCGAGAGCGAGCTAAAGGAATTAAAGCTTAAAGTAATAGATATGGAACGTTTTGCTTCATCTGCCTTGAATAAATCGTACCAAGCGTTGCTGAAAAATGATGTAGAGCTAGCACTTTCTGTTATAGAGGATGATAAAAAGCTTGATAAAATGGAAGAAGAGCTTGATGAACTGGCTATCCTGATGATTGCAAAGCAGCAGCCTGTTGCAACGGATTTAAGGCATATTGTTTCAGCTATTAAAATAGGTTCAGAAATTGAACGGGTTGGTGATTATGCAAAGAATATTGCCAAAACCGCGATTAGATTATCAAAGGAAGAAAGGCCATTTGTTAATGAGGCTGTAGCCGAAATGCACGCCACTTGTATGAAGATGCTTGATATGTTTAATAAATCCTTTATGGAGGAAAATATTGTCCTTTCTAAGGAACTCGCAGAGCTCGATGATACAGTAGATGAATTATATGGACAGGAAATCCGTAAAATACTTGAAATGAAGCATCCTGAGTCTGCTACGGTTAACGAAAATTCTCAGTTATTATTTATTGTCCGTCACTATGAAAGAATAGGCGATCATATAACAAATATGGCAGAAGAAACCCTTTATATGATTAAAGGAAGACACTATCATTTAAATGAATAGAATTGTGATAATAAAAATGGAGATTCCCATATAGGGAACTCCATTTTTTCTTGTTCCTATTTTTAATGCTTAAAAAAACAATGTCTTTATGCCCTGAAAACCAAAATATACTCCAAAACCGACCAGAGAAATTCCAGAAAAGGCTGAAATAGCTTTCAAGCTAGTGTCATTCAGAAATCTTCTGAACCCGGTTGTTAGAAAGGCAACGGTAATGTCCCAAAAAGTTAGCCCGAGAAAAATCATCAAGCTGTATACGAGAAGAGAGCTAGTGCCGTATGAAGTGACTGTTTTAGCGAGAACTGACCCATATATCCCTATCCAAAAGAGGATGGATAATGGACTTGTAATGGACATTATAAATCCAGTTAAAAAAGATTTCGATAACGAGTCCTTCGTACGATAATCTTCCAATGAAAGTGTATGGACCCTCAAAATGCTTTCAATTCCGGTATAAATAAGAACAAATCCTCCGAAGAGCCACAGGAAAATCTGGACATATGGAATCGTAATGAATTGTACAAAACCCAAATAGACCAATAACATGAATATTCCATCCGCAATCATAGATCCTGCGCCTACTATCCAAGCATGTAAAAAACCGTTTTTGATCCCCTTATCAATTCGGGCTGAGTTAACCGGACCAATGGGTGCCGCCAATGTTATTCCTAACAAAAAATAACTAAACATAATATGTCCGCTCACGCTTTCACTCCATCTTCTTATGTATTAGTAACTTGTACATATTATGAAGAAATGTGGATAAGTATGTATAACAGTTTTATTGAGGTTGTAAAAAGCGTTTAATTAAAATTCTAGCTTTATCCGACTAACGGACAATCCTTAAAGAGGTTTATAAATTGGTGACTTGGATATAAGAAAATAACATTTATTAATAAAAGGGGGATTAGAGAATGAAGGAAAAAGAGACAGTAGAAGTGGGCGGAGTACCTATAACCTATTTTCTGAGTGAAAAAGCTGTTCATATAGACAATAATAAAGAATTGGAATCCATCATCCCAAACCCTAAAACAGCCATTAAGCTGGCAAGGAAACTGAAAGCAAACTATCAAAAGAAATACGGAAGGGAATTATCGGTATCTGAGCTCTCTATGGCTATTGAAATCTACGGGCATATCTATCCAGAAAAAATGGCCAAAGCGATAAAAGAACTGCCTTTACCCAGCTTTGTTGATCAAGCGATGGAAAATTTGATTGAAAAAGCCGATATTATCGATTCAGGGGAAGAGAGTATTGATCAAAACAGAAAAATCTGGGATGTAATTGCAAAAGTCATCCCAGTTTAAAATCTGCCACTTTGATGCACTATTTACCCTTCGTTAAAATGGCAGATAAGGCAGTATAGTCCATGTTTTTATAAACTGTATAGGTCCCAGTCTGAATCTTTTTTGTGAGATCCCGATCATTCAAGTAGGTGAAAAACTTTTCAGTATCCTCAATCACGCGCTCATCTTTTAATAGGCTGATAATCTCGTCGGAAGCCATTCCAGGCTTAATCGATAATTTAATGGCTACAGTTTCTTCTTTATTACTTTGTTGATTTTCTGTTTTTAGTTGATTAATAGATTGAAGGTTCTTTTGATAGTCATCCCACTCACTTTTTGATAAAACATGATAACCATCCTCCTGTAGAGTTTTATGAGCGTCCTCGCTTGAAAGGGGCACCTTTTTAGCTGCTGATTCATCTGTGGCAAGATAATATGCCGTAAATACGCTTGTGGCTAAAAAAATACCTGCAGCTGCTCCAGATATGTATAGTCGGTTCAATGAAGATCGCCTCCCTGACTTTCAAGGATTCTAATTACCTCATTGTTTGATAATGCAGATTGCCTGGAAATTTGTTCAATCGATAATCCTTGTTTGTACAAATGAATGACCTGATTTTGAATAACCTCGTGTATGGGCGAGGAATTAGTTAAAAAAGATACCTCCGAAAACGATTCCTCGTGCAGGATTTCCTCCTCAAGTGCACGAATTCGTTTTTTTATTATATACATTTCTTGTATATGCTCTAATGAAAGCTGTTCAATCTCTTTTTCTACTTTAGTTTCCTGTCCTTTATAAAACAACGATAGCAAGAACAGTAAGGCAGATAGAGAAAATAAACAAATCATAATGTTTATCATGAATACCCTCCCAAATTAAATTACAATCCCTATTGTACAACAATTTTCACTGGATTTTGGTAAAAATATATGAATAAGGAAGTATTGCTCATAATTTGGAAGTAGGTAGTGGTCCTTCGACAATATGCGTTCATTGTCATCTGGTTCAGGGAGTGTTAGGATTTAATGGAAGATATTAGTGGTTCGCTAAAGAAGGCAAGATGAATGAAAGGGGTGGGACCGCATGGACCAGTTAGACTCTTTAAATAAAAGTACTAAAAAAGCCAGCTGTAAAAGGCTTGTTGATGATAAATCTGGATTAATTGTACCCTATCTTTGGTGCAAAAACGATCAAGATCAAGAGGGGATATCTGCTGCAGTACAGTTAACAAATAATGATTATTTCGATAGAGTAGATGTAGTCTGCAAAAATGATGGGGATCGGCCACTTGAAATTAAGATATTTTTTGTCCATGAGGCCTTTAGTGAAGTATCAGCAAGTTTTTATAGTCCTGCGGATTCTTTAATCTATTTATATGGTAAGAATACGATAAGCTTATTAAATGGAAATGATTGTGCATCTATTTCGATAATGGAACGAAAACATAAAAAAGCGGTGTACGAATTAATGGGAAATGGCCAAATTATCCATTCTCCTTTAGCCAGAGGTCTAGTTGTCTGTACAACGATGTACAAGCTTCTAGTGGAGCCCGGAGTGAAAATGGGGGTTTCTAATTGGATAATTACAGGCAAGAATAAAGAGGAAGTCATGCTGTTTGATTACTTGGTCAAAAATCAGACTAGCATTTATTAGTGAAAGGTGATATTATAGAAAAGTCGTATAAAATGAAGTTTTGAATGAACTGGAGGGACTCACATGCGTGTAAACATTACTTTAGCTTGCACAGAGTGCGGTGAGCGTAATTATATCAGCACAAAAAATAAACGTAATAATCCTGATCGTCTTGAGCTTAAAAAATATTGCCCAAGAGAGAAGCGTACAACTGCACACCGCGAAACAAAATAAAACAACAGGAGGTTCTCTCCTGTTGTTTTTTTTGGGATTATATAGAATTTAAGGGGATTTAACGCAATGTTAAAGGGAGAATTAAGATCGACTTATCGGAGTTTATTAGCGGAATTTCCGTCATACGAGCGGGATACATATACATCTAAAATTGTTGAATACTTATTTAGTCATGACATATGGAAGAATGCAAAGACAATCGGAATCACAATTTCTCGGCATCCTGAGATTGAAACGAAAGAGATTATCGAGAGAGCGTGGAAAGAGAAAAAGAATATCGTGATTCCAAAATGCTATCCACATACAAAACATATGGAATTTTATGACTATCGCCCAAATACGATACTTGAGTCAGTTTATAGTGGTTTAAAAGAGCCCAGACCGGATAAAACACAAAAGATAGAATCCGACCAAATCGATATAATGGTAGTTCCGGGACTCCTATTCTCAACATCTGGATATCGGATTGGATTTGGCGGCGGCTATTATGATCGTTATTTGGCATCATTTTATGGAATTAAACTTTCGCTGGCGTTTATGATGCAAATAAGGGATGATATCCATACAGAAGAGTTCGACATCCCTGTCGACTATCTATTCACAGAACAAGGGGTAATAAATTGTGGGTAACTTAATCATTTATGGCGCTGTTGCTGTCGGCTCCTACGGGGCTTATCGGCTTAAAGCTCTGAGTAAATCCGGTGCTCTCGCAGCATTTTTTTTGGGAGCTTCGATTGTTATAGGACTTGGATGGGAAGGGTTACTGCTAATTGGTTTGTTTTTTTCCTCATCTAGTCTGTTTTCCAGCTACAAAAAAAGAATTAAGCAGAGTATTGATAAAAAATTAGCAAACGGAAGCAGACGAAATTGGGCCCAGGTGGTAGCAAATGGCGGTCCTGCTGGTATAAGTTCTCTACTTTATTTTATATCTGACGGTTCGGATATCTGGTTAATTGCTTTTATCGTTTCAATTGCAGCAGCTACATCTGATACATGGTCATCTGAACTTGGTGTGTTGAGTAAATCCGACCCAATGCATATCATCAGTTTGAAGAGATGTGAACGGGGTACTTCAGGGGCAGTCTCAGTCCATGGAACTCTGGCCGGGCTGTTTGGCTCCATATTCATTGCAGTAGTAGCAGGTATACTGTTTAATCTGTCGTTTTCAACGATTCTCCTACTGAGTGCATTCGGATTTCTGGGCAGTATTCTGGATACCTTACTAGGTGCTTTCCTGCAAGTCGAATATACATGCCCAGTTTGTTCGGTTCATACGGAGAAAAAAGTGCACTGCAATACACCGACTGTTAAAAGGAAAGGAATTAACTGGATTAATAACGAAACTGTAAATCTAAGCTCAATTCTGATAAGCACTATTTTTTGTATAATAACTTGGTATAGTATCACATAATACTAGGGTATAAAGAGCTTGTATGCAGTGTGAAAAGGTGGTTTTTGTTAATGAAAAAGAATGTAAATCGTGTGGTACTGGTTGGTACAGGTTTTGTTGGAAGCAGCTATGCATTCGCTATGTTAAATCAGGGAATTGCTGAAGAATTTGTTTTAATTGATTTAAATAAGGATAAAGCAGAAGGCGATGCAATGGACTTGAATCATGGAACTCCATTTGCACCGAATAGAACGAAAATTTGGTTCGGAGATTATTCAGACTGTAAAGATGCAGACATTATCGTTCTAACTGCAGGAGCGAATCAGAAGCCTGGTGAAACACGCTTAGATTTAGTTGAAAAAAATATGAAAATCTTTAAATCCATTGTTGGAGAAATTATGGCTAATGGATTTAATGGGATCTTTCTTGTGGCTGCGAACCCAGTTGATATCCTTACATATGCAACATGGAAATTTTCAGGTCTTCCTAAACATCGCGTACTTGGCTCTGGTACGATTCTTGATACGGCCAGATTTCGATTTATGTTAAGCGATTATTTTGAAGTGGATCCTCGAAATGTCCATGCCTATATCATTGGAGAACATGGGGATACAGAATTACCTGTATGGAGCCATGCCAATGTAGGCGGAAAGAATATGAACGAACTGATTAAAGATAAACCTAATCATTCCATGGAAGATTTGGATAAGATTTTTATTAATGTACGTGATGCAGCTTATGAAATCATTAATCGAAAAGGTGCAACATTCTATGGAATTGCCATGGGTCTGGTTCGTATTACAAAAGCCATCCTTCAGAATGAAAACAGCATTTTGACAGTGTCAACCTTCCTAGATGGGGAGTACGGACAAGAAGATGTGTATGTAGGTGTCCCTGCGATAGTAAACCGTGAAGGAATTTCTGATATCCTCGAACTGAAATTATCAGATGATGAGCAAGAGAAATTTTCACATTCTGTTAAAGTATTAAAAGAAACGATGAATCCAATTCTTGATCAGTTACTATAAGTAGAATAAAAATCCCTCCTGTTCACCAAACTATATGGTAATACAGGAGGGATTTTTACATGAATAAATTCTTAATTATTTTCGTATCTGGCATAATAGGGTATATAGTGTTTCAAAAGAGGTCTTCCATTATGAAGAATCAAATACTGCGCAACATCCTTATAGCCGTTCTAATGGAATTGCCAATTTTTAAAACTGTGCAAGATCAAACATAATGACCAGAGGAATTATTTCTGTTCCTCTTACGTAATGATAAAATAGATATAGAAACTTTTTAGGGAGAGAAAGTAGGGGAATCCGTGAGTTTTAAAGAAGAATATATCTATTGGTCCTTTATCAATCAATTGATTACGAAAAAAGGGTATCGATTTATATCTGCATCCACTGACCAACAAGAAATATGGCTTGAAAATCAGTCGAGTCGGGTAGATCCCCTAATCCGTATAAAAAGAGAAGATTTGGATTGGTCCAATAATATGAAGCGTGACCGAAATCTTGTACTGCAGAATGCAGAGAAGATTCGTAGGTTTCTTTCCAGGAAGGAACTAACTGTTAAAACCATTTATATTAGTCAATATGCTCCGGTAGATGATTATTCGGATGTCCTTGGAAGATACTCAAACGATGGTCGTGCAAAAATTACGATTGATACCATGATTTTTCAAACAGAGACTATGGAAGAATCATTGACGGAATTAGAAAGATTTCTGGGGTTTCCATTGGAAGTGGTCAACAGGGATTATGAATCTATAGAAGAAAATGAAATTAACCATCTTAAAGAAGATGCTTTGGCTGCTTCTTACCAAAAGCAGAAACAAGACGAACAAATCTTTAGCTATGGCAAACCAATCTTTACATACCTGTTGATGGCCATCCAAGTTCTTGTGTTTATTTTACTGGAGATGCGTGGCGGAAGTACAAATACTGAAACCCTCATCCAATTTGGTGCAAAGTATAACCCATTGATTATGGAAGGGGAATGGTGGAGATTCTTCACACCCATCTTTCTTCATATTGGATTTACACACTTGATTCTGAACACTTTAAGCTTGTATTTTGTCGGAGTTATTGTTGAGCGTATTTATGGAAGCTTAAGATTCCTGGTTATTTACTTTTTTGCAGGCTTTATTGGTTCGGTAGCAAGTTTTATTTTGATGCCCAATCTATCAGCCGGTGCCAGTGGGGCGATATTTGGCTTGCTCGGTGCCTTGCTATTGTTTGGTGTACTCCACCCCAATCTCTTTTTTAGAACAATGGGATGGAATGTGATTGTAATTCTGGCCATAAACCTGGTTATTACATTCTCTGCAGATGCTATAGATAGTGCCGGTCATATCGGCGGTTTAATAGGAGGATTCCTCGCAGCAGCGATTGTCAGATTGCCGAAAAATCGTAAGCTTGCCGTGCAAATGGGTGCGCTGCTCCTGACCGTTTTGTTAACAATAGGAGCTTTAGTATATGGATATTCATCAAATGAATCTGACCATAAATATCATAATGATGTCACTCTTGCCCATGAATATGTGAATTCTAAGGAATATGACAAAGCCTATGAGCTTATCGAAGGCTATCTGAAGGAAGAAGATGCTCCAGAAGCATATTTTTTAGCAGGATATATAAAGTATCATCAATATGATTTGGAAGCGGCTGAGACGTATTTTCTAAAAGCCATTGAACAGCAAGAAGTATTTCCTGAAGCATATTATGATATTGGACTGCTCTACTGGCAACAGGGACAAATCGATAAAGCTAAAGATTATATCCAAATAGCAGTTTATCAGGAACCGGATAATGAAGATTATAAAACGGCGCTGAATGAGCTTGATTCAGAATAGTTATCTTACTTTAAGGCAGCTGCTGATAATATTCATGTATATTGCCTGATTTATCCTGAATGAGAATAATTAGTTTGTTTGAGTCTTGTTTGCGCAAAATCAAGGGGATGGTACTGTCTATCGGATTTATGACTGTACCATCCTGTTTTTTTATTCCTGAAACATAAATGGAATAAAAAGCTTCCCATAGCTTCTCCGTAATCTCCAGACGCTTTTGATCTGAATATCCGGCTAATAATCTTTTTTCTTCAGTCGAAAACTGTGTCAGGGGAACTACGTGATACTTTGTAATATCAATCTTTTTGTTATCTGTATAGCGATTGAGCACTTTAGTCAGCCTGGAATTACTTACAGAAGACAGGGTAAAGGCCCATTCCTTTTGTTCCTCGGTTTCAGGAGAATGAAAAGATTTGGTTGGTCCATAACGTGAAGCAATGACAAAAAGATTACTATCAGTTAATTTAAATGAGCTGGTAATCTTGTCGTTTTCCGTATGAATCTCAGCATAATGAATGGTAACCACTTGAAATAAAGAAGATTCATGAGCTTTTACGGTTGTCTTTTGGGATATTCGATCTGTATTCTGCTCCCATTTCTTTGTAAACTCTTTTAAACGACCGTTTTGAAAAAGAAGTGAGAAGTCCTGTCTGAGATAACTTGTTTGATTTAAAATAGATTCAGTCGATAACGTAACATCGTACTGTTCTGTATCTTTTTCCTGTTTAGGCATGACAAGGGAAGAGGTTGTTTTAGTAAACGCAGCCTTTTGATTAAGTGGAAAATATTTAATGACAGCTATATCTCTTTGTATATAAAGCTGTTTCCACCACATAAAGGTAAACATGAGTACTAAACCGACTATTAGATAACCAATATATTTTTTCAAAAGGATTCTCTCCTCACTTTAGATTATTGCCTTACGTATATATTCTTAAATGGATGTCAAATGATAAATAGACGGATGCTTTGTCCTAAGCAATATATGTGTAACTCTAAATACATATGCTTTGTTTATAAATGTCACAATTGACGGAATACAGAAAGAAAGTATCTTGAGGAGAACAACTAATTTCAGATATACTAAAGAAGCAGGAAGGAATGTGACAAAAATGAAATCCGTATATGAAATTCAACAATATTTAAAGAGGTTTGGAACCATCATATACATGGGTGATCGATTAGCTGATCTAGAGATGATGGCAGGAGAATTAAGAGAGCTATTTCACTCTCAATTGATTGAAATCAGAGATTATCAAACGGCAATTTTAATCTTGAAACAAGAAATAGAGTATGAGAAGGAAAAGCAACAGCTAAAACAAAAACAATCGAAAAGGTGAATCAATATGCTGGGGAAACAAGATTGGTTACTGGGAATTGATATTGGCGGTACAACGATTAAGCTTGCTTTTATAGATAAAGAAGGGACCATTGTACATAAATGGGAAATCATAACGAGAACGGCAGAAAACGGTCTCCATATCGTTTCTGACATCGGCAAATCTGTCAGGTCAAAATTGGAAGAATGGCAGGATGGTAATTTAGTAGGTGTTGGAATGGGAGCCCCTGGTCCGGTTAATTTTGAAAACGGTTCAATCTATGTGGCTGTGAATATCGGTTGGAGAGACTTTCCTTTGAAAGAGCTGCTTGAAAAAGAATTAGGAATTCCTGCTGTAGTTGATAACGATGCAAATGTAGCATCCTTCGGTGAGTTTTGGAAGGGAGCAGGAAAAGGTACAAATGATTTAGTCTGTATCACTCTCGGAACTGGTGTGGGTGGCGGTGTAATCACTAATAAGCATTTGGTGCATGGAATTAGCGGGGCAGCTGGTGAGCTCGGTCACATAACGGTTCAGCCAGAGGGTGGAGCTCCTTGTAACTGTGGGAAAACAGGCTGTGTTGAAACGATTGCCTCAGCTACCGGTATCGTAAGGCTGGCGTTAGAGAAGATTAAAGAGAATCCAGATTCGGACCTCTCGATTGTTTTTAATGAAAATGGGCTGATCACATCTAAAGACGTAGTTGATTGTGCTATAGGTGGAGACCAGGCAAGTCAGGATGTCCTTGATGAGGTAGCTAAATACCTTGGACTTGCTGCAGCCAATGTGGGCAATATGATTAACCCTGACATCATTGTAATCGGTGGTGGTGTTTCAAAAGCTGGGGATATTATTTTAAAACCAATTGAGAAATACTTTAAGCAATTTGCCTTTCCGCGGGTTGCAGAATCAACTGAAATCAAAGTTGCATCTCTTGGTAATGATGCAGGTGTCATAGGCGCAGCGGGCTTAATCATGCAACAATTGGGACAAGAGATTTAAGCGTAGTACTACGCTGAGGTAAACGCTAATCACTTAGTAGAATTTAATTAATTTTTGAAAGCATTTCAATGTATTTGTTGAAGTGCTTTTTTATTTGCACGAGTTTTTATAAAGGAAAATAAAAACCATATGTCGAAATTAGTTGGAAGTATAGCATGGAAATAGGTGATGGAGGGTTTGGGGATGAATGTGCCAAAGCATATTGTGTCTGCAGCAGCGATTGTTTTAAACGAAGCTGGGGAAATTTTGCTGATTAGGGGTCCACGCCGGGGGTGGGAAATGCCTGGAGGACAAGTCGAAGAAGGCGAGTCACTCAAAGATGCTGCCATAAGAGAAACAAAGGAAGAATCGGGAATTGATATCGAAGTGACTAAATTTTGTGGTGTTTTTCAAAATATAGACCTTTCTATTTGTAATACCTTATTCTTGGGCAAGGCGATTGGGGGTACTCCTACTACCAGCCCTGAAAGTTTAGAGGTAGGTTTTTTTTCCATAGCAGAGGCACTGGAAATGGTAACCTGGAATAATTTCAGACAAAGAATTGAGTATTGTCTGGACGAAAGCATTCAGCCGTTTTATGTCGAATTTAATGGGAAGGACCGAGAAGGGGTTGTACACGAGCTATAGGTGGATGAAGCCAATCAAGATCAAACAGCGGGTGTCATTATTTAGTTTCAAAAGGGGGGTTCCATTTGTTTGATAGTAGTGTTCTTTCTCAAACCTTTATAAATTTTGCTGTAAGGGAATGTAAAGGCTCCAGCAGGCTATACGAGCACTTATCTATAAAAATTGCCCGAGATGAAGCGCTTTTAGAGATATGTAAGAATGCGAGGGACGGTCAGCCAATACCAAATCTTTTATTCGGTGCTGTCCACTATCTCCTTTTAAAGGGTAAAGAACATTCACTAAAAGAGTATTATCCTAGCTTGGTTGAGTATCCGAAGTCATATATGGAATCGTATGAATCTTATAGGGATTTTTGCTTTACTTATCGAGAAGAGATTGATTCTATTCTTAAATCGAGACGGGTTCAAACCAATGAAGTGCGAAGATGTGCATACCTGTACCCCGCCTTTTGTGCTGCTTATGAGATAGTTAAGAAACCTTTAGCGCTTATTGAAATTGGAACAAGTGCAGGATTACAGCTTCTTTGGGACCACTATTCATATACATATGGGGAAGAGAATACCTATGGGAATTCAGAATCTAAACTTACAATTTCAGCAGAAATAATAGGAGAAGATGTACCAAACCTTCCCTCCATGCCGCCGCCAGTTACAACTAGGATTGGCTTGGATTTACATACGATTGATTTAAATGATGAGGACGAGGAAATGTGGCTTAAATCCTTAATATGGCCCGAGCATATGGAGAGGTTGTCTATGTTTGAAAAAGCTGCAGCCTATGTGAGAGGGAGTTCCGTAAAATTAGTAAACGGTGATGGCGTTGATTTATTACCTCACTGTATACAGGATATCGCAGAGGATCATGCCATTTGTATTTTTCATACACATGTTGCTAACCAAATGCCAATGGATGTGAAAAAGCATCTGTTGGAAACCATCGAGGATATTGGGAAGAAGAGAGAGGTATTTCATATTTATAATAATATTCAAGATAGATATTTGCATCTGGATTATTATTTGGATGGCATTCTAAACAAAAATACGATTGCGGAAACCGACGGGCACGGCAGATGGTTTAAATGGTTATGGGAGAGTGAGCGGACTATTAGTCAGTAGAAAATGAAATTTGCACTTTTGAATTTGTTTTCTTTGACGGGATATTAAACAATGAGAGCATTAATCCACTTGGGTTAATGCCTTTTCTTTTTCGTTGACCCAACTGTTTTTCATTCGGTTTGAATTGGATAGTTGAGTGAAGGATGTAGGAGGTACGTGTCAAAGGACAGAGATAGCCGCCCCAAAACCACCTATGGAGCAGTTATGCTCGGTTAAAGGTGCGTCATAGGGAATGAAAAGCCGTACTAAAATTCCATCTATGAAGTAACCTATGCCCACCTATGAAGTACCTATGCTCCAGCTATACCGGGGTAAAGGTGCCTGAAAGGTGGGTGAAGTGTGTAGGAAAGC
>NZ_JBZCPQ010000008.1:0-134902 GCF_058267535.1 Pradoshia sp. Z5_111
TTCCTTCATCAATAGCTAAATCAAATATATTTTTATGTATAAAGTTAATTGTTAATCCACTCTCTTTAGCCCGCTCTCTCCCCCATCTCAAACTTTCTTCAGATGAATCTACGGCATCAACATGACAACCTTTTTCAGCAAAAAAGATTGCATTTCGCCCGGGACCACATCCTATTTCCAATACTTTACTCCCAGGAACAAACAAGCCCTTGTCGAAATAATCTACCAAGTTTTCATCAGGCTGATTAGAAAAAAAAGGTACATTCCGATCACGATTCAAATAAAATTGATCCCAGTCAAACCTGGTTTGCTCTTTTAATAATTGATCCATCATCTTCAGCAAATCTTCATGGCTATAAATAGTTTCCACTACTTTTTCCTGCCTCTCTAAATTTATCATCCAATCTTATTTTACCATTTTATAACAATTATACATACTAAGACTACATTACTATTAGAGTCGTTTGGAATGATAAATACTTATGTACGACGTTTTAAAATAGCATGTAAAAGCCAGGATTATAGCGGCCTTTTAATGAACGTACAATTCGATATAAAAATTCCAGTTTCAGAAAATGATGTTTCACCTGAGAGTCGAATGGTTTTCTATTTGAGTATGACAAAGGGTCCATGATAAACATGGACCCTTTGTTACGCAAGAGCACCGTCTGGATTATAGGCGGATATATCGATATCCGTTTCTTGCCCGACTATTAACTTTGAGAGCTGTGACGCGATAAATGGACCCATCGTCAGTCCTGATGCCCCTAGGCCATTTATGACATAAAGATTAGAGTGATGCGGCATACGGCCGAATACGGGAAGGAATCCAGGAGTAAAAGGCCTGAAGCCAACCCTTGTTTCGGTCAAACCTGCATTTGCAAGACCGGGAGCAAGCTTAGTTGCTTTCGTTAGTACTTCCAGTACACCGCCTGCCGTTACCCCGGTATTCATCTCTTCATCATTTTCGTGCGTAGCACCAGCTATTATCCGTCCATCTGGAAAAGCAAGCAGATATTGATCGTTGGGCGGAATAATTACTGGCCAATCATGTGTTTCGGCATGGGTCAGCTTTAAATGACAAATCTGTGCTTTCTGAAAACTGACTTGCATCTGATATCCTAAGGGTTCTAATAATTGACCGGCCCAAGCACCAGCAGTAACTACGACCTGATCAGGCATCCATTCTTCATTGCCAGCTGTCACAACGATTCGTTCTGCTTTCATAGAAAGCTGTGCTTCGGCTGATACGAATCGTGCATTGTACTTCCTGGCTGCCCGCTGTAAGGCATTTCGCAAAGCCCGGCCATCAACGCGAGCAGCACCGCTGACATGTACCGCTCCATATCCTTCAGTAAGCATAGGAAATAACCGTTTTGCTTCGTTTTCGTTCAGAAGGGTTATCTTGCCCATCTCCGGTGCATCCGTTTTGCGCATTTCAGCACGTTGAAGCATCGCATCCAGTTTTTTAGGATCCTCATGCAGGCTCAATGCACCTACACGGGCATAACCCGTTTCAGTTTCTCCATCTTGACGAAGTTCTTCAATTATTTCCGGATAAAAGCGAGCACCACCTTTGGCCAGCTGGTACCAATCTTTATTTCGACGCTGAGATAACCATGGACAAACAATCCCTGCTGCAGCATCTGTCGCTTGTCCTTTATCAAAACGATCGATCACAGTTACCTGTAAGCCCGCCTTGGCAAGCTTATATGCGGTAACCGACCCTGCTATACCTGATCCGATTATTGTTATATGCATATACACCGAACATCCTTTTCTTCATTTAACTACAATATACCATAGCATAATCGACCTTTTCTCAGTATGATTATCGAATGTGACACAGTAAAAATAACCTGAACATTCTTAGACGGACCATAATGATGGAGATAGACTTACTTTGGATTTTTAGAAGTGATAGACTAGTTGCATCTCACCAAAGCAATAAAATCAATCATGAACTAGCAAAAAACCTCTCATACGAGAGGTTTTTAAAAGCAATCCTTCTATCTGTTTATACTCAAAAGTCTCTTTCTAACGTAAGTACCAATGCTGAATTTTCCCTTTATTGGCTATCTCCTGCTATACTTTTGTCGGAACCCAGCCTTTTGTCTGCAGGATGATGTTCCAAAGCGGTTCTGGAAGGCCATGACGATCTTCACGAGCAGGATCAATCAAGCTGGTAATTTCGTCTTCGCGTCCTTCTTTGATCTTTGTAACGAATTCCGGGTCGATTAACATTTCACGTCCCATGCCAATCAATGGTACTCCTGTATCTTTGGCTGCAGCCACGTCTTCGGCAGAGTATAAGGATCCGACGCCAATTAGAGGCATTCTATTATTGATGCGTTCCTGGATTAGATCAATGCGTTTGACACTCGCAACCGCACCGCGGCGTGCTGTGGAATGGAAGTCCATTAAAGATACATGCAGGTAATCCAATGGCTTTTCCACTAGAGCATCAATCAGCTCAAGTGTTTCTTTCATCGTTAATCCAGGAGTTTCCGGTTCCTCAGGAGAGAAACGATAACCAACAATAAAGTCTTTGGAGCCGTGTTTATCAACAGCACTTCTGACTGAGTCGATGACAGCCAATGGGAAACGCAAGCGCTCGCCCCATTCATCTTCACGGCGATTGGAAAATGGAGAGTAGAATTGTTGAATAATATATCCATTTGCACCGTGAATTTCGACGCCATCAAAACCAGCTTCGATAGCTCGGCGAGTTGCTTCGCCGAAATCAGCAACGATTTGCTGTATTTCTTCAGTTTCCAATGCACGTGGTGTAGCTGTACCTTTCTTTTCTACAGCACTTGGAGCAACTACATCCCCATTTGGCACTAGATCTGCCCCAGCTTCCCGTCCGCCGTGGTGAAGCTGTATGATTGCTTTAGCTCCCTCGGCTTTTATTGTATCTGCCTGAGTTTTCAGGCCTGCTATATATGTATCGCGTACAATGGATGGCTGTCCTGGGAACGCCTTTCCGTTATCGGATACATTTGTTGCAGCAGTAATGACCAAGCCTATATCCTTGGAACGCTGCGCAATATATGGAAGCTCCTGATCAGAAATCGTACCATCAGGATTGGAAGAGTAATGTGTCATTGGAGCGAGTACGAACCGGTTTTTCAGCGCAACGCCATTTGGCAGTGTAAAGCTTTCAAAAAGAGATGCGTATTTTTCATTCATGAGCTATTCCTCCTTTGTATGACCTTTATTCTAGTGAGTTACAAAAAGGGTAGCAAACAAAATGCTCATTCGTAAGTTAGTTATTATTTGTAACAATCTTGTACAGAAGAAGCTCATTATTGGTTTTCTGGATTCAGTAGTTAATGATTTCAGATTATGAATTCGTCAAAATTTATTGTTTTTATATTGATACAAAAGTTATTCATGTTAATCCAATCAATCATCTTTCTTGCTATACTCTCTTTTATAACTCTCTAGTAATCTGCGCATTATTTATTCAACAAAATTCCCCCCTGAAAATATAGTTACTTATTCGTAATAAATTTAATATTATTTTCATCTAAATGATATTGATAATCGTTATCATTTACAGTATACTATTTTTAGAACACATCATAAAAGCCATAGAACATAAATCCCCCCCTCTTGCATAAAGGCCCTAAGAGTAGTATCTTAGGGCCTTTATCTATTTATCAAATTCTAAATCCTATCATTTCCATATACTTCCTTACCTTTGTTATGATTGAATCATTACATGTTAAGGGGGTTTTTTTATGAATAACAAAATTCAGCTAGGTAAAACAGACTTACTTGTAAATCCGATAGGCCTTGGAACTAATGCAGTTGGAGGACATAATATCTACCCAAATCTCGATGAGGAAACTGGACGTGAAATCGTACGGACTGCCATCGATCATGGCGTGAATTTTATTGATACTGCCTATATTTATGGCCCGGAACGGTCAGAAGAATTAATCGGAGAAATTGTTAAAGAAAAAGGCAATCGTGAAAACCTTGTTATAGCTACAAAGGGGGCTCATAAGTTCATCGAAAATGATGTGGTAGTTGATAACTCCCCTGCATTCCTTATTAAAACTGTCGAAGAAAGCCTAATGCGTTTACGTACAGATTATATAGATCTCTTCTACATCCATTTCCCAGATCAGAATACACCAAAGGATGAAGCAGTCGGCGCCTTAAAGGAATTAAAAGATGCCGGGAAAATCCGTGCAATCGGAGTATCCAATTTTTCGTTGGAGCAATTAAAAGAGGCCAATAAGGATGGATACGTTGATGTAATCCAATCTGAATACAATTTATTTAAAAGAGATGCTGAAAAAGAGCTTCTCCCCTATACCGCCCAACACAATATATCCTTTGTTCCGTACTTCCCGCTGGCTTCCGGTCTTTTAACTGGAAAATTCACAAAGCATTCTACTTTTAGTGACGGACGTTCTCGTAATCCATTATTTCAGGGAGAACTATTTGAGCAAAACCTAAAAAAAGTAGAACAACTACGCAAGATTTCGAAAGCTAAAGACGTTGAAATCGCTCATCTTGTCCTGGCATGGTACTTGGCGCAGGATTCAATTGATGTTGTTATCCCTGGCGCAAAACAGCCGGAACAAGTCGTTGATAATCTTAAAACACTGGAAGTTATGTTATCCCATGAAGAAATCCAACAGATTAGTTTAATTTTCGAATAAGAATGGAAAAGCAGTCTATGAAACATATTGTGAAGTGGAATCAAACAGATGATTTACTTAAGCCAATCGTTTCTCTGTATCAACAAGTATGGACTATTGATACTGACTGTACAGAACAATTCAAACGACATATGAACTACGAAGGTTTTAGAGGATATATATATCTGAATGAAGAAGAGATTCCGGTTGGATTCGCCTATGGTTACGCTTCTCTACCGGGTCAATATTATCGTGAACGAATAGCAAACAATCTAAAATCCGATATATCCAATGCATGGCTAACCAATTGTTTTGAGTTCGTTGAATTATGCGTACACCCATCCGTGCGCCAAAAAGGAATTGGTTCGCTATTACATGATTCCCTATTGAAAGGCATACCTTTTGATACAACTATATTAACGACTCAGCACTCTAATCTGGCTGCAAGGAATCTATATGATAGAAAAGGATGGACTGTCATCAATGATTCCTTCTTCCCTAATGAAAAGACAAAAGAACGATATCTAATATTCGGCAAAAAGCTGTCATAGCTTATATTAAAAAAATAAGGAGAGCAGCCACACCGGCACTCTCCTTCTATCTTTATATTAACCTTGTATTTGATTGATTTTTGCAAGCGCCTGGTCAGTACTCCAGAATATATTGTCTTCTCCAACAACCTCCAGAATACCACCTCTTTCAAATCTGCTAAGAACTCTCCGCTGTACTCCGCTAAAGATGATTTTTACACCTTCTTGTTTCTTTAATTCACAGAATTCTACCATAGCTTGTACTCCTGAACCGTCAATGGAGGATACTCCACGCATGGAAAGGATCATAACACCTTGATTAATGTCTTCAAGGCGCTCAGTCAACGAGCTCACCGTTGCAAAGAATATAGGACCGGTGAGATAAACTACCCGAATATCTTCGTATGTCTGATTTGATTTTATCCCTTTTCCTTCTAATTTTTCGATATCAACTTTACTGATATTCATTTCTACGTCGGCACTGTTAATAACAAACAATATGGCTGAAAGGGCAATTCCTGCAACAATGGCAACCGTTAAATCAAACACAACGGTAGCTAACAATGTTAGCAAAAATTTAAAGATAGCGCCTTTGAATTTGTGAGAAAAGATATAATGGATACTTTCCCATTCATTCATCCGCCATGCCGTCACAATCAAAATACCCGCTAATGCAGACATCGGTATACTCGACATAATCGGGCTGAGGAGAAACATTGACAAAAGCAAACCAATCGCATGGAAAATCCCCGTCAATCTTGTTACCATACCAGCTTTAATCGCTACACTCGTACGGGCAATCGCAGCAGTAGCCGGAACACCGCCAAAGAATGGGATAATTATGTTCCCAATTCCCTGTGCAACCAGTTCTCGATCCCCATTCATTTTTTCTCCAACCATACGACCGGCAGATGCCCCGCATAATAAACTTTCAATCATTCCTAAAGCCGCAATACTGATTGCCGGCCATATCAAGGCTTCGATTTTAGCAAAGGATAAATCACCAAATACCAGTCGATTTTCCGGTAAAAATGTTTTTGGTATATCTCCCACGACAGCTACCGGTAACTTTAAAACGGCATTAATAACTAAAACAATCAGTAAGGCTGCCAAGGATGATGGGATTATGGCGTTCCATTTTTTCGGCCATACAATCATCGTGACAACTGTTATAATACCAATTAATAATGTAGCAAAATCAGGATTAAAACCATTCTCTATATAAGACATGATTTGGGCAATTGGATTCTCCCCGCTCGATTCGACTCCAAAAAAGTTATCTACTTGTCCCATCGCTATAATGATAGCAATTCCTGATGTAAACCCCGTTATAACTGGCATCGGTATGATAGAAACGACACGGCCAAATTTTAATAGACCGGCAATCACCAATAGGATACCCGCCAGCAAACAGGCAATAAATACTCCATCAAGTCCATACTGGGCAACAACAGCGATCAATATAGCTGACATCGCTCCCGTTGGTCCTGATATTTGATAGGACGCACCTGATAGCATACTGATAATTAATCCTGCAAGAATCGCCGTAATTAATCCAGCAGCCGCATCCGCCCCACTGCTCACCCCAAACGCTAGAGATAAAGGGAGTGCAACAGCGGTTACTGTAATACCAGCCATAATATCTTTACGTAGCTTTTCAGAATTATAGCCGGCAAATTCATTATGCAAATCGTGAATATATTGTTTAAGCATGCTGATTCTACTCTCCGTAATAATATGATAATAATCGCAACCTTATTATTATACTGACCTTGGATAATGAATTCTATTAACAATCAATTCCAAATCATCCTAGTACAAAAAAGAGAATGATATATCGAATATTAACGTAATTTTCCCCATAAATTTAAGGAGTACTATATCGTAATCTCTATTCAGCACTCCATTTAGGATATATAAATAAAATCCAAAAGTTTACAAAATAACCTATAAATGCATCATAAAATATTGTAGAATTAACTTTTAATACCATTAGAAAGAGTGAGTTACTCTGTATAAAAAAGTCTTCAAGTGGCAAATTGGCCATCGTTTCTTCTGGAGTTTATTATCAATCGGATTTATCTGGGTATGTTTAAACTTAGGTTCACTTTTCTATGTTAAAGGTGAATTCGCTTCATCGAACAAAGTGCTGAAGCAGCTAGATTCTATGAATCAACATGTCCTCGTACTCTATCAATCTTTAATTGATCAAGAGACCGGACAGCGCGGATATAGTTTATCTAAAAATGCTACCTTTCTTGAACCATTTTATGAGGGATCTGAAACCTTCAAGCAAACATCCGAAAAGCTCAAACAGGATATCACTATTTTTCCAGATGTCAGTGAATCTGTCAGCACCCTAATTGCCAGCGGAGAAGTTTGGAACAAGGAGTATGGATATGTTCAAATTAATATAACTAAAAATAATAAACAGATTTCCAATGATAAGCTTGCGGATAGTAAAGTTGCCTTCGATACCATACGTCACGACTACAAAGAAGCAACGAATGACATCAAGCAATTGAAATTAAAATTGGAGGAGCGTTCACAAAACAGAGTGATGATTATTCTAACCATTTTTTGTTTTGGAATTCTGCTTATGCTGGTACTGGCTGTTTACTATATCATCCGGCATTTAACCAATTTGGTTCAACCGATTGTTGAATT
Organism: Pradoshia sp. Z5_111; assembly: GCF_058267535.1. Taxonomy (NCBI): domain Bacteria; kingdom Bacillati; phylum Bacillota; class Bacilli; order Caryophanales; family Bacillaceae; genus Pradoshia; species Pradoshia sp. Z5_111. The sequence continues at coordinate 7,856 of NZ_JBZCPQ010000008.1, forward strand.
GGAACATAGCGTTACTTCTTATTCCATGAAGGACTTTTCGGTTTCTGTCCCGAAATATCATAAGGATGATGAATTGGGCCGATTGATCACCGGTATCGAACATATGCGTACCGAACTAAAGGAGAAATTTTTCACACTTGAATCTATCGCCTATAAAGATGGGTTAACAGGGATTAATAATAGGAGAACGGCAGATTACTATTTAACAAATTTTATAAATAAAGCTCCTATGGAAAATGATTTAAGTATCATATTAATAGATATCGACCATTTCAAGGATTTCAACGATAAATACGGACATTTGGAGGGAGATCGGTCGTTAAAACACGTTGCTTCAGTTTTGCAGAAACATGTCAAAACCTTTGATGTACTTGCACGTTTTGGCGGTGAGGAATTCATTCTAATTTTGCCGAAAACTAAATATCTGTGTGCGTTGAAGGTCGCTGAGCGCTTACGGAAAGCGATAGAAAAAGAAGCTCTTGAGACATATCAAATCAGAGCGAGCTTTGGTGTAACCACCTTTGAAAAAGGGGATACCTATACTTCTCTTATTCATAAAGCAGATAAAGCGTTATATAAGGCGAAAGCAAAAGGAAGAAATTGCGTTGAACTTATGCTTATAGATATTGAATCACTCAGCTAAAATTAAAGGCTGAGTGTTTTTTATCCATTTCAGGGTACACAGCACCAAGCATCATGGCGATTCCACCACCAAAAGCTCCGAAAGAAACAAATATCAGTAATAGACTAAGGAATAGACGAATATACGTACTCAACTCCCTCACCCTCTCTCCTTTGTATCTATTTTAATGCATAAAATATGAAGTGCTAATCTTAAGCTCTATGACTCTCCGATTCTCGGATATCCCAAATTACTGTTTAACATGCTAGTCCCCCTATCTAAAAAAGCCCAAACTAAAAAGCATTCCTATCCTCTTCCATTAAAAAGATAGAAATGCTTAAAAAACGTTCCCTAAAACTTAAGTTTACTACTTTACATACCTACCATCTCCACGTAGGTGTGTAAAGTGTTATAAAAAGAATGTCTCCTGACTTAGGATCTTCATTTTTTCCATATTCGTGCAGAATAGTCAAATATCCGTTTTAGGAATCATCCTGATGATGCGGTCGTCTTTATCTGATGGATTCCCTCTGCCGTCCCTATTATTCGTCATCATATATAAGGTTCCATCCGACGCTTCGATGATATTTCTGATGCGCCCATACTGATCTTTAAAGAGCGATTCTATGCTTTTCACCTGTTTTCCGGACTCATCAAGCTCTACCTTAAGAACCTGCACGCCACGCAGATTAGCAATCAGCAATTGGTTTTTATATTCACCCTTCGAGACAAATGTCATTCCTGACGGGGCCCATGTTTCAGTTGCGCTATGAGCAATCGGCGTTTCCATTCCCTCTTTTGCTTCATCCCCCTGAATGATTGGCCATCCATAATTTTTCCCTGCCTCAATCAAATTAATTTCGTCATGTGCTGATTGACCATGCTCCGAACTGAATAGGTCTCCAGTAACAGGATGCCAGGCAAGTCCCTGCGGATTGCGATGCCCGTAGCTATAGACAGGCGATCCCTTAATTGGATTATCATCCGGTATGGAACCATCAGGATGGATTCTAAAGATTTTCCCGCCCATGCTTGTCCTATCCTGAGCTAAGTCAGGTTCATATCGATCTCCTGCTGTAATATAAAGCATCCCGTCTGGCCCAATCTTTATTCTCCCACCATTATGATTTGTATCTCCAACAATTCCATCAAGAATCACTTTTTCAATTCTTGCTTGATTGTCATCTACTACAAGACGAAGAACGCGGTTTTTGATTTCACCATTATCTTCGTAGGAGTGATACGTATACATAAAATGATTCGTTTGGAAATCAGGATCAAGCGCCAGTCCAAGTAATCCTCCCTCTCCTTCACTGATAAAAGGCGCTGGCAAAGACAGGAGAGGTTCTTCCATTACTTTCCCGTTACGGATTTCTCTTATTTGGCCAGGCCGTTCCGTAAAAAATATTCGTCCATCCTCGGCTATAACCAATTCCCATGGCACATTGAGACCCTCAGCAACGACTTCTACCTCATAGGGCTGCTTTTCATCTGTCTCAGGCTGTTTGACAACCGTGTCATTTCCCTCTTCCTTTGAACAACCAAGCAGAGCCATAACAATCAAAAAAGGGAGTATCAAGCGAAATGTTTTTTTCATATTGGCCTCCTATTTATATAATTGGGCTTTTTCGATGATTCTTCTATAGAGGTCATACACAGCGATTACTACTTTTCAGGACGTGTCGGAGGATACCCCTGCGTATTCCGATATGCCTTCCGCTCGTCCGTAAAATCAGACCATACTAACACACTATTCAATTCATTGGCGTGATAAACAATACAGCGGAGTTGATCTTCCACACAGGGATCGACCCGGCATCCAACCAATTCTTCATAGCGGTCGAATAATTCTGCTGGATTTTCATTTCTAACGTCGTTTACAGAATAGAATCCCAGTACTTGTACCATCATTTTAGATGCACCCAACCCGATTGAAGGGATTTGCTGAAAGTCTAACAGACCTTTTAACTCCTTAGCCCGGTCTGCAGAACAGTTCAGTATGGTTTTTAATTCCTCTGTTGTTTTCGTTGGTATTTGGTCTATTCGAACCCTGTTTTTACGAAGATTACTCCGTTCCGTCCCCGATAAAGGCAGTTTCATATTTAGCCTCCTCTTATTCTTAGTTTTGTTAAATTTTATCATAATCCTTTCATACAGCTAAATGATATCGTCCAAGATATAAATACTATATAGAATCTCTTGAAATATTTGAGTAAATTATCCATAATAGAATAACTTGGGAGGAAATGAAAAAATGACTAATTCTGAAGCAAATATCACCTTATTTCGTGCAGTTAATGACATTGGTAAAGAGTATCCGGACATCAATCCACTATTTATTTTTTTTGCTGAATATACAGTATACTGCTTAATACTTGTTCTATTGTTTTACTGGCTAACTCGTAATACTAGAAATAAATTAATGGTTGTCAGTGCTGTTATTGCTTTTTTTATCGCCGAAGTAACTGGCAAGTTAATTGGTATGATTTATTCACATCATCAGCCATTTGCCGTTTGGTCCGATGTAAACAAGTTAATTGAAAAAGAGGTTGGAAATTCTTTTCCGAGTGATCATACGATTGTATTCTTCTCAGTTTGTATAACCATTGCCCTCTTTCGTAAACGATTCTGGTATTTATGGACGGCTCTTGCACTCCTTCTTTCTATTTCCCGCATCTATGTAGGAGTCCATTACCCAGTTGATATTTTAGTAGGTGCCCTTCTTGGAATTGGTGCGGCTCTGATTGTTCACAAGATCATACCTAAACAAAAATGGATTAGACAATCCATCGCTCTATACGAAAAGGGCGAAAGTTATCTATTTAACCGAAATAAAAGTATTTAATCAATGTTCATTGCAACAATGCAGCCGCCGACTAGATCGGTGGCTTTTTTATGTATCTTTTTAAAAGAGGCTATGTTAAGGTTTAATCGTCTGAAGATTGCGTCCATTTGTCTTTAGGCAGTATATTACCAGGGAGGTTAATTATATGAATATGAGACTATATCGCAACTTAAAAAATATCAAGGGGAATACGGCTAAATAAAAGAGCGCTTCCCCAAATTAGAAAGGGGAAAATTAGTTGAATCAACTATTATTAATTATTGATGCCCAACAGGAACTGATAGATGGGAATCAAGATATGAGGGCTGTTTTCAAAAAAGAACAGCTTATTCAAACTATTAATTTAGTAATTAAAAAAGCAAAAGAGGCAAATTCCTCGATAGTTTGTGTAAGGGATCTTGATGTAGCCGGTGGAAAAGGAAAAGGATTTCAAGTGCATGATGAAATTCATCTACCTGCGGAAACAAAATTCTTTGACAAAGCAGCAACGAATTCCTTTCACGGAACTGGACTATTAAATTATTTAAAGTCCAGTGAAATTAATCATATTGTTATAATGGGCTGCGAGACACAGCATTGTATTGATAGTGCAGTCAGGACAGCTACTATTAATGGCTTCGATGTCACTTTAGTTGGTGATGGACATTCCACAATCGGCAATGATATTTTAAGCCCGGAACAAATCATAAACCACCATAATAAAACACTTCATGGCCACTACAATATAGAACATTTTTCTATTGTAAGAAATGCGGAAGATCATTTATTTCATCCCAGCCATGATTCATACCGATAAACAGCAACAGGATCCCAATTCTTAAACAAATTGGGATCCTGTTTGTTTTACTCAATGAGTATCACTGGATTTCTTTTCTGTCGGTTTATCAAACAGAGCTAATATGAAGACGGTACTGATAATACAGATTGTACCAAGCCATTCAGCTATTCCAAACGTAACATGCAGCCAAAGTATGGATACAACCGCTGCAGCAACCGGTTCCACAGATGCCAGCACGCTTACCTCTGTAGCTCGAATATATTTCATACTTTCCAAATAGCATATAAACGGTACAATCGTACCAAATATAATTACAAAAATAACAGCAAGTACTGCATAAAAGCTCCATTCTCCCTTAAACTCCCATGGAGGATTATAGAATGAAAAGCAAACTCCTCCTATTAGCATTGCCCACCCTAAAACGAGAGTTGAACCCCATTTAGGAAGCAGTTTACGCGGAAGCAAAGTATAAAATGCTAAAGCGAATGCCGAACCAATTCCCCACATCAAAGCACTAACCGAAATCGATAAACTATGTATATTTCCTCTAGTTGCAATCAGAAATGTCCCCAATATGGCCAAACCTACAACAAGGATCTCTTTATTTGTAGGCAGCCTTTTTGAAATCAAGGCAAAATAACAGGTAATGATAACTGGTGTTAAGTACTGTAAAACGGTGGCCGTAGCCGCATTGGAATAATTGATAGCCATAAAAAACGTGTATTGCACAGCCAATAAACCTAAAATGCTGAACAATAAAAGACTTCTTGCGTCTTTCTTGTCCTTCCAAATAGCACCTATCCTACTCTTTACTTTTAAAGAGACCAGGAACAAGAGAACCATTCCAGATACAAGCAAGCGAATACCCACAACCCATTCCGGGGTAAATCCGGCATAATGAAATAAATACTGCGCTACTGTTCCACATACTCCCCATAAAATACCGGCAGTTAATACCAGTAAAATTCCTTTAACTCTCGTATTTTTCAATAAAATCATGCTGTTCCCTCATATATTTCATAGTTTACAGTGCTATTATACTTTGATTTTCACAGAAAAGGGGAAGTTAAATTAGGGAGGTAAGAATGTAATATTTGAATCATAAAGTGCTCTGCTCAATAATAAGATATCCTTGTGTCAAAAAATTCTTTGAAAGCAGGGATGTTAATGTTAGCTTTACATGCAAGAAAATCCTCTATTCTGTTTGCCGTCGTAACAGCTGTTCTTCTACTCTTTTCAACCTTCTTCAGCCCAATACATGCTGATGCAGCACAATCTAAAAGTCAAAAGGCTGTTGCCTATTCAAAAAAATTAACGAACAGTCCATATAAATGGGGCGGAACAACACCAAAAGGGTTCGATGCCTCCGGTTTCACACAATATGTATTTTCAAAAAGCGTAGCAAAAAAATTACCGCGCACCAGTGCCGATCAACATAAAACAGGTACTTCCGTTGCTAAAAATAAATTGAAAGCCGGGGATCTAGTATTTTATAAAACGGACGGGAAAAAGGTATCATTTGTTGCCATTTATATCGGTAATAATAAATTTATTGGCGCTACATCAAAAGGAGTTAAAACACAAGATATGAATCTCGATTATTGGAAGAAACGTTATGTAGGAGCAAAACGAGTAGTTCAGTAAGCAGATGGATTGGTAAAATAAAAACTCTTTTTCTACTGGAAAAAGAGTTTTTACTCTTGATTAGCGGTAAAACCAAGTCATTCTCTCTAAATCTAATTAAATTTCCGTTTAATCAAATTTTAGTTTAGCGTGAATTTGCTCTCTATACTGAAAAGATGAGGGTCCTCTGCCTTTATATAGCCCTTTTGAAATAACTTTTTATACATAAAATACAGCTCCATTCTATAAGAATAGGCTATATATTCAACCCTACAAAAACGTATGAAGATTATTTACAGAACAAAAATTTACTCTTTCAATAGATTCTTACCAGGCTATGTTCAATCATCTTCTGAAGTGGCAATAGTCTAGGATTACCGTTAATTTTAATGTAAAAACTCTTTAAAAATGTTTTGATATTAAATACTAATAACCAATACTTTTCTTTTTCAATCAGTTCCTTTTGAATTTTTAATTCATCCGGTAAGTGTTGAAGTAATTCTTCTATTTCTATTACATTCAATCCTCTTTCTAGCATATTGAGAATAGGGATTAATAACCTTTCATCTTCATCGTGAATATATACACTACTTGATATAAAAACTTTACTCCATAACACTCTTAATATTTCAGGGTAATCTTCTTTATCTAGCTTTGGGTTCATCACCAACTCGTCAAAAGTGTCAGCTACGTGGGCGACGCTATGTGCCCACCCCTTACCCTCGATATATCCTCTTAAATCCTCTTCAAGATCAATGTACCGTATTAGCTTTTCTTTAATGTTATCAATAGTGACTTTCGATAAAAAATTTACTTGATTATCTCTGCCCAGTATTAATGCTATTAACAGGGTAGTAAACGTTCTTGTGAACACCGTATCGGATTCCTTTTCACCGATTCCCTTAAACATTAATTCATTTATACAAGTATCTAAGAGCTCAATTAAAAGTTCAGTTTCAATTTGATTGTTCTCAATAATTAATTTATAAAAGGAGGTATAGATCAGTTGGTCTCGGAGTTCACTATCCGTAGAACCAATATGCTCTAACATGGAGTTTAATAAGGAAGTTTCATCCAAGTCTTGCCAATAACATTTTCCATTTTTAAGTTCAGTCAAGATAGACTTTAGTTCACTTTCGCTCAATGAAACATTTCCTGACGATAACCACATAATTATCCCCTTTTTTCTTTAATTGAATATTGAATACTACATAATCATATTTGTTAGCTGGAAATACTCTTACAAACACAACACTATAAAATGTAAAATTTTCTTAACCTCATTTCATACTGTGAATAGCTGTATTCCATATCCCATTTAATGAATCATTATTTTTTTATACAAGAAAATGCCAGCACAACTGGAATTCTAAGCCTTCTTTTATATTCTTTCTCATCGGTGAAGTTGTCACGTACAGGTTTACCTTCTCGTAAATCAATCACTGAAAATCCAGAACTGATTAGTGCTCTAAAATACTGTTCGATAGTTCGGTGATATTTCACCACGATTTGTTCAATCCAAGGTTCTTTTCTTTCCCCCTCAAGGAAATAGTCATCCACAATCCAATTTTCACGTCTATCACCTGTTTTTTTACTAGTAAAAGAAGCTGTCGTAAGAGGATGCTGAACACTGAATACAAACTTACCTGCTTCTTTTAAAGACAAATGGATGTTACGAAACAAAGAATCTATATCAGAGACATAATGGATTGCAAATCTGGATGTTACAATGTCAAACTTTTCTTCTACGTATGTATATGATTCCATTGTATGATGATGTACGCTTCCATTCACACCTGATAGGTTTCTCTTTGCTTCCTCCACCATTTGTTCAGAGCCCTCTATCCCAGTGTAGGACGCTGCACCGCGTTCTACTAAATCTTTGCCGAAGGAAGCATCACCACAGCCCAAATCTAATATATCTTTATTTTGAAATTCATTTAGTAGTTCATACATAATTGGAGTTTCAATAGCATTATTGGGACTATCTTTCCTGCTTTTTCTTTTCATAAATTCCGAAAAAAAATCTTCCTGTTCATAAACACTTGGTCCCCTATATTCCATCCATCTCTCCCCCTATGAAATTCTCAACCTACCCTCTAGTGGTCTATTTATCTGCCTTCAATGCAGAGCAACGGAATATTAAAAGGAAGGCTGCTCAAACCTACCCCTCTTAGAAGATTGTCCTCTAAGACTCCTATTTCAGTTACCTTCATAGTCCCTGCTTCGGGGTGTGTAAACCTCAAACCTTAATTCACACCCGCTTCAAGTATGCTAAATGTTTTTCTTTCACAATCCATTTCAGCCATAGCTCCGAGAGGAATAATACTCATTGGAGCCGTATGTCCAAAACTCATATTATAAAGAATCGGCAAATCCGTTAACTTTAGCTCATCCCGTACCACACTAAGGATTGCTTCCTTATACTCATCGTAATAACAATCATCATATGGCTTGGAAAATAATAAACCCTTAGCATTTTGCAGAATTCCCTGCGCCGCGTAATTTCGCAGCCATCCAAGAAACAGATCCGGACTCACTTTTACTTCTGATGTCTCAAAAAATATCAGTTTATCCTTCCATTCATCAATTGCAGGCCACACTACAGTCCCTTTAAGCATTTCCAGCACATCCATGCATCCTCCTAATAATTTCCCCTTATGTATTCCCTCTCCATGTAACAACTCATAACCGCTGTGCGGAGATGTTTTTCTTTTACGTGTCCAGTTTTGCTTTTCCCAAGGGATATATTCACTTGTCCATTCAGATGGCGGTCCAACTTGGCCAATAGGTTCGCCTGAAAATAAAACCCGTTTCACCCAATGATTCGTATAATCAAAAGCCTCTACATTCTCTGCAAATTCAGCCAGAATCGAGGGTCCATAATAACTCATTACCCCTGCCTTATAACAAATAAAATGAACGACGGTAGAATCAGAATACCCAAGAAAAATCTTTGGATTATTTTTGATTACCTCATAATCAATGTATGGCAGCATGCGAATGCTATCATCTCCGCCAATACAAGAGAATATCCCCTTAATTGATGGATCCCGAAAGGCATTCATCAAATCACGTGCCCGTTCTTCTGGATGATTATATACATACTCTGATCCCTTTAATGTATGAGGCAGCTCAACGACTTCTAAGCCAAATTCCTCTAACCGTTTCTTTCCTATCTGATAACGCCAATAAATATCAGGATCTCCTGCTCCACCCCATGAAAAACTGGCTGTAGCAATTCGGTCTCCACTACTTAATCGATTTGGCTTCTTCAACTCTATTTCACTCACCACTTTCTTTTACAATTATTTCCTTAATTGATTATATTATAAAAAATTCAAAATATATAAATAATTGTTTAACTATACTATTTTTAATAGTAATCTCACCATTTTCTTATAACCTAATGCAGGAGAACAGTGTGATGAACGTATTGAAACTCTGAGTGATTAATACACGATAAATGCTCGAATACATAAGCAGTATAGTAAATGGCACTTCTACTCTACTTCACCTTCGTAGAGTAGGTTCCTATTCATCACATGCAAAATAACCCCATATGTACACAAAACCAACTTGTAACATATGGGGGCTCAAATCCATAAAAACTATAACTCAGGATTTTCCACAGCATTTCTTATACTTTTTTACTTCCGCATGGGCATGGATCATTTCTGCCCACTTTTATGCTTCTGGAAGCCTGTGAATTTTCGGGTTGATAATGACCAGCCCACCACGTGAACTCTTCATGAACGTTTGTAATGGGCCGGCAATCATTTGCATATATCGGATCATAGTTCCTAAATTGCTCCTCCACATCATCGAGCGACATATGAAGGGCATTCACTTTCTTTTGGGCAAAAACCTCTTTGATATCATCATATAAATCCCGAAAATTTAATACCATACAGGAATCAATTAAAATAGTATACATATAACCAGATTCATCTTCCAGCTCCCCCTGCAGTAGATCATGATAGTAATATTCAACCATTTCCCTTGATATACGTTTTTGCAGGACAAGGGATGTAATTGCTTGAATCCCAGTAGCACGAATACACTCATCCAAAGATTGATCATCAATTAAATCAAATAATGCATCCAAATCCGGCATGGAAGGGATATTTCCATCCATAACTATTTCACCGGGATATGTATCAGCAAGTATACGGCCAGCCGTTGTAACCAGGTAATCATCATATAAATCCAAAGCAATATCATCCGGTAATTTTAAAGTTTGTAAAAATGGATAAAATGCTTCTCTGACGTTTAACTGTCCCAACAAAACAGCTGCATAAATATGGTCAATTCGATCAGGTTCACTAAGAAACATTTCTGGTTCCTTGAGAACAAAATCTACTATACCCAATAGCTCAGGAATAACATCCTCACGAATCATTAGGAGATCAATTTCCTCTTTCGGATAGGTGTCACCTATATAGCGAATTTTTTTTACTAATTCCTTGGTCGAAATAGTTGGATCGCCCATCTTATTTCACCCCCGTACCTTTCTTATATAAGTAGTTTATCAAACATTCTCTCAATTCTTCTACTCGCAAACCATTTTTATAATTGCTAAAATGAACAACAGTACAAACAATCTGCTATATTGTTATATCACTAGGGAGTTGTTTTGATGAACAGACATTGGTTAAAGGTTATTGTAGGGGCCTTCTTTGAGATCATCTGGGTAAGCGGTCTAAAAAATGCAGATAGTATATGGATGTGGCTGATTACACTAGCTGCAATCTGTATCAGCTTTTATATGATGATTGATGCAAGCCGCCACCTGCCGGTTGGGACGGTATACGCTGTCTTTGTTGGATTAGGAACAGCTGGAACGGTTATTGCGGAGATTCTCTTCTTTGGTGAACCGTTAAAAATAGAGAAAATAGCATTAATCCTTCTCTTATTAATAGGTGTGATTGGTCTAAAAATAGTGACTGATGAAGACACCTCCAAAAAGGAGGCAAATCAATAATGGCCTGGTTTGCACTGGTTATCGCTGGATTTTTAGAGATATTTGGGGTCGGCATGATTAATAGATTGAATAAAAATAGGGATTTCTTATCCCTGCTTCTTTTGATTGTCGGTTTTTCAGGGAGCTTTTTCTGTCTATCATTCGCAATGAAGACACTTCCCATGGGTACTGCCTATGCTGTATGGACTGGTATCGGTGCAAGTGGGGGAGCATTAATTGGCATGCTTTTATTTGGAGAAGCGAAAAGTTTAAAACGAATTATTTTCATATTACTCATTTTAATTTCTGCTATTGGCCTTAAACTGGTATCATAATAGCCCAAAATAGAAGGGACACACAAAAAACGAGCCATGCTATGGCAAACAATTTGCTTAGCTTGGCTCTTCTATTACTTGTTCAACCATTCCATGATGATTTCTCTAAACTTCTCATAGCAGGAAGTACCCCTCAAGATAGAATCATGATTTAATGAAGCAATCATATTTTTAACTAAGTAATGTCGCGGCTCTTTATTATGCAATAGTTCATCTTGCAGGAATTCGATTATTTGTAGCTTTTCCGCACGAAACTCAGCATCAACAACCTCTTGTTCAAGGTAAGTCTTTAGTTGGTTAACGGATTGGATTAAATCGTAGCAAAAATCCCTGTTTCCTTTTGGACCCTCCGGAATAAACATAGTTAACACTTCCGGTTCTATTAAAACAACATCATTCTTACTTACATCATCAACAATCACCTTTATGCGATCTAAATAATAACGAATTGCTTTTTTCGCATCAAGATCTCCTTTTGCAATACTATAAAAATGCATGTGGTGTTGGACCATGGCGGATAGAATAATTGCACAATCTAACAAATACGGTTTCTTCTCCACCCCAAAAATATCGACAAGGCGGTTGTGAATCCAATTTAAATATAACCATCTCGTTTGTTTCAAATAATCTTTTAGTTCAATATCATTAGATACCATTACATCTTCAATAAGGGCAAATAATTGATTATGCGAATGTGATTTCCTTTGTACATAAAGTTGCTCTATAAAGATGTCTATATTACTGAGATCCCTCCCAATAATTAATTCATCTCGCTGTTGGTGATACTCTTCAAGGAAGGAATCGTATACAGCTTTGAAAAGTTCACTTTTAGAAGGAAAATAATTATAAAATGTTCCTCTGGAGATCCCGCTATCTTCAATAATTTCTTGAATAGACGTATTTCTATATCCCTTTCCAATGAAAAGTTTCTTTGCATGGCTGATAACTTGCTTTTTTCTTACGTTCATAACAACTCAATCCATTCCTATGACTTCAGTTATTTGAGTGTATATTAGCTTATTTTTAGGGTAAATACAAATTTATATATTCTAAATTATTTTAATTGCTAAACGAAAAGAAAGAGAGTAATATAATCAACATGAATTATGAGTCTAATAATTAAACATATAGTATAAATCAAAAGGAGAGAAGTACATGACAGCAACAGAAAGACAACAAATGCGTCCCAATTATGGGATTATAGCCATTCTTTTAGCCGGTGCATTTGTATCTATATTGAATTCAACATTATTGAATGTTGCCCTTCCGTCCATGATGGCGGATTTTAAAGTTGAGCCAACAACGATTCAGTGGCTCGCAACAGGTTATATGCTGATAAACGGAATTATCATTCCATCAACAGCGTTTTTAATTCAGAAGTTCTCGGTTAGACACTTATTTATAACCGCGATGATTCTATTTACAATCGGAACAATCTTTTCCGGATTTGCACCGAGCTTCGCATTATTATTGGTTGGAAGAATGATTCAAGCAGCAGGCTCTGCCATTATGATGCCCCTCTTAATGAATGTTCTTTTAACGAGCTTCCCAATTGAAAAACGTGGTGGTGCGATGGGGATTTTAGGGCTTGTTATGATTTTTGCCCCTGCAATTGGTCCTACATTATCAGGGTGGATTATTGAACATTATGAATGGAGATATCTGTTCTATATGATCATCCCGTTTGCCGTTATTGTTTTACTACTATCGATTTTTAAATTAAAAGATAAGAAAGAAAAAAGTAACGCTTCATTGGATGTATTATCCGTTATTTTTTCAAGTGTCGGATTCGGAGGGTTATTATATGGATTCAGCTCGGCGGGTAGTAAAGGCTGGGATGATGTTGAAGTATTCGGTACACTGATTGCAGGTGTAATTGGCTTGATATTGTTGATTGTTCGCCAATTTCAACTGGAAAAGCCGATGCTCGATTTCCGTGTCTATAAATATCCAATGTTCTCCTTATCTTCAGCTATATCGATTGTTTTGAATATGGCGATGTTTTCAGCCATGATTTTAATGCCAATTTACCTGCAAAATATACGTGGTATATCCCCATTAGATTCTGGTTTATTAATGCTTCCAGGTGCAATCATTATGGGAATTATGTCACCAATTACAGGTAAATTATTTGATAAATTTGGCGGTCGGATTCTTGCCATAATCGGTTTAACCATCACAGTCGCTACAACTTATTTCTTCAGTCAATTAACAACTGAAACTACTTATGGAACATTAATTGTGATGTACTCTGTTCGTATGTTCGGTATGTCAATGGTCATGATGCCGATTATGACCAACGGGATGAATTCATTGCCTGCCCGATTAAATCCACATGGTACAGCTATGAACAGTACACTTAATCAAGTATCCGGTGCAATTGGTTCCGCCTTACTTGTTTCCGTTATGACATCACGTACGAAAATACATGCGGAAGAATTGGCAGAAAAAGCAATGAGTAAGCTTACCGGTCAACCAAGTCCAGAAGAAATAGCTCAATTGGAGGCACAAATCTATACTCAAGCAACAGTAGATGGGATTAACGATGCATTCTTTATAGCGACATTTATTGCTGTATTGGCTCTTATCCTTGCCTTCTTTGTTAAACGACCAAAGAGAGCAGACGAACAAATCAACTTACAAAAAACACAAGACCTCTCCCAGTAACAGGAGAGGTTTTCCTTATTATTCCCAAGTCCATTCTTCTATATTATTTAACAAAGATAGAGGCTGTTCATTTGATTGAAATGCCAGCTCTCCTAAATTTAATTCTTTCTTTGTATAGTATAAATGATCTGGATGGACCAACCATATCCATGGTAAATCCTTCGCGGTCTGTCTCAGAATTGATTGCCATATTTTAAAATCACCACTAGCAAGCGCTCCTTCAACCAACTGATTTACTTCAGCAGATATATGTAAATTCATCCTAGTATTATCTTCATGGAACCTATGATACAAATCAATCGGACTATGATTACCCACACGCGTAATTAACGGATTATTAAACTTATTTGAATTGATTTCCTTCTCATTTTGACCAACCACTTCTACTGAGATTCCAATTTCAGCTAATTGTTGCATAAGTAATGTCGCCATGGACTGCGCTATAGGGTCAGACTCCAGAAACAAAAGATTAAACTTCGCTTCTATTCCCTGTTTTTCCAATACACCATCCTCATCGTTATCAATCCATCCCGCAATTTTCAAAATTTCTTTCGCTTTGTCGATATTATTATATTCAACCTCTGTTTCATTGTAGCCCCACGGAAGCCGATCAGCATCACGATAGGCTGCTTCTCCATATCCATATAAAACTTCATTTATGAGGTAATCACGATTAACTGATAAATTAATTGCCTGGCGGATGGACCATTCACTTGTTACCTTATTTCCAGTTTCTTTAGCAGAGACATCTGATTTCGTTGGGACAGTAGTAAAGGCGATTCCATACTGATCACTACCTTTAAAAGCATTGATATCCATTCCATCTATGACGCCCACATTTGCAAAGGCAGGAGATGTTTGAGCGACATCTACCAGATCCTTTTGCGCCGCTGCATAGGCTTCTTCCTCATTCATGAAAAGAATGATAACCCTTTTAAAAATAGGCTTTTTCCCATAATATTGCTCATTCCTGACAAAAACTGCCCGCTCTCCTACATTCCACTCCACCAGAATATAAGGACCTGAACCAATAGGATTCAACGTGAATAACTCATCATAGTGATTCTCAGGGACTATTCCGAGCTGAGCAGCTGTATAACTAAAGGTTGACAAGGGTTTCTCCAATAGAAAATGGATCGTGTATTCATCTATCACCTTGGCTTCTTTTAACAAGGATAGATCCTCCCATCCATTGTACTTAGCAGTATTGAAGGTAAAAGCTACATCACTCGCTTTCACTTGTTCCCCATTCGAAAAATAAGCATCATCCCTAATTTTAAATTCCCAGGTCATTTTATCTTCACTGACCTGATATTCATCAGCCAAATCATATGTAATTCCCATATCTTTATCAAAGGATAATAAAGTACTTTGAATCAATGAAGTACCATTTGCTTGTGTATATAGAAAAGGATCGAATCCTTTAATCGCATCCGGAGAAAGTGCCACTGTTAATTCTTCCTGAATGTCTTCGGCTGTACCCACCCCTGCTCCCAAATTAAAATATCCGCTAGTCAAAATTATGGTGATGATGATTCTTTTTACGATTTTCTTCATCTTTATCCCCCGTTAGATAACGGCATTACTTAAATTCATACCAAGTAGCCACAATAATACTAAGTATTATGTACATACACCCCTAGTTAATTCTATTTACCTAAAAGAAAGAGGCAGGATTTGAAATCTGCCTCTCTTCTAATTTCCTTTTTTATTTACCCGTATCGAATTCAGTCAGTATAACTAACAAAAATATACCTGACCATCTAACTAATAGGAGTAGACTAAGAAGCGCCAGATAGGTTTTGGGTTCCATCATCTTTATCTTCTTTTTGATTCTCGGAGCTCCCCTCTGAATGGTTCGGAACTACATTTTTTACTTTCCGAACGACCTTCTGAACCATTCGGAACCTTAATTTTATTTATCGTCTTTTTTACTCTACATTGTTGCCGTTGAAATCAACGCCCTCTTCTTCTTTCGATTATCCGACTAGGCTTTTTTAAAATAAATACGTGCTTCATAGGCATTTAATTTTTTACTTGTCGTTTCATTATAGTTAGAAATCAGGATAGATGTCCCCTGCATATCCATTTCATTGTTCAGCTCAATTTTTATAGGGTTGGGCTGAACATTAGAGACAAAGTAAATCGTCTCATCAGCGTAGCTTCTTTTGTATCCATAAAGATGAGGGTGTCCTTTAAATAATTCCTGATAATCCCCATATACGAAGACCTTGTGCTGTTTACGGAGCTTGATCAATTTTTGATAAAAATAAAAGATGGATTCTGGATTACGCAATTCATTGCTCACATTAATTGATTTATAGTTTGGATTAACCTGAATCCACGGTGTACCTGTTGTAAATCCAGCATGTTCTTCATTAGTCCATTGCATCGGTGTACGGCTATTGTCTCTGCTTAATGGCTGCAAATCTCTAAGAACCGTATTCGGATCCGCTCCCTTTGACACCAACTCAGCATACTGATTTTTCATTGCAATATCGTTATATTCGTCAATAGAAGAAAGGCGAATCCCTGTCATTCCTATTTCCTCGCCTTGATAAATATAAGGCATGCCCGGCAAGGAATGCAGCATCGCAGCAAATAGTTTGGCTGATTGAACACGATACTCTTTATCATTACCGTATCTGGTTACCACTCTTGTATGATCATGATTATTAATAAATTGTGAGTTCCAGCCTCTCCCATGTAAACCTTCATACCACCTGGCCTGAATCTCTTTAAACTTCGTTAAGTCCCAGGTTGGCATTTCATCACAAACTTCAAAATGAAACAAGCTATTCAGTTCATGACGGTTTTTATCCACATATAATAGTCCTTGCTCAGGTGATACGAAGGCTACCTCCCCTACGGTCAACACATCATAATGACGGAATACCTGTTCATTCATTTCCTGCAAATAATCATGAACTTTAGGATGGTTGGCCAAATAACGAATATCATATGGATCGTCTGCATCCGAAAAATCCTCCGGCTTCGCAAGCAGAGCAATTGCATCCAGTCTAAATCCATTAATCCCTTTCTTTAACCAAAAATGCAGGATGCGATATATTTCTTTACGGACTTCCTCATTCTCCCAATTTAAATCAGGCTGTTCAGCTGCGAATGAATGAAAATAATACTGACCAGTCCGTTGATCATATTCCCATGCAGACGGTGAAAAGTAAGAACGCCAATTATTTGGAGGATTCTCCTGGTCTCCATCTCTCCAAATATACCAGTCTCTTTTTGGATTATCTTTACTGGAACTCGATTCTTTAAACCAACTATGTTCATTTGAGGTATGGTTTACGACTAAATCCATAATAATTTTTAAGTTTCGTTTTTGAGCTTCCTTCATTAATTCCTCGAAATCCTCCATACTGCCCGCTTTCGGCATAATGGAATAATAGTCGGAAATATCATATCCATTATCTTTATCAGGAGAAAGATAAAAAGGATTGAGCCAGATTACATCTGCACCCAATTCTTTTATATAATCCAGCTTCCTCGTTACCCCTCTTAAGTCTCCATACCCATCCCCATCACTATCATAAAAGCTTCTCCAATAAACCTGGTACACGACACTTTCTTTCCACCATTGTTTGTCCATCTCTCCCACCTCATAAAATGAATTATGTGAAGCTTATCTTTCAATTATTTTTCATTAGTTAGAGTAGAGCTTTTTCTCTACCATTTAAGAGCATACATCTCATGCTTCTTCTTGTTCCTCAGCAATTTAAACAAGAAAAGTTGAGCATGTATACCCTTTCATATGTCCATTTTTTTAGCACCTTAACATTTAATATAGAAGCTTTATTTGAAACAAGCCTGCTTTCTAAATCCTTTAAATATTCGCAGTGCGTCCTTTAACAACACGTATTCTTCCAGGGAATTGGAAAGCTGAAGTCTGTCATATAATTGACCAGCCTGCTCATTTACACAATCGCCTTCTAAAGCCAGAATCGAATCGAGCTTTACGAATATTTCTCTCATCAGATGGACATCTACATCCTCCCTTTGCATCCGCAAGAACACATCATAAATGGCATGATTCAAACGGCGCTGAGATGATAGAAAGTTTTCCATTTCTTCAAGCTGCAGCATTTGATTATTTAAAAATATTCTTTCCTCCATTAAAGCGGAAACGGCAAATAAATGATTGATTGTATGTGCATTATTTCTTTGGTTTAAATAAGCGGAGACTTCACGCTGCAATTCCTTGGATACTTGTTTGTAGCTTTTCATCAAATCTCTTGTACCCTTTTCCAGCGTATGTGGAAGTAATAAACGATTTGCAAGCATACCAATACCTATACCTATCAGAACAAGCATAACTCTTCTCAGTGACAGGAGCGTCGGGTCGCCCGTGAGAGCAGCTGTTCCAAGAGCAGATATCGTGACAGTCAATACGACATTTCTATACTTCACCGCATAGCCATTTCAAATACCCAACCAGAAAGACCAAGAAGGAGCGTATAGTAGGTTCATGAAAGATACTAAATAATAGTACAAAGATAGCCGCTCCCATTAAAGTGCCGATCACGCGTTCCTTGAAGCGATATTTAGCTGTCTCATAATAGGGTTGCGTCACAGAAAATATAGTAAATAAAATCCAGCGTCCTTCATTGATGTTAAAATAATCAACGATTAAAGCAACAGCTGCAATAGTGATACCCAATCGCAGTGCGTATGTGAAACGAGCTGAATGTCGATTAATGTCCTTTAAAAATTGATAGGTATTCCGGTAGCCTTTAGGAATCTCTACCACACCCTCAACCTTGTTCAGTTCAGATGATTCACTAGTATGAAGGTACCTCAATAATTCACGCAATAATTTCAACGTACTAATGATTTCGGCTATGTATGCGGATTCATATTTGTTAAGCGCTTTATTTAGACCATTCAATGAATCATCAGATAAGCTTGACCCTTTATTGACGTAATCCCTCATCTGTCTCAATTCAAAATTCAGAGCATCCAAGACATCCTCTGGGTAGTCACTTGCAGTTTTGCGGTTTAACATCAAATGCAGCTTTTCAAGACAGACCGAAATCTTTAAACGAACTCTGCCTTCGTGAGTCAGATAGTAACCCTTGACTTTCCGAAAATAAATCACCTTCCTGAACTCGTTGATATCTGACAGAATGACGGAATCCAACTCTTGATCAGGCTGGTTATCTCGAATCCGATTTAACTTTTCTTGCAAATGGCTACATACCTGCAAGAAATAATGATTGCCCCTTTTAGATAATTTCCTTCTATTAAATACCCATTGTACCATCATGATAATCAAAGCCCCTGCAACTAGAGATAGTAGTCTCAATGGGAATTCCTCCAACGGAACTGGATCGGTCAAAATGAATAAATATTGCAAACCAACCGCAATATGGATAGGTCCTTTTATGTTAGATGTGAAAAAGTATCCTACAATAAACATAGCGATAAAGTTTACTAAAAGTCCTACCCAGGGATTGATCAAGGCCAGTTGACCAAATATTCCTTGGGACAAATTGACTGCCAAAATCAGCATTAAGCTCTTCCATGGGGATACAGTAAAATCCCTCTCTAAATACATGAGCAGAGCCACCACAGTCGTGACCCCAATCAAAACATTATGTTTCCCAAACACAGCCTCAAAGCCTGTCACAAAAAGGATAACAAAGATAAATATCAATGTTTTTGATATGATCAGCTACTTCATAGCTTCCCTTCCTTATCCATAAATTGTTATATCAGAATATTGAATCACAGTATAACATACTATGCTGCCAGGAAAAAAACACACGAAAAAACTTTCTAGCTTGGATACATTAATTTAATAAAAAAAATGTCCCAAAGATAAGTTTTCACTTCCTTTTGGGACAGTCTATATAAAATCTATATTTATAGTACTCTCTTATTTGCCAATAAACATTTGTGTCCAGTAGTTGCCGTTCTCCACATAACCAATTCCGATATGTGTATAGCTGGAGCTTAAGATATTTTTTCTATGACCGTCGCTATTCATCCACGCATTTACTACTTCTTCTGGTGTGCGTTGACCCATAGCAATATTTTCAGCTGCCGCTCTATAAGAAATGCCAAATTGTTTCATCATATCAAATGGAGATCCGTAAGTTGGGCTTGTATGACTGAAATAATTATTCTTTTGCATATCCTCTGATTTTATACG
Organism: Pradoshia sp. Z5_111; assembly: GCF_058267535.1. NCBI lineage: Bacteria > Bacillati > Bacillota > Bacilli > Caryophanales > Bacillaceae > Pradoshia > Pradoshia sp. Z5_111. Next base: position 27,861 of record NZ_JBZCPQ010000008.1, read on the forward strand.
TGCCACCTTGCTAAGCTCTGTATCCAAGGTTAGCGGTTTTAATCCTTGTTTAGCACGTTCCGCATTGGTAAGATCAAGGACTTCCTGCTCGTATGCACTTACTTCATAATCGCTTGATTCTGTATTACTGGAATCTGAATTATCTTCTTCAAATGTCGGAGTATCTGTAGTTGGCTTATTTTGTTCTACTGTATCATTTGAACCGGAATTAGTATCCTGACTTGGTTTATTGATAGTCGGAATTTGAATAGATCCACTTGGTAATTTAATAATTCCTCCACCAACAATTACTTTATATGAAGTCGTTGTATTTGGTTTAGAAGTAACACAGGCTGCCTCCGCACCTGTCATAGCTGTAAAGGAAAGCGTCGCCGCTGCAGCAACTGTAACGATAAGTTTACGTTTCATCGGTAAATCTCCTCCTGTCATGATGTTTGTTTAATCGACAAAGACATCGTAACATGAGTTTTTTGTAACATTTGAACCATAAACTACCAGACAACTAGAGATAGGATAATAGACATCCCTCGCACATAGCGTACACCTAACTTAATATATTGATATATCAACTGTCCTGCTTAAATCTCTCTTTTTTCCACATTCTGAAAATCAAGTCCCTCTTTTTGTAATATCCCCACTTTTATCCTATAAAATCATTATTGACAGGTATTTAATAATTGAGGATTCTTTACTGATACTACAGGTATGTTACAAGCATTGCAGTTATTTTTAAATAATGTTGAGTATACCCGGTATCGCAGGTTATGGTATGGGGAATTTAAATAGTACTTGTGTAAAAAAGATGGAGAAAACGAATTGTTTTCTCCATCTCTGTTCTTCTGACTTAGTCGTTATGTATAGCAGGGTAACATCTAGCCTGGATTAAAAAAATTATTCAGTTTCCTAATCAGTTAGTCTAGCTATTAATATATAACTCTATTCTCGATTGCTTGATAGGCCTTGAATAATTCCTTACATTCTTCATGATCAACTCGCTGTAAATCATATGAAAGCTTCCCGTCAATCATTTTATAAAAGACATCATCTCTAAACCCTATTTTATCTGTATCCAATCGATCACAACCATAATAAACAGTCGTGATGCCTGCCCAAAGAATGGCCCCTAAGCACATAGGACAAGGCTCTGCCGTTGTATAAAGCTCTGCTCCGGATAGGTCAAAATGATTTTCATGATGGCATGCTTCCTTAATCGCAACTATTTCTCCATGCATGGTTGGATCAAGCTCCTTAACCACCATATTATGGCCCTTTCCAATGATTTTCCCATCCTTGACAATGACAGCTCCGAAAGGTCCGCCATGCCCTTGTTTAATTCCTTCATACGCTTCTTCAACAGCGGCTTTCATAAATGGATTCATACGCCTTATTACCCCCGATATTGGATTTATCATCAGGATGCTGTATCTTGGGTGTAGTCTCCTAATTCCAATCTATTGTATTACTGGATGGTTAGTCAATATTCCTGTTAGACCTTGCTTAAAATCCTCAATTGCTTTATCACGCCATTTTTGTTGTTGTCGAATCATTATTAAAAACAGTTAAATTACCTCATAGGTTGAAAATGTCAGTGAAAATCAAAAAACCTAAATGAATTGCACCAGCGTGAATTAATTGGGAAATAAAAAAATAAGACTATTCCAAATGATTAATTAATTGGATGCTCTTTTTTTATGAATTTATTCTATACTAATAAGTAATGATGAATTCAATAAAGAACTTGAGGTGACCTTTTTGGAGAAACAAAAATACAGGGACCTTAAATTAGGTGAACGCGGAGCAATCCTAAGTATTGTTGCATACTTATTTCTTTCCATATTAAAACTGATTGTTGGATATATAAGTGAATCTGAAGCATTACGTGCAGATGGACTTAACAATATAACTGACATCATTGCCTCAGTAGCTGTATTAATAGGTTTAAAAGTTTCCCAACGGCCTCCCGATAGCGATCATGCATATGGGCACTGGAAAAGTGAATCGATTGCCTCTCTCCTATCTTCTTTTATCATGATGACAGTAGGTATCCAAGTTCTAACTGATGGATTCCAATCCATTTTAAGCAAGGAAAAAAATATACCTGATATAACAGCAGCATACACGGCGATTTTTTCTGCCCTCGTCATGTACTTCGTCTATCGCTATAATATAAAGCTAGCAAAAAGAATCAACAGCCATTCCGTTAAAGCGGCTGCCAAAGACAATATTTCTGATGCGTATGTCAGTATTGGAGCAGCAATTGGTATATTCGGCTCCCAACTAAATATGCCTTTCCTCGATACAATTACTGCCATACTTGTAGGGTTACTGATTTGCAAAACTGCCTGGGATATATTTCGAGAAGCATCCCATTACTTATCAGATGGCTTTGATGAATCTAAGATTAAACTCTATCAAAATTCCATTGACCAAATAGAAGGGGTTAAAGGGATTAAAAAAATTATGGGACGAAATTATGGAAATAATGAAGTCATCGATATCATTATTTTGGTAGACAACACGTTAAATATTAAAGAAGCCCATGATATTGCAACTCTTGTAGAAAAAGATTTAATGAAGGATCATGGAGTATATCATGTCCATGTTCATGTAGAACCATTTGACGAAAAAAAGCCAGGTTCAACTTAATGATAAGTATCCGGCTGTTGCCCTACTGAGCTACAAATTGGTTGTTTATATTACTGAATCTACCACTCCTCCATACACCTTCTGATATCCTATACGAAAAAAGGCATTCCAATTGGAACGCCTTTTTCTATTTAATAAGCTAGCCGATAGATCAGTATTCTCTCAAACGGATTCGTTTCATTTAGAACAATCTCTTTGTGTAGTTCAAACACGGATTGATTTTCAAGAAAATATATATAATCCTCAGACGGATAATATAATATCAGGTGTACCTCACGATATGTTTCTTCAACGGATAACAGGATGTTCGTTAGAACCTGGCGGAAAATTTGTATTGTAAAAGGATTAAAGAAATAAAACCTATTATCAGTTGGTCGAATCTCAAACTCCTCTGCCAGACAACAGTGAAATTGAATTCGCTCTTTCCCCTTGTAAGTATAGTTCTTGAGATTTTCCTCAGCTTCATTAATAAATTGTTCATTCATTTCTATCCCATTTACATATGCGCCTGTTTTGTGATGAAGAAAGAAATTCAGTCTCCCCTTTCCGCATCCAAAATCGACAACATGATCATCACTATTAATGTCATACTCATCCAATAATCTTTCTAAAATCCAATATGGAGTCGGTTCATACCGGTGATAATGCAAAGAATTATAAAATCCATTTTGATTACCGACTGTTTTTATATGTAATAACTCATCATAATCTTTTTCTTTCATTGTATAACTCCGTTTCACTTATCTAGATTATTCATAAGTTTAAGCCTTTTTGATACTGATCGAAAGCCTTTTTCTATATAATAGTCGTTTGCAGATTTCACATCCTAGTATTCACATAAAAATGCTACTTTAAAGTGCCGATTTTACAATAAATTCTAAGAATATAATTAATTGTTAATTTGTTCACAACTTTGTCAAAATTAAAGATTTCCATGTCTTCTTTTAGTTTCATATATTTGTAATTTTTAAATTCAGTTATTATATTGAAAATCAGGGGCTATGGAAAAAGGAAGAATTATGCCTAAATAGCAGCAAGCAAGGGAAATTATAACTATCAAGGTGTGCAGATTTACATGAATTTCCCTTACATAGCTTAAATTTACTTATTACATTAGGAAGGGGAAAAATATGAATAAAAAATGGGCACTTTTGGGTTCCATGATGGCGTCTATTCTTATGTTAGCGGGATGTGACTGGGTAGTATTCGACACAAATGGTCCTGTTGCAAAAACACAATCCAATGCCATTCTTTTCTCAATGGCTTTAATGGCAGCTGTTGTGCTTGTAGTATATGTACTTTTTATCGTTATTTTATATAAATACCGAGCATCCAAAGCTCCAAAAGATTACGAGCCTCCACATATGGAAGGCAGCAAAGCGCTTGAAATAACATGGACAGTCATACCAATTATTATTGTAGCCGTTTTAGCTGTAGTCACAGTTAAAACTACATTTGAAGTAGAAGGAAAGCCAAAAGGCTATGAAGATCAAAAACCATTGGTTATCTACGCAGCTTCTTCAAACTGGAAATGGCATTTCAGTTATCCAGAGCAAGGTATTGAAACGGTTAACTATGTAAACATTCCAACTAATAGAGTTGTAGAATTCCGTCTATATTCTTACGGACCAATTACAAGCTTCTGGATTCCGCAGCTTGGCGGTCAGAAATACGCCATGAGTGACATGGTAACAAAATTAAACTTTGTAGCTGAAGCACCAGCTTCCATGATGGGAAGAAATGCAAACTTCAGTGGTGAAGGCTACGCTCATATGGATTTTGAAGCACTGTCTATGACTCCAGATGATTTCGAGGAATGGGTTAATGATGTGAAAGCAAATGAAGGTAAGTTAACAGAAGAAAAATTTGAAAAACTGCTTGATACAGCACACGTCGGCAGACAATCATATTCTTCTACTCACTTGGATTTCAGCCCTCCACCGGAAGGACATCATCATGGTTCTGACCCATCTCCATCAAACGAGAGCGATGAAGCAGACAACACGTTTGATGAAGATACAGAAAAAGGTAATTCCGAGCACGAAGATCATTCAAATCATTAAAATTAAAGCTTTCATAAGAAAGGAGTTACAACCTTGGATTGGGATAAATTTATAGTACATGGTGGCCCGTTAATCTATGGCGCAATGGTAAGTATTGTTGCCGTATCGATGGCTATCGTTATCGGCCTGACTTATTTTAAGAAATGGCGTTGGCTTAAAGATGAATGGCTTACCACTGTTGATCATAAACGTATTGGGGTTATGTATATTCTCTGTGCTTTAGTTATGTTATTCCGCGGCGGTGTTGATGGTTTATTAATGCGTGGCCAGTTGGCTAAGCCTGAAAACGGACTGCTTGATGCACAGCATTATAACGAAATCTTTACAACGCATGGCGTGGTTATGATTTTATTTATGGCAATGCCATTTATCATTGGATTAATGAATATTGTTGTGCCTCTTCAAATTGGGGCGCGTGACGTTGCTTTCCCTTATTTAAATGCTATCAGCTTCTGGTTATTCTTTGCCGGAGCAATGCTATTTAATATCTCGTTCGTTATTGGTGGATCACCGGATGCCGGATGGTCAGCCTACTTCCCGCTTGCAGGTATAGAATTCAGCCCTACTGTGGGGAATAACTACTACAGTATTGCGATTCAGATTGCCGGTATTGGGACGCTGCTAACGGGTGTTAATTTTATCGTTACAATTTTAAAAATGAGAGCACCTGGTATGACTCTATGGAAAATGCCAATGTTCACATGGTCTATTTTAATCACTAGCATCATTATCGTTTTTGCTTTCCCTGTTTTAACAGTAGCTCTTGCCTTAATGATGTTTGACCGTTTGTTTGGTACACAATTTTTCACTATGCAAGATGGCGGAATGGATATGCTTTGGGCTAACCTGTTCTGGGTATGGGGCCATCCTGAAGTATATATCGTTATTCTTCCTGCCTTTGGTATATTCAGTGAGGTTATTTCAACATTCGCAAGAAAAAATCTGTATGGATACAAATCAATGGTATTCAGTATGCTTGCCATCTCTGCCCTATCCTTTACTGTATGGGTTCACCATTTCTATACGATGGGTCAAGGTGCCATGGCAAACAGCTTCTTCTCGATTACTACGATGTTAATCGCTGTACCTACAGGAGTTAAGATATTTAACTGGCTCCTTACGATGTATAAAGGAAAAATTGAAATTACCACGCCAATGCTGTATGCCCTGGCATTCATACCAATCTTCACCTTTGGTGGAGTCACAGGGGTTATGCTAGCGATGGCAAGTGCGGATTATCAATATCATAATACAATGTTCTTGGTAGCCCATTTCCACTATGTTTTAATACCGGGTACAGTGTTTGGGGTACTGGCGGGTATGTATTTCTGGTTCCCTAAAATCTTTGGATTCAAATTAGACGAGAAATTAGGAAAAATCGCATTCTGGATTATTTCTATTTCATTCAATGTCACATTCCTGCCTCTATTCGCATTGGGACTTAAAGGGATGAACCGCAGAATGTATACGTACTCTGAAGAAACTGGGTATGGACCATTGAACCTTATCGCATCATTAGGTGCTGTAGGTTTAGCAATTGGATTCATCGTTCTCGTTTATAGCTTCTACTGGAGCTTCCGTTATGCTCCAAGACTAAAAGGAGACTCAGATCCATGGGGTGGCCGTACATTGGAATGGGCAACAAAAACACCTGTTCCAGCCTATAACTTTGCCATTACTCCTGAAGTGGATTCTGTAGATTCCTGGTGGGATCACAAAAAAGGTACACATAATCTGTTCACACGAAAAATCGAAGAAATACACATGCCTAGCAGTGACTTTAAACCGTTTCTAATGGCAGTGGCCTTCTTCTTCTGGGGATTCTTTATGGTATTTAGTATGTGGATTCCAGCCATTATCGCTGCGGTTCCAATTATCTATTTGATGTTTGTACGTTCCTTCAATGATGATCATGGGTTCCATATATCTGTGAAAGAAATTGAAGAAGAAGAAAGAAAATTGCGAGGTGAGACAGAATGAAATTAGATGCCTCTCAACCATTGGAATATAGTACTGAACAAAATCAGCTTAAGATACTGGGCTTCTGGATTTTCCTTGGAGCAGAGATCGTATTATTCGCTACACTGTTTACTGTCTACTTTGTACTGGAAAATCGTACAGGTGATGGGCCTTCCGGGCGCGATATCTTCGCTCTTGGTGGGGTTTTAGCTGAAACCTTTATTCTTTTGGCAAGTAGTTTTACGATTGGGATCGCGATTCACGCTATGCGGATGGGCATGAAAAAAGCAATGATGGTTATGTTCTCGATTACGCTTGTCCTTGGATTAGCCTTCCTAGGCATTGAAATTTATGAGTTCTTCCATTATGTACACGAAGGAGCTTCCATCCAAACAAGCGGCTTCACTTCTGCATTACTTACATTGCTTGGAACACACGGAGCCCACGTAACCGGAGGAATTCTATGGGGAATCGCTATTCTGATTCAAGTGAGCAGACGCGGAATTAATCACCTTACTGCTAATAAAGCATTTATTTTTTCACTGTACTGGCACTTCCTGGACGTTGTTTGGATTTTCATCTTCAGCTTCGTCTACCTGAAAGGACTGATGTAAAATGGCTAAGTTATTCCCTAAAGAGCATATCATAGGATTTTTATCATCCATCGCTCTAACAGTGGCAGCATTATTAGTTCTTTTCCTGGAGATATCATTTGGATTTAAAATGGCTATTTTGCTTATCACAGCTGGCTTACAAGCAAGTTTGCAGATATTCCTGTTCATGCATATTAATGAATCCAAGGAAAGAAGAACACTCTATACCAATATCCTTTATGCATTATTTGTAGCCCTAGTTACCATCTTCGGTTCCATGTTCGTCTTGCTTTGGGATTGGTAAAAATCGATACAGCTATACGAAACGGACAGCGAGTTCTAGTCGCTGTCCGTTTTTCTTATTATGAGTTTGCCAAAGTAAGAGCTCCTATACCTACCATTCCCCTCATTCTGTTCGGCCCTTAATCCTATATAATAGATATTTCTCTATTACTCAAATTACCTGCATACCATACACATGCTTCTATAAACTACCATGTATTCATTTTAAAAATTCTTTTATGATGGAACTATATGAACCAGGAGTGATTGTATGAAAATATCTCTAATAAACAAGGATGGCATTATAAAAGAGGTCAAGCTTGGCTTCAGTTGGACTACTCTCTTTTTTGGAATATTCCCTGCTTTATTTCGCAAAGACTATAATTGGGCGATTATTATGCTTGGTATATCCATCACAATCAATCTTTTTCTATTTGGATTAGGCGCATTGCTAACAAGCGGCGTTTTCGCCTTTATCTATAATAAAATCTATATTAAAAACCTACTTACAAACGGCTATCGCCCTGTTTATGCTGCCGATCGAGAAATATTAATCAAGAAACAGCTGTTAGCTGCTTAAAATGATGGTGGGGCTAGGACATAATTATTTAAATCAATGATATATCCGAACTATTAGGTGCCTAATAGTTCGGATTTTTATTTATTTTCAATAGATTGGTTACTTCCGTATGCCATTATTAAACTTAGTGGAATGGAGCGGAAGCCACCGACTCCTGCGGGAAATAGAGGAAAGGCTGAGACCCCACAGGCGCAGCCGAGGAGGCTCAGCTTCCTCCCCGCGGAAAGCGAGTGGCTGTAGCGCAATGAAACGATTTCTTCCAACTTAACTCTTTAATAAGTAACAAAGTCGACATATTATATCGTTCGTCTTTTCAGGAGCGTTTATAAGTTATGTCTCAGCCTCTATTTCTATTATAACCCCTCCACTCATCCCTTTTCATTGGAAGCAATTTATAACCGCCCTCCTTTCTGATCCACCTATTCTCGAAAAAATATACCTGCAACGAATGATTGACATAAAATACAGCCATCTTATAGAATGAAACAGTCACTCATTTATATAGACCAGTCATTATACTTGAAAAGAGGGATTTCATGTGAGTGCAAAAATGGACTCGCGTCAAAAAATTTTAGAGGCTGCTACTCGCCTTTTCAACATACAGGGATATCATGCAACAGGCTTAAATCAAATTCTGAAGGAAAGCGGTGCCCCTAAAGGGTCTTTATATTATCACTTCCCTGATGGTAAAGAACAACTGGCCGTAGAAGCAGTCAATAAAATGGCCGTTCAAATTGAAAATGATATTAAGCTGGCCATGAATCAGTATGATCATGCCTTAGAGGCATTCCAATATCATATTGAAAAAATCGCTCAACATTTCAATAAAAATGACCTTTTTGAAGGTTTACCAATTGGATTATTGGCAGCGGAAACTTCCTTAATGAGCGAACCTTTACGCAAAGCGTGCAAGGCAGCATTTGAAGGTTGGGAAACACTTTATTATGATAAAATGCTTCAAGATGGCTTTGAACCAGAAAAAGCGTACCGTTTAAGTCTATTGGTTAATTCAATGATCGAAGGAGCCATCACCCGTTCGCTAACCAATTTAAATGGACAGCCTTTACTAAACATCTCTAAATGTCTGCCCGATATATTAAAGAAATGAGCAACCATAAATGTATATCCTTAATCAGCATATTATATAGACTGGTCTAGTAATTATACATAATGAAAGGGGAATATTATTTGAGTAATAATCATGCTACAAACTTAGAAAATAAGCAGATTAAGCCACTTCCAATCGTGATTGCTATAATGATTGGTGCTTTTATCGGACTCTTTAGTGAAACTGCCTTAAATATGGCATTCACCAATATTATGGAGGACTTTCGCATTGAACCACATGTCGTTCAATGGTTAACAACCGGTTACTTACTTGTACTTGGTATTCTTGTGCCTGTAACAGCATTGCTTCTTCAATGGTTTACTACCAAACAATTATTCAGTGCCTCTCTCATTTTTTCTATTGTAGGAACATTAGTAGGAGCTTTGGCACCTAATTTTGAAATACTCCTTCTAGCACGTGTCATTCAGGCTATAGGAACAGGTCTATTACTACCGTTAATGACAAATGTTATTATGGTTATATACCCACCTCATAGACGCGGAACAATTATGGGGATGATGGGGCTTGTCATTATGTTTGCACCTGCTGTCGGTCCAACCCTATCAGGATTAATCGTAGACAGTCTGGGCTGGCAATCGATTTTCTGGCTATGCTTACCTTTGCTTATTTTTACATTCGTATATGGTCTCATCTATATGCAAAATGTATCAACCATCACAAAACCAAAAATAGATATTCTGTCTATTATTCTTTCATCCATTGGTTTTGGAGGAATCGTCTTTGGTTTCAGCAGTGCCGGGGAGGGTGCTGGCTCATGGAGCGACCCAGCTGTTCTTTTACCGATTATTGTTGGGGCACTCAGCCTTATCCTATTCTCTTTCCGCCAGTTTAAAATGGAACAGCCAATGCTTAATTTACGCGTATTTAAGTTCCCTATGTTCTCTATTGGACTTTTAATGGTATTCCTGGGTATGATGATCATCTTATCCTCATCCATTCTATTGCCTATGTACTTAAAGGGCGGAATGTTATTGTCAGCTTTTGCAGCCGGCCTTGTCTTATTGCCTGGCGGTATTGTGAATGGAATTATGTCACCAATTACGGGGAAATTATTTGATACCTTCGGGCCAAAATACTTGGTTATTCCCGGTTTTATATTAACAACAATATTTACCTACTTATTTACTAATATAACAACTGAAACTACCCAATTAACGGTTATCATCTTGCACACATGCATGTTGATTGGGGTTGCCATGATTATGATGCCTTCGCAAACAAATGGGTTAAACCAGTTGCCAAGACAGTATTACCCTGATGGAGCTGCTGTCATGAATACACTTCAGCAAATTGCAGGGGCGATTGGGACAGCAGTTGCTGTTAGCATCATGTCAGCTGGCCAGGCAAGCTATTTGGCTACAGCTGATCCCAATAATCCGCTTGCTGCCTCTGAAGCTTTGACAGCCGGTGTGCAAAACGCCTTTCTATTTGCTTTGATTGCCTCCATAATCGGATTGGTAGTTTCTTTCTTCGTTAAGCGTGTAGATGTTTAAAAGTATATAGAATAAGAGGGTGGCAAAAATCATGCCACCCTCATTTTTATTTATTAATCTAATAACATAACAAAATCTCTCTTGTAAACCCAATCTTCTTCGCTTCACATCGATCCTGTATAGTTAAGCCAGCTTCCTTAATCATGTCATCAATTCGTTCCCCGGTAACAACAACAATTCTGTCTGCAATGCGATTTGCATGCGTTAAAATTGATAATTGTTCTTGCGGGCTCGCTGTATGGCATAAATTATAGGGTAAATCAATGATAGCTGCATCATAATGGTCGGTAACTTCCTCAATTGCCCCTATTGCAATATCACAGCTATATCCAAAATGAGCTACATTTTCTCTGGCACCAATAGCTGGCAATGGCTTGATATCACGTCCACATATCGTAATCCCCATTGACAAGGCTTCCACCAGTACATTCCCAATTCCACAGCATGGGTCAATCGCTTTCACACCAACAGGGTTGGGAACCGCGATATTAGCAACTGCTCTTGCCATTCTAGTACTGAGAGCTGTCGAATACTCTCGTGGTTTCTTTTGATGATGCAACCAGACCGCTTCATTTTTTTCATAAATACCTACATACCATTTACCGCCGCAAGTAATGATGCCAAGAACGATATCCGGCTTCTCCAAATCAGCTTCACCCTGGATTTTTAATCCGATTTCCCGTTCAATCTTTCTTCGTTGACTAAAGCTAACTTTATCCTCTAGATCATTCGTTTTCACAAAGATTGTTTTGAATGTCTGATCCGGGAAGGAAAGTTTGCCTGCCTTGTGATAAAGGGCCTCCAAACTATCCCCTTCGGTCAGGACTTCTATTCTTTCCCTAATAAAGGGACTTCGGCTTGGATCGACTTTTCTTGTACTTTTAAAAACAAAATCATCAGGATTCATATCAAACAACGCCCTGAATTCCATTTTGCATAAAGGTTCTTCCTCTGAACTGCATGCATATGTGTATATAAAAATTGGCTCCACCAATCCCATTCTGTTGTATTCTCTTCAACAATCTATAAAAAGCTTATATCACTCTATTATAATGCATTTTTATAGGAAACTAAAATCCCATCCATTATAGTTAAGAACATACCTCACTTGAAGGAGGCACCAAAATGATTATTGTAATGGACGATGAATCAAAAAAGTGGATTGCATCCAAAGGGAATCAAGTAATCATTAAAAACTTAGATGTTAAAGCCTGCTGTGGACCCGGTGTTCAGGAACTTGTAGCATTGCCTGGTAAACCTAAAACTCTGAATCATTATTATCAAATTACATCCGATCAAGTATTATTTTATATTCATAAAAATGTACGAAAAAAGGAAAAACTGATTCTTACATTATCGGGCCTTCCCTTCTTAAAATCCCTCTCCGTTAAGCTTCATTAAAATTCATTTGAGCATAAAAAAACAGGTAAAGAGACCAGTTATTCGGACCCTTTACCTGTTTATTATTTACATCGTTTTCGTCAGTTCTTTCTCAGACTGTATAACCAATTGGGCTTGCGGCTGTTTGGATAGCTTAATCCATTTCATGATGGAAGCCACCATAATCACGACACCTAACGCAAGCATGATAATGGATAGAACACCGTTCAATACATTATATCCACCTGCATCCGGATTCAGATAGACATTCTTAATCATCCAGAATCCACCTACATTAACCGTAACATATAGATACGCCAATGGGACTAAGCATGTCAGCATATACCAGCGTTTCTCTGCAATTTTCAAGACAACGGTAGCTCCAACAATCAATCCGATTGACGCCATCAACTGGTTGGATACTCCAAACAGTGCCCAGACGGAGCTGATATCTCCAGAGAATAATAGATATCCCCAAATAAAGCAGGCTAATGCACTGGCAAAAATGTTAGCTCCAAGAGAATCTGTTCGTTTCAAAGGTTTAATAAAGTCTCCAAAGAAGTCCTGGATGAGATATCTGGCAACCCTGGTTCCTGAATCAATCGCTGTTAAAATAAATACCGCCTCAAACAGAATTACGAATTGATAGAAATAGGAGGCCAAGTGTTGGAAGAATGGTACACTGGTAAAGATTTCTGTCATACCGACAGCAAGTGTTACGGCTCCACCTGTTCTTCCCTCAAGGTCCATATCTACTGCTTCTTCCAATCTATCTAAATGGACTGTTTCCATTCCCAATGTTGAATAGACCTCAGGTGATGAGTTAATCGCAAAATAATCACCAGGCTGAAGAGCAACTGCAGCAATCAATGCCATAATAGCCACTAAACATTCTACTAGCATCGCACCAAAGGCTATGCCTTTAATATCACTCCAACGGCTGACCATTTTCGGAGTCGTACCTGATCCAACAAAAGCATGGAAGCCTGAAATGGCACCGCAGGCAATTGTAATTGAAATAAACGGCCATACTGGGCCCGCCACAATGGGACCTCCACCGTTAATGAAATCTGGAATAATAGCAGGAAACTCAACTGAAGGGTTAACGATAAATACACCAATAATAAGTGCTGCGAAAACGCCTATTTTCATAAATGTACTTAAATAATCACGTGGTGCAAGCAATAACCAAACAGGAAGTGCAGCAGCGAAAAAGGCATAGACTGGTAAAATAATAGCAAGAGTGCTCTTTTCAAGCGTTAGGAAATCGCCTAACCATGTTCCCTGAATTTGTGGACCAAAGAAAATTGCTAGCATAATTAAGATAAATCCAACGGTCGTCGGGACTTTTAAATTCCCTGTCTTTTTATGATAGATTCCCACTAACATCGCAATCGGAATTGTAATTCCTACCGCAAATGTACCCCATGGGTTTCTTTCAAGTGCTCCAAGTACAACCAATGACAAACCTGCCATCGTAATGGTAATAATGAATAGCATGGCCAATCCTGTACAGAATCCTGCTACAGGTCCAAGTTCTTCTTTTGCTACCTCGGATAATGATTTACCGTCGCGGCGCATAGAGGCAAAGAGCACAACTGTATCATGAACTGCTCCTCCAATTACTGCCCCAACCAATAGCCAAATCAGTCCGGGTAAATAACCAAACTGAGCTGCCAGAATCGGCCCAACCAATGGGCCTGCAGCAGCAATGGCTGCGAAATGGTGTCCAAATACTACCCATTTATTTGTTGGCACATAGTCTTGACCATCCTCAAGCTTTTCAGCTGGTGTTGGTTTATCATTAGATAATTTCAACACCTTAGCCGCCATAAATGTCCCGTACAAACGATAGGCTATTAAAAGGATACAAATCGAGCCAATAACAATTGTAATCGCATTCATTTCAATGTTCCCCCTTTTTTGCATACGTATTATACTCTCATAGTATCAAATGAAAACTCTTACACCTCATTTTCAAAATGAACCGCAAAATAAATGGGATGAATTACAACTTACAACTACTGAATAGCAAATCAATCCTATATTCCTACTAATTGTTTCAGCTCCTTTACATAGGTTCGACTGACCGGAACCTCGGAACCATCCGACATACGTAAGTTATAGGTTGAATTAAACCATGGTAATATCTCCACGATATGATCAATATTCACAAGATAGCTTCGATGTACCCGAAAGAACTGTGTTTTGGGCAGTTTTTTTTCCAATCCAATCAGTGCCTCACTTACTTTATAAAGATGATTAACAGCCTGGATTTTACACTTTCCTTCGTATGATTCTAAGAATACGATATCATTGCATGTAAGCAATATAATTTTTTCTTCTGTCATAACAGCTATTTTTCCCTTACATTGGAGATTACTGGTATCCACTTTTTCAGGCTCCTTTGTGTGTAAATGAAGCTTTTTAACTTTGTCCAGCGTTTTGTGAATACGTTCTTCACTGAAGGGCTTCAAAAGATAATCTACCGCATTCACGTCAAAAGCCTGAAGAGCATACTCGTCATAGGCAGTGGCAAAAACGATTGCTGGAACTGGGTTTAACCCTTCTAGTTTAGCGGCTAAATGTAATCCGTTCTCTCCCGCTAATTCAATATCTAAGAAAACAATATCCGGCTTTAACAGTGGAATATCACGTAATGCATCTTCTATACAATCACTCTCACCCAAGACATCCACTTCTTTGCTTCGTGCCAGTAAATATTTCAACTCGTCCCTGGCTAATGGTTCATCATCCACTACATAGGCTCGCAGCATCCTGCTCGTCACCTCCTTTACTTTCCAGCGGGATTAAGATATTAACAGTGGTGCCCTCACCCACCTTGCTATCAACCTTAAAATGGGCTTGGTTATTATAGATACCTTTTAAGCGTTCACTAATATTAAAAATGGCTGTACCATTTCCACCGGCTGACGGTACAACCTGCCTGCTCAGATTTTTCAATCTTTCTTCCACAATCCCCTGACCATTATCCGCAACAATCATTCTCATATAATTGCCATTTGAGCACACTTGTATATTAATTTTCCCAACCTGTTTTCTTTGTGGAAATGCATAATGAATCGCATTCTCTACCAAAGGCTGCAATAAAAATGGGGGAATCAATACATTTTCTAATCCTTTCTCTATATCAAAATTAACTTCATATTTGTGAGGAAAACGCGTTTGCTCTAAAGATAAATAAGCTTTTACATTTTCCAGCTCTTTTTCTAACGGAATCTGCAACTGTCTGGCTCCCTGTAAATTGCCTCGAAAAAATAAACTTAATTCTAATAGTAGTTTACGAGCTTTATCAGGATCAGTCCGGCATAGGGCAGATATCGTATTTAGACTATTAAATAAGAAGTGTGGATGAATCTGAGCCTGCAAGGCTTTTATCTCAGCGTCCTTTAAAAGCTTAGCCTGCCGTTCCGCTTCCGCCAGCTCAAGCTGAGTGGAAAATAAATTAGCCAGCCCCTCTGCTAACTGCTGCTGAACTCTGTCTAATTTATCCGGCTTTGTATAATACAATTTTAAGGTTCCTGAGATTTCCCCATTCACTTTTAAAGGGAGAACGATGGCAGCTACGAGCGGACAGTCCTTATGCCTGCACTCGATTTCCTCCTTCGATTTAGCTATTGATACATATCCTGATTCAAGTACTTTCTTAGTCAGCCCAGTACTCGGCTTTACGCTAGGTTTATGATGATCAGAGGCTGCCCCCAAATGAGCGAGAACCAAATGTTCATCCGTGATAGAGACAGCATCCGCATCGGTTAAATTAAGCATAATTTTCGATATTTCTTTGCATGATTGGGTGTTCAAGCCCTGACGAAAATGTGGCAGAGTCTGGTCCGCAATTAAAAATGCCTGATTGGTTTGATTCGCACGTGCTATCTCTCCATCACGCTTTATAGACTGAACGATCAGCATGAACAACAGTGTTCCGAATCCATTCATGGTGATCATCGGCAAACCGATAAACTGCACGAGGCTCCATGCATGCTCAAGAGGTTTGGCAGTAGCTAGGATGATCACCATTTGCAGAGCTTCGAGGGACATCCCGATACCTGCAGCAAACAATGGCGTTATCTGACCCCCGCTCCTTTTTCTTCTGTTGCCTATATACCCTGCCAATATTCCGGCCAGGATGGTAGAAAAGGCGCAGGAAAAGGCAGTAAACCCTCCCAATGTATACCGGTGTATACCGGCTATCAGGCCAGCTCCTCCTCCAACAACGGGACCTCCCAATAATCCACCTATCACAACACCCATCACTCTTGTATTAGCAATGGCACTATCTTCTCCAATAGCTGAAAGCCATCTATTCTCCTCAACCATAGAAAGATAAACTTCTATTCCAGTATAATTACTAATAACCCCAAACATGCCGAATAATAGAAATAATTTCAACTGCTCATTTAGATTATGGTCTGGGTGAATGATTTGGCGAAAGGAATTCATTTTAGAAATTAAAAACGCTACAATGACAATAATGCCTACCTTTTCAAGCATAATTGGGACTAAATCTAACATGGCCAACTCCCCTGTTTAGCGAACTTTCCATCCTCTTCTATATTTGTTAATTCTCCTGCTATTATATTTGAAAAATTAAGAAAAACAAAAAGATAGCCCTTTCATTACTATTGTTATATTAAATGCACACTTCTATTATAGTTTCATCCTTTAAATCCCTTGACACAGTTTACAAGGAAATTATATTCTTGACTCTGTGACTCTATTAATATTCATTTTTATTCATAGCTCTGCTCTCCGTTTAGCAATAGCAGCAGTAACGTATTCTCACTTGAGTAAACGATTTTGTATGTCTTGTTATACGGGGTTCAGAAAGCTTATTAAACTTCAACAAGGAGAATCGTTATGTGGTTTATTTTTTCACTACTAACAGCTTTAGCATGGGGTGGTGCTGACCTATTTTATAAAAAGGGATCAGACAGCAATGACAAGTACAGCCATATTAAAATTATCATCATGGTTGGTCTTGTCATGGGAATTCATGCAACAGCCTATATGATTATAAAAGATATACAGTTCAACCCAATGGAGATGATTCATTATTTACCAGTATCTTCTTTATACATCCTTTCCATGGCATTTGGGTATATTGGTTTGCGCTATATTGAATTGTCTATCGCCTCACCAATACAGAATTCCTCAGGTGTCGTAACAAGCATTCTGCTCTTCATCTTTTTCACTCATGAGCTAAGTATCATTGAAGTACTTGGGATTATCATCATCACTCTTGGGATTGTGGGGATAGCCGTTCTGGAAAAAAGAGCAGAAGATGAAGCTCGTCGACTGAATTCTGAGCATATCGATAAAAAATACCAAATTGGTTTCTTGGCTATTATCTTCCCAATTTTATATTGCATTATTGATGGACTTGCTACATTTGCGGATGCCATCTATCTGGATGAATTGAATTTAATCAGCGAAAATTCAGCTTTGCTTGCGTATGAATATACCTTTTTCCTATGCGCTGCCGTATGTTTTATCTATCTTCGCTTTATTAAGAAGGAATCCTTCCATGTATTTAAAGAGCGCGATAAAGGGATAGCAGCTATTTTGGAAACGATTGGTCAATTTTTCTACGTATTTGCCATGGCATCAGGCTATGCAATTATTGCAGCACCATTGATTGCTTCTTACAGTATCTTTTCAATTATCCTGTCACGAATCTTCCTAAAAGAGAAACTGACTAAAAAACAATACATGATCATCGCAGTTGTTATCTTCGGTATTATCCTGCTGGGGATAGCGGATGAACTCTAAATTTCAATTTGCCTTTTAATAAAGTAGATTAAAGACCAAATCCATTTTGGATTTGGTCTTTTTTCAGAAAGAATTGCGCTACTATTAAAATAAACATGAAAAAGAGAGCTTTCGATTCTGGCCTTCCACTTAACCTCATTGCCATGCTTATATTTCTAAAGGAATGATCCTCAAGATGTTTAAAATAGTAAACAAAAAAGAGAGAGACCTAGTACCTTTCTTTACTATTTAATACTTATAGTAATTGTTTATCAGAACTGAAGCTTGTTTAGTATCATTAATTGATTGTTCAAAAGCAAGTATTTCAGATACCACACCACCTAATTCTAGTTCACCGCTTGATAAAGCTATATCAATAGTTGTGAAGGTAATATCGTAATGTTCCCTTGCTGTTAATCATTTCAAAAGCATATGGGTTATATTTATATCAAGTAAATCTTGGGCTCTTCCATATGCTTCAACAAATCATTTAATTACATGTACTTAGTTTGACAACATAATAATTTAGTGATAGCATTTTTTTCATAACATTTTTTCAGAATTATGTTAATAAATTAACATACTCTGAGAATTGATAATTTAATATAGCACGCTTTGATCGCTGTGGATAAAACTATGGCGGGAGCAGCTTCTGGAGAGACTGTATTTATACAGCGCCGAAGGATTCACAATCTCAGGCAAAAGGACAGAATGGTAACGATTTTTGTTATTCTTGCCCTTTTAGAGATTGGAGACAACCAATCTCTTTTTTTATTGTCCAATATCAATAGTGAGGTGAGACATAGTATCTAAATAAAGCGAGAAAAATGATAAATATCTATTTTACTAGGTGCCTGTTTTAGACATCTAAGATTAAACGGGGGCATGCAACTTGGCTAAGCAAGAGTTAAAAAGGGATTTAAAAAATCGTCATGTACAATTAATTGCAATTGGGGGCACAATTGGAACCGGCTTATTTTTAGGCTCCGGCAAATCCATTCATTTAGCCGGTCCATCCATCCTATTTTCTTATCTGATTATCGGAGTAGCTCTATTTTTTGTTATGAGAGCATTGGGTGAATTACTTTTATCCAATACAAATCATACATCATTTATCGATTTTGCAGCTGATTATTTGGGTCCATGGGCTGGATTTGTGACTGGCTGGACGTATTGGTTCTGCTGGATTATGACGGCCATGGCCGATATTATTGCTGTTGGTTTATATACACAATACTGGTTTGATATCCCGCAGTGGGTGCCTGCTATCATTTGTTTAGTCATTCTATTAGGATTAAATCTATTAACCGTCAAACTATTTGGTGAGTTAGAATTCTGGTTTGCCATTATTAAAGTCGTCACTATTGTTGCACTTATTGTCGTAGGAATCGTACTGCTTGTGATTGGATTTGAAACAGATAGCGGAACTGTTTCTGTTTCTAACCTTTGGAATCATGGCGGCATGTTCCCGAATGGAATATCCGGGTTCTTACTATCACTGCAAATGGTTGTCTTCTCCTTCGTTGGAGTAGAACTTATTGGTGTATCTGCTGCTGAAACAGCTAATCCGCGCAAAAACATTCCATCTGCTATCAACAAAATACCGGTACGGATTTTGCTGTTTTATGTAGGTGCCTTATTTGTTATTTTATGCATCAATCCTTGGGATCAATTAAGTGCAACAAGCAGCCCATTTGTAGGTGTCTTCGCCTTAATCGGTATCCCAATGGCGGCAGGTATTATCAACTTTGTTGTATTAACATCCGCAGCCTCTGCTGCAAACAGCGGTTTATTCTCAACCAGCCGGATTATGTACAACTTAAGCAATCATAATGAAGCACCAAAAAAATTTGGCAAATTAAATAAACATCATGTACCGAGCAATGCGTTAGTAACTTCTACTATTGTAGTTTCTGTCGGAGCACTGCTTAGCAAGCTGATACCAGAGCAGGCCTTTACAATCGTTACAACAATCAGCGCCATCTGTTTCATTTGGGTATGGAGCATTATTTTAATCTCGCATATCAAATATGTAAAAACGAGACCTGATTTAAGAGCTAAATCTACATTCAAAGCTCCATTAACACCAACTATAAATTATGTAATCCTAGGTATGTTTGCTTTCATACTCATTGTAATGCTCATTGCTGCGGAAACACGCTTAGCAATGCTGCTTACACCATTATGGTTTGTCTTATTGATTATCATATATAACTATCATAAAAAGAAGAGATTATGATAATAGAGCAAAACTAAAAATAATAATGCACTCCAGTTGTTAGATCACACTTAACAATTGGAGTGCATTTTTTATCCATAGCATTTCTGTATTAAATGAAAACTTAGTCCAGCGATACCGAACTTAGCCAATATAGTTTCAAAACGATTTTTATTTATGATTCTCGATTTCCTCCTTATTCTGCGGTATATTCACTGTGAAAGGATCAAGCTCAACTCTCTCTAAAAATGGATAAAAATCAAACTGCATAATAGCATGATCCATATCAAAATTGTTGATTTTTTGAATGATATCCCCCTCATATACAACTTCTCCACTTAAATCAAATACTGATTGAAAATGCATTGTATCTTTATCAAGGACTTTAACATGGTTACGATCTATATATGGTGTATAATCCTCGTCTGTATCCACAAACCTTTGATCAATTATATTAAACACATACCCTAAAGTATCGAGCAAATTCTCATATTTTTCTCCCTTAAGACTCTTAGGAAATCCATATAAATTATAGTCAACAATCAATTGATCCTTTTCATGTTTGATACCATTAACTCGGATCGACTTATCAGAACGTTGACTATTCAATGTAAAGGAGGTACCTGCCGCTAGTTTTTTTTCTGCTGAAGGTTCTGATAGACTTAAATGTGGATAGAAAGTGATGGATTTAGCATCTGGATCTAAATTCCCTATCGTTCGAAATTCACGTACTTTACCATTTGTTTTCTTATTAACTTTTACAGGATTTCCAATATCCAACCGATTCCCCTTATTGTCAGTTGCCTTCCCTAAAAATATATCATCATTCTCATACTCTGTTTTTGTTTCAAACATAATAGTCGATGTAATGCTTCCATAAAGCAATTCATTAACTTTAATTTGGACATTTTCATTCGGATAGTTTTTTGTGTAATCTAATGCGATAGCTTTATTCTTTTTTTGTTTAATCGGAACCGAGAAATTCCATTCTCCTTTAGTCCCATTAATGCTATGGATCATGATTGGCAAATTAAAATTCTCCTTTAATTCCTCATATGGATAATTTAAAGTCATTTGAAAATCAAACCCATCTCCTTTTTTCTTAAAAGCAGTTGATTGCCCATTAAGCCAGGGATCAGCATCCCCTTCATAATTCTCGAAATTTCCATCCATACTTAACTCATCGCTCTCTCCTGGATTTTGCTCTCTTAGATTGCCATCTACATGTCCCGTAATCGAAACAATATATCCATCAAAATACGCATTAGTCAGAGTTACATTAATTCCCTTTTTAGTACTGGTCTCATTTAATTCGGTAACCAGGTTTTGTTTTGCTAATTCTATGCCAAGTGGATCATCAAAATCTTTAAATATTTGACCTACTAAAGGAGTTTTTGCGAGTACTTTGTTCATCGTAGGATGGATAAATCCTGAACTGATTGTCAAAGATAGAATTGCTATAGAAGCCACTCCCCCGTATAGAAATTTTCTTTTCATCGTCTGTGGTCTCTTTTTTTCATGTCCCTGCTTTAACCCATCATCAATGGCCTTAAACACACTTTCTTTAGGTACTGGTATTTGGTTAAATGCCTTCTTTAAATCCTTTTCTTCCATGGTCGAATCCCTCCTCATTTAAGATTTTTTTTAGTGCCTCTTTCCCTCTGCTTAAATTGGTTTTAACGGTTCCTTCAGGTATTTGCATAATAGTGCTGATTGTTTTAATAGAATAATCATGATAATAAAACAAAAGAATGCTTGTCCGATAATTCTCTTTAATTTGGACCAAAGCATCCATTAATTCTCCACAATCAACTTCTTTCTTTTTCTCCGATTGCGGAATCATACCTATTAATATTTCATCCGAGAAAGGTATAACAGTTCCTCTCTTTTTGACCACTTGTCCAGCACAGCGAATGATAATTTTCGTGAGCCAAGTCATGAAGTACTCAGGATGTTTCAAAGAATGAATTGAGATAAAGGCCTGATATGTTGCATCCTGAACCACATCCAATGCATCCTCCTGATTGTTAACATATATATAAGCCGTTCGATATATTCTTTCATAATGCTGCTTAACTAATCGTTCAAAGCTCTTTTTATTCCCCTTTATAGCTTTCTTGACCAGCCTCTGCTCTTCCTTGTAATCCACTTTCTCGCCCCCTTCTGTCTATTAGTGATGAATTTCCCTAAAAAGGTTTCAAATATTGGAAGTTTTTTATATTTATTTAGGATACTGAACACATACTTAGATTTATATATATTTCTACAGTACATCAACCAGCTTCACATCGCCTTTGTTTTTTAGGAAAATAATCCTGCTAAAGTAACCATGATTTTAATGTACTAAGCTCCCAAATATCTAAAAAGGTACAAAAAAACAGCCTTACATCCATAATTGAATGCAAGACTGCTTGAGGTTTATTTTATAAGGATATTGATTGGAATTATTCGTGTTTGTGCATATCGATGACCATACGGCCCTGGATTTTACCCGCTTCCATTTCTTCAAAAATATCATTTACTTCATGCAAGCATCTTGTTTCAACGATTGGCACTACTTTGCCCTCTGCTCCAAATTGGAAGGCTTCTTCTAAATCCTTACGTGTACCAACTAAGGAACCAACGATTTGAATACCATCCAATACGGTTTTCACGATAGCCAAATCCATTGTTTCAGGAGGTAACCCTACTGCAACAACTTTAGCCGTGGCACGAACAGAGTTAACAGCCTGGTTAAAGGCAACTTTGGAAACAGCTGTAACAACTGCAGCATGAGCTCCTCCAACTTTCTCCTGAATCCACTCACCTGCATCTCCATCTGTTAATGGATTACATACAAGGTCTGCTCCTACTTCTTTGGACAATGCCAATTTATCATCATTAATATCCACTGCAATTACCTTTGCGTTAAATACATTTTTCGCATATTGGATCGCAAGGTTACCTAATCCACCACAGCCATAGATAGCAATCCATTGACCAGGTTTAATATCAGAAACTTTGATTGCTTTGTAGCAAGTTACACCTGCGCAAGTAATACTGCTTGCTTGAGCTGGATCTAGTCCTTCAGGTACTTTAACTGCATAGTCCGCTTCTACGATACATTGTTCAGCCATTGCTCCATCAACCGTGAAACCGGCATTTTGTACGCTGCGGCAGAAGGTTTCATTTCCTGTCACACAGTACTCGCAAGTTCCGCATCCCTTAAAGAACCAGGCAATGCTGACACGATCTCCTATCTTTAAACTGGTAACATCGTCTGCAATTTCTTTCACAATGCCGATTCCTTCATGTCCAGGTATTCTTCCCGGAACTGCGCCGAAATCGCCTTTTGCTACGTGCAAGTCTGTATGACACACTCCGCAATATTCTACATCAACTAAAGCTTGACCGGGTTTTAACTTTGGCAGTTCCTTTTCAACTAATTCCACTTTGCCAGGGTTCTTTGCACTCACTACAGCAGCTTTCATTCCAATCAATCCTCCGTATGTATATTTAACTTGCTCAACATTTCACATACTTAGTATAAATGTGTAAACTCGTAAAATCAACACAAATTGAGGAATTTTCTATATTTTTATAATCATAAAAATACAATTCGAACTAATAGGTGCTTTAATATAATGATGTATTAACTTTTTATCTCTATAAAGGAAATCTTCCTCTCATTTATCAAACTACAATAAAAAACTTGCTTATGACATTTATTTATTTAAAAATAGGCTAACTTCTTCGACACTTGGGTAAGAATTTTGAGTGCCTCGTTTTGTGACACTTAATGCTGCAAAGGCGGTTGCCATATTAATCGATTGTAATACATCCTTATTCTGTACATAATAATGAGCAAAACAGCCAATAAACGCATCTCCTGCACCAGTCGTATCAACAGCTTCTACCTTAAATGAATCTACCGTATGAGCACCGCTTTTGGTTACCCACATTACTCCACGGCTTCCCATCGTTACAATGACATTTGTAACTCCTTTATCTACCAGACTGGCTGCTGCAGCTTTAATTTGCTCAACCGTTGAAACAGGCATTCCGGTCAAGATTTCCAGTTCACTTTCATTTGGAACGAAAAAGTCACATTTACATACATAGTTAAAATCTAAATTTTTCGCAGCAGGCGCTGGATTCAAGATAACAGGAATCCCGTGCTCGTTTCCAAATTCTATCGCCCGATAAACGGTTTCAAGGGAAATTTCCAATTGAAGCACAATTAAAGAGCATGTCTTAAGCTTATCTGCTGCTTTATCTACATCCTCTGGTAAAAGATATTTATTTGCACCTTTAATGATTAAAATGCGATTATGAGAATCTGGATCTACGAAGATTGGTGCAACCCCACTGGAGCTTCCGGGAACCTTATTTGTAAATTCTGTATCAATTCCATAGCGTTCAAGATTTTGGATGGTGTTATCGGCAAAAATATCATCGCCTACCTTCGTAACCATCATTACCTTTGAGCCCAGTTTTGCAGCTGCCACGGCCTGGTTGGCCCCTTTTCCTCCGCACCCCATTGAAAAGCTAGGTGCCTCAAGCGTTTCTCCCTGTTCTGGCATTCTATCAATATAGGAAATAAGATCGACATTATTCGATCCAATAACCGCAATATCCATTGTATTTTACCTCCTTATTTTTCTCATCAAAGAGAAGATTCTACAGACTATTTTAGCACTGATACTAGGATAGGACGTTTTCGGAAGAAAGATTGTAATAAATGTATTCTAACATCCTACCCCAAAATAAAATTTTCTCTTCTCTTATATTCATAGTCATATTATTTGAAATTTTATCAAATTAGACAAATAATAGTATAGAAAACGCTTTACTGGTGTATTTTTATTCCAAAGTGGCATCAAAACTTTATATTTAAGAGTTTTCAATACGAACATAGGGGAGATATCAACATGATTTATGCAAATCCAAATACAGAAGGCGCAGTTGTGCATTTCAAAGAGAAATACGATAACTTTATTGGCGGAAAATGGGTTGCACCTGTTAAAGGTCAATACTTTGAAAATAAATCTCCGGTAACTGGAGAAGTTTTTACAAAGGCTGCTCGTTCTTCTGCTGAAGATATTGAATTAGCATTAGATGCAGCACATGCAGCAAAAGAAGCTTGGGGGAAAACTTCTACTGCTGAACGTGCACGTATTTTAAATAAAATTGCAGATCGTTTAGAAGAAAACCTGGAAATGCTCGCAGTAGCTGAGACTTGGGATAATGGGAAAGCAGTACGTGAAACATTGAATGCTGATGTTCCTTTGGCAATTGATCACTTCCGTTATTTCGCAAGTGCCATTCGTACACAAGAAGGAAGAACTACACAATTAGATAATGATACAGTAGCTTACCACTTCCAAGAACCGCTTGGAGTTGTTGGTCAAATTATTCCTTGGAATTTCCCAATTCTAATGGCTGTCTGGAAGATTGCCCCGGCATTGGCAGCGGGTAACTGCATCGTATTAAAACCAGCTGAACAAACTCCTGCATCCATTATGGTTCTTGTTGAGTTAATTCAGGATATACTCCCAGCGGGTGTTCTGAACGTCGTAAATGGTTTTGGTATTGAGGTAGGGAAACCACTTGCAACAAATCCACGTATTGCGAAGATTGCCTTTACTGGCTCTACAGCAGTGGGACGCCAAATAATGCAATATGCTACTGAAAACATTATTCCTGTTACATTGGAGCTTGGCGGTAAATCACCTAACGTATTCTTTGAAGATGTATTAGATAAAGATGATGAATTTTTAAATAAAGCAATCGAAGGCTTAGTGATGTTTGCTCTAAACTCCGGTGAAATTTGCACATGCCCTTCCCGTGCATTAATCCAGGAATCAATCTATGATAAATTTATGGAACGTGCATTAGAGCGTGTGAAAGCGATTAAGATTGGCAACCCACTAGATACAGAAGTTATGATGGGTGCGCAGGCTTCTAATGAACAGAAAGAAAAAATCTTATCCTACATTAAACTCGGCAAAGAAGAAGGTGCTGAATGCTTAATTGGCGGAGAAGAAAATGACCTTGGTGAAGGTCTTAAAAATGGTAACTATATTAAACCAACTGTTTTCAAAGGTCATAACAAAATGCGTATATTCCAGGAAGAAATCTTTGGCCCAGTTCTTAGTGTAACGACTTTCAAAGATTTTGACGAAGCAATGGAAATTGCAAATGATACCTTGTACGGATTAGGTGCCGGTGTATGGTCCCGCAGTGGAGATCTTGCTTACCGTGCCGGCCGTGCGATTCAAGCTGGTCGCGTATGGACAAACACCTATCATCAATATCCAGCTGGTGCTGCTTTCGGCGGTTACAAATTATCCGGGATCGGCCGTGAAAACCATGCTATGATGTTGGATCATTACCAACAAACAAAATGTTTGTTAGTAAGCTATGATAAAAATGCTCAAGGTTTCTTCTAAAAAAGGAGTGTCGACTCTAAAAATGGTAGAACGTGTCGTAGCAACCAAAGAGGCACTTCAATTAATAGATTCATTAAAAAGGACTCACGGCTCTATTATGTTTTACCAATCCGGAGGCTGCTGTGATGGATCTGCTCCCATGTGTTATAAGGAAGGTGATTTTAAAACGGGGGATTCTGATGTATACCTCGGTTCCATTGGAGGAACGCCGTTTTATATCCATAAGATGCAATATGAGTACTGGAAACATACTCAATTAATCCTGGATGCTACTGATGGAAGAGGAGCAGCCTTTTCACTTGATAGTATAGAAGATCGTCATTTCATTACGAAATCACGAGTATTCACTGATGAAGAATATGTAAGACTAAAAAATCAAATAGAAGCCTAGAAGAATGCCCCTAAAGTTAGCATAACTTTGGGGGCATTTTCTATTTATTTTTTGATTCCCCTTTAATTTCCACTGTAATCTACAGTTTTCGACATATTTCTATTAAATTAGCAAAATTATAGTCTCTCAATTTTGATTTTTTAGTTAATCTAAAATAAAATGGTATATTGTACTACATCATGCTAAAGGAGAGAGAATTTTTGGTTAAATTAAACAAACAGTCGGGTGTTCCAGGCATTCCGAACACAGGTTTTTTCGGACACCCTAAAGGACTTTTCACATTATTTTTCACTGAGTTTTGGGAACGTTTTTCTTATTATGGAATGCGCGCCATCCTGGTCCTCTACTTATACGCTGAAGTTAGCCAGGGCGGACTGGGCTTTGATCAAACCACAGCCATGTCCATTGCTGCCATTTATGGATCTTTAGTCTATCTATCAGGTATTATCGGTGGATGGGTTGCGGACCGTTTACTTGGGACAAGCAGAACCGTATTCTACGGTGGAGTTTTTATTATGCTGGGCCATGTTGTTCTCGCATTGCCGCTCGGGGCTGAAGCCTTTTTTGCCAGTATGTTCTTAATTATCATTGGTACCGGATTGCTAAAACCGAACATTTCCAGTGTTGTTGGTGACTTATATACAAAGGCCGACAATCGCAGGGATTCCGGATTCAGTATATTCTATATGGGAATTAATTTAGGTGCTTTTATAGCTCCATTTGTTGTAGAAGGATTACGCGGACATTACGATAGCTACCATGCAGGTTTTTCAGCTGCTGCTGTAGGTATGTTTCTTGGATTAATCGTATTTGTTATTACGAAAAAGAAAAATTTGGGTACCATTGGAACACAGCCACCTAATCCATTAAGCCCTGAAGGCAAAAAGAAATTTGCTCTTTATTTTGGGGTGACAATCGCTCTATTAATTGTCCTTTTCTATGCCCTGATTTCAATCGGTTGGTTAACCATTGATCGATTTGTTTTACTCGTAACGATTTTGGCAGTTATCATACCAGTCGTTTACTTTGTATGGATGTACAAAAGCTCTAAAACAACTGCAGAAGAACAGTCAAGATTACTTGCCTATATTCCATTATTCCTGTCAGCAGTTATATTCTGGGCTATTTATGAGCAAGGCTCTAATTTACTGAATATTTATGCTTTAGAGAGAACTAATTTAACTTTGTTAGGTTTTAAAATCGCACCTGGTGTGCTACAGGCAATGCCTGCCCTCTTCGTAATCATCTTTGCACCAGTTGCAGCTTGGTTATGGATGAAGCTTGGGGATAGACAGCCTTCAACTTCCAGAAAATTTTCAATTGGCTTGCTATTAGCGGGTCTATCATTTATTGTGATGCTTGTACCAGGATACCTAAGTGGCGGTGACTCACTTGTTAGTCCTTATTGGCTCATATTGAGCTACCTAATCGTCACACTTGGAGAGCTTTGTCTATCTCCTGTTGGTTTATCTGCTACAACTAAATTGGCACCTGCTGCATTCTCCGCTCAAACGATGAGCCTATGGTTCCTCGCAAGTGCTGTTGCACAGGCCATAAATGCACAGCTTGTAAAACTTTATAGTACGGAAACGGAACTCCTGTATTTTGGATTAATCGGTGGATTCGCAATTCTATGTTCAATTATTATTTACTTCATCTCACCAACCATCCAAAAATATATGAGAGGCGTTAAATAAAAATAATAAAATGCCCCTGGTTTTACAACCGGGGGCATTTTTATGTTCTGGATGTTTTTTACTATAAGGCAGCGAACAGACAATCACTTTAGCGTTGTCTGTTCACCATATAATTCAATAAGTGCTTTAAAAATGAACTCTTTGGTGAAATCTGTACAATAGCTTCCATAGCATAGCAGTAATGATCCCACATTACTTTACGAGCACCCTCCCTGCCGAGGACTGATACAAACGTAGAATTATTATTTTCTTTGTCCTGTCCGACAGGTTTTCCAAGTAAAAGGTCATCCCCCTCCAGATCAAGCAAGTCATCTTTAATTTGAAATGCGATTCCGGCATGATGGGCGAATTTTTTTAACTTCTCTATCTCGGATTCCCTTACTTGAGCAAGAATCGCAGGCATAATGAGTGATGCCTCAAATGCGATTCCTGTTTTGTAGAAGGAAAGAGTGTTTAATTCCTCTAAAGTCAGCATTTTCCCTTTCGATTCCAAGTCCATCGCCTGCCCTCTGCACATATCCATAGCTACCTGGGATGAATATCGAATTAACTGTAGAACAGACGCAGCATCAAATTGTTTCAGTGACGCTTGTTCCTTCATAGCATTCTGAATAAGATATACTGAAGTTATTTCTGCTATTCCTGTATTATGGACCGTATGCAAGGTAGCACGGCCTCTTCGAATAGGCGCATTATCCTGAGATGGCAGATCATCGAGAATAAGAGATGCAGTATGCATATATTCCAGGGATTTAAGAAGCGGCACAATCGCTGTAGAATCCAGCCCATACTCCCTGACTCCCATCATCCAGGTCACGATTGGCCTTAACCTCTTTCCATCACCTTCAAGACTGTAATTTGCCGCATCAATGATTGGATCATTCGTCGAAAGTGCAGATTCTAGTTGATTAATAGGCAGATATTGATTAATCTCCTGACGAATACTCTTTATTGTGTTAGCAAATTCGCTTTCCTCCTGACGATCCTTTCTCATATTGGAAAGGATATGATCCCGGAGCAATTTATCAAAGAAATCTACATCATCAGCTTTCTGAACCATCGTTTGGATAAGGCGATTAAATGTCAGCATATTTGCTGTTAATAAATTCATCAATTCATCATACTGCTTAGCACCTAATCGTTCTTTATTTCTTTTTAGGCCATTGATTGCTCGATCCAGTATGACCTCACAAGCATGAGGATCAGAATCATATACATGATGAATTAAGTTGAAAATAACCGTCCAATATAATTCGAATGGGTTAATAAGGTCTGGACGCTTATCATGATAGGTTAGATAATACGTATATGGAGTGACCGCTCCTGCATCCATATCATCAAATAAATCCGCAAAGTCATCTGCCAATTGATTGTATATTCCATAGTAAAACGTGCGTTTGTTAAACCCTTCATCCTCCGGTGCACTAATAACAGAACGAACAATCAATCGTGAAGAAGATGATTTTAATATGATTGGAATAAACAAATCTTCATTGGTGTATTGTTCATATGTTAACTCTTTAACTCGGTCTACTTCCTGTGAATGAAAAAACACATACGCCTGGTCGAAAAATATTCTAGCATTTTCTGGGCTTTGGCAACCTTTAATATACTCGAATGCTTCCTTCAGTTCTGAATGAATAAACCGAATGAGATTTTCATTTTCACCAGACCACTCGTCAATTTCTGGGACTGTCCCATTTATAAGTGTCATTCTAATAATAGTTGAAAACTGCTTTTTCTCCTCATCGGATAAAACATTTGCATCTAGTAAATCATCTATAAATGGATAGGTCAGACCATAGGAATACCCTAACCGAATGGCTTCATCAAGCTTCTGTGCCCGTTCCTCCGAGGAAATATCAGAGCCCATTTCTTCCCTAACGTGCATCATAACTCCACCTATGATTTTAATTAATTTACGTTGGGCATTTTCAGCATCCATCCCATTCGGTATAGAGGATGACACGATTTTTAGCTTGTCGAATAGCCAGATGACAGATGACTCGATATTCTCCTTTTGACCCCATCTGTACAAACCATGCGTACTAAACAAATCAATCTCACCAGCTTCTTCAAATTTATCTGTAACCAATTGAGTGATGAGCGAATCCACGACTTGTTTAATTTTAGTTTG
This sequence comes from Pradoshia sp. Z5_111, assembly GCF_058267535.1. Classification (NCBI taxonomy): domain Bacteria; kingdom Bacillati; phylum Bacillota; class Bacilli; order Caryophanales; family Bacillaceae; genus Pradoshia; species Pradoshia sp. Z5_111. The sequence continues at coordinate 58,632 of NZ_JBZCPQ010000008.1, forward strand.
CGTTTCAGGCTTGTCCAGGGCTTTGCCCAAATCTCTCAGATAGATATATGAAATACTTCGGTGAAGATACTGCTCCAGTTTCCCTCTCTTATTCAACCAGCTTATATACTGATGATACTCCTTATTTGTTGGTTTTTTATTTTTATGAGCAAAAAGGGAAGCTAAGGATCGATGACGGATATGGTTCTGCTTCCACGATTGAATATCTTTCGTTAATGCATCGATATAACTCTTCTCATTAACCTGCGCATGCAAGGATTCAAAATACTTTTCAGCCTTCTCCTCAGCCAATGCATAACATGTATTGCTATTATTTATGACCTGTTCATTCATAAGTTCAATTACCTCTTGTTTCTTTTGGTTAGACGATTTCCAACTCGCTTACTACAAAAGTAACATCTTTATAAGCAGAAAGCTAAAATAATCAATGTGGTATTTTTGACCTATTTCTCAGTGAACGATTATCGCCCCTGCCCAACGTCTTATTTATATATACTCGTCAGGAAAAACATACCTTTACTAAATATAAAAATCCCCCTTCAAACTTTGAAAGAGGATTTCTCATGCATGTTTTATAAATAACATTTAATTGATTTTTTAATCCAATAGGTAAATATCGTATCTGGGCATCTTTTTTCAAATAACTTCATTTTTAAATATATATCAATCCCATCTGAAACATCATGCCATAAATCTGTAAAAACAAAGTCAAATTGACCCTTGGCCATTGATTTTTGAGCATATTCAAAGGCATTGGCTTTAATGATCTTAATCTTTTGATGGTTTTTGAATTGCGGCAATATATATGTTTGGAACAGGTTAATCACGTCTTCATTCATTTCAACTACCGTGATGCTGTCAACATTCTCTTTTTCAGAAATCATATAGGTATAATAACCAAGTCCCAACCCATATGTAAGTACATTTCCAAACGCCTGCTCAATCGGTTCTTTCATGGTTTCGATTTCATTAGGCGTTACCGTCATCCATATTCTTTCGTTTTCTAAAATAGCTGGATACTCAAATTCTGTTTCAAAAAAACCGATTTGCGGGATTTGCCTACCTTCTTTTGTTTTGACAATATCATTGCATACAAACCCCTCAAACGGTTTATACTTTTCATATTTTAGTTCACTATTACCAATCTTCAACGTTGGGATCTTGATATTCTTAAAATAAGGGTTTTCGTAATATTCCTTTTCATCCAGTTTATAAAACATTCCATTAAAGTAATTGTTGAATAGATCCTTATCATCCGTCTTATCCACAATATCCAATCCAAAAGCAGCCGCTAAAATGACCGCAAACGCATGCTCATAAGATACGCCATACTGAACAATCTCATTTATCTCTTCCCTATCAACAAAATCGGGCGCCTTATTCAAATAATTGCTTAGCAATGCGAATACCTTATAATTATCTTCTTTTACTCCATCATTCGGTTTCATTTCTTCACCTGTATTCGTTGAGTTATAGTAAAATAATAGCGAAAAAATCGGGATGGGGCAATGAAACTGGAATTCCCTTTAAGTAAACATAGGCACTTCAGATATATGAATGAATAAAAAAGTCCCTGATTCCTGTATAGAAATCAAGGACTGCTTACTGTATAGCTTTACTGTAATTCGATAAGCAAGTAATTATGTTACTTACTATGCACTTTTCACCTTAGCTTGTTTACTTTCTCCAATTTTCTCTATATCCTCTAAACTGCGACCGCGAGTTTCAGGGACGCATGTCCGTATAAATAGGACTCCCAGTAAACAAATACCACCGAAGATGGCAAAAACAGCTTCTTGAGGCATAAAAGCAATCATGATTGGGAAAAGCAATCCGACCAAGAAAGAACCAATCCAGTTAAATGATGATGCTAATCCTGACGCACGCCCGCGAATGGCTAGCGGGAATATTTCTCCAACTATGACCCATGTTAAAGGAGCCCATGTGAATGAATAAAATGCTACATAGATACTTAAGAAAACAACCATTATCATCGGATTTACATTAGGAATTAGTATGTTTAAGATTGCTGGAAAAATAAAGGATAGTCCCATAATAGTTCCGCCTACTGTTAATAAAGTACGGCGTTTAAATTTATCAGCAATGACCAGGAATACTAATGATCCTATTACAAGGATAATCCCCTGAATGATTGGCCACATCAACGCGGAGCTGGCTGCATGGCCTGTTGCATTTTCTACAATCAAAGGAATGTAATAGAAGATGGCATTTGCACCCTGGAATTGTTGAAAAGCAGCCACACCTACACCCGCAAAGACCAAGTAACGGTATTTACCACTTAAGAGAGTTCCCCAAGACGTTTTCTGACTTACCGTTTTTTCTTCTTTTGCAGCTTCTTGAATTTGTTTTATTTCAGCATCAATATCTTTTTTATTTGAACGAATATAGCCCAATACCTTACGAGCTTCATCAAATTTATTATTCTTAATTAGAAATCTTGGTGATTCAGGTAGCTTCAACATTCCAAAAAACAAAATGATAGCAGGTACTGCAGCCAAACCAAGCATCATTCTCCATGCCATAGTTTCTGGCAGGTCTTTCAATAGATAATCAACAATGTATGAAAGCAACATTCCAGAAACGATCATTGTTTGATTTATTCCCGAGAGACGACCGCGCAATCGTGCAGGCGCCATTTCCGACATATAAGCTGGAACCAAAGCAGAAGCAGCCCCAACAGCCAGTCCTAAAAACATCCGAGAAACAACCAAAAATAGTATTCCATCATGAGGGGCTATTCCTGACAATATGGACCCCAAAACAAAAATGACAGCAGATATTAAAATCATTTTGCGTCGTCCTAAACGGTCAGACAGCTGACCAGCCACGACACCTCCAAATATAGCTCCAAACATTACCGAAGAGGTAATCCAACCAATAGCCGTAGCTTTTCCTTCTAGACTCCAATCACTTTCTAGAAAAGGCAATGCCCCCGTCATAACACCTATATCATAACCAAAAAGAATGCCGGCAAAAGCTCCAAAGAAATAAATAAAGCGACTTGAGATTTTCTTTTCATTAACCACGTCTGTTCCCTCCACTAGGTGCAAATATATATTGCTAGAAATCCCACGGCTAAAGCTATTGATAGCTTCAGTATATTTAAAGCGTTTTCAGTTCGTGCAAAAATGCTATTTTACCAGTAAGTTTTTAATAGAATATTTACGTTCACAGCTTGTCTTACATGAAAGTTGGTGTTCCTATTAAATTTTAGAGATAACTCTACTTAACTTATGAAGATTTTAGATATGAAAAGGATTTGGCCATCTTTACGCCAAATATAATGAATCCATAAACATATCGTTTTATTTCTTCATCTTAAACGCTTTCATTCATATAAACAAAGAACACGCTTACAAATAAAAGCAGCTTATTCTATCTTCCGGATACTATATTACCCTCCAAGGAAGCATAAGCCCCCTTGGAGGATAAAAACATTACCTAATAACTACGTAATCTAAGTCAACAAGCTTTGCATACGTGATGATTTGATCTGTTGTCAGATTCAATGAAACAACTGTATGATGACCGCCGCCATTCTCAATCCAAGCTTTAACCCCATCCTGGAAGTTTGGCTTCACTTCCCAAAGTACACGGGCAACTGGAAGGTTAGGTGCTTCAACAGTTGGCTCAAAGGCAGAAACTTCATTAATCAAAAGCTTGTATTGCGTACCAAAGTCAGCCATTGAAACAACAACACCATCTCCTGCCTTACCATCGAATACTAAACGAGCTGGATCCTCACGATCACCAATACCTAATGGAGATACGACGATTTTTGGCTTGTTACAAGCTAATGTAGGATCGACTTCAAGCATATGCGATTGAAGAGCAGCTTCTTTTCCAACAGCCAGTTCATAAGTGTAATCTTCCATAAATCCAGTTGATTGGTTATGGCTCATCACTTTAAGTAAGCGATCGAGGGCCGCTGTCTTCCAATCCCCTTCACCAGCAAAGCCATATCCTTGTGCCATCAAACGTTGAACCGCAAGACCAGGAAGCTGCTTCATGCCATATAAGTCTTCAAAGTTAGTTGTGAAGGCATTGTAACCACCATCATCAAGGAAACGCTTAATCGCAATTTCATAGCTTGCTTGTACCTTCACGCTCTTTTCCCAATCTTCTTTGCTGTACGTGCCATAATCAAATTCATATAGTTCCGCATACTCAGCAATTAAATCTTCTACTTCTTCTTCCTTAACGTCATTCACATATTGAACAAGATCGCCTATACCAAAGTAGTCAACAGTCCATCCAAATTGAATTTGAGCCTCAACCTTATCCCCTTCGGTTACTCCAACATTACGCATGTTATCACCAAAACGAGCAACTTTTATATTGAAGCTTTCGTTATAGGCAACCGCTACATCCATCCATTCTGCCATTTGCTTTTGGACTTCAGCACGTTTCCAGTAACCTACCACAACTTTATTTTGCTTTTTCAAACGCGCATTTATAAATCCATATTCACGATCACCATGAGCTGATTGATTCAGATTCATGAAGTCCATATCAATGGTTTCCCATGGAATACTTTCGTTAAATTGCGTTGCTAAATGAAGCAATGGCTTTTGTAATAATTTTGTTCCGCGAATCCACATCTTTGCAGGTGAGAAGGTGTGCATCCAGGTTATTACGCCCGCAACCTCATCACGATAGTTCACTTCTTTCATAATGCTTGTAATTTTATCTGCACTTACAGCTAAATCCTGCAATACGAGCGGATAGGGTAATATACCGCTTTCATTTAAGGCATCCGTCATCGTTTGTGCGTGTGCTTTAACTTCCGCCAGTGCCTCTTCCCCATATAGATGCTGTGAACCTACGACAAACCAAAACTCTTTTACTTTAGACATAATAATCCTCTTTTCGTAGTTTGATAGTTTGTATTATTTTTGCCCATAGTAGGCATTTTTCCCATGTTTACGTAGATAGTGCTTATCTAAAATACGTTGTGGCAATTCCTCAGCAAAATGATTCAATTCGCGTGTAAATAAATTCATTTTTGAGACCTCTTCTAAAACCACGCTGTTCATAACTGCTGTTTTTGCATCCTTGCCCCAAGTAAATGGTCCATGTCCATGAAGTAAAACACCGGGAACTGCCAATATATCTAACCCACGTTTTTCAAATGTTTCGATAATTACCTTTCCAGTTTCCACTTCGTACCCACGATCCACTTCCTCTTGAGTTAAAAACCGTGCACATGGAATGGAACCATAGAACGTATCGGCATGAGTAGTTCCCATCGCCGGAACATCTAAACCTGCTTGAGCCCATATGGTCGCCCAGGTTGAGTGGGTATGCACAATGCCGCCAATCTCTGAATAATGCTTGTAAAGTATTGCGTGAGTCGCTGTATCCGATGAAGGATTCAATTCCCCTTCAACCACCTGACCATCCAAATCAACAACCACCATATCACTTGGCTTCATCGTCTTATAATCAACACCACTCGGTTTGATGACAAATAAGCCACTATCACGATCAATTGCACTTACATTTCCCCATGTATATTTGACGAGTCCATGCTTGGGCAATTCTAAATTTGCTTCAAATACTTCCTCTTTTAACTTTTCTAACACTTGAAACCCTCCAAACTTGGACTCATAAAATCAAATGATCGACAGCTGCCTGCTCAATTACGAGACCTTTTTTATATCGCTCTATAAATTTCTCAAAGCCTTTAACATCAAATTGATCCGGATATATTTCTTGACTATCAACCTCGTAAAAAACTTTTTGGTCAAGGTATTCTTCCAGGCATTCCTTCTCATTTTTGTTCTTCATGTAAGAAGCCAGAATAGCCATTCCCCACGCACCGCCTTCTCCGGCTGTTGCCATAACGGATACTGGTGCATCAATGGCAGCTGCGACGATTTTTTGACCTACAATCGGTGTTTTGAATAATCCGCCGTGAGCCAAAATGCCGTCAATTTCGACACTTTCTTTTTTAGTCATAATGTCCATTCCAATTTTTAAAGCGCCAAATGCAGTGAAAAGATGCGCTCTCATAAAGTTGGCTAAATTAAACTGACTATCAGGAGGTCGGACGAATAGCGGTCGCCCCTCTTCTAATCCTGTAATATTCTCACCGGATAAATAACCATAGCTCAGCAATCCGCCAGCATCCGGGTCAGCCTCCAATGCTTTATTCAGCATCACTTCATATAATTGATCCGTTTCAATCTTTTGGCCCATTGCTTCAGAAAACTCACGGAATAATTTCAGCCAGGCATTTAAATCACTCGAGCAGTTATTAGCATGAACCATCGCTACTGGACTGCCATCAGGTGTGGTTACTAAATCAATTTCCGGATACACTTTTGAGAGTTCTTTTTCCAGTACAATCATGGCAAAGACTGATGTTCCTACTGAAATATTACCAGTGCGCTTTCTCACACTATTTGTAGCAACCATTCCTGTACCGGCATCACCTTCCGGCGGACAAAGCGGAATACCTGGTTGTAAATTCTGTGATTGATCAAGAATTTTGGCCCCTACTTCAGTCAATTCACCAGCTTGTTCTCCTGAAAGATAAACTTTAGGAAGAATTTCCTTCAGGCTCAAAGGACAGCCTTTCGTGGAAATTAATTCATCAAACTGCTTAACCAACGATTCATTGTAATCCTTTGTTGATTCATCGATCGGAAACATACCTGAAGCATCTCCAATACCGATTGCTTTATTACCAGTCAGTAACCAGTGGATATAACCTGCCAGAGTCGTAACATAATCAATACGCGGCAAATGTTTCTCTTCATTTAAGATGGCTTGATAAAGATGAGCAACGCTCCATCGTTCTGGGATATTGAATTTAAATGTATCAGTCAATTCTTTAGCTGCCGCACTCGTTGTTGAGTTACGCCAAGTACGAAACGGAACAAGCAATTCGCCAGTATGATCAAAGGCCATATATCCATGCATCATGGCTGAGATTCCAATAGAACCAATCTTCCGAATCGTTATCCCATAATTTCTTTCAACCTCTTGCTTCATCTCACGATACGCCGCTTGCAGTCCAGTAATAATATCTACTAGGCTATATGTCCAAAAACCACCCTCTAAGCGGTTTTCCCACTCATAGCTTCCGGATGCAATCGTTTCAAAACTATGATCAATTAACACTGCCTTGATACGTGTAGAACCAAACTCAATCCCAAGAGAAGTCTCTCCCCTAGTAATCGCCTCTTGTATGTTTGCTTTGTTCTTTTTCATATAAACCCCCATCTGATAGCGGTTCCAATATTCAGAATGATTACGCTTTCTATTTGTTAACTCGATTATATTAATTTGTACGTACAAATGTCAACTGATATATAATTAGTACACACAAATTTAACATTACTGATTCTCATACATTTCAATCAAGACCCACAAAACCATATATTGGGTATACTATTAAAAGAAATAATTAAAGATGTTACTTATAAAAGAGAATTAGATTGCTTATTTTATTTCTTACTAATTCAAAGTAAAATATGTACATACAACTATTTCGAATCAATCAATTAGTGCAAGAGCACCAATGAAGGAAGTGAGCAATAAATGAAACCAAAATATCAGGTCATCATTGATGAAATAAAAAGCAAGATTCTTTCGGGAGATTATAGAGTTGGTGACCAAATCCCTACTGAAGCTTCCCTCCAAGAAAAATACGAAGTGAGCCGACAAACAGTTCGTAAAGCTATTTTAGAATTATCAAACGAGGGATTTTTAAGAAGTGAAAAAGGGTCCGGCACTTATGTCAGTAACCAATATCAAGCAAAATCAGGCGGTCAATCTAACACTAAAACAATCGGAGTCATTACAACCTACATTTCTGATTATATTTTCCCCTCCATTATTCGAGGGATTGAGGGTAGATTAAATGAAGAGAATTATTCGTTATTATTAGCCAGTACAAATAATGATGTCGAACAGGAAAAAAAAGCTTTGGAAATGATGCTGTCATTTGGAGTGGACGGCTTGATCATAGAGCCTACAAAAAGCAATCTATATAATCCAAATATCTCTTATTACCTGTCATTCAAAGAACAAGAGGTTCCATTCATTATGATTAATGCTTATTATGAAGAATTAAGTGTTCCCTTTCTTTGTCTTGATGACGTCCAGTCCAGTTATCTCGCAACAAAGGAATTAATTTCGAAGGGACATACACAAATCGGGCTAATATCAAAATCAGATGACCTGCAAGGAAAATATCGAATGAAGGGGTATATAAAAGCGCTTGGAGAAGCAAAATTAGGATTTCGACCTGAGCATGTACTTACATTCGATACAGAAACAAAGCCCAATTTATCAGCAAGCTTGAAGAAATTTTTAGAGGAAAATATTCAACTATTAACAGCGATTGTTTGCTATAACGATGAAGTTGGTTTAGAAGTAGCAAATGTGTGTAAACAGCTTAATATTTCAATTCCAGAGAAATTATCAATAATTGGGCAGGACAATTCCTATATTGCCAAAAACGCGAATATTGCACTGACAACATTAACCCATCCACAGGAACAAATGGGACGTGATGCAGCTGATTGGCTCATTAAGAAGTTGCAAGGAAAACGAGATTTACCAAACGAAACCTACTATGAGCCAGTGCTGATTGAAGGAGAAACAGTAAAAGATTTAGAGGTACATTAAGCAATAGTTATGAATATATTTTATATGGCGTTACTAAATTACTTAATAAAAGAAGCCCTGTTTATGCTCGTTATGATACCCGAGCATGAACAGGGCTTTACTCTATTTCTCCTATATACGTATGTGACTGTGCACTAATCAAATCTTAACTACCAGTTAGCTACTTCCACCTTTGCTTTTAACCATTTTTCCCAAACAGGATCCTTTATTTTAAGTAAGCTTAATGAAATGCCTTTCATATCAAGGGAAGTTAAATGGTTTCCAACCTTCACAAATCTAATATCCAAGCCTTCCAGCTCGCATAAACGCCGGATATCATTAGTAAAGATATACTGTTCCATCAGCGGTGTAGCTCCTAACCCATTCACCAAAATAGCAAATTGATCTCCTTTTTTCCAACGGTAAAGACTTTTAAGTTTATTCATAAGCTCTATGGCTAATATTTCAGAGGAATGAAATTCTTCTTTCCGGTATCCTACTTCACCATGAATCCCGATACCGTAAAATACTTCATTATCCTGTAGTATAAATGAACTTCTATCTGACTCAGGATGGGTTACCGGTGAAAGCGCAACTCCCAATGTATGTAAATGACTGATGACAGACTGGCCAATTTCCTTTAATTCGTTTAGAGAATATCCCTCACGTGCAGCAGCTCCAATTATTTTATGGACAAACACAGTACCAGCCACACCACGTTTCCGCTTATTGAAGGAATTGTCGTCTTCAATGGAGACGTCATCACTTACAATGACATGATCAACAGTCCAGCCTTCTTTTTGGGCGATGGATTCAGCCAATAAGAAACTCTCTAAATCCGCTTTAAAGTTTTTGATGATGAGCAAAACACGCTTATTTTTATCAATCATCCGAATGGCGGCTACTATTTGCTCAGTTGTTGGCGGAGTGAAAATCTCTCCATTAACCGAAATGGAGAGCATTCCATTCCCTACATATCCATAATGAGCCGGTTCGTGTCCGCTGCCGCCTCCGCTTATGATGACAACCTCTTCGCTAATCTCTTTTAAATCCTTCCGATAGACAATACCATGCTTGGGCTCATAAGAAACCCTTTCTTTATGTTCAAAACAAAATCCAGCCAGCATGTCGCTTACAGAATGCTGAACATCATTAATTATTTTTTTCATTCTTATTTCCTCTCGCTGCTCACTCCTGCAAGAATGGCAGTAATTGATCAGTTATCATATATTTCATCAAGGATGACATCGTGGAAGACTCGAGTGTGCAATCTTTCTCAATCCACTCTTTAATTATCCCTACAAACCCATAGCTATAAAAAGAAGCCATTAATTCTTTCCTTTCATTAGAAATCATTAATCCGCTTCCGTCAAAACGTTTAGCAATAATCTCAAGATACAAATTCTTTGTGTGTTCATATAAGTATTCATTAAAGGAATTTTGCTCTTCTACTTTAAATGCATTTTGATAGAATCGCCGATTCTGACTAAAGTATTCCAATAACAAATTAAAAATGTTCTCCCACTTTTCATATCCAATGAAATCTGTAATATTTTCCTTCGTTTCTTCTTTATAAATCCAGCCAAGCAATTCAAATTTATCTTGAAAATGATAGTAAAATGTTTGCCTGCGCATCTTACAGTTTACCATAATGTCACTAACCGAAATTTTATGAAAAGGTTCAGTTACCATTAAATCTTTTAATGATTTTGCAATTATTTTTTTTGTGATAATCGATGAGGTCATGGGTTACCTTCCCTATTAAAATTGTAATTTAATTATACAAAAATGATATAATTACGGCTATTTTGACAAATACGATTATTTGTCCGTTTACTTTAAAACGCTTACATTATACTGTTAACAGTATGAATAAATTTAGCAAGACTACCAATTTTTAATAGAAACAGGAGGCAATACAAATGAAAAAGATTATAAATAAACCTGAGAACCTCGTAATGGAGATGGCTAATGGATTAATCATGGCACATCCGGAACTCGAGTTTCTAAAGAAATATAAAATTATTAAGAAGCGAGTAATAGATGAGAACAAAGTGAGCCTAATTAGCGGGGGAGGCAGTGGGCATGAACCAGCACATGCTGGCTTTGTCGGAAAAGGTATGCTTGATGCTGCAGTATGCGGGGATGTGTTTGCTTCACCATCACAAATACAAGTGTATCAGGGAATCAAAGCAGCTGCCGGTCAAAAAGGGGTCCTGATGATTATTAAAAATTACAGCGGTGACATCATGAACTTTAAAAATGGTGCTGCCTTGGCAATCGAGGATGGTATCCAGGTTGAATATGTTCGAGTAGCTGACGATATAGCTGTAGAAGACAGTCTGTATTCTGTAGGACGCCGCGGTGTTGCAGGAACTGTACTTGTTCATAAAATTGCCGGGGCAGCTGCAGAAGAAGGCAGAGACCTTATGCAGGTAAAAGCCATTGCAGAAAAAGCCGCAGAAAATGTAAAAAGCATCGGGGCAGCTCTTACATCCTGTACCGTTCCTGCTAAAGGAACTCCTACATTCAAATTAGAAGAAGATGAAATCGAATACGGTGTCGGTATTCATGGAGAACCAGGAATCAGAAGAGAAAAATTGATTTCTGCAGATGAGTTGGCTAAACAAATGATAGATGATCTGCTAAAGGATTTTGGAATAGATGGGGATGAATCATCTGATATTGCTATTCTTGTAAATGGCTTCGGAGGTACTCCACTTCAAGAACTCTATTTATTTAACAATTCGGTTATGAGAGAAATGAGTAACAGAAATATTCATGTTTATAGAACCTTTGTCGGCAATTATATGACAAGTATTGATATGGCTGGAGTATCCTTGACAATTATGAAGCTTGATGATGAGCTGAAATCATTATTATCAAGCGAATGTTCTGCTGCAGCATTTAAAGTGGATGCACCTGTTGAGGGTGTTCAGTATACTGACCCTGTTGATGAGATTGAAGAAAGAAGCGTTTCATTCAATACAGAGACAAGTGAAGAATACGCTATAATCCAAGATGATGTACTTTCCTTAGAGAACATTATCTATCTCATTGATAAAATGAGCGAAGTCATTATCCGCAATGAGATACCATTCTGCGAGCTTGACTCTCATGCCGGCGATGGAGACTTTGGTATGAGCGTTGCTAAAGGATTTAAGCAATTGAAACGAGAATGGAGTTCTATCTTAAATCAGGAACCATTAACTATTGGAGCATTCCTAGATGCATGCTCGATGGTCATTATGGAATATTGCGGTGGAGCGTCCGGTCCAATTTGGGGTTCTGCATTCCGTGCAGCCGGCAAAGCCGCAGGCGATAAAAATGAATTAACGATCGAGGAATTTGCAAACCTATTACAGGCAGCTGTTAAAGGAATACAAGTAACTGGTGAACGTTCATTTGGCAGAGGTGCAGTCGTCGGTGACAAAACTCTGATTGATGCTTTAGTTCCATGTGCTGACTCTTGGTCTGAGTGCGCAAAAGCAGGCATAGACTTTAAAACTGCCTTTGAAAAAGGGGCAGCAGCTGCTGTTAAAGGCGCTAAATATACAGAAACAATCGTCGCCCGCATGGGACGTGCTGGTACAGTTGGTGAAAGAAGTCTGGGTTATCCTGATGCTGGAGCTTATGGACTTGGAGTTATTTTCACGGAGCTCTCCAGCAGTCTAAAATAAACCATATTGATTGCCAACTACACAATTCTTATAACCTAACCACTCTAAGGAGCTGCAACTGTGCAGCTCTTTATTTATCATTTAGTCTTAGAATAATAAAGCAGCTTCAGTTGAGAGGGCTATTTTCGAAGGATTGTAAAAAGGAAAATTAAAAGGACCTTCTTTTGATCATCCTTGTTCAACTTAGACACCTTTAATAAATATTATTTAAATAATAGGTATAGAACAATGGCACTAACTACGACTATTCCTCCTATTGTCGGACTTCCATAAACGGTTCTATTCCAACCATCCTCAGTGTCTATCTTACTTTTGTTACGCTTATCTTTATCCTCATTCAACGGTAACACCTCCATATAAGTGCTATAACACTATTAAAGAACTACTACCTTATGCGATGAAATTTTGCAAAAGATGGACGGTCAAAACTGTTGTTAACAAACACCCACAGGAAGTTAAGACTATTGTTTTTCTATTATCTTGTTTCTCTTCAGGTTTATTGAACTCATTAATTTGTATAATCCATATTGTCATAGTTACAAGCGCAAGAATTCCAATGGACATACCAATCACTTCCTTTTTTCCCTTATTTTTCGAGGACTATCTTATTTGAATTGTAACATTTTGTGAATTTATATCGAGTTCTTCTTCACATATTTGTCCTTCTACTCTATAGGTTATTGAACATAAAATGACATTAATCCTTCTTGGTCTATTAGGTCTTATTTTGCCCCCTAGCAATTCCAACTTTTTCCTCTTTAAATCCACTCTTTTCCGTGTTCACGAATGAATTTGATATCCTTTTTATAATGTTCAAGGTGTCCTTCATCTATCATTTTTTGAAAATTACTATCGCCTTCTTTAGCTTTTCTTTCAATCGTCTTACATAGCCCTTGTAATCGCAACAATACCATTTCCAAAAAATCTTCTTCCAATTCCTTTCCATAGGATTCAAAAAACAATTTTACTCTTTGTTTTATTTTCATAGCGTGGTCTAAGACATTATAAATAACTTCTTCACCTGTTTCAGATTGATAAATTCTACTTAAAGGAACACAAGTATAAAGGGTATAGGCAATGTCCCAGAGTCTCGGTCCAGGACCAGCAACATCAAAATCTATTATCCCTACCGGTCGTTTACGATTAAAGATAATGTTATATATAGCGAAATCATTATGACAAAGCACCTCGAATGGTTGCGGAGTATTATCTATCGACTTCCAATCTTCTTCAATTAAAAAATCACTCACTGAATCGTGGTAGAGACGCAGCATCTGAGCTATTTCTTTTAAAACTTCATCAGACCACATATAATCCTTTAAAGGATTATTACCAGCTTTTCCTTCTATATATGACAAAATCTCTCTACCTTTTTCATCAATGCCTAAAAATTTAGGAGCATAAATGAATCCTGTGTTTTCCAAATGCAATAATAACTTATGAATTTTTGTACTGTCTGGCTTTAAATCTCTTCGAACGGTATCTCCTAAACGATATACGGTTGAGACATTTCCTCCAGTTAGAATTTCTTCATCTTCGTATTTAGACATTTCACAAATACTCCTCAATATTATAAAGTTTGCCTCTGGTATAGTTTCTCCCTATTATTCAACATTCCTGCTTCTCTACCTCCATAAGGAATTCAACACAAAAAGGCATTAATCCTTCTTAAGATCAACGCCCTGAGAGTTTAGGTAAGAATTCCACTTCTATATGAATTATAAACATGGCTACTTACGTTTTTGGATTATTTGACGCACAGGAGATGCCAAAGCTAAGAATATAAGTGCTATAAAAGTTGCTTTAATTAAAGAAACTTGCTCCATCATAGGTGTATGCGTTGAACGGCTCGAAGAAAAGATAGACCACCAACTTGGTTCGAAATATTGTAAAGATACTCTGTACCAAATGATAAGTATTAAAAACACTAATAACCAGTAAATCTTCATAAATAACTCTCCTTTACTTTCGTTAGATAAGTAAGGCTCTGATCAGTTCTATTATCTCTTATTCTCTAAACTTTTCAGCCAGTGTCTAAGTCCTTTGCCTGCATAGGGTTCATCTTTAAAACGAGGAATAATATGTAGGTGTGAGTGCATGATATGTTGGCCTGCAATTGCATTACAGTTCCAGCCAATGTTGTACCCATCAGGTCGATATGTCTCGTCCAGTAAATCTTTCACTTCTTGGAGTAATGAATAGGTCGCTGACCATTCATTTTCTGTTAAGTCAAATACTGTTTCTCGGTGTTTTATAGGAACTATTACTCCTGAACCGACTAATACTTCTTGAGGCATTTGCAGGAACATACAATGTTCATTTTTTATAACCACTTTTTGCAGTTCTATTGAATCAGGATTACAAAATGGGCATTCCTTCATTTCTGTCACCTCCTCACCCTCCATTTCATTTTACATTATTTTACTCCGATACTACTAACCTTCAAGAAAACAACTTTGAAATAAAAAAAACGCAAAGGCATTATGACCTTTGCGTTCTTTTATACAGTGGATTATTTCACAATTAAGGCAGGGCAGGTAACACGTTTCATCACTTTGTGGCTAACACTTCCCAATACCATTTCCTGAAAGCCATTCAATCCACGGCTGCCAATCACAACAAGATCGACGGACTTTTCATTGGCATAACGGACGATTTCAGGACCGGGTGTTCCTTTTAAAATGGTTATTTTGACTTTTACGTTTGCCTCTTTGATAAGTTTTTCAATAGAAGCCAGCTTAGCACGACGTTCCAATTCTAAACTTTCAACGGAGTTTGCATGCAAAACTTCATTTTTAGCCTTATCAAAATCAATCACATAAACAACCTCTATCATTGAATCAGGCATGGCCCCTGCCAATTTCACAGCTTCCTTTGCAGCTCTTATTGAGTTTTTAGATCCATCAGCTGCTAATAAAATGTGTTTATACATTTTCTAACCTCCTTAATGTCCACTTGATAGTCCCCAAAGCTTGTTATACAACTGCTTACTTGTTGGGTTCATGCCTTTAATAGAAACAGATATTCCTTGCTCCTCCAGTTTATTCACTACTTTTACAATCGAACCAACTGCAGATTCATCCCAAAGATGACTGCTTGAAAGATCTATCGTAATTTCCTTCTCATTCACATTTTCAAACGCCTGGACAAAACCTTGAGTTGAGGCAAAGAATAACGGACCTTCTACTATAAATATTGATTCTTCTTTTTGCACTTTGACCTTCGAAATTCGACCAACAAAGAAAAGAGCACTTAGAATGACTCCAGTAACGACACCAATCGCTAAATTATCCGTATATACTACGATTCCAACAGTCAGCAGCATAACCAGTGCCTCTGTGCGTGGGGCAGTTACAATATATTTAATTGATCCCCAGTCAAATGTCCCAATACTAACCATTATCATGATTCCAACCAAGACAGGCATTGGTATTTTAACAACTAAATCTCCCAGGACAAGAATGAGAAACATTAAAAACAGACCTGCTACAAGAGTAGATAGACGACCTCTTCCTCCTGATTTTACATTAATGACCGATTGTCCGATCATGGCACAACCTGCCATTCCTCCAAAGAACCCATTAATAAAGTTGGCAATTCCCTGTCCGCAAGCTTCACGAGTTTTATTGCTTTTCGTATCTGTCATATCATCAACAATTTGTGCAGTCAGTAAAGATTCCATTAATCCAACTATCGCCAGTGCAATTGCATAAGGCAAGATAATTTGAAGGGTTTCCAGGTTTCCGGGTACGTCTGGTAAAAAGAATGATGGAAGACTCTGCGTGATGGTTCCTAAATCTCCAATTGTCTTCATACTGGCACCAGACCACAAAGCAGCTATAGTTAATAGAATAATAGCAATCAGCGGCGCCGGAATAGCTTTAAAAAAGCGCGGTACTGTATAAACAATCAAGAGAGTCAGAGCTACATATAAATAAGTAATCCATCCTCCACCCCATATATGCGGGACCTGGGCCATAAAGATCAAAATGGCAAGAGAGTTCACGAATCCAATCATGACAGAATTGGGAATAAACCGCATCAACTTCGCGATCCCCAATACACCAAATAAGATTTGAATAATCCCTGTTAAAATAGTGGCTGCCAGCAAATAATTTAGTCCATGATCTGCAACCAAATCGCCCATTACAAGAGCCATAGCTCCTGTCGCTGCGGATATCATAGCTGGTCTGCCACCAACAAATGCAATAATAACAGCAATACAAAATGATGCATATAATCCAACCATAGGATCGACACCCGCAATAATTGAGAACGCAATCGCTTCTGGTATAAGTGCTAAAGCTACAACAATACCCGATAATATATCTCCCCGTATATTACCAAACCATTGTGTTTTTATAGATTGCATAGTTAAACCCCTTTCAAGATAGTACATATATACGTCCCAAAACTAGACTGTTTTTGGGACAGCATTCATTATCTTATCACGTATATTCCCCAAAAATCGATTTCCAAATGGTTGAGAGTGAAAAATATTCTAATAGGGAGATTAAAGTTGAAATAAAGATTAGTAAATTAACCTCAAATCATATAAATCCTTCTTAACCTAACCTGAATTCTTAGTTAATCTGTTTATTATCGGGAATCAATCGAAGAAATTAGAAAAGGGCCTCCAGAAAGTCTGTAAAACTAACATTCCGGATAACCCCCAAAAAGCTTTTGTTATGATTTCGTTTTTCTCACTTCATAAAATAAATAAATTCCGATCAATATATATGTTATAGCTAACCCGATCATTAACTGCAATTCTTCATTTAAAGTAGTTCGAGCTAATACGATAGTCGGCAAGTGAAACGAAATTATAATAACGGGCAGGATTGCAGTTTTTGCCCAAATGGAGAAGGCAATGATAAAGCAAAGAAAAAGGAAGCCGATGACTGTACTCCCTAACACACCAAAGTTAATGGTCGGTGTAGGATAGATCGAATCCATGACGAGCAAACCCATAGTGACAACCATACTAATGAAAATAGGGGCTAACAATATTAAAAACTCTCGAATTTTAGATACTTGATTCTTGGCTGTATAGCGAAATGCAATCATCACTCCGATAAAAAAGAGCACACAATTCACAGCCGTTCCAATGATTCTTAATAAACTATAACTTAATGTACCTTCCAAAAGATCTCCAAAAACTGAAAATGACATGGATCCAATTATAATCAGAGGTATATATTTTACCCATGCTTTATAATCCGTTTTCATTTCATTGGATATACTTTGCATATACTCTTTTGGAGAGGATCCAATAATTTGGTCAATTGATTTACCATTTAGCTCCGCTTCATATAAATGCTCCTCAAGTTCTTTCGTAATATCATTAATCTCCTGATCATTTTTTCCGCTTGAAAACAAGTACATCCTTAAATCATCCATAAACTTCTGACTTTTATCAGACAGTTGAAGTTGCTCCACTTTTTCTTCACCTCATCCTTCAATTTCTTTCTTAATGACCGAGTTTACGCTTTTCTCAAGGTGACCCCATCTAACCAGAAAATGATCTAAAGCTACCTGTCCTTCAGCTGTTAATGAATAATATTTTCTCTTTGGGCCAGCAATTGAATCCCGACGAACAGACGTAATAAGTCCTTCCCGTTGCATTCGGAGCAATAATGGATAAATGGTACCTTCGCTAATCGTCTCAAATCCATACTCACTTAAACGTTCTGCCATCTCATATCCATAACATTCTTTTCCCTTGATAATAGCCAAAAGGCAACCATCCAATATCCCCTTCATCATCTGGGTTTGTGACATCTCTAATCCACCACTCTTTTTATCTTGCATTGCAAGGTATATTACCAGTTTAAACCACACTACCTTGCAATACAAGGTAATTGTTAATTACTCACAAAAATCTTTCTTATATGAAGGCTCAAAACTAGGCCGAGATCCCCTATTAAATTCAAGTCTCTCCATCTCTCAAATAGAAAGAAGCAATGTAACCCACTACATTGCTTTTCCTATGAATCCGCTCTATAAATTTATAAGCTTATTCTTTTATTTATTTTTTAATTGGTATCCATATTTCTGAATAATAATCCTTAGAAGACGGATCTCCATCACTTAAGTAAACCTCCATCTCAGGTCCACCAGAATGCTCATAGCCTGTTGCCGGAAACCATTCAGAGAAAATTCGATCCCACACCTTTGGCATGGCATCAGGCATAGCACCATGAACAGGAAATACAGCCCACGTAGCAGCCGGAATCTCTCGTTCTTCCCAATCATTTGGGACATGTTCTATATGTTTCTCTGCTCCGATCAAGTAAGTTAGATTTTCTTGTAATTTATCAAAGTCCATACAAACTCCAATTAATCCAAGAGATCCACTATTTTTAGCAAGTACAGCAGCGAATCCATTCTGATTAGATTCATCCCAGAAAGAGGCTATTTTCCGATTATTCTCTCCCCCACTAGTACTCGTGCGTATGCTTTTCCCAACAACCTTAAATGCTTCCTTTTCGACAATCTTATAATCCATTTCCACATCACCCTTTAACTGAATTTGAAAGGAGAGCCTTGGATAAGCCTTCAAGGATTGGGTGTTTTTCTTAGCAGATGACGGATTGATTCCATGAATTTTCCGGAATGCTTTAGTAAAGGATTCCGGAGTTTCATAGCCATATTTTAGTGCAACATCGATTACCTTTGACTTGGAGTATACCAGTTCCTGCGCAGCAACTGTGAGCCGGCGATTCCGAATATATTCACTCACGGTATATCCCGTCAGCATACTGAACATCCGCTGGAAATGAAATTTTGACATACACGCAATTTCAGCAATCTCTTCCGTACAAAGATACTGTTCCAAATTACCTTCTATATACTCGATGCTGTCGAGCATCCTTTGAAGTCCCTCCATGTAAGCACTCTCCTTTCTAAACTCAGTTTACCAACACCGGCCCAGCAAATCCGGTTTATCCGTGCTCTATTATGACAGTCCAGAAAAGAATATGAGCACCCAATTAGTTCATTAAGCTATCTCTATTTAACTACCTGAATATCACATAACAAAAGTTTTACTCAAACAATTATCAGAGTTCACTTTCCCAATTCCAAAATTCTATTTCGTCTACTTCTAATTCACTTATTTTTCCTTCATCCTGTAATTTTAATACTTCTTTAGTTGGTCCTGTAATAACAGCCCCGTAATGCTTATAACCATGCTTTTCCATGTATTGAATACGTTTTGATAGATTTAACTCTCCCATATAAAAATTTTCTGCTTTCCCTTCATACATTTCCAGGAATTGCAGTGTTTTTCGAAATTGCTTATGCAGTGGTTCTCCTTCTCCTACCTCGTATTCCGGTGAAGAAGACCCTTCAGAAACTATTTCTGTTCCAAAAAAACCTTTTTCCTTTTGTTGAAAATCTACAATCATATCATCTTCATGCCAAATTGGCACACTCGGAAAACCAATGGGTTCAAATATAGCTTCCTCTTTCTTTTCAAAACCAGTATCTACTGCAAGCCATATTAATCTCATATCCTTAGCCTCGAATAATGCAAATACCTCTTCTGTTTCTAGTAAATCAGTAAATGAAACATAGGCTGAAACAACCGTCCCTTCTGGAACCTTTTTTAATTGTTCCCACCCTGAAAAACCTCGTGGACTTGAGCCTGGATAAATAAAAGCAGGACTGTTATTGGAAATAGGGCTAAAATAGGTAACTTCGGGATATGCCATCCTCGAGAAGAAAAAATCAGTTTCCATTTCACCTACTTTGATCGTTTCATCTCCAATAATCTTATTTATATCTCTTGAGGCTGTCATTCCAAAATAGGCAGAAGTGCTCGTACTTGCACCATCCATATGACCATAAGGATTCATTACAGTCAGACTGTAATCAACGATATTACGTAATTTCTCTACTCGGTCAGGAGTCCCGAACGAGTAATACATCATAGTTAGGATGGAAGAAAAGAATGAGAATAGAAGAAATAAACCTATAGCCATAAGTGCTGTTTGAAATCTCGCCTTCCATTTTGCAAATCTCATTATTCGTTGTTGTTTTTTTATGCCAATATCAGAGTTAGTTAACTTCCCCCTGTTTTCTTCATCAGTTTCTTCCAAATATCTCTCCATACTCTCCAGTTCTTTCTCAATCTCTTTTGCCTCTTCTGCAGAAAGTTCACCTTTTTCATATGATTCCAGACGCTTTTTAAATTCATCACTCATATTCTTTACTCCTTCTTTGCCTTATTGCTTTTCTCCCACGAAATAAAAGAACTTTTACATAGGCCTTACTCACCTTCATTACTTCAGCAGCTTCCTCATATTTTAGACTATTAAAATCACAAAGCAGTACGGCCATCTTATGTTTTTCGGGTAATGTATTCACTTCACGTAATAACTCTTCTATTTCCTCTTGAATCACGATCGTTTCATCAATCGCTTTGTTCTTATCTAGAAATCTAGAAAAATAGCCTTCATCCTGAATTGTTACTCTTTTATGCTTTCTATGATGATCAATGTATGCATGATAAGCTACCGTAAAAAGCCATGCCTTTACACTTCCACTTTGATAATTCTCAATAAATAAATAGGCACGAAAGAAGGTTTCTTGAACAAGGTCCTCCGCTGTATGATGGTTATGACAAAGAGAGAAAAGAAAACGATATATATCAGAAAAGTAAGTGCTATAGAGATTATCTATTGAATCCGTCATCATTCCCTCCTCTCTTTAATATCACGTATAAAAATAAAAAAGGTTACAAAAATTAAAATATTTTCCAAATCGTCAATCTCTATGAGCATATCAAAAGATGGGAATAAAGTTTACTTATGTTTGGTTTGATGTTTATATAAACAAAAAAGACATCGATGGAGATGCCTTCTTTCGCGCACTATATATGTAAATAGCCACCAAGAAGATTGATAAAAAAGACCCGTATTCGTATAATTCACGAAACAAGGATCAATCTGGCAAATGTATTTTCCGAAGATATACTACCTCATTACAAAGTAATATCGATACTATAAATCCTTTGTAGACTTAGATGAATCACTACTTAACTTATATTTACTTTCTCGATTAACAATATTCTTGATGTAACTTGATTAAGTCTTGTACGATTCCAGGTCGCTGCGTCGGAATTCGGGGACATACGTGATAGTACTCTTCATTTCTCAGATGTTTCTTTCCAAAGGTTGGTACAGTTGCTTCATGAAGTAAGGTTTTCCATGCTTGTTTGATTGCTCCGTAATTTTTCCATCTTCGCTCATTAGCTACTCCCCATCCAAGAAGAATCCAAGGATGCCGTCTTAACTCCTGTACAGATACTAAAGAATCCTTTGGATCGTATTCCTGCTCTTTAATTAGTTTTTCCAATAGATCAATAGCTCTCCCTTGGGAGGGATCTTGGATTATAAATAGATTATAGATATAAAGTCTGCCAGAAAAAACCTGTCTATCTTCGTAAATTCCTTCTACGATTCGTACTAACTGTTCCATGGTTTCATCCAATCTGTGTATCTTTCCTTCAGCTTTCCCTTCTCTATGCAATTCTGCTGCCAACTCACCCCCTAATTCTGCTGATCCAGGATTACATAAAAGACAAGCTCCTATTGATTGCTCTGAATCTCCCCACTGAATGTATGTCGATGTGCGGTAAATATAATTTCCTCTCTTTTGATAGTGTGCATAGGCTGTAGGTATGTTCATAAACAGTTCCTCCCTTAGCACTCATATGTTTATTGATCTAAATTCTGTTTGACTGATATTACAGGAAGATACAAGATGACTAAATTAGATAATAATGAGGCAGCATGGTCTATCCCTAATGTATGGAATACTTGTTGATAGTGAGCAATAAACTCCTCTTTAGAGGTGGCAATGTGGTCACTGTCGTTGATAAATTGTACAAGCACCAGCCATGTAGGAATTTGAAGTTCTTGATTTAGGATTTGTAAATAAGCTAAGCGATTCGCCAACTGATAATATTCGTTCAACCAAGGAGTTATAGATGTAGTGGATCCGAATTTCTTTTGTGTGACCGTGAGGGTTTCAGTGATTTTAGCGATACTTTGTAAGGAAGTAGCTTTTATCTTGGAGTGAGTTTCACGACGATGGGCCTTGGCTTCCACCAAAATCAATCCCTTTTGGCGGCTACCTTCCACTGTCCCTATTCCATCCCAGACAGGACCGTTTTTCGGCCAACAGGCTCGTAATATCTTGTTGGCTGTGAGCAACTTGTCATCCTCATCGTAGTAAAACTTTAAAAAGTCATCCTGGTATTCTTTGTAGCTTTCATGGGCAAGAGGGGATTTCCAGTCAATCTTTTGTTCTTCTTTTACAAATGCCAAAAGGGAGGGAGAGTGAGAAAAGATTTCTTGATTCAGTACTTCACCATAATCATTTACATAGGTTCGAAGATGCAGTTGGCTTCCTTTCGTTTCAATTGTCATAATGTTCACCTAGGACTTGTTTGTTTTTGTATCGATACAATTCTGCTAAATTTGTATCTGCTATTAAACGGTCGGAAAATAACTCTCTTTTAACCTCTGAACCCCAAGCCATTAATACATCTTTTTTCATAGGACTTTTCACTCCTTATCTCATTTCCTAAATAATACCATATAGGGCTGCAGTTGTGATTTAGTAATTTCTTTTCTAAGCGTTCATTTAGATAACCGGGAAAGAATAATGGATTAAATTTAGAACACAAAAGAAAGATTTATAAACTTTATGTCGAATTCTATTATATATAACTTAAAATAGCCTCCAGCATTTTAAGAAAGGACAAAATTAGAATAGAGATAGGATGACGGAGACATGGACCGTATTTCAAACGAAATAAAGTTTGAATACAATTTTGTAGTAGATAAAGGAATCATTTCAAAAAAGCATAAAAGGGATGTTCCTGCCCTATTAGCTGTAGATGCCACATTTACAATAAAAATTAACAATGAATTATACTTTGAAAAAGAACTGGCTATACTCGAATTCTATAAAGCATTGTATAGCTGGAAAGAGGAAATCACGGGGAATCATGTACCCGAATTCCATTATTATACGATCGAATATGCTGAATATGAGGATGGGGCTATTCTTTCATTAATCCCTTTTTCCAATATGGCCAGAGTAAAATCAATCTGGGCAGAACAAGATTTATATAATGTTTTTGTTTTAGACTATATCGTAAAGGAATTTATTCTATTAGAGGAGAAATTAAAGCAGGACATAGAGGATTATTTTGAAATAAGATTAAAAGATTTTATCAAACACATTCCTGTCCAAGTGCTTACTATAGATTCTGGTGACTGGTAAAACTGTATTATTATTTCTATTAACCACAATCGATTGCGCGAAATGATAAAAAGCTATTTGTTACATTGATTGTATACTTTACTAGATTGGTCAATTTATTAATTTAAGAATACTCCAGGAGCTAACGAGGCTTCTTTGAAGGAGGATAACATGAAAAAAAAGAGAATTTTATGGATTGGATTTATCATCTTCATTCTTTTTGGGGCATGGTTTACATACCAAAAGGTCACAGATGACACGTATGTTGGCATGACTATCATTCCAGAGAATGAAAAAGACATTCCCTTATATGAAGGGTTAAAACCAGACAGAAACTACTATTATATAAAGGGAAATCATAGCAAGGAGATTTATGAATTTTACTTGAAAAAGCTATCTGAAAATGGATGGATAGTAGAATATTCAAACGGTGATGACAAAGAGCGAGGAGATGATTGGAATAATATTTCGTTTTCCTGGTTGAAGGAAGGGTTCGACGGAGAATTACATATGAATATTGGGTATGATAAAGACTCGAAGGAAACATACGTAATGTTCGATAAACGGGACATAGATAAATTAGAGACGTGGATTGATGAATCACCAAGTATGCCGATGATGAAAGCTGTTCTAAAATTACCAATACGTCGAAGCTAAAAGAAATAACGTCGCTTATTAATCATTCACTGGATTCATACAAAGAGGAGATACCTCAAGAGAGAAAACAAGTGTTATGAATTAAGGGAAATTTAACATCCAAGTCCATTATGGGAATGATGAAGATATCTATTTTCAATCTGAAAAGGATTTAAAAATGATGAAAGCAAACCCTGAATTTTTTAGACTAACAAACTTACATCCATAAGTAACGAAATAGATTCACCTAAACACTCAGAAGGTTCCGATGTTTAAGTGAATAAGTTTTGATAAACTTTATAAAATCCTCCTTCAAACCCCTTTCACCGCTCGAAATTTTTGCTTCAAAACCTCTGTTTTGACCTTTTATTGAAGTTTTTACTTATAAGCTTTTTTGGTTTAAGCGTAGGGTTAAAAATGAGGAAGAATTAGTAAGTCAAAATGACAAAAGAGCAGATCGGTTATAGATCTACTCTCGATTTTGATTTTAAATGGATACTGATTAAAGTTTGAAGTTGCTCACTAAGTCGTTTAACTCTTCTCCCAATCTAGCCAATTGTTCAGCACTATCTTTTACTTCTTCCATAGTATGGCCAGTTTGCTCGGTAGCTGCAGCTGTTTCTTCAATTCCAGCAGAGGATTCCTGGCTAATAGCTGCCATATCCTGAATGGATTGATTCATATTTAAACTGTCAGATACGACTTCTGTTAAGTTAGAAGAAATACCTTGAATTCCTTCAACCATTGATGCAACAGCTATGTTGATCTCTTTAAAAGTATTATGTGTTTCTTCGATTTGTGAAGTACCTTTTACTACTTCTTCAGAACCCTTAGATAGGGAAATTACCAGGTCCCCAAATTGTCTTTGAATCTCTTCTACTATAAAAGTAATGTCTTTTACAGATAAAGCGGTTTGACCAGCCAATTTTTTCACTTCATCGGCTACAACTGCAAATCCTCTACCCGCTTCTCCTGCTCTAGCTGCTTCAATCGACGCATTCAAGGAAAGTAGGTTTGTTTGTTCTGCAACATTGTTGATGACTACTACAAGTTGAGAAATTTCCAGCGATTTTTCGTGCAGGGCTTCCATTTTCACAACAGCATCATTTACAACCGCATTGATGTTTTCCATCTGTTGACTAGATTCTTCCATTAATTGCGTTCCGCTATTTGTCATAAGTAAAACTTCTTTAGAAGAGGTTTCAATTTCTTTACCATATTGATCTGCTTCTTCTACTTTGATTGCAAATGTATTCGTGATACTTGCGATTTCGCTAGATTTAGCAGCTAATTGTTCAGAACCGGAGGACAACTCTTGCATGGTAGCAGAGATTTGTTCAGAACCAGAAGATACCTCTAACGCTGATTGAGTCAGTTCTTCACTGTGACTGGCAACCGTTTCTGATACGCCTGAAATCTTACCTAAAATACTTTTCAGCTCTTTTTGCAATTCATTGATAGCTAATCCCAATTGACCAACTTCTTCTTTTGATACAACCACAATCGGGTCAGATGTTAAATTACCTGTACTTATTATCTTCACTTTCTCCACTACTTTTCTGATTGGTCCCAGAGTCAGCTTAATCGTAATATAGGCAATCACAATAATTGTAAGTAAAATCACTACGGATACAATTATTCCGACCATGTTGGCATTTTCTCCATACCCAATTATATCGTTACCTATCTTGTTAATTTCTTTTTCACGATTATCGGCCACCTCTTTAAAGCCGCTAATTAGTTCACTTTCTAATGGTTGAACCTGGGTTGTTAAAATTTCAACCGCTTTTTCTTTATTATTATTGTCTATTTCCTGGAATACTTGATCTGTTAACGTACCCCATTCAACTTTTCTATCTAAAAGTTCTTTTATCTTATCTGATTTACTTGATTCCAGCAGTTGATTTTCCAGAGAAATACTGTCTTCTACACCAGATTCAAATTCCTTGCGAAATTTCTCATCATTCGATATCAGATATGATTGCAGAAGGCTCGTTCTCTCTGTCATATTTACGACTATTTTTTCATCTAAGACTAGCAAATTTAGCTGCTCATCTAACACATTTTCCATTTTGCTATTAATACTTTCAAATGCAAAGTGACTGTACCCGGTAGTGAAATTAACCATTATAAATACTAATATAAATCCGATAATCAGGTTCGTTTTTAAACCCAATCGATTCAAGAAAGCTATATACGATTTCATATTGATTTGCCCCTTTTTATGTAAGTTTTAGCGATATGTAATCATACTCGTAGTTAATAATTAACAGCACATCCTGAACAGATAGCAAAGAAATATAAATGAATCTAATAAGATTTGTCATCTTTGCCCTATTACTATGGAGCGAAGTACTTATTAACTATATCGACGGAACTTTTTTTGTTTATAGAGACTTTGGGCTTATTTATAAGAATCCATCTTATAAATGCTGATTTCAAAAAATAGAACATTCAATTCTAGGAATATTGCGTATTTCTAGGATATCGCTATCAAAGTAGGATAAAAATCATTTGAATTTCGTGGGAATTTCATTTACACATTTTCACGATTTTGGGGTTATTTCGCTATAATAAATATCATAGAAAGATAGGTAGTTTAGAATTTGAAACCTGTATCCTAAAAGCATTAATAAAGCACTAACTATAGCCACAATAACCGGCATTGCTATTTTTTACTGCAAATAAAAAAACCAACCTGCACAGACAGATCAGTCAAAGAGAAACAATTCAAAATGGTAAAGTTAACGCTCTTTAAATTTGAATATTATGCTACATGGCCCATTGGAATAGATAAGGAATTAATAAAATAAGAATTACTGCTACAGCAAACACAACTATAACTTTGGTTAAATCCTTTTTCAATAAAACACCACCATTATTATTGTTAGTTCTGTATCAGTATTATTTATATCCCATAAAATCTGGCTCATTATGTACTAAAAAGGTTCATAATCATTGGTAAATTAGACAGTTCCTAAAAATAAAGTAGTTATTAAGATTTATATAGATTTTTAATCCAATTATAGTCTGATACATGTAATAAATTCTTCACTTTTAATGCAACTAAGTTAAGATATTCTTCACACTGCGCATTCTCATAATCAAACCAGGTTTCATATTCATCTTTATCCTCTTTGAGTCTATATCGGTCATTTACATCATGTGCAGTTACTTTATTTGGCGGTACTTCTTTCCCACAGCTCATCGTTACACCCTCTTTTGGACAAATAGCAAGCTCTACAACAAAAGATCCACCATAACGATTAAATTGGAAAGTAATTAAGTCAATTTTTTCTTCATTTTGCCTTCTGAAATGTGGAAATGACCCTTTAAAACCATATTCTCTTAAATAAGGAACTACACTCTTATTTAATGCTTTAATCATATCTACACGATTATTGAAATCCACGATGAGCATTCCTCCCAACATCCATTTTAAAAAATGATTATTAATAAAAGTTATTATATTCAGATATATTTATCAATTACGTTGATTCTGAATGAAGGAATCAGGTAAAGAGTTGCTAACTAACGTTATATGGTTAGGAAAAACCCTAGAAAGACTCGATAGGATTAAAAGTAAAAGATAAAAGGACATTGGGCAAAATGACAAGTAAATGATTCTTATGTGATTTTCCTTAAATAGTCTACCTATGTGCCCCTGTCGTCCCACATTAGCTCTCCCATATAAGAAGAGAAAATGTCCACTCTAAAAACCAGGAACCTGCCATTTGGTGGGCTTTTTTTGATTCACCACACACGATAAAAGCCGCTGATTTAATTAACGGCTTTCCTTCATTCTTCTATTTAGTTTAGATTCATTCGCCTTCTCTTACAAACCATTCCCAAAAAGATGTGCCTTGAGCCACGATGAAATAATCTAAAAATGAAGCAAACCCAAACGGGAATTTAACAAGCTCCCCGTCCTCATAATTCAGAGCTTCTCCTATCCACATCTTGTTCGTGCCGCTCTCCAAATCGCATTCACATCACAGACAATTTCTATACCGTCCATTCCAACACCCACAGGAATAAAGTTATCTGGACACTCCCATAAGTCCTTATGTTCATCAATTTCCTCAATAGAAAATAAGGTAGTGCCATCACCTTCTTCAAATTGAAAGAGAGTGGCTCCATTATGCTGCATAAAAAACTCTTTTAACGCTCTCGGAGCAAAATCTGGTAGCTTTTTTATTTCGGAATCGGTAGCCGGCGGATTTAAGCTAAACGAGGCATTTAACACCTCTCCATCTTCTTTTTGAATCAACAATTGACCATCATTTAACCGTTGTTTTAATGTATCTAATGGTTTCAAATTCATTGGTCCTTTCTAATCAATAGTGCCTCTACCAAACATTGACCGTTCCTGTATGGAACGACTTTTTCAGTGGAATCAAATTAAATATTAATTTTATATTCTCCTAATATACACGAGGTCGAATATAATGTACCTAGGTTTCACCTCTATTGGTTTACCATATTTATCCTCAAACCAATTTAAATATTTGTTTTTCTTTGATGTCATCCTTCTTCGGGATATATTTTTTTGACATTCATTATAGCTCTTCCTCCTTGCGAATATACTCGAGTGTGTCATCGAGTTTAATGCGATTGATATTCTAGCCATTTGTCTATTTCTTTTTTCACAAAACGATTTTCACCCGAAATAGATATATAAGGAATGTATTGGTAGATTTCATAACTGTTCACTGACGCTTTCTTCTTTTTCAATGATTTCTTCTATGTCTTTAGTGCTTACAGATAAATATTCTGCTAGTTCATCCATAGTAAGCACACTTGTCGCTGTTAATACATTATCTCCATTATTTGTAGTAGTAGAACCGGAGATTAAAAAAGCACCAACTACTATACTTACCGATATTAAAATTCCTCCTGCAATAACAGATATATTACCATTCTCTGCTAATCAATAAAAATCCTTCTTCCGCTAACCTTCCCCGTTTATACATTAAGGAATCAAACAAAAAAGCAAACCGAGTCTGAATCGGAAAACTTTATTTTATGGTTACATAGGAGAAAGAAGACGTTCTAGGATACAAGATAATGGTATAGATAGATCATCTAACTATTTTTCTATGGCTCTGTTCGTAAAGATTGTTGCTAATGGCTTAATAAAAAAGAGAGAGCTTTTGCTGTCTCCGCTATTGAACTAACGCCCCCTATTAGTTTAAGTACGTTTCTTCACAAACTTACTCCACACTCTTCATTCATTACAGGAATGCTGCCCCTTTAACTGCATAATAAAAAGAGATGAACCTCCCTTTGCCAAAATACTAACCATTATTTCGTAATTTTGGTAAAATAGATTTTATTATAATACTAATTTTTTTGGAGGGAGTAATTCACATTTTAAATTATTACGCAATATTCGGATTCCTAACACTACCAATTTGGGGTGTTGTTTTTTGTTTGAACTTGATTTCAATTATTGAAAAAATTAATGATGGTGAAAACTACACTAAAAATATATTTTGGTTCACATTATCATTTGTAGTAATCATAACTGTGATTGCGGTTCTAACAACAGGAGCATAAATGAATGAAAACTTACTTGGAAACCAGTTCATCAACCTTATAGTTAATTAATTTTGCATCTTCTAGTACACACAAATGATTATATTTCTTTTCATCGTTTAAAATATTCGGCAAGTAATGAGGTATCATTTCTCCTAAACCATAATTTTTGTCTTCAAATATCCAAGGGATTTTCTTCCAATCGAGAATCCCTTCGTCTACTTTTTTTGGAGTTTCATATATGAAATTTTCATCCATATAAATCAGATAAACATACATTCCACCCGTATAAGAGCTATCCACTTCCCAAGTAATTATCCCTTTATCAATAATTTCACTTCTGCTAATATCAATATCTGTTTCTTCTTTTACTTCCCTAATTACACATTCTAAAGGTGTTTCATTTTCTTCCATTTTTCCACCGACACCATTCCATATTCCTAATGTTGGCTTACGTTCTCTGTTAAGCATTAGAATTTCATCATTCCTACGGATAAAACATAGTGTTTGTTTATACACATTTACCCCTCTTTTCTTTCACTAACCTGCCCCGTTTCTACAATAAGAAGTTCAACACAAAAAGGCATTAATCCTTCTTAGATCAATGCCCCCGATAGTTTAAGTGTATTTATTCGCATAGAACTATCCAAAATAGTTCTCTATATGCAATTTCTAATAATCTAACTGCTTTAAACTCAATAATAAACCGTCATCTGTAATCTTTTTAATTTTGTATAAATTTAACTTTCTGTCAATTATTTTATCCGTTTTATCTTCTTTACTGAATGAAATTCTTACTGCATTTATTGCATAAATAAGAATTGATAACACACCTGCACTTCCTAAGGCTACTCCTATACTTTCGTTCTCTGGAGGATGAGTATCCATAATCTTTCTTATGTCTTTATAATAGTCTCCTTTAATAAGGATATATTCAGATTTTACCTCTAAACCTGCTAATAACTCAGTTCGATTATGTGCTTCATAAGCTTCTATACCGTTCTCTTTGTACATAAAAAACCCACCTTTCAAGTGTCATAATAATTATATGAATAAAAATAAACTAAAGGTTCGATTTTTTCTAATTTTATTTATTCGACTAAACTGCCCCGTTTGTGGAATAAGAAGAAGCGTCAAAATGACGGTCTTACTCTCAGTTCTAGGATATTGAAGACTTTATATTCTCCATATATAAAAATATAAAAATTATACTAATGATTAAATAGTATATACCTAATATAGAGAAGGCATCTGTTGCTACCATTGCAAATTCTTTATTTAGAATTACTGCTCTCCACAAAATAGAACTAACGATAAAAGTTATAGGAAACACAGCAAAGAAACCAGCAAAGTATAGTTGAAATCGCTTGCTACCATTCATATAAAAACCTCCCTTTTAGATGTTCTAATGACGTTTAATAAACCCAATCATCATTTCACTAACCATAATATACCATATCGTTCTTGAGCTAAACTGCCCCTTTACTTCCATAAGAAATTCAACACAAAAAGGCATTAATCCTTCTTGGATCAACGCCCCTTTTTGTTTAAGTGAAGACACTCACAAACCAGCATCGTTATTATCTTAAATCAATCTGATAAATGTATATAATCTAATACTCCTATTTCGAAAAAGCTTATTAGCTGACAAGCCTGCTTTTTTTGTGACAATTTTCGGCACTTTACCTTTTAAAAATGAACCTCCAAATGATGGTGCAGCACCAGGAGGTCCTATTTGTTTTTCCGGGGCCACAAAATTATTGATTGCTGTTGTTTATTTCCGATAAAGATGTGCATTTCCATTCAATCCTCCCCGTTCATTAAAAATATTTATAAGAAAAAGCCCCTAGATTTACCTAAGGG
Organism: Pradoshia sp. Z5_111; assembly: GCF_058267535.1. Taxonomy (NCBI): domain Bacteria; kingdom Bacillati; phylum Bacillota; class Bacilli; order Caryophanales; family Bacillaceae; genus Pradoshia; species Pradoshia sp. Z5_111. The sequence goes on from NZ_JBZCPQ010000008.1 coordinate 90,266, forward strand.
CTTCTTACTTCAATTTCACTATTTAAATATTTTTATTCTTCTTTACCTCTATATTATTCATCTTCATATGGTACTACTTCATAATCATCATCATCAAAAATTTGCTCCTCTTTTGCCTCTTCCATTTCTTTAATAAATTCGGTTATCAGAGTCGCATAATGGGCAACATTAGGGTGTTTCTTTAACTCATCTATTATCTTATTTACAATAGGAAGATCATATTTAATCCTTTGAAAGCTTATGTATTGAAATAAAGATGATCCTATCTTATCTTGAACCTTCTCATTGGTTTCATTTAATAAATTTAGGACATAGTTTTCTGTAATACTATTTTTGGGGTAATAGAATAAATTATCCAGTGCTTTTTTGATTTTAGTAAAATGCCCTGATTGTAGTAAAGAGATTAATTCATCTTCTGGCATCGCATCTAATTTGTAATCCTCATCTTCGTCAGGATTAAAGCGGTAAAGGCCCTCTTTCTGGATGTATAAGTCCTTTATAAATTCGTCAAAATTATCAGCTAAAATAAAATCTAATTTTTCTTCTGTATCTATATACGAAACAGCAGGCTCAACTCTATTATTCCTATAATCCAAAGCAAACCAAGTGTGGCCATCTCCTTTTAATAAGACAAGTTCTTTAGGTAAATTCCATTCTTCAGTCATGTAAGCTGTATCTAAAATACCGGGCCATTCTCCAACTCCATACAGGTATCCAAATTCCACAAAAAAGTTTCCTTCTATGGGGCGTTTTTTTAAACGGAGAGCATTAAATCGAATAGTCCCACCATTTTGTTCTAATAGCAGCTTACGATAAGTTTCAGGGAGCTTGTGTCCCAGTTCCTTTTCAGCCTCTTCCAATTCAGCTTCAGTGACGGGTGGCCTTCTATAATAATCTTCATGTACTTTAAGCCAAAATTTCATAATTATCCCCTTTTCTTGATTATCAAGGTGTTTCAGCAAAGTGATGCCTATTTCTTATTGAACTAATCTGTCCTGTTATTTCCATAATGATTTCGACAAAAAGCAGAAGAATCCTTTTATTCAAGAGCAACAATCTATGCGAAAACAGCCTATAATTAAAGGTACTCCAACCTATGCTCTTGACACTGCGGCTTATAAAATAATCAAAAAGACAGCAATAATACCTCTGCTGCCTTTTCTATATATCTCATATGATTTTTATGCCTTCTTTACTCTTATTGATTCCTTAATGATGCTCTCCAACAAAGTATATTCATATCCAAATCCATTCACCAGGATATTCAATTTTGTTTCCAGTGTTGCTTCTCGCATGCCTTGTTCAATCCTCCATATATAGGATGGAGAGAGATTAACTCTCTCTGCCAATTCCTCTAACGAATAAAACTGTTTTTGTCTAAGTTGTCTAACTAAATTCCCAAAATCAACCGTCACCTTTTCCTCTTGGCCCATTTTTATATTCCTCCTTCTTTTAACTACGAATAGTTTCCTGCTTTTCATAAATACTTGGTATACTACTCGAGTAGTGATGGAGATATAACTCTTTTCCCTTAAAACTTTTTATCATAGCCTATACAGGCCCATATTAGATTAAGTCTTCAATTAAACTACTTTTCATATGATCATAAATAGCCTCAAAAGGGATATTGAGTCATCTATACCTTCAGCCAGAACCGTATTTACAGAATGATATTGCCCCAATAGTTTCCTTTTACAATAGTCATAGAACCCTCTATAGACATACGGTGTTATCAAATTATTTTTCACCAACTATAGTCAATAACATAAAAAAAGCATGCTTCTCAATTGAAACGTGCTCTCTTTTGACCCATATATAGGTAAGTTTTTACTAATACAATTGTTATACAATTTCATAAATTATGTCTTTATACTCCAAGTAAAATCTATAGTTTAAAGCACGGTCTATCTTTGTCCTATTGGTAAGCATAAGTACAGATTGACGTTTCTTTTCTACTCAATAGTACTGAATGAAATAGTTTGCTGCCTGACCCGATATGGTAAGGAACAACACTAGAATGACTTGATTTGTTCAATAACAAGGGATAAGAAGACACAATCATCTAGTATACCCAAGCAATAAGACCGTGATTCATCCTCTGTGGTATTCCTCATATAGGTCACCTAACTTATATTGGTTATACCTATGTGTTCCTGTCGTTCCACATTAGCTCCCCCATATAAGAAGAATAAATTGTCCACTTACTTTATGAGGGATATCCTTTAACATTTTTTCTTCCAGAAATTCAAACGTCTTTTTGCCGATGGCAAATAGGATTCGAATGAGTTTGTTACACAAAGCATACTAAACAGTGATCGAACTCCCCCTAAGTTTATCGACCATTTTTATAACTTCTCCTATCTAATTTTTGCACCTGTTTCTTGTTTAACCAGTCGTAACTCTTCCTTCAATCATAGGTAAAGCCACTCGTTTAATGCGTAGGGTATTATCTTTTCCATTTAACTGGTCAGCACGGCCTGTACCATAAACACTGAGTCCACGTTTTCCTTTTACAGCCTTTACAGTTATCCGGTGACTTTCTCTTTGGAAATCAATGTCAAGGCAGTCTTTGGCTTCTTCTAGTGTTAAGATAGCAATCTCGCTATCTTGCATTTTATTATGTTGCCCACATACAAATGCAAAGGCATATTTTTTCCCATTATCCTGGTACTGTTTAATCCTCTCTATTTCTTCTATTGAAAAGGAAAACGTCCAGGTCTTTGTGTGTTTATTCTTTCGTTCCCCAGGCATGGAGGCATATTTCGTATAAATCTCATATTCCCCTAAATCAGTTGTGACTGAATAAACCCGTCGGTTTTCTCCTGGTTCTACAATCGCTGGGGCCATTCCGTTATTGATAAAAACCGACAGTAAGGACCCGTAGTAGAAATCAGCTTTTCGAATCGTTGTCATCCCAATCTCCCCTTTATACCTTTATAGTTATATTGTACTAAAAATCATAACACCTTTGGGATTAATTCTTCCAAAATAACCCATATTTTTTACCCTTTTTATGAATTAGAATTTAAGGTTAACATAATGGGCAATAATGATCTCTAAAGTGAAGGATGCTGTTGTTTTATGATATATTTTGTGGGAAACTAACTTATAGATTAGTTCTTGCATCAAGACCTTCATCACATTAAATTTGTGGAGGGTTTTTATGAATATTGGTAAAGAAAAGCTACTAAAGGAACTCAAAAGTGAGTTAGAAAATTTTAATGCTGAGTATGAAAGAATAAAGAATTCTTCAATTGAGTTAGCAAACTCTAATCTTTTAGGAAAAGCTGGGGAAGAACTAGCAGCACACTTAGAAGGAGAAGGATTAGCAATTGAAGAAAAGCCAAATTTCTTCGCTTCAACATATGAAATGATTGCAAGTAATGATTATGTTAATGTACGAGTCGCTCGTAAACCCAATATATTAAGCGTACATATGTCAAACGGAGAAAATTATGATGTGACAATCGAAAGTACAATAGAACCCTACATTATTAATGTCTCAAAAAGTCTAAGCCAAGATGCTCAAATTTCTGCATTAGAAGAAGGTATCAATCAATATAAAACAGCAATTCAGGGATTAAACGAGGATCAAGAATCTAATTATCGATATCAGGTAATGACCGAAGAATATATTCATGGAGATATACGATATCTCAGAAAAATTTGTAGAAAATTCAAAGAGGCTATAGATATAATGTTTTCTTAGCAAAAAGGACTGTACTTATGTACGGTCTTTTTCTATGTCATAAATAACATGGGCATTCAATTATAGAGATTTTATGTCACAGTTTTATATTTTAAAATAGGAATCTTTTTCCTGATCAATTTCCTACTCTTACATTATCCAAATCCCAATATTATTGAAGCCCCTGTTTTCGACCTGTTTAAACACAAAAAAGAAGAAGTTAAAGAAGAGGTTGGCTTTTATTTTTATTATGGAAATAAAATCAAGAGCATTGATGAGCAATACATAAATAGAGCAATCGCGATTATGAAACAAGACTCCATGGTCTCTTATTATGTAGATTGGATAGAGGAATGGAATGACGAACAAAAAGAGCAGTAGATACAGACCCTTAGATCCTTTTTCTTCACCTAAGAAATTTAATTCTCATAGATACATATAATGACGCTAGTTATACCTATGTGTCCCTGTCGTACCACATTAGTTCCCCCATATAAGAAGAAAAAAATGTCCACTTTAAAAATACAAAACTTAGCACTATAAGTGACCAAATGAAATAAAGCTCTATTAACAAAGACTGTTTTTATATAAATTGTTGCTTCTAAATAGAAACGTTTAAATAAAGTTAGCTCTTCAACTAACAGGGCAGGTTAGTTGAAGTAAAATTCTTCGAACTATAATTTAAAATTTGATTAGAAAAAGTGTTAAATAGTTCGATTTACCTTTATAATAGATAATATTACCATAAAAGGTAATATTTAATAATAACGAAGGGGGATTTCCATGTTTAAAAAAGCATAACAACTCATCTCTTAAAGACGGAAATAAAAATAAGCATTAAGTGAAAAATTTTGAAATGAGGTGGGATTGTTAAAGTAAAGGTAGTTTTAGGAGTAATAATAACAGGGATAATTTTACTATCTATCAGTTTTATTCTTTATCAAAAAGAAGAATTAAAAGTTAATAATAATGAAGCAGAAGATTTTAATAGTAATAATGAGGAGGATACATTATTACAAGAATTAAGTGTTAAAGAAGTAATTCCTTGGGGTGTAAATCTCGTTACGTCTAAAATACTTCCAAAAGAGAATAGTAAAGTAAAGATCGCTATTTTGGATAGTGGAATTAACAAACAACATAAAGATTTAGTTGGATTAATAAAAAAACAATATAATTCCATATCTCCGAATAAGCCTATAGTTGATGACTTTGGGCATGGTACTGCTGTTGCCGGAATTATCGGAGCAAACAATAATGATATTGGTGTACTAGGTGTAAATAGTTCAGGTGTAGAAATATATGATGTTAAAGTTTTAGATCGAAAAGGTAAGGGAACTATTGACCACCTCATTGCTGGGATTGATTGGAGCATAAATGAAGACGTAGATATTATTAATATTAGTTCCGGAGTTGTTTCGGAAAATAAGGCCCTCGAAAAAGTTATTAAAAAGGCAATTTCTTCAGGAATTATAATAGTGGCTGCAGCTGGCAATACATATGGGACTGGGGTCAATTATCCAGCTAAATATGAAAACGTGTTATCTATTAATTCAATTAAAGAAGATTATAAAAGACCTAGCTCAGCAGCCAGAGGAAAGATTGATTATGTTGCACCTGGTGTAGATATTTTATCGACAGACAAAAATGGGGGATATAGTTTTTTTACCGGTACTTCATTTGCTACGGCACATGCAACAGGTGTTGTTTCAGTGATTTTAGGTGAGCTGAAAAATGAAAGTGAATACCAACATAATATAAACACTTTTTTGACCCAATTAAACAAATATAGTTTAGTAAAGAATAATTTTAATAAAAAAGAAGAATATGGAAACGGCCTTATAACTATACGATGAAAAGGGGTAAGTAAATGAATTTCAAAAAAATTATTAGCATAATAGTAGCAGTAGCTTTAGTGTTTACACATCTTCCTGCTTATAAAGCATGGGCAGAAACTGCAGGTAGCGAAAATATAGAAGAATTAGAACTATATCAAGCTGAATTTGAACAAGTTAAAGAGGAAGTTTATGATGAATTAAACTTAGAGTATACTGATGAAATAGATATACAGTTATCTAGCATTGATGATGAGGCAATAAATATTGATACAACATTTGACTCAGAAGATTTGGAGATTGACAGCGAACTTGAAATGGATATTGAGTCTGAGGAGATGACTTTAAACACAGCGTACAAAGATGAAGAGGGAGAAGAAATAAACCAAGAATTTAATGTAGAAGTAACAGATATAGATAATGATACATTTAAAGCTACTTTTACAGATAAACAAACTGGCGAAGAGTATAGCGTAAACTCTGAAGAAGTAGAAGCTTCAATCTTACCAGCAATAGTTGTAGGTGTTATAGTAAGAACATCTGTTAAAGTTGTTTTTAAGATGTATTCACGTAGCGTAATTTTAAAATCATTAATGAATGTGAGCTTCAAAGCTACACAACTTCAAAAGAAATTTAAACATGCAGTTGATTTTGGTGTTAAGGGGAATTACAGTAAATCAAATAGAACAAAATTTGAAACAGCATTAAGAAACCATGTTAGTAAATCAACTCATATTTATAAAACAAAACATAGTGGACAATCTGGCTATGTTATAATGCATCTAAAAGGTAATACTGCAGCATTTTTTAAAGAAAACGGTGCATTTATTACTGGATATAAACTTACTACAACCCAAAAGAATAGTTTTATACGAGTTGGGGAGTTAATAATAAAGAGGTGATTTCATGAGTGCAGGTGGATTCTTAAATATTGGTATAGTATTAGATAGAGAAAATAAATTATTTAAATCAATTAACTCCTTGAAAGATTTTCTTATTCGACATGGTAGCGATTTTTCAAATGTAAAATATAGCAAAGACATTGATGGAGAGAATTGGGTAGAACAGAAAATCGAAGATAATGTCCTTCAGGAATCATACCTTACTGGATTTTATAATGAGTTTGAAGTCTCAGGTAAGTTTCTTAATGTAAATAAAGCGGTAACTCTTTCTATTACTAAAGAAGATACTTACTTTGGATTCTTGTTTAATATTGAATGGGAAGAGATGTCGAAGGAAAATTTAGTACTTTTCCAAGCAAAAGTACTAAATTTTTTAATTGGTATGTATAAAATCCTTCCCTATGAATATTCTTTTGTTGGACATGAGATAGAAATTGAAATGGAGCCAGAAGAATTTATTCATAATCTTAAAGATAATGATTCCTTCCCTATAGCAATTATCAAGAAAAATTTAGAGTTAGATGTTCACTATGGCTCAATAGGAATAGATGGATTTTCCACTCAAATAAAAAAGAAAGAAACAATAAAGATATAGTCATATGGTTAGTAAAAAAAGTGTGATTTCCCATTTGTGGCGAATTACACTTTTTTTGTACTTTTGAAAAAGTAGGTGCTTTTTAATAATGGGGCAGCATTCCTGTGATAACTAATCAATCATAAACAACTAAGTTTGCGAAAGAATACACTTAAACAAATAGAGGCTTTAGCGGAACAAGGAGACAGCGAAAATCTGTCTATCTTTTTTGCCATTAACAATAATGTTTACGAAAAGGACCTAAGAAACATAAAAAAAGGCCTACATGTGTAGACCTTCGTTTTTCATCTCCTTTATTCGTCTTTGCAATGTCTTAGGCTTTATACCTAATTCGCGGCATATATCCTTTTTCTTGAGCCCTTCGCCTAACAGTCTCCTTATTCTTTTTTTCTCCTCTTCAATCAATATCCGCTTACTTATATTTGGATTCCCATACATTTCTGTTCTGTACTGCTTCACTTTCTGCATTCTATTTCTTCTCTTTTTTTCTTTACCACTTATTATCGTCTCCAGTTGCATCTTTTCTTCCATCTCCGGGGTAATACCTAGCCTTTCTAAAATCTTTTCGGTTTTGAATAAATACTGCTTTCTTTCAACATTCCGGGTATCTTGGTCAATGAGGGATTGTTTTAGTGGGGTTTTAAAGTGGGAATTCAGTTCGAACATCATTTCTTTTGCTTCCGTAGGTGTAAATCCAGCCAAGAGAGCATGTGATCGAACGAGGAGGCATAAGAACCTTCTACCATCTAAGTCACCATTGAAATAGTCGACAATCTTGAAGAAGTCTCTTAATCTGTTTGTGTTGAGGGTATAAGTGTTACGGAGATAAACTACTTTACCTTTTTTCTTTGGCTTTGATTTCCACTCTGGATACCAATCTGGTAAAGAATCTAGCCACTTCCCTTTTATGGTTTCCACCTCATATTCATTTCCAAATACCTCTACTTTAACTTTACTGCCATCCTTGCTATTGATACTACCAGGAATTCTTCCGTGTGAAGTAATCGGTTGAGCTTCTGCACCGTACATGGACAGCCGTTTAGCAAATACCTTTGAAATCCTCCTCGCTACATTTTTTGCTCCGACAGAACCCTTTTTTACGTATAGGTCCTTCATTTTATATAGCAGCCTTAGTTGATGGCCATATTCGATTGCTGATGGATGTGGAATTGTGTTCCCTACCTCATTTTCAAGAATATGTTGCCAAACTTGTTGGGGATTCTCGTTTTTGTATTTTTGTATTTTGCAAAAATCGATATCTATCTGAATCAAAGGAATAAAGAACACGTTGTCCTCTGTAGCACTCCCCATTGTTTTGTAGGTTGATAGGGAATACATCAAGTCTACGTTTTGTCCAAAACGGTTCGATTGCAAGATTGAATGCAACTTGACTTTATCTTTTAGGGATTGTATGGGTTGGAAGTATGTCTCTCCTGTTTCTTTATTCAACAAGTGTACAAAAGCATTGGCTTCTGTATCAAAAGCAAAGGAGAAGAAATCTGTCAGTTCAGATAAGTGAGTGGAAGAGGATTTTATTTTTGAAGGAGAATTAACGGTTTTCCTTTTTCGTTTTTTTCCCTCAGTTATTCCTAATTTCTGATAAGCATACAAACGGTGTTCAGAGAAACCATAGTTCCTTAGATTTATATCCAAGACATTTTTAGGAACACCAATCATCACCTCCAATAAATCATCTATGTCCCTTGGTATATAAAAGCCATAGACCTTCTGTTTTTTGGAATCATATGTGGGCACCATCGATGGAAATTCTACCGATTGATCTTGATTGTTTCTGCAATATTCCTTAATGGCTCGTTCTGAATCTGTACTTGGATTTTGGAGTAGCTGTTCTGCTAAACTCATAATTAAAACCTCCTTGATGAGAACATGGATTGGGGATTCACTTTAAAAAGCACATATCATGGTACGCCAATCAGACCTTCTCTAGTTTTATTTACAAACTGAGATAGTGTTTTAATGGGGGTACATGATGGACAATCTTTCATGAATAATAGCTTTTTAGAGGAAAACCTAAATGAATGGGTTTAAGGCTTGAGAATTATCTAGTGACATACAGAAGGCTGTTCACTGACGAAGGGAAATTTTCTTTTAATTGTTTGTCTTTATTCTACATGTAAAACCAGATTAAATAATCTTTTTCATGTCTTAGTATGTTCGAGCAAATCTGCTAGATTCTTAGTCTATTTTATTAGATATCTAACAATCTTTATAAACAATATATTTACTCTTCTGTGGATTACAGATTGTCTTTTCTGCATTTTTGAGCGGAGGTTTCATGCATAGTTTTGACTTTAGGCAATAAAACGGGACGATAACTGATAAAAATCACTGGTACATGCAGAAATGAGCTGAGAATTTGTCAAATGTTTTGCCCTTTCTGCAAAATTGGGTGGAGAAAATGTACTGTATTTTGACTATTGGCAATAAAATTAGTAAATCTTAGGGGTTTAAGGACAGGTATTTTACATATTCGAGCGGTAGACTTCTCCCTAGTTTTGACTTTAGGCAAAAAGGGACTTCATACCCAATAACTCTTAATGTTAAATAGTGTAATTACAAGGTTTGTTCAGTCAGGATGATAACTGTTAAAAGAATTTTTAAGAGGAATAGATGAATCCCTTAGTCAATGGAGAGAAAATAATGAGGACGGAACTAAATGAATAAGTTATTTAAAACAGTTCATGGGAAAAAAACGAGAAGCAGCATCGTAGCAACGTTCTGTATAACGTTTACTACAATACTTGCTACTCGGATCGCCAATGATCTCTATTCATGTTGGTGGAATTTGTTGCCACCCTCACCCGCCAGAAAAGGTGACACTACACAAAAACATTTTTGTGACAGCCATCACTTTTGCAGTGGTGATTGTCTTTTTTATTATACCCTCATTTTAAGCGATTCTTCAACGCAAGAAGAAATTAACTACAACAGGGAAGAATAGGAAAGGGTGAATGCATTACTTTTTCATCCTATTAGCTGATGTAAATTAAAACGTCTTTTCAATCAAGTGCTACCCTTTTATTCTATAGAACAAAAGTATAAAATCCATTTCCTTCAACTGATTACAGTTATTTTTATTTGATATTCCCAACCTAAACATTTTTTCATTTTGTCCTCAAATAGGACAATATGGATTATAAAAAATGAGTAATTTCAAACAATAAATTTTATCAATCGATTGCCATCTATTCATTTCCTCTTATACGGTTTGGAACTTAACTGAATAGATTGGGCACTCCTTTAGGAATAAAGAGTGAATGAAAGATGGGTACAAAAAAGACTGGATTACCGCCCCCAGCCTAATCTAATACAGATTTTAATTGAGAACTAACGCCCTAATCCCTAACCACTCTTAGTTCCTCACTTTCAATAACTCCCCTCCTGGAAAATGATGAAGGTATCGAGCAGAGGCAGGGATAATTAGGATTAGATCGACGATGAGATAAATCCCAAGAGTTTATTCCATTTTCGGAAAAAAGGGAGCTGTAGGCAAACCGATAGAGAAACACGTCTTACGGGGATATCGTTGACTTAGTTACTGAAAAAGATGCATACAGATGAAAGTGAACAAATCGTTATTCAGCTAAAGCCCCCGTAGACAAGAAAAGGATTCAAATAGGTTAGTTTAACCTGTTACCACAGTTACTATTGGTTCTTCGAAATTTTATTCTTCCTATGTTTTCATTTATATTATTTATCTGTTTGTTTTTGCTTCTTTTTCAAATACTCCGCACGTATTTTTTCAAGTTGCTGCTTTTTATCAAATTTGGTAGGCGTCTGTTTTTCATGAAACTTTGTCACAGCTACCTTACCTTTGGAATCCAATTGATATTTTCCCACTTTGTTCACCTACTTTTCTTGTCTTTAAAGAGAATCTATTCAACAAATATAATATACCTAATTTTACTGAAGTAAACCTTATTACTTTATCAGCGTGTATTATCAATTCGTTCATTAATTATTCCTCGTAATTCATTTATCCTATCCATCATCGTTTGAGTGGCTTGCATTAAGAAGGAATCAAGCATGTGACTCCTCCTTTTTAGTTTTTGAACCCATATTCCATTTTACAATCCGCATCTAGTTCTCTTATGATATACCAATTCAATGAAATAGAAAACTTTTTCTGTGTTAACAGAACTTTTGCCAAATGAGACCTGCCCTTGGATATGGCATTACAGTTAGGAAACACACTCAGAAATCCTATGGATTAGGAAAATGCTGTAACCCATTTTGGACAAGGGAGTGGATAGATATTGAGGAAAACAAAAAGACTCGATCACTATTGGACCCAGCCTGATAGAATTTAGGATAATTAAATCCCTTAATTTATATTCTTTTTTCAATTTACTTTTAGCAGAAGTCCTGACTTTACAGCATGGAAACAGCATTCATTTTAAAGGTATACTGTTCCTTCCACTTAGCATAAAGCTCTTGAAAGTGATCTAAGAAATATTCTCGTTGAAACTGCTCCATAAAGTTATTGTCTTGATCAGTGAAAGATGGCAAATGGATCTTGTAGAACGGTGTTGTATCCATTACACCTTGACTTTCAAAGTCTGAGAAGAAGTACATATCCACCATGTCGGATAAAATAGCTATTTTAACTGTACCCCTTTCCGTAAAGTATCTCCCCAACCGCTTTATCTGGCTTTTCATGTTTTGATTATCCGCCATTGGTACCATAAGGACAAGCGGGTTGCATTCACGATCAAGGAGGAAAATTTTCGATACCTCCATCGATTCCCGTACATTACTTATATACTCCTCAATTATCATTTTTGAATTCATAGATAATTCCTCATTTCTTTAATTTTTTTAACTCTATGATTTAATTTTATCTGCAACAGAGATTTAAAAGGTTGCCTGCCAGGCTACATATAAATTTTTTCATATATGCAAGACAAGTCCAGAAGCAACATGGAAGCTTTAATAGATAAGGGGATATAATAAAGCACCCCGTCTCTAGCAATCAGCTTTAGTTCTAATCCTTTTTCTCCTTTCCAGTAATCTTGAACTAAATATTACAAACCCTGTGCCATTTCTTTTCTTTCCTATGTGTAATCAAAATAAAGTTTTCCGAAATTACCCTGCTCCAACCCGCATTCCTACGTTCGAGTTAAAATAAAGTTTTCGTACTAAACCCCCAATTTGGCCATATTTTGATTCAAAAATGACCGTTTTTCCGCCTGTTTTTTCACGTTTTTTTCATGTTTTTTGGGAGTTAAAATAAAGTTTTCCGAAACAGATAAAGGAGATATATAGGGCTTGAGAAGGCCAGTAGAGCACCAGGAAGAGATGGTATTAAGTATGGGAGACCTACGGTCTACAATTGAACAGAAGCCTGATAAACCTATTGGAAAAGCCTGTAGCGGCAAGGGTTTGAGTAGGATCACGACTGGATTGGAGCGGGAATTTCCCTGCTGAATAAAGGGGAATAAGCACAGAAAAAAGCCCGGATTCGCATTAGATGGAACCCGGGTAGATATTGAAAAAGACCCGGAAATCGGAAAACTTTATTTTACCGAAAACCGAGTCTGAATCGGAAAACTTTATTTTGTCTAGGAAAACTTTATTTTATGGTTACACCTTCAACATAATCTCCACAACGCACTCAATATGAGAGGTTTGTGGGAACATGTCCACTGGTTGGATATATTTCGGTCTGTATTTTTTGCTTAGGTAGTCCAGATCCTTGGCCAGTGTGGATGGGTTACAGGATACATAGACGATTTTTCTTGGGCGTGTGCGCAGGATCGCATCCATTAATTTATGATCCAAGCCGCTTCTTGGCGGATCGACGACAACAACATCTGGCTTCCAGCCTTCGCGCAGCCATTTAGGCATGAGAACTTCTGCTTTCCCTACTTCGAAGCTGACATTATCCATATGATGCTTTTTAGCATTCTGAATGGCATCTTCAATTGATTCCGGAATGACATCCATGCCCCTAACTTCCTTACAAAAATCCGCAAGCCACAGTCCAATCGTTCCCACTCCGCAATAAGCATCTACTACACGTTCATGACCATGAAGGCGAGCTGCTTTTTTCACTTCATCATAGAGTTTAACGGTTTGTACCGGGTTCAACTGGAAGAAGGTACGTGCAGATAGCTCATAGGATAAATCTCCAAGCTCTTCTTCAATCGCTTCCTCTCCCCACAGATGAATCGTCTTTTCACCGAATACAAGCGGAGTCTGTTCTTTATTCACGTTTTGAACAATGGAAACGACTTCTGGTAGTCGCTTGTTGATTTCTTCTATGATTTGGCGCTTCTTAGGAAGCTTTTCAGAAATGGTGATAATCACCACTTGGACTTGATCTGAAGAGAAGCCAACTCGGGTTACGACCGTTTTAACAATTCCGCTTTTCTTTTTCTCATCATAGGATGGTAATCCAAATTCCTGCAAAATATCCAAGACTGTACGAGTAACCTTGTTCGTTGCTTCATGCTGAACGATACAATTTGGAATATCAATCAAGTTATGAGTATTTGCCGCATAAAGGCCGGCAATCAACTCTCCAGTCTCATTGGTGCCAACCTGGAATTGGTTTTTATTGCGGTAATTCCATGGATTCTCCATCCCAATTGTTGGATGGATATCTACATTGCTGGCATCGTATTGGCTATGGCGCTCCAATGATTGAATAACGATATCACGCTTTTCCTTCAATTGTTGGCTGTATTCCAAATGCTGCAATTGGCATCCACCACACACGTCATAAACCGGACATGGCGCTTCGACTCGATGCGGCGATGCCTTTTTAATCTTTTTGACAAGACCTTCCGAGTACTTCGGATGGACCTTCGTAATCTTTACTTCTACAATTTCATCCGGCAGAGCACCCGGTACAAAAACAACCTGACGTTTATAGTAGCCGACTCCCTCGCCATTTATGCCAAGGCGTTTAATAGTTAGTAGTATCTCTTGTCCTTCACGGACTAATGTTGCCTGTTGGTTCATCAATATTCCTCCGTTTTTCAATACTTCTCCATAAGTAAAGTGAGGCGTAGCTTAAATAAGGATGCCACTCCTTACTGAATTGCTCCATCTCTTCCATTGTTGGCTTTCGTTCCAGGTTATATAGCAGCTTTATGGCATTTTGAATGCCAATGTCTGCTTTTGGAAATAAATTCGGGCGGCCAAGACCAAATAACAGGAAGTTTTCAGCCGTCCATCTTCCTACACCGCGAATTCTTGTTAGTTCTTCTATAATCTCTTCATCTGTCCTTGTGCGCAACTCTTCCAACTTGAGTTCACCGCTTGCAATCTTTTCTGAAAGGCCGATGACATATTCTGCTTTTCTGCCGCTGAATTTCATTCCTTTTAACTCATCTACTGTGAGAGCTGCGGTTGTCTCTGGAGAGGGATAAAACCATACTCCGTCCTTCTGAAACCCATAGGATGTGACAAAATCCTTCGTTAGTTTTTGAGCAAATGCCATATTCAGCTGTTGATGGATAATACTTTTCACGAGACAGCCATATAGGTCGAATTCTAAAATAAGCGGAGTACCGCGATGGCGAGTGAAAATATCATTGAGCTTCGTCTCGCCAAAGTGAGCATGTATATCAGAAAGTGGCAGATGCCACTGAAAAATCTCCATTAAACGATCTGTTGCCAATACTTGTTCCTCTTTGCCGTTGATCGTAAAGGCCGGCTTATCTACTGTACCGACTGCTTGAACGGTATAAACATTGGGCTTACCATGAATCAGCAAAGGGACCTGAATCAATCGATTACGGTAATCTATTTCATACAAAGGATCAAGACCAATCCTCTCCAATACCAGGTCAAAATCATAGGGAGCTTCTACATGAATGGTTTCTTTCCACATCATTATCACTCCTTCTTGGACTAGTCCCGTTATTATAACAGGTTTTGCTGCTATATGGGTACATAGGAAAACGGCCCATCAAATCGGAGCCGTATCCATGTTCTTCTTTGTTATTACCGCCTTAATCGCACTGTAGCTGATTTCATTAGGAAGGTGCTCTTTTATTGGCTTTAAAAATTCATTACCCACTTCCTCAATTGCCTGTAGAATCTGGATCTCCTCCTCAGGTGAGAAGAAATAGTCCCAATCCAGCGGTAATCCATCTTCTGCACATCGGAATAGATGTCTTTCTACTGTTTGGGAGGATAAATCTCTTTCTTTCGCAATCTCCTTCAGCGTATGCCCCTGTTTATATAGTTCATACGTACCCATATGTGAGTTGGCAGTACCCGCCTTGGATTTTTTCACCGCAGGCATTTTTCCCTCTTGTTCTACAATTGGTACTTCATAATCATTTTCCTTTAAAAACGCTGTGATCACTTCCACAAATCGCTCACCATATTTATCTGTCTTTTGAGCACCGACTCCCTTCACCTCAAGGAAGTCATCTGTGGTTTGCGGTTGTTTAACACACATATCCCTCAAAGCTTGGTCGGAGAATATCAAATATGGAGGCACTTTTTCCTCTCCTGCAATTTGTTTTCGCAAATTACGCAGCACTTCAAATAAAGGATCATCTGTTGAAATAGCGGTGATCCGCACAGCTTCTTTTCTCATTACCGTACGTTTCCCGAGCAACACTTCTTTGCCGGCAGCTGTGACATATAAAAGCGGATATTGCCCACCCGTAATCCCAATTAATTGCTCAGATGTTAGAAAATCAACCAGTTCAGCGACCTCTTTAGTTGATTGATTTTTCATTAACCCATACGTTGATAAGGATTGAAAGTTTTGTTCAAGCAATTTCTTATTGGATGAGCCAGTTAACACTTGGGCAATCATTGTTTTTCCAAAACGTTCGCCAGTTCGGATTATACAGGATAAGACCATTTGGGCATCTTTTGTCACATCCTTCGCACTTCGTTCATCCAGACAGTTAGAGCACCGCCCGCAGTCATCTGCCTCCTGCTCACCAAAGTAATGCAGAATATAGGCCTGCAGACAGCCTTGTGTATGGCAATAGTCACGCATTTGATACAGCTTTTGCAACTCTTGATTTTTATGGTTTTCATCACCAAATGATTGATCAATCAAAAAGCGCTGGACCTGAACGTCCTGTTCAGATTGAAGCAATATGCATTCGCTCGGCAAGCCATCACGTCCGGCACGGCCTGCCTCCTGATAGTAACTTTCCATATTTTTAGGCATTTGAGCATGAATCACATATCGTACATTTGATTTATCTATCCCCATCCCAAACGCATTCGTTGCAACCATGACAGTAATTTCATCACTTAGAAATCTGTTTTGCTCTGCTTCACGTTCTATACTTGATAAACCCGCATGATATCTCCCAACTGTTATACCTTTTTGTTGGAGACGTTCATATAAATGGTCCACTGTTTTTCGGGTGGCACAATAAATAATCCCCGATTCCTGATTATTTTTCCCTACATATGCATCAATATATTTTTGCTTATTTTGTCCTTTCACGACCTGGAAGCTTAAATTCTCACGTTCAAATCCAGTTATAACGGTATGTGAATCCTCAATATTCAAGGACTGGCGAATATCTGCCTGCACCCTCGGTGTAGCTGTCGCTGTCAGGGCAAGGACAACCGGATTGGAATTCAATTGTTCGGCTAATGATTGGATACGTAAATAACTCGGGCGGAAATCATGACCCCATTGTGATATACAGTGAGCTTCATCTACAGCAATTAATCCAACCGGCAATTGACGGATATCCTCAATAAAGCCATGAGATTCCAGTCTTTCAGGCGCCAGATATAAAAGCTTATAAGCCCCTTGCTGGATATCATACAGACGGTCATTTACTTCACTCGCGGTTAGGGAACTATTAATAAAGGTGGCTGGTATTCCGGCCTGGTCCAGTGAATCTACCTGGTCCTTCATGAGAGAGATTAATGGAGATATAACGAGGGTAACGCCCGGTATTATCATCGCCGGGATTTGATAACAAATTGATTTACCTCCGCCTGTCGGCATAATTCCAAGTGTATCGATTCCTTGTAGCACCTGCTCAATAATTTTGGCTTGTCCATTGCGAAAAGAATCATAACCAAAATACTTCTTTAAAAGAGAGCTTGCTTTCTTAAGCATAAATTCCCTCCTCCATTCATTGATCATTCTACCATCCATTATAGCTTATAGAGATTGATCTATACTAGTGAGACAAGATAGCTGTATCCCTTAAGAATTACTAAATTTATCCTTTTTATATGATAAACTGATAGTAATCTATAACTGGAGGTTTTCCGATGCTGGCTGATTCTTTGAAATCATATCATATAATAGATGAAACTCGTGAAATGGAAGATTTAAATAAACCGATCTTGATCAGTACTTTTACTCTTATGGCAGGATTTCTTATCCCTTATTGGTTCATTTGGGGAATCGGTGAGTTTGAACTATCGTTTTTAATTGAACTGGCTGTTGGATATATACTCCTAATTTTCATGCATGAATTACTGCATCTAGTTGGTTACATATTTTCCGGAAGAGCCAAACTAAATGAGGTTAAACTGGGTGTTTTATGGAAATATCTAACGCCTTATGCCCATTGCAAAATACCAATCAGGATCAAAGCTTATAGGATCAGTGTTTTATTACCGATTGTCCTCGGAATCGTGCCATTAATTTATGCATTTTTAAACGGAAATGATTATTGGTTTTTTATTGGCTTGTTTATGACCATCGGATCATTAGGGGACCTAATCATTCTTTGGATATTGCGCAAGTATTCAGCAGATGTCTTTGTCCAGGACCACTCCAGTAAAATTGGCTGTATCGTTTACACTCCTCAATCTTAACTATTTTTCGATTAAGTTGGTCATTGTTATTTACATCATCTACTTCTTTCCAACAATCATGTACTTCTTCAATATCAATACTAAAAACCGCTTATTATACGTAAGCGGTTTTTTATTTAAGTATATTACATCTTTATGTCTATTTTCTGTTTTTGTGGTGCCTTCTGTGGTTTTTCACAGTTCATATCATCCAAGCTTTTAAAAGTATACCCTCTCTTTTTTAAATCTGTAATCACCTGGCCAAGGGCTTCTGCATTGTCCTTAGACACAGAATGCAGGAGCAAAATGGCACCGGGATGAATTTGAGCCATAATTTGATCATAGGAATGCTTCCAGCCCTGCTGACGATTCACATCCCAATCAAGAAAGGCAACCGACCATAAAATATGTTTATAGCCCAGATCATTTGCCACCTGTAAAGTTCGTTCACTAAATACTCCTCGTGGCGGTCTGATATAGGACATATCCTTTTGCCCTGTTAATTCCTCTGTCTTCTTCTTCACCCGTTCCAGTTCATCAGCTATTTTATCATCCGATACCTGTGTGAAATTGGGATGGCTCCATGAATGATTGCCAACTATATGCCCTTCCTTCACCATTCTTTTTACTAACGATTCAGCTGTATTTAAATAATGACCTGTAACAAAAAAGGTAGCCGGAACTTTATGTTCTTTCAGTACATCCAATACCTTCTCCGTATATCCATTTTCATAGCCATTATCAAACGTTAAGTAAATCTCTTTCTTTGTCGTGTTAACTTTATAAACAGCACCATATTTTTCAACGATTGCATTATATTTAGGCCCTGCATCAGCAGGTTGTTCATTCTTTCCTTTATTAAAGCCCCAACCATACTGTACGTTGGAAATCGCCTCAGCAACGCCCAGGAATGTCCCCGAAAGCATGATGGCAGATAATCCGGTAATAAGCCATTTTTTCACTGTTTTCCCTCCTGAATATACTTTTGATAAAGATAGTTTTAATCAGAGTAAGTGAATTTATGCAGCACAGTGAATGTTTGCTTTACTGACATAATATAAAAAAGGCAAATCCGCTTCATCATATCGGATTTGCCTTATACATTTATTATTTATGCTTCTTTACCAGGTTCTGTTTCAGGTCGATTTTGAAAGCTTTGAAACTTTTCCTCAATTGAATCCACGATTTCAATTAGGCGGTCAATATCTTCAATATCCGCTGTTTCAGGTTCAATTCGGTCTAAAACCTCCATAAATAACTCAAGTCGGTCTTTTAAGTATTTTACTTGTTCATCTTTATTATAAATCGGTGTTGTCAAACTAACCGGCTCCTTTCATCATAAATATTATCCTAAACGATAGTAGCCTATTTCGCAACTGACCATTTTCTATTTTACCCAAAAGCAAGAAGCTCCAACCCAAACCGGCTGAAGCTGTCAGACTTAAATGGTAATTAGTATGGTCGGTTGACCGCTCTGAACTGGAATGAAACATGATCTTGGATAGGAATCCAGGCTCCAATTCCTTGTGAGGTTACATTCCTTACCACAATCTCACGTTTACTTCCTTTCAATACTAAATAGACCTCACCATATGTGACTTTACCCTTCTCGTTTATTGCCGGCGCATACCCATAAAGGTAGCCAAGTCTCATTGGAGGAATATTGTATACTCTATCTTTTTTTGTACCGCTACCGATGATGGTCTCAAATGCCAGTGGCAGTTTAGATTTTTCTGATGCTCTCGCCAGCATCATTTTTTGAATATCCTGACTGGAAGGTACTTTTGCTGTCAATCCTCCACGCACCACTTTTTGTGTCTCTTGGACATAATGAATTTGGAAATTTGTATCCCCGCCACGATTATCATAAAAATTCGTATTGATTTTTTGATACTCCCAGTTTGGAGAGGTTTCCATCGATTCATAATTTAAAGCCCACTTACCTAAGTAAACAGTGGCTCTATACCAGAAGGCAACCGGATTGGTACCGATATTCGTTTCATTAAGCATATGAACTAATTCAGGATTTTCTATTTTAACATTGCTGGACTCAAGCAATTGTTTGGATAACTCACTTGGCTCAAGCATTGGCGAATCTTGACTTGAATTGGGATACGTATTTTCTTTATTGATCGATAAAACGGACTCCGGAATTTTATACTTAGCTTCCTCAACCTTAGGGTTAGCTCCTTCTTTCGGGGCAGCCCAGTTATGTCGAGTTGGAATAATAACGAGCATGGCTATGACGATCATGATAAAAGCACTTTTTCTCATGCTTGAAGCTCCTTTCTTACATACAAAAAAAATGATTTGCCTTTATTTTCCCTCTTAAGCAAAAAAACTATTCAAGATACCCGGATTGTTTTATAACATCCATCCTCTAAAATTAACAGATGGTTGATCAGTAAAACTAGTCGAATTTTTACATTTCAAACCAATCCTTTTTTGTAACATTTTTGTAAAAGTCGGAATATTTACAAAACTATTTAAGGGTGCTATAATGAAACCAACATATCGTAAAGGAGGCGAAATCAACAGCCGGAATAACTGCAGGGAGGAATGCTTATCGAAACCATCCTCACACGGAAAACTTAATGTAGATTTCGTCACAAATCAGGACAATAAAGATAAAGGATGTGACCTATAGGGCTAACTAACATGACTGTTTTAAACAGAAATATCTACCTTTGAAAAGATAAATTTATTTTTGGAAGGATTAGAATTTAGTTAGACATGACTTATGATGAAGCAAATTGGAAAAACATAAAAAAGACTCTGAATCCATAGTAGATCAGAGTCTTTTTTTATTTTATTTATTATAATAAAAAGAAACCTATCCCCATCACTAAATAAGCAGCAAGTAAGGTGAGTCCTTCAAACCAGTTTGTTTCCCCATCATTCGTGATTACAATCATTAAAAAGACAGAGAGCACCATCGCCACAAGTTCAGGCAACGTAAAGACAAGTGGCATTTGCGTTTCAAATAATAAAGAAACCAGAACAAGTACTGGTGCTACAAACATGGCCACCTGTAAAGTAGAACCAACAGCAATCTCAACTGCAATGTCCATTTTATTTTTGTAAGCGAAAATAATGGCAGATGCATGCTCAGCTGCATTTCCGACAATTGCTACAATGATTACCCCGATAAATAATTCAGACCAGCCCAATTGATTCCCTACGTCTTCGAATGTATGTACCAAATTCTCAGATACATAGGCTACTGCCACCGTTGCCAAAGCTAGGACCATAATCGACCATTTTTTGCTCCACTCTGCTTCTTCAGTTTCTTCCTCTGCAAAAGACAAGTCTTCCTTACGTTGATAGACACCGCGATGGGTGACCAGTTTAAAGAATAAAGCAGCCAAATATAAACAGATCAGGATAATGGATATGCCTGTACTCATGACCATTTGGTTACTTTCTTCCATCTCTCCGGCAAATACTTCTGGAATGATAAAGGCAACTAATACACCGAATGTTAGTAGCCCTGCATTGTGCCTGGCATCAAATACATTAAATTTTTGCCTTTTGTACTTAATACCCCCCAAGAAAAATGAAGCCCCAGCAACTAATAATAAGTTACCGATGACACTTCCTGTTAAAGAAGCCAATACAATTCCCACCAGTCCCGCTTTAAGAGAAAAAATGGAGATAATCAGCTCAACAGCATTTCCAAATGTCGCATTTAGCAATCCTCCAATCCTCGGTCCAGATATGATTGCTAAGCTTTCTGTCGCCCTCCCCATAAAACTTGCAAGGGCAATAATCGTTAAACAATAAACAGCAAACATGAGCAGACTTGGCCAATGCAAAATGGAGCCGGTTATGGATACCGGCAGGCCAATCATTAACATGACAGAAAATATTTTTTGTCCCATCCCTTAAATTCCTTCTTTCTAATCAAAATATATTCATTTATTTCCTAAATACCTTTAGATTACTCTCTCAAAATCTCCTTGCTAAAGTGTGTAAACAGCTCTAATATTGATGCAGATAGATATAGGGGAGATAATTATGAACTATCAAAAAATAAGATTTTCTGCACTTATTATTCTAGTTGCCGTGTCAGGTTTCTCACAGGGAATGCTATTACCCTTAATTGCCATTATTTTCGAACAGGATGGAGTAAGCTCCGGTCTAAACGGATTAAATGCTACAGGACTATATCTGGGAATATTATTAATCTCACCTTTCATGGAAATTCCTTTACGAAAATTTGGTTATAAACCCCTGATTTTTTTCGGCGGACTGTCGGTGATTATTGCGTTTCTGTTATTTCCGATTCTAGATTCTTTCTGGTTTTGGTTCATTCTCCGTATGATTATCGGAATTGGAGACCACACCTTACATTTCACTACCCAGACTTGGATCACTGCCTTTACTCCAGCAAACAAGAGAGGCAGAAATATATCCATTTATGGCTTATCCTTCGGTATAGGTTTCGCAGTAGGGCCATTACTGACTAATTTAATTGAAGTTAATCGGGCATTACCCTTTATCGTTGCATCAGCAATCAGTCTTGTTGCTTGGTTGACCGTCTTTTTATTAAAAAATGAATTTCCAGATGAGGATCTGGAAACAACCAATGTTTTCGGTACCTTACATCGTTTCAAAAAGGTTGCCAAGTATGCATGGGTTGCGTTCTTGCCTCCTTTTGGTTATGGATTTTTGGAAGCATCCCTAAACGGGAATTTCCCTATCTATGCATTACGAATTAATATGGATGTTCAACAAGTCTCCATCATCTTGCCTGCTTTTGCAGCCGGCAGTATTATTACACAGATACCACTAGGAATTTTAAGTGACTCCTTAGGGAGGAAACGCGTTCTTCAATATGTTCTTTTTAGCGGTTTTGCCATCTTTTTAACAGCTGCCTTAATAGAACAAACCGTTACGGGATTATTTATCTGTTTCTTTATTGCAGGAATGCTGGTCGGCTCCACCTTCTCTTTAGGAATCAGTTATATGACCGATTTATTGCCTACACAATTGCTTCCTGCCGGCAATATTATTTGCGGAATAGTCTTTAGTCTTGGAAGCATCTCTGGTCCATTTTTTGGCGGATTGGCCATTCAATATCTGCCTAATGGAAATTTCCTTCTGGTAATCAGTATTATCCTGTTACTGATTTTCATCGCTCTCAGCAGATTTAAAAGAAACCCTATTAATGACCAAATTCAAACCTCTGTGTAAGCAGAGGTTTTTTCATTTACGCTTTGATTTTGTTACTCCATACCATCATCGACTCTATATTTTATCCATTGCCCGTACCTTCAAGCACTCTTCATTTAATATTCCTCCTATTCACAAATAAGCATGGTAGAAAATTGCTATTTTTTCTTTTCCAAATAAATTCACTTAACTTCTTTAGTGACTCATGTTATACTAATATGTAGATAATAATTATTATAAATAAGAAGTAAAAATGTTGCTGTCACAGTATTTGTGGCAGCATCCGTTATTTTATATGCCTAATGATTTTGAACATCATTCTCAATTAGAAAAGACAACTAACGATATCTATTCTCAATTACAAGGAGGTTATTCACATGGAAACAGCACTAAATAAATCAAACTTAAAAAATTCACCTAGCCAATATAATAGATGGAAAGAATTCGGCTCTAAACTTTCGTCCAATTGGGAGCTCCTGGCTGCCGGTTTAAGTGGAATTATGATTTTATGCGGCTGGCTTTTATCAACAAAGGATTTGAATGCTGCATCCGCCATCGTCTATATACTGGCATATGTAATCGGGGGTTATGCCAAGGCTAAAGAAGGCATCACCCAAACGATTGAAGAGAGAAAATTGAACGTAGAGCTTTTGATGATCCTGGCAGCGATTGGGTCAGCCATCATTGGATATTGGACTGAGGGAGCAATCCTGATTTTTATTTTCTCTTTGAGCGGTGCACTTGAAACGTATACGATGAATAAAAGTCACAAGGAAATTTCCTCCTTAATGGATTTGCAGCCTGAACAGGCTTTGAGAATAGTCGATAACACTGAAGAAATAGTACCGGTATCTTCCTTGCAAGTAGGAGATTTGATTTTGATTAAGCCTGGGGAACGCATCCCCTCAGATGGAGAAATCTTATTTGGAGAGACTGCTGTTGATGAAGCTGCAATTACCGGAGAATCGATTCCCGTCAGTAAATATATTCAGGACGAAGTATTTGCGGGGACGGTTAATGGACATGGAACCATAAAAGTTAAGGTTACAAAACCAAACAGTGAAACTTTATTCCAAAAAATTATCACACTCGTTCAAAACGCGCAAAGTGAAAAATCTCCTTCTCAATTATTTATCGAAAGATTTGAGGATACGTATGTAAAAGTTGTTCTTGTTGTCGTTGGAATTATGTTGTTTCTCCCACATTTTGTTCTGGATTGGTCCTGGACAGAGACCTTCTACCGGGCAATGGTTTTGTTAGTGGTAGCTTCTCCATGTGCATTAGTTGCTTCTATCATGCCGGCTACTTTATCCGCGATTTCAAATGGTGCTAAAAGTGGGATTTTATTCAAAGGCGGTATCCATCTAGAAAACTTAGGCAATGTAAAGGCCATTGCTTTCGATAAAACAGGGACACTAACCCAGGGGAAACCCGTTGTGACGGATATTTTAATCCGCGATGACATCGATCAAAAAGAATTTTTATTAAGTGTAGCTTCCATTGAACAGAATTCGAATCATCCACTAGGACAATCCATTGTTAAGTATGTTGAACAGCTTTATTCACAGACCATGCCGCGCATAGATTCTGAAGAAATATCCGGATTTGGTGTTCAAGGACACGCAAATGGACACTACTGGAAGATTGGGAAGAAGGATTTTGTAGGCGATGAAGCCGCCATGTCATTTAAGAATGGAGCGGCACTTGAATTAATGTCTGAAGGGAAAACATTATCCTATGTAAAAAATGAGAAAGGGATCGCAGGAATAATTGCATTAAAAGATATCATTCGTAAAGAGACTGCCGATGCTCTCGAAGCATTGAAGGAACTGGATGTATACACATGCATGCTGACTGGAGATAACGAGCACACTGCTAAGGTAATCGCCAAAGAAAGCCATTTATCAGGGTTTGTTGCTGGATGTTTACCTGAACACAAGGTAGAAGAAGTTAAAAAACTTAGAGAGAAATATACTACCGTTGCCATGGTAGGGGATGGCATTAATGATGCGCCTGCGTTAGCTACTGCTTCTGTCGGAATTGCCATGGGTGAAGGATCTGATGTGGCTCTTGATACAGCTGATATTGTTCTCATGAAAAACGACTTGCCAAAAATAGCAGAAGCCATTCAATTATCCAAACGAATGAACCGAATCATTCGCCAAAATGTTATCTTTTCAATTTCTGTTATTATGATTTTAGTTGTATCAAACTTTTTTCAGGCTCTCGACCTACCATTCGGTGTAATCGGTCATGAAGGCAGTACCATATTAGTCATCCTAAACAGTCTACGTTTATTAAAATCTAAATAGAATACAAATAGAGGCTATCCTGTAAGTCTGTTAATGACTTTCCGGACGGCCTCTATTTTCTTTATTCATGGGTAGATTATCTGAAACAAATCAACTCTTCCTAAAACTGCGGTTGCTGGTCATGTAATAATTAATTACCGTTCGTCCGCACATTAGGTCTGAACCATTGTAATTTGAATCCACGCTCTACTTATTTAACCGTCCAGTGCCTCTTATTTCTGGACAATACTGCATTAATTTCTCCGCCTACAATAATGACAAGACCTGATATATATAACCAAAGCATTAAAACAATCAAGCCTCCGAGACTGCCATATGTGGAAGAATAGTTACCAAATGTACTCACGTAAACTGAAAATGCCCATGATGATAGCGCCCATCCGACACTTGCGAAGATCGCTCCTGGTAAAACGTTTCTACATTTCATTTTAAGGTTGGGCCCAATCCAATACAGAATTAAAAATACAAAGGTAATGACAGCAATAGAAATCACCCAGCGCAGTAAATCATAAACAAAGGAAGGCTCGTATCCTAGGAAATCAAATACAATATTGAGAATATATTTCCCAAACACTGGCAATAGCAAAGAAACCACTACAACCAGGATTAATCCAATGGTTAAAATCAAAGCTAATCCTCTTGTTTTAATAAATGATCTGGTTTCCTCAACATCATATGCATGATTAAGAGCCCTTATAATGGCATTGGTCCCGTTGGATGCTGACCACATCGTTGCCAAGATACCAAAAGATAACAAGCCGCCGTTTTGGTTAGCCATGACATCCTTTAAACTCGATTCTAATAAATTTGCCGATTCTGCAGGAGCATACGTATGCAAAAGCTCCATCAAATCCGCTTGGGAAACCTGCAAAAAAGGCAATAACGTGATAACAAATATTAAGAGCGGAAAAATTGAAAGTAAGAAGTAATAGGCTAATTGCGCTGCCAAGCCTGTTACTTCATCACCTTGAATTTTATCGTATAAATGTTTAAATACGCTTTTATTTACATACTTCTTCCTATCTTCCATTCCAGTACCACCTCTATTCAGCTTGTTTGACTTTATTTGCGCGTAGAAGTGGTACTTATATCATCAGATACGGAGGAAGTATTACTGTTCTCTGTCGTAGAAGCCGAACCATCAGAAGATTTTTTGTCTACCAGTACTTCTTTTGTTTCCTTAATAACCCCTGCTACTTGCGGTGGCATTTCTTTCATTTCATCTACCTTTTCAGATATAAAAGATACATCCTGACCAATTTGATCTATGTTTGTACGAATTTTACCAGACATCTCCTTCACATTTTCCACTATAGAATTCGGATCTTTAGCCATCGATTTAACATTCGTTATCATTTTTTGACCGCCTGTCATTACTGTTTTGCGAGTGTTCTTATCCAATAGGCTGATTGCAAAACCTGCTGCTGCTCCACCTAAAATTCCTAACCATAGCTTATTGCTCTTTTGACTGCTTCTACTCATTATTTATCCCTCCCGAATTAATTTTACTTGCTTATTCTTATATTTATTGATTTACCTATAATAGCGGAATTCTAAACATAAAATGTCAATTAAGTATTTTATATCTTGACGCAAAATTGTTTCAAGAATATTCTTAATATTAACAACATACAGATAGGGTGAATTTACTTGGTTGACTTTTTGAATAAGTTTTCAAAAGATTTGACTGTACTTTTAGAAACAATAAGTAATTTTCTTTGGGGGCCACCCCTCTTAATTTTAATTGTTGGTACAGGTATTTATTTAACATTTCGAATTGGATTTTTACAAATTAAATTATTGCCTTATTCATTAAAATTGGCCTTCACTAAAAGCCAGGATAAAAAATCGGACGGAGATATTTCCCATTTCCAGGCTTTAATGACTGCTCTTGCAGCAACAGTCGGAACTGGGAATATTGTTGGAGTGGCTACAGCAGTCGTCAGCGGTGGACCAGGAGCCGTCTTCTGGATGTGGGTTGCTGCCTTTTTTGGTATGGCGACGAAATACGGAGAAGCAGTACTTGCGGTTAAATACAGAATCGTAAATGCTAATGGTGAAATGTCAGGTGGACCTATGTATTATTTAGAAAAAGGGCTGAGAATGAAATGGCTTGGCGTCGCCTTTGCGATTTTCGGTGCGATTGCAGCTTTTGGAATCGGTAATATGGTCCAAGCTAATTCAGTAGCCAACACGATTCATGATACTTTCTCCATCCCAACCTGGGTAACCGGGATTGTCCTAACTATTTTTGCCGCTCTTGTGTTAGTCGGAGGCATTAAAAGCATCGGTAAAGTCACCTCCTATTTTGTACCGGTTATGGCCGCCTTTTATTTAATTTGTGGAATCTTAATTCTTATCTTAAATGCTGAACTCGTTCCAAATGCAATTAAACTGATTTTCACAGATGCCTTCACTGGACAGGCAGTAGCTGGCGGTGCAATCGGAACAGTAATCCGTTGGGGTGTGGCTAGAGGTGTCTTTTCGAATGAAGCTGGTTTAGGATCAGCTCCGATTGCGGCAGCAGCGGCTAAAACGGATTTTCCTGCCCGACAAGCACTTGTATCAATGACGCAAGTATTTATTGATACAATTATTATTTGCTCAATAACAGGAATTTCACTTGTAATGGCAGATCAATATAATAGTGGGTTAGAAGGAGCAGAACTGACATCCGTCTCCTTTGATTTATTATTAGGTCCTGTTGGTTCCTATATCGTTTCAATCGGATTAATTTTCTTCGCTGCCTCTACAATTATTGGATGGGCTTATTATGGCGAGAAATGCTATTCCTACTTATTTGGTGATAGAACAGTGATTACCTATCGCATCGTTTTTGTTTTAGCTGTTTTTATAGGCTGCGTAAGTTCTCTTGATCTTGTTTGGAGCTTTGCAGATATTATGAATGCTTTAATGGCCATTCCTAACTTGATCGGCCTCCTCGGACTATCAGCTGTGATTATAGCTGAAACAAAGATCATTATCAGAATCATTAATATTGAAAAACAAAATAAGCAGAGAAAGACATTTGAAACTTGAATTTGACAGATAGTGAATTCCATGGAATGATATTTCTATCTAGTGCGGAAGGGATGAATGAAGTGGCAGATTTATCGGTTAAATCCACTGAGAATATTAAAATTATGATTAATGGCATCCAAGAAAAATTACAAATGATCAACAGCTCAGCTATGCGTGCAGACAGCTTTAATGATAGCTCCTATGAGGATTTATTGGAGATATATGAAATGGTCATGTCCAAGGACCGCTTCAGCCCAAGTGAAATGCAAGCAATTGTCGAAGAGATTGGCAAATTGAGAAAGTAAATTGGTAATAAAAGCTCCTCCGTTCAAGGAACGGAGGAGCTTCATTTTATTTGGACAGCAATGCAAGGGATTCCCTGTTGAAGGCAGGAATATCATCCGGCTGCCTGCTTGTTACTAATTGTTCTCCACATACAAATACCTCTTCATCATGATAAATGGCACCTGCATTCTCGAGATCAACCTTAATTGACTTGTATCCTGTTGAATCTCTTCCTTCCAGCGCTTTTGCAGTAATCAACAATTGTGGACCATGGCAAATTGCGAATACTGGTTTCTTTGCATCCATGAATTCCTTGGCGAAAGAAACAAAACGATCATCTCCTCTTAAAATATCAGGAGAGAATCCACCCGGAATAAATAAAGCATCAAACTCATTCGCTTTTACCTCATCAATGCCCTTTTGAATTTCCACCGTTTCTTTTCCTTGCTTACCTTCAACATTTTGTCCACTTTCAAAGCCGATGGTTACTACTTCATGACCAGCTTCCTTATAAGCCTTAGCAGGGTCTGTATATTCTACATCTTCAAACATATCCGTTATGACACAAGCAATTCTTTTACTCATACTATCAATCTCCTTTTTTGAAAAATAATAGTTACATTTTCATTCTTTCCCTCGGCAAAATTTTCATAAACATTCTCTTTTATGTAATCAAGGAATATAAAAACAGTGTGAATGATATTCACACTGCCCAAGTCAACCCTATTACCTAAACAGTAAACTTGCCTAAAGAAGCTCGCATTTCTTCTGATAAATCAGTCAGCGCCCGTGCGGATGAACCAATTTCCTCAACGGCAAATCCTCTGCCATGTTCACCAGCAGGGCGGCTTCAATCCATGCGTTCAATGCTAATAGATCCACTACTCACCAATTAATGTTTTACGGGGCATGATGAGGATTTCTACGCGTCTGTTTTTCTCCCGCCCACTGTCAGTGGTATTAGGCACTACTGGTTTAAATTCTCCAAAGCCTTTTGCACTAAACCATTCCGGTTTTAATTTTTTATTATCCTGGAGAAGCTTCATAAAGTTAACAGCTCTCATAACGCTTAATTCCCAATTTGATTCAAACTCTGCATTACGAATCGGTACATTATCCGTATGTCCGCTAATGATAATATTTCTGGGAGGTTCCATTACAAGCAGTTCAGATATTTCCTTCGCAATTATTTCATCTCTCTCTCTGACCATTGCAATCCCCGAGTCAAATAATACATTATCTCGAATGGTTAACAGCAACCCTTCCTCTGTCAGAGATGTCTCTAAATTGCTTTTTAAATGACTGTCACTAATATAAGTATCAATTTTCTCCTGAACTACCTTCAATTCTTCCAGCTCCGGATTGGCTACCTCTGTTCCTTCTTCTTCTTTCCCATCAAATTTCTCTGGATCTGTTTCTGCCATCATCCCTTCAGGCATTGGGCTGGGATGCTCAAAAACACCTGTTCCTCCATCTAATGCTTTATTAAAGGCTCGTGATAGATCAGAGAACTTTTGGGCATCTACAGAACTCATAGCAAATAAGACAATAAATAACGCTAATAATAAGGTTAATAAGTCACTGTATGGGAGCAGCCAGGATTCGGACATATGCTCCTCATGCTGAGACTTCTTTTTTCGCCTGGACATTGTTTCTCATCTCACCTTCCAACCACTTCTTCCTTTCCGCAGCAGGTAAATAAGAAGATAGTTTTTGCTCTATTGTCCTTGGTGCTTCACCTTCTAATATAGATAGAATGCCTTCTACCATCATCTCTTTAATACGTACTTCCTGTTTAGATTTTCTCTTTAATTTATTCGCAAACGGATGCCACAATAAATATCCCGTAAAGATTCCCATTAATGTAGCAACAAATGCTGCACTTATGGCATGGCCCAGCACTTCTGTATCACTCATATTGCCCAAGGCTGCAATTAATCCTACTACTGCACCTAGTACCCCGAGGGTTGGAGCATAGGTACCAGCCTGTGTGAAAATCTGAGCCCCAACAGCATGCCTTTCCTCCATGGCATCTATTTCTTCTGAAAGGATATCGCGAATATAATCTGCACTTTGTCCTTCAACCGCCAAATTCAAACCGTTCCTTAAAAATGGTTCTTCAACCGATTCTGATATTTTTTCTAGCGCCAGCAAACCTTCTTTACGAGCTGTTTGTGCCCAATCACAAAATGTATGAATTAATTCTTCCGTTGTAACCATTTCTTTTTCTGAAAAAAGGATGGCAAATAGCTTAGGAAGCTTAATCAATTCATTAACTGGAAAAGCAACTAATACAGCCGCAGCCGTTCCTAAAAAAATGATTAATATAGCAGCTGGATTGACAAGAACTGCGATATCAACACCTTTAAGCACCATTCCAACACCTACTGAAACGAAGGCCAACATAATCCCTATGATTGAAGACTTGTCCATATAATTCACCCGTTTTCTACTATTCTTTTATCTCTTCTAGTATCGACATTTCAATAAATTCCTTAACACTATTAAGCTTTTAAAAAGATTTGAAAATCAATTTTAGGTAAAAAGACATAAAAAAAGTGATGAAAACATCACTTTTTTTGAACGATTAAAGATTGGAATGTACATTTATATACCAAGCAACAGCATTTCTTAGGAAAATGACATATTTTTTCCCATCTATCAATAACCATCCAGGAATATAATTTGTTTCTTTTTAACAAATATGTCGAAGTAACCAATTTTCTGTAATATTTTTGTAAATCAAATTCAATAATGCTGTAACCATAGAAACTAGTATTTTAGTTATAGTAGTAAAGTAGAGAAAAGGCGGTAAGATTTAACAATGCTGCCAAAAAACATTTCGGGGGTCACTATGAAAAAAATAATTATTGCTCTTGCTATTTTTCTGTCATCCACGCTTGTGCCATTTGGACCATTTGAATCTAAAGCCTCAGCTGCTATGTCGACTAGTAAAGCCAACAAAGTTGTATCAACCGGGAAAAAATATGTAGGAACGCCTTATCGATACGGCGGAACAACACCTAAAGGATTTGATTGCTCTGGTTTTGTGGGGTATACCTTCAAAAAAGCAGCAGGAAAGAAACTTCCAAGGACCTCAACCAGTATGTATAAACAGGGGAAAAAGATTGCTAAATCTAAGTTAAAAAAAGGAGATTTAGTTTTCTTTAATACTTCCGGAAAAGGGGTCTCCCATGTAGCGATCTACATTGGAAGTAATAAAGTCATTCACTCTGTTTCTAAAGGTGTAAAAACAGATTCACTAAGCTCATCTTATTGGAAGAAACGTTATGTAGGAGCTAAAAGATTATAAATTCTATTTTACAGGCGGACATCCTTCGCCTTTTTATTTTGCTTATTTTATACCCATTTGTAATAAGTGTAAACCTTTACATACTAGTTGTACTGGCATTCTATTTTAACCAGTCAGCATATCACTTGGAGATATTTCAATATAAATGCTAAACTCTTCTTCTCTTTTCAGGAAGGTTTACTAAAATCTATTTTTTTATTGGTCGCATTAATGCGTATAAGTCTTCTTCCAAACGTGCAGCATATGCTTCAGCATGTTTCCCAGCATCCCTCACTCCAGCATTGTAAAAATGAGGTCCTAACGTTTCTGTGAAAAACTCCAAAATATTCTCTGCAGCCAGTTCTCCAATCTCTTCATCACGCTCTTTTTGAAAATATTGTTGAATTTGACCAATTATCCATCTTTTATCTTCTGCTTTCCAATTGATTAGCACTTGTACCCCTCCTTTGAAATTTACCTTTATCTTTCATTTATAACAAAAAAATAGTAGGATATAAACCTTCATGAGGTTTATCCTACTATTTTTTTAAGCGTAACACCTATTGTTTGGCCTTTAATTATTTAACTTATTCTTCCATGCTCTTTTTTAAGCTGGCTTTTTCATATACTTGGTTAGCATTTTGTAGGCATGCTCTACTTGTTCATCACTAGGAGATTGGATTCCCGCCAGTGGATATTTGTAGCCAAGAGTTTCCCATTTATAAACACCTAATTGATGATATGGTAAGATTTCTACCTTTTCAATATTATTAAGTGTTCCTAAGAATTGACCCATTCTCTCCAAGTATTCATCCTGATCATTAACGGTTGGAACTAGTACGTGTCTGATCCAAACCGGTTGTCCTTTGTCAGAAAGATAACGGGCGCAATCCAAAATATGTTCATTCGGTTTACCAGTTAGCTTAATATGGCGTTTGCTATCTATGTGTTTAATATCCAGTAGGATCAAGTCTGTATATTCAAGCAGTTCATCGAATTGCTCTAAAAATTCTGGTGATCTCGAAAAACAGCCGGCCGAGGAATCAATGGTCGTGTGAATTCCTCTTTCCTTACATAATTTAAACAGTTCTATAATAAAAGGAATTTGCAATAGCGGTTCTCCACCACTGACGGTAACTCCACCGCCTGATGCATCCATGAATGGTTTATATAATTCAATATCTTTAACAATTTCTTCTGGACTCATTTGCTTGCCTGTTCCAATTGACCACGTATCGGCATTATGGCAATATTGGCAGCGCAACAAACACCCTTGCGTAAAGACAATGTAGCGGATCCCCGGGCCATCTACTGTGCCGCATGTTTCAACGGAATGTATATTTCCATATGTTGTCATGAGATCCCATCCTTTCTTTTCTAAAAATATCCAATGGGAAGTTAAAAGTTAGTCTCCCTGCTAATACAGGGAGACCTCCTAGTAACAAGTACTTCTATATTACATAGTTTCGTGGAACGTACGGTTGATAACGTCAATTTGTTGCTCACGAGTCAACTTGATGAAGTTAACAGCGTATCCAGATACACGGATTGTTAATTGCGGATACTCTTCTGGATGTTCCATAGCAGCCAACAATGTATCACGGTTAAATACGTTGATATTTAAGTGATGGCCTTCTTTAGAAGCATAACCATCTAAGATTGCTGCAAGGTTCGCTTCGCGTTGTTCTTCTTCACGTCCAAGTGCTTTTGGCACCATAGAGAATGTGTTAGAAATACCGTCTAAAGAGCAATCGTATGGAAGCTTAGATACAGAAGATAGAGAAGCTAGAGCACCTTTTGTATCACGTCCGTGCATTGGGTTCGCACCTGGTGCGAATGGTTCGCCAGCGCGACGTCCATCTGGAGTGTTACCAGTTTTCTTACCATATACTACGTTAGAAGTAATTGTAAGAATGGATTGTGTGTGCACAGAGCTACGGTATGTTTTATGCTTTTTCAATTTAGTCATAAAGTTACGAACAAGCTCAACAGCCATGCTGTCTACGCGATCATCATTGTTTCCGTATTTAGGGAAATCACCGATGATTTCAAAGTCAACTGCCACACCGTTTTCATCACGGATTGGTTTAACTTGTGCATATTTAATCGCACTTAATGCGTCAGCTACTACAGACAATCCAGCAATTCCCGCTGCCATTGTGCGAAGGATTTCAACATCATGTAATGCCATTTCAATACGCTCATAGCTATACTTATCGTGCATGTAGTGGATTACATTCAATGTATTGATGTATAGCTCTGCAAGCCATTCCATTGTGCTATCGAAGTTAGCCATAACTTCATCAAAGTCTAACACGTCAGAAGTAATTGCTTTGAAGTTCGGTCCAACTTGAATTTTAAGTTTTTCATCCACACCGCCGTTGATTGCATAAAGCAATGCTTTTGCAAGGTTCGCACGAGCTCCGAAGAATTGCATTTGTTTACCGATACGCATTGCGGATACACAGCATGCAATTCCGTAGTCATCGCCGTATTCTCTGATCATGATGTCATCATTTTCGTACTGAATCGCACTTGTTTGGATAGACATTTTTGCACAGAAACGTTTGAACCCTTCTGGGAACTTCGTAGACCATAGTACAGTCAAGTTTGGTTCTGGAGCTGGTCCAAGGTTTGATAATGTGTGCAAGAAACGGAAAGAGTTTTTCGTTACAAGAGTTCTTCCATCTAATGCCATACCACCGATTGATTCTGTTACCCAAGTAGGGTCTCCACTGAACAATTGGTTGTAATCAGGTGTACGAGCAAATTTTACAAGACGAAGCTTCATAACAAAGTGGTCGATGATCTCTTGTGCTTCTTGTTCTGTTAATGTGCCTTCACGAAGGTCACGCTCGAAATAAATATCAAGGAAAGAAGAAGTACGTCCAAGAGACATTGCCGCACCGTTTTGTTCCTTGATTGCAGCTAGGTATGCAAAGTATAGCCATTGTACCGCTTCTTTTGCGTTTGTAGCTGGTTTAGAGATATCGTATCCGTAAATTTCAGCTAGTTGTTTCAATTCACCTAACGCACGAATTTGTTCGCTTAATTCTTCACGTTGACGAATAACTTCTTCAGACATTGTTCTTAAACCGTAGTTTTTCAAATCTTTCTTACGTTCAGCAATCAAGAAGTCTACACCGTATAATGCAACACGACGGTAGTCACCGATGATACGTCCACGTCCGTATGCATCTGGAAGACCAGTGATGATACCAGCTTTACGAGCAAGTTTCATTTCATCAGTGTAAGCATCGAATACACCTTGGTTGTGTGTTTTACGGTAGTCAGTGAAGATTTTTTGAACTTCTTCATCAACTGTGAATCCGTATGATTCTGCTGCAGCTACTGCCATACGGATACCACCGAATGGTTGTAGGGAGCGTTTAAATGGTTTATCAGTTTGGAAACCAACGATAGTTTCTAAATCTTTATTTAAATATCCAGGACCATGGGAAGTGATAGTTGAAACGATTGTAGAATCAAGATCAAGTACGCCGCCTGCTTCACGTTCTTGCTTAGTAAGCTCCATTACTTGTTTCCATAATTCTTTTGTTGCTTCAGTTGGACCTTCTAAAAATTCATCATTTCCAGTGTATGGAGTGATGTTTTTCATGATGAAGTCACGTGTATTAACTTCTTTCTGCCAGTCTCCGCCAGCAAAGCCTCTCCATGGATCTTGAGTATTTACTTTATCCATAACCATTGCCATTTTATTTTACCTCCTAATATTACATTCAGGAATATTTTTCTAGCTTCTAGATGTTCAACTTTTAAATTTATATAACAGCTATCTATAGACTTATAATACACGTTATATGTGAAAAAGTGAACATGTAAATTATGACAATCCAGTGAAATCGAAAACATTATTGTTAAATCAATCTTTTCTAACTATTTTCGAATAATTCTAACTTTAGAACCCTCGGAAAGCTAGTGGAACTGTTATAGTAAAATCCACACAAAAAGACAAACTGTACTATAAAAGGCATCTGTTCTTAAATACAGATGCCTTTTATAAATACCATTATATAACAATTCTGTCATTTATGCACGTCTGATCTATTTTTAAAGGCTTCCTTCGTCACAATATATTGTTCATGGTTTGTATGTTGCTCCTGATTTCCGCCCGTTTCAGCATGATGAGGAAAATTCCCAGGATGACTTTTACGTTTATGATTAAAACCTTTACCTCTTGCCATAATTCTACCTCCTTCCCTTATTATCATTTTCTGCAGAAAGGCGAGAATTATCGCAGGTAAGTTGAGGCAATATAGTACAAAAAGAACATCATTATTGGTAGCCATAGACCACTTGCTTAAGCAATTTGGGAACAACCTCAGTGGAAAATGGAATATGCAGCCTTTCTGTACGTTTGTGCGCATCCTTACCATATGGACCGATATTTACGGCTGGTATATCCAATTCCCCAATAATAGAAAGCGGAAGATTATAACCACTCCCATATAGAGGCATTTCATTTTCTAATACAGGCATCACTAAATCACGATCGCGCAAACGGCAATAACTTACATCAGAAAGGCCTGGAAAATATGACATGATCTTTATTTCTTCATTAAATTTCTCTTTAGCGGTCCTAACGCATTGCTCTACTAGTCCTTTTGCTTTCTGATCCCTTTCATCATCTTCCAAATAAACGTGCGGATAATAAGGTGGAGCGAGCATAATCATATAGAAAGGAGCCTCTGATTTGAAAAAAGATGCCACTACATCTGCAATTTCAGCTGTTAATTTGGCCATGTTCATGCCTGCGTCCTGTTCAAGCAATGCAATCTTTGCGTTTATTTCTTTAACAAACACATGGCCAAATTCTCTACAGCCCTTATCAAATAACTCTTGATACGTGTATACCCTTGGCTTAAGGATTGACTTTCTTGAACCATGTCCTCCATACCCAAGTAAATCATAAATATTTGATAGCCGTCCTTCTATATACTGGCTGCTTTCTTCACCAATATCTTTCAGCTTGTTTATGACTTCTTCCGGATTTTGCTTTAATGTAAGGATGTTTGCAAGTACATATGCTGCAGTTGGCGTTTGGACATTATACGCTTCTTTTAAATCCATTAATTTTAATATCGTAGGCAAAGGATTCTGTTCCCCGCGTTCATGTTCTAAAAAGGCTAAGGATAACTCCAGTCTTTCCGCTATTACACCTGCCATCCAGGCGGCATTCATACCTTCGAGCGGTTCGCCCACATGTGTTTCAGTTCCGACACAAAAAATTAAGGGCAGCAACTTACCCACAGATCCTGTATAAAAATATTTTGTTCGGTCTCCTGGATATGCACCAAAACTCGGCTCCGAGCAAATGGCCACTTCCAAATCAAGTTGGTATTGGTCCCTGATTCCTTTAATCAACTCAACTCCCGCAAACATTCCGGCCGAATATCTCTCTTCATCCGGTGTTGCTAAAAATAATAGGTTATGCTTCAAATCGCCATGTTCGGCAGCTTCTGATAGTAAGGCCATCTGAATAGCAAGTCCGGCTTTCATATCCATAATTCCTCTTCCAAAGATCCACTCCCCAGACTTCAAATCCTGCTCGGCATCATCTGAAAGGTTTTCCTCTGCCATTGCACTTGTACATTCCAATGGTGAAAAAGCGAGCGGTGCAAGGCGTCCGTAATCTTCAACCCCTACTACATCATAATGACTTAAAAGTATAATTGTTTTTTTACTCGTTTTACTCCCTTGATAAAAAGCAGCAACTGCTTTTCGATTTAATAGATCTCCTGTAATTTCTTTTCTGTATATTTGATTGGGGTACTTTTGAAAATAAGGCATTTCCTTAAGGATCGCAGAAATTTCATCCTCCATACGCAGCTCACCCCTTGTGCCCGTTACACTTGGCACTTTTACAAGGCGATATAATAATTCCAAAATCCCTTCCTTTGTATTCCAATGACCCATACCTTCTCCCCCACTTTTTCTATCTTTTTCTAAAATTATAGCAGTATTTGGTTGAATATTCAGTTAAATGTTATTTACCATGTTCTCAATTTTGCCGCGGCTAATCAGATATGGTACGGTATTCTTACAATTAAAGGAGCGGGTACAATGGATATTTCTATCAATATTAAAGAGATTACTCTCCACTATATTTCAATGGAACTAAAGAATTCCTTTACTACAAGCTTTGGAAGCTTGAAAGATAGAGAAATGATTATTATTGAAATGGTTGATAGCGATGGAATCGTTGGGTGGGGTGAGTGTGTTGCCTTCCGAGAACCTTGGTATACGGAGGAAACACTCCAAACAGCTGCACATATTATGAAAGATTTTTTAATCCCCAAACTCATCCAGCAGCCAATCTATCATCCGGATGAGCTTCAGCATCTTTTTTCTCCTGTTCGCAAAAATCCAATGGCTAAATCAGCTCTTGAAGGCGCAATTTGGGATTTATATGCGAAGAAAAATAATAAATCCTTATCGAGAGCTTTAGGTGGAACTAAAAACGAGATTGAAACAGGAGTTAGTATCGGACTACAGACCTCAGATGAACATTTATTTCGCCTGATTGATCATAGCCTTGAGCAAGGATATAAGAGAATTAAGCTTAAAATCAAACCCGGTCAGGACATCTCTCTTATTCGGACTGTTCGTAGGAGATACCCTCAATTACCCATTATGGCTGATGCAAATTCGGCCTATTGTTTAGCAGATATGGATCTTTTAAAAGCGCTGGATGAATTTGATTTAATGATGATTGAACAGCCGCTTCGTTTTGATGATTTTTATGAGCATGCCATTCTTCAGCAACATATCGCGACACCGGTATGCTTGGATGAAAGCATTCAATCATTTGAGAACGCCAAACAAGCAATTGCCCTGGGTAGCTGCCAAGTGATTAATTTAAAAATTGGACGAGTCGGCGGGTTATCAAAAGCTATTAAAATTCTTCATCTTTGTGAAGCCAAAAATATTTCCGTTTGGTGCGGCGGTATGCTTGAATCTGGTATTAGCCGGGCCCATACGATTGCACTGGCCTCCATGCCACAGGTTAATCTGCCAGGTGACATTTCAAGCTCTAGCCATTATTGGGAGCAAGATATTACGTTTCCTAACGTGATTGTCGAGAACGGTGTCATTCAAGTTCCTGAACAAGCCGGAATCGGTTTTGAAGTTAATCGAACATGGCTAG
The DNA here is from genome assembly GCF_058267535.1 of Pradoshia sp. Z5_111. NCBI lineage: Bacteria > Bacillati > Bacillota > Bacilli > Caryophanales > Bacillaceae > Pradoshia > Pradoshia sp. Z5_111. The sequence continues at coordinate 129,309 of NZ_JBZCPQ010000008.1, forward strand.
CCCAATACTCAACTCACAAAGAGTCCTTCACTTCCAAATAATGTGTATTCTTATTCTATACGGGTATAGAATAAGAAACGAACAATGGGAGTGAATACACATGACAAAGGAAAAACCATTATCAAAGAAAAAAATGGACAATCCTGAAAACTCGATGACAGACAAAGAGCATATGCTCGATAAGTTTGAAGATGAACAGCATGTTGACACCATTCCTATCGAGGATTTACGAGAAGAAAATCTAGAAGAAAAAGATAAGACTGCTACGAAGAGTACTTCTTCCAGCGAAAAAAAATACGAGCCCGAAAAACAGTGAGCATGGAGCCAGTTTATCTGGCTCTTATTTTAGATCTCACCCCAAAAAAGCAAGGACGTTTCTGATGAGGCCAATAAAGTTCAGAACATACTTAATCAGCTTACCGACGTATCTCAAAGGATTGCAGCAGAGATTATCCGAATATCCAGCTTTACACAGGAAAGTTCTGCATCCTCACAGGAGATTCTCGCTAATATCGAAGAGCAAAACGCTAATAACCGGCATTTCTCATAGCTTTAATGAACTCGATCATCTAGTTGAAAAACTGGATAAGTTAGTGCAGATTTAAATAAAACTCGCTATTCATATTAACGCAGCACCTAGTTGATGCTGATTCATGATTGGCGAGTTTTTTAACTTACAAATTATTTTAACTCATCGTATTTAGTCTTCAAGGTTAAAGGACATCGCCACATAGGTTATACTAACTAATGGTCATAGCCGGCTGGGACACCACTTATAAACGATCCTGAAAAGACGAACGATATCTAATTTATCGACTTTGTTACTTATAAAAGAGTTAAGCTGGTAGAAAAGTTCGTTCCATTGCGCGCTTACTCCACTCGCTTTCCGCGGGGAGGAAGGCTTTAGCCTCCTCGGCTACGCCTGTGGGGTCTTAAGCCTCCGTTACTTCCCGCAGGAGTCGGTGGCTTCCGCTCCATTCCACTAGGTCTAATAATGGTATATAGAAGTAACCAATCTATTGAAAACAAATAAAAATCCGAACTATTAGATATTTATTAAAATATCACCTAATAGGTCGGATTTATTATTAACTGAATTCTTATGTCCCAGCCTCTTAAAAACTTATTCCGATTTCACTTTTTCATATCCATTGACGACAACAGATAGTTCCCCAGTCGATGGATGAATAACCATTCCCGTAACTGGTATAGATGCCGGCATTAACGGATGATTCTTAACCAGATTAACACTTTCCGTAACGCTTTCATGTACATTAGAAAAGCCCTTAACCCACTGCTTCACATCTATTCCAACATGCTCCAAAGTAGAAAAGGTCTCTTCGGGTACTCCATTATCAGTCATTTGTCCAATCAATTGATTTGGATCCATGGCAGCCATACCGCAATCCTCATGACCTACAATAAATACTTCTCTTGCTCCCAATGCATGAATAGCGACAATGATGGAACGCATCACACCGCCAAATGGATGATTTACGATCGCTCCGGCAGTCTTTATAATTTTGACATCTCCGTTAGCAATATTCATGGCCCTTGGTAACAACTCAACCAGCCTTGTGTCCATACAACTTACTATAACCATTTTTTTATCGGGAAATTTAGTGGTCTCGTATGGCAAATATTCTTCCTTGTTTACAAATTCACGATTATAAGCAAGAATTTCATCTAAAGTATTCATTTATTTCTCCCCTTCATACAGCATTAAATCCATTGTACATAAGTATTTATAATAGTTAAAATAATATACAATTTCATCCGAAGGAAACTTTCAACAAAAGATGCGTACACTATCATAACAGATTACTAAACAGTATTGCCGCAACGACTAATGAAAGGATCCATTCACTTTGAAGACAAAACTTAGGCAACTTGAACCCTATATACATTCCATTTTTGAATATTTACACTCACATCCTGAGATAAGCTGGAAAGAGCACGAGACTGCGGCCTTTATTGAAAAGCGATTAAGCGAAGAAGGGATTAAGTGCAATGCTTTCCCCTCATTTCCCGGTTTAGTTGCTGAAATAGGCTCTGGCAAGCCAGTCATTGCTTTACGAGCGGATATGGATGCCCTTTGGCAGGAATATGATGGAACCTTTAAAGCTAATCATTCATGCGGACATGATGCGCACATGTCAATCGTATTGGGTACAGCCTTGATGCTCAAAGAATTGACTGGGACTGAACAAGAAAAAGGAACAGTTCGATTTATCTTTCAGCCGGCAGAAGAAACGGGTGAAGGTGCCAAGGCTGTAACGAATCTTGGAATTGTAGATGACGTTGATTATTTATACGGTCTCCATCTTCGTCCAATAGAGGAGCTGCCTCTTGGCATGGCAGCTCCTGCGATCAATCATGGGGCAACCTATCATGTTTCAGGAAAAATCATTGGAGAAGATGCACATGGAGCGCGGCCTCATTTAGGGACAAGTTCAATAGATGTCCTAATTATGATGCATCAGCTGCTTCAACAAATTAAACTGTCACCGATGAAACCACATTCCATCAAAATTACCAGATTCGAAACAGGAAATGAAAATTTAAATGTCATACCAGGTACTGCTTTGTTTGGAATTGATGCCAGGGCTCAATCAAACGAAGACCTGCACATCATTAAGGAGCAAATACAGCAAACCTTTACCCAATTAGAATCAATCTTCCGCATTCATATCCAACTAGAACCATATCCAGATACACCGGCTTCCATCATCTCCGCCAAAGCGGCGCAATTTATGGAAGAAGCTATTTTGGATACAATGGGGCGTAAAGCTCTAAGCCCCACGGTGTTAACTCCCGGAAGTGACGATTTTCATTTTTATACGAAACTTCGTCCTTCCATAAAAGCAACCATGCTGGCGTTGGGTGCTGATTTAGCTCCAGGGCTTCATCACCCAAATATGACATTTGATCGTTCTTGTATAATAGATGGTATCGAAATCCTAACAAGAGCTATTCTCCACACGTTAAAGGCTGAATCTCTATAATAAAGATTCAGCCCCTTTATAGTTAAACCCTATTCATTTCCTAGCGCTTGTTTGATATCCCCCCATAGATCTTCCCAGTTTTCTAATCCAACAGATACTCTCAGCAATTGGTCTGTAACACCCATTTCCAAACGTTCAGCTTCTGGAATAATGGCATGTGTCATTGAAGCGGGGTGACAAATCAATGTTTCGACATCCCCTAAGCTGACTGCGATTTTAATAAGCTTCATCCTATTAAGAAAGGCTTGCGCATCCTCTTTACTACCTTTTATTTCAAAAGCGATAACCCCTCCTGGCTGACGCATTTGTTTCATAGCTGCCTCGTATCCAACATTTTTCTGATCCCCAGGGTAATAAATCTGCTCAACTTTTGGATGTTCTTTTAGCTGCTCATAAATTTTTTGAGCATTTTCGCTATGACGGTCCATACGAATTGGCAAGGTTTTGATTCCCCTTAACAATAACCAGGCATCAAAAGGCGCCATGATTCCCCCGACGTCCTTTAACATTGTTTTTCTAACTCGTGATATGAATTCATGAGAACCGGCAGCCAAGCCCGCTACAACGTCTCCATGTCCGCAAATATATTTAGTTGCACTGTGTACAACTATGTCACATCCCAGCTGAAGAGGTTGTTGCAAGTATGGCGAAGGAAATGTATTATCCACAACGACAGGGATCCCATTTCTTTTAGCCACTCGTGCCACCATTTCCAAGTCAATGACTCTCATTGTTGGGTTAATTGGCGTTTCAACAAATATACACGTTGTTTCAGGTTTAATTAACTCCTGAATCTGTTCCTCTGTTTCCATCGGACTAAAGTCATGATAGATATTATATTTCTCCTTCATCATTACTAATAAATCAAATGTACAACCATAAATACCGAGTGAGCATAGAATATGATCATTTGTCTTGGTAAGTTCCATTAAAACAGCTGATACAGCAGCCATACCGGACCCAAATGCAATTCCTTCCTCAGCTCCTTCCAATACAGCTATTTTCTCTTCTAGTGAGCGTACGGTTGGATTACCTAATCTCGAATAGATAAATCCACTATCTGTACCAGCAAATCGTTGTTCCCCCTGTTCAGCAGTTTCAAATGTAAAGGTGGAAGTTTGATAGATTGGCATAGATAGACTTCCCTGATGTTCGTTTGAATCATATCCGGCATGTATAGCAGCAGTTTCAAAGTGGGTATATTTCTTATTCATATAGCTCCCCCTAATTTAAATGTAAAAAATTTCAATCACCACTTTATCATATGGCATACACCCAAAAATTGTAAACGATCTTATCCAGATATTTCAAAAACCAACCTTTCATGGCACACAAGGAACCAATATTTATCTAAATATAACTAATCAATATATACCGAAAAAAATAAGGACCCTATACTTATTAGATCCGATTTATCTATTTACTAAGTATTTCCTTGAATTACAAGAAAAAAAGGCCCTAAACGGACCTTTTCACCCATGTATTATGTCAGCAAAAGCACCATCTACTACTGATGTAAGTAAATCAGCAACCTTTACTTTCATTTGAACTCCTATTTTCCCTGCACTGACGATGATTTTTTCCTGAATTTCAGCTGATTCATCTATGTATGTTTTATACTGCCTTTTCATCCCGACCGGTGAACAGCCACCGCGGATATAACCCGTCCATTTTTGTATGTCTTTCATAGGCAGCATCTCAACTTTCTTTTCACCAGAAACTTTAGCTGCTTTTTTCAAATCCAGCTCTGAATCTACAGGAATCACAAATACATAAATAGAGCCACTCCCTGCAATGGTGACGAGAGTCTTATAGACAAGACGATAATCCTGGCCTATTTTCTCTGCAACGGAAATACCATCAATTTTCCCATCACGATTTTCGTATTGAAATATTTCATACTCAATTCCTTTTTGATCTAATATGCGCAGTGCATTCGTCTTCACATTCCCCACTTAAAAACTTCCTCTCAAAATCTGCCCGATTTAAAAATTGAATAAAGTAAATACAGTACCATTAAGGTTGCGATAATCGATCCAATTTCAATAATAGGCACTTGCCATAAAATAGAACCGCTGCCTCTAGATGATGACCCTATAATCAAGCCTGCCATAATAATACTAAAGGATAAGAGAATAATCGCATAAGAAAGCTGGTTACCGACCTTATCCATTTTACCAAGGAACACATCTAGTTGCGGCACCTCTATTTGTACTCGAAATTTACCCTCTTTTAGCTTATTCGTTAATTCATGTAAACTGCGAGGCATTTCGTCCAGGATATCTGAGAATTCCACCACTTTGTTCCACAAGGAGTCAGCCAGGTTTTTAGGCTTCAGTCTTTCTTTAATCAACTTCTCCCCAAATGGCTCAATTACATCAATAATATTGAATTCCGGGTTCAATGTTTCTACCACACCTTCAACCGCAAGGAAGGTCTTACCCAGCATAGTCAAATCAGATGGGATACGGATATGATGTAAGTAGGTTAATGTAAAGAAGTCATTCACTGCTTCACTCATATTTAAGGTATTTAAAGGATGGCCATAATACTTATCGATAATTTCTTCCACATCAGATCGCAGTTTAT
>NZ_JBZCPQ010000009.1:0-89392 GCF_058267535.1 Pradoshia sp. Z5_111
GACGAGATTTTAAAAATCTCTTGTTTTTTAGACTTGCTTGGCGTTTCGTTTTGTTTAGTTTTCAAAGAACAATCTGTCGTGTTAGCGACTCTTACATTATATCGAGATAACTTGTTATTGTCAAGCATTTCTTTTAATGTATTTAACTAACAATCTTTCATTTAATTCGTGTTGCAAAAGCAACTTTCTTATCATAACACCAACATTTTCGAAAGTCAACATTTTTTTAATATTGTTTCGTTCCTGTCTGGTGCTTACTTATAGTAGCACGCTTTTAAAGCATACGTCAACCATTAAATTAAAATAAAAATACTCAGACAATCAATTTCATTGTGCTGGATTAATAACAAGACGATTTTTGTCATGCATTTTCAGCGATTATCAATACTATTGTCGAATACCATCAGTTCTCAATTATATTCAAAAAGGATTCCTTCATGTACGCTTTTCCTTCTATATAATAACTTCTAAACCTTGACCGCTATGCTTCAACCTAATTTTTCCCTCAGTAAAGTGAGATGTCTAACAGATTACAATCGGGAATACATTAATTATTTGCCATTCAACAGCGAAGTAATTACTTCTTCTATAGAAGCTATTACAAAAATAGTCTCCCGTTATTCTTCTCAGAGAAAGCTTGATCTGGTACGCAATAATGAAACAAGTCACCCATATCGTCGTTTAGTGATACTATTTCTTTATTCCTATGAACTAATTCTCCAATTTGCAGCTGATTTTTTCATCAATAACCGAACACAATATATTCATTTGAAACTGAACGGTCTCCTAACGTGCATTAGAGCTTGCTAAATTTCATTACCAACTCCAAGATACCGCGAGATAATGTAATGAGTTCTCAAAAGATCATCTCATATTAAACATTCTTTTCTTTCATATATAATAATAAAAAGCTCACAACCCTTTCCAATATAGATAGAGTTGCGAGCTTATATTTACATTAAATCAACTATGTGTTCTTCCCCTAATTTTACTTTGCCCCGTTTAACCAACTTGATTTCCTCTCCTGCCTGCAGATTTGTAAAAACAATCGGTGTAATAATGGATGTCGCATTTGACTTAATGAAATTTAAATCAAATTCCATTAATATCTGGCCCTTCGTAATCTTGTCGCCTTCTTTAACCTTTGTTTCAAATCCTTTACCATTCAACTTTACCGTATCTATGCCTACATGAATTAATAGTTCATGACCACTGTCAGATTTTATAGCGAGAGCATGTTTTGTCGGGAAAATACTTATGATCTCTCCATCAACCGGAGAAGCAACGATCCCTTCGCTTGGGATAATAGCAAATCCATCACCCATCATTTTCTCAGCGAACACTTGGTCAGGAACCTCCGAAATCGGAACTAGCTGACCCTCAAGTGGTGCAGCGAATTCTCCCTTTGAGAAATCAGTCTTTAACGCATCTGGATTTACCTCTTCTATTTGTTGTTGTATCTCAGCTTCAACATTATCCGATGCTGCTTTGGTAGGACGCGGCTTATTCCCTGCCATTATATCCTTCATCTGAGATTTAATCGTTTCGGAACGCGGTCCAAAGATTGCCTGAATATTGTTTCCCACCTCTAGCACACCAGCAGCTCCGAGTGCTTTCAGTTTATCTTTATCGACTTTCGCAATATCGTTAACCTCAACGCGCAAGCGAGTAATACAAGCATCTAAATGTGCTATATTTTCTTTTTTCCCCATTGCCTCAAGAATATCATACGGAAGCTCATCGACTGAACCACCCTTACCCTGAACACTTTCATCATCTTCATCTTCCCTTCCTGGCGTTCGAAGATTCCAAGTACGGATTGCAAATCTGAAACCGAAATAATAAATGACTGCGATTACCAAGCCGACTGGAATAACAAGCCACCAGGCTGTTCGATTTGGTACAATCCCAAATAATATAAAATCTATAACTCCACCGGAAAAGGTCATCCCTATTTTGACGTTTAACAGTTGCATAGTCATAAAGGAGAGACCTGCAAAAATAGCATGGATTCCAAAAAGAACAGGCGCAACGAACAAAAACGAAAATTCCATTGGTTCTGTTATACCTGTTAAGAAGGAAGTTAGGGCTGCTGATCCCATGATCCCGGCTACCAATGTTTTTTTCTCAGGCTTCGCTTCGTGATAAATAGCCAAAGCAGCTGCAGGTAATCCAAACATCATAAACGGATATTTCCCTGTCATAAAAGTACCTGCTGTCAATTTAACTCCATCTTTAATCTGCGCAAAAAAGATTGCCTGATCACCACGAACAATTTCTCCAGCTTTATTTGTGTACTGTCCAAATTCATACCAAAATGGTGAATAGAATATGTGATGAAGACCAAATGGAATAAGCGATCGTTCAATCACCCCAAAAATAAATGCCGCTAATGTTAAGTTTGTATCTATCATATTTTGAGATAATGTATTTAATCCGTGTTGAATCGGCGGCCATATCAGTGTCATTAATAAACCTAGAATCAATGCGGAAGCAGCTGTAATAATAGGAACAAATCGCTTACCCGCGAAAAAGCCTAAATAGGAGGGTAACTCAATCCGGAAGAATCGGTTATACATATAGGCGGCCAACAGTCCGACAATAATCCCTCCAAATACTCCGGTTTGCAAAGTGTTAATGCCTAAAACATTAGCATAGGATGGATCATTGGCAGCCATGTCAGCCGTCACATTCAAAACAACCCCCATGGTCACATTCATAATTAGATAACCAATGATAGCAGCCAGGCCGGCGACCCCTTCCCCTCCAGCAAGTCCGACTGCCACACCTACCGCAAATAATAATGAAAGATTGCTAAAGACAATTTGCCCCGAATCCTCCATCACAGTTGCAACCTTTTGAATCCACTCAGCATCTAAAAATGGCATTAGGTCCAACAGATTCGGATTATGAATGGCATTTCCAAGAGCTAAAAGAATACCAGCAGCAGGTAATATAGCAACGGGAAGCATTAGAGCTTTCCCGATCTTCTGCAGGACACCGAATACTTTCTTAAACATAGTACGTCCTCCTTAGACTTATTAACAAAATAAAAGCGACTGATTATTTTCTGCTATCCATAACCAATCTGAATAATTACTTGTTAATATGCCCAAAAGGTACTCAAATACCAAGAAAACATGAATATTATGGAGGCCTTATCCAAATATGGGGTTGCAAACATGTTTCCTATCCGTAAAAAATAGCTGCCGAACTTTGCCGGCAGCCTTTGGAGAACATATTTATGAAAGGAAAATAAAGTAACAAACAAATATAACAAACATTCCATACATGATTGGGTGGATCTCTTTAATACGTCCAGCCACAATCATCGTAATTGGATAGAAGATAAATCCACAAGCAATACCAGCCGCAATGCTGCCGGATAATGGCATCATGATGATTGTAAGAAATGCAGGCACTGCAATTTCTAATTTTGACCAATTGATATCACCGAGCGAGGAGCACATTAACACCCCGACAATAATCAAGGCCGGTGCTGTAACCGGTGAAGTAATAACAGATAAAAGCGGATATAAGAATAGTGATAATAGGAACAACAGTCCAGTTACAACTGCTGCGAATCCAGTTCTAGCCCCTGCTGCCACACCTGCTGTTGATTCAATGTATGATGTCGTTGTAGATGTTCCGAACAATGCACCTGTCATCGTTGCCAAGGAGTCTGCAAATAAAGCCTTGCCTGCTCTTGGCAATTTATTATCTTTGGTTAATCCTGCCTGGTTGGCAACCGCCATTAGTGTACCGGCTGTATCGAAAAAATCGATAAATAAGAATGTCAGTACAACAACTAGAAATTGAATAGTAAATAAATCTGATTGAATTGGATTGAAATACGGTTCAATCGCAACACCAAAAGTAGGAGCCACACTTGGAATCGCACCGAATATACTGTCAGGAATCTCAATAAGGTTTGCTAACATCCCAATGATAGCAGTAATGATCATTCCATAGAAAATGCCGCCTTTAACGCCTTTAACTAAAAAGATAACTGTGATTAATAAGCCCACGATTGCCAATAATGTATTTCCATCCGTGAAATCACCAATTCCAATAAGAGTTGCATCATTATTGACGATAATTCCTGCATTTTTCATACCAACAAAGGTAATAAACAACCCAATACCTGCGCCAACAGCATATTTTAATTCTGCAGGAATCGCATTAATAATGGTCTCTCTTAATCCAGTCAACGTTAATATAGCAAAAATAAAACCGGAAGCTAAAACGCCTGCTAAAGCCGTTTGCCAAGGAATACCAAACGTTAGAATAACTGTATAAGCGAAGAAAGCATTCAGTCCCATACCCGGAGCAAGCGCTATCGGATACTTCGCAATTAGCCCCATGAAAATTGAACCAACTGCAGCAGCAAGTGCCGTAGCAACGAATACCGCACCATGATCCATTCTCAGCGATTCCGGAAGATCTGGTACATCCGCCAAAGATAATTGCAATGGATTAACGACTAAAATATACGCCATTGCCAGAAATGTTGTAATCCCACCAATAATCTCTCGTTTGTAATTGGTGCCAAGTTCGTCAAACTGAAAATACTTTTTCAACCTACTTCCTCTCCTTCTGTTCATACGCTTTCGTATAAGTTCCGGATAACCAAAAAGCCTCGAACAAATCCGTTCGAGGCTGACTCAAATACAAAGAATAACCTATAAATAGGCAGTATCATTCATATCCGTAGTCAAGCTATTAACGGTAGCTCGGTAGAAACTTATGGGCCATATCCCCATGATTATACGAATTTATATATTTATTAAAATATTAGGTCTTTTGTATTTTATCAAGAGATTGGTACTTGGTCAAATAAAAAAGCGAACATTATCTAGAGTTTAAGAAGGATTTGTTCGCATATACTCCTGATGCTTGATTGTATAGAGAGGCCCAAAAATAGTCCGATACCTTAGAGGATTTATACTCACTTCCATTCACAGTCAAATACAAATAACACCTTTTATAAATTATGTTAAAAATAGATATTACGAACTCATAGCTTCACGGTTGGTATATATTACAACCAGGAATCCGAATTACTGATATTGAATTCAGCAAATATTAAAGTATAATCATAATAGTATTTGAAAATTCAGATTAGTTCGTTCGCCAGCCATTGCCTAACAACTCTATGATGTTTGTGCAGAAATACCCGTTTTATACTTTACTTAATATGAATTAAGAAGCGGACGCAATTTGATTACACTTACATATTCAACAAAGATTTTTGATGAACTGAGGAAATAAGTATGGATACCCCAAATTTTATACATGTGAAAATAGATAAAGAACAATTAGAGTACGCAAAGAATTTACAGAATTTATTATGTAAAAGATTAGATACCAAACTGCCTGTAGAATATGAAATCCCTGATATTATCATTGAACAAGCTTTATTTCTGTATATAGATACAATGGAACGATATTATCGTTTAGAGGGTAAAGATTGGGAGGATTTTTACAAAAACTCCAGCGGTGTCACAAATGTACCAAGAAAAATAGAAGATTTCAGAGAACAAAATATCAAACCGTACAAATAATAAGAGGCTAACCAATCGGCTATCCTCTTATTTAGGATTTTTCACCCAAACGTTCATCAATCAAAGCAAGGGCTTATACAAAATAGGAAAGATAAAGTGTCTTCCACCTTTACACAAGACTACTCTACCCTATGTGAGTAATTCTTTCTCAGTTTATAAAATCCACTTCCGCAATATACAAAGATTGGTATATATACGAAAAACAAAATAGACCAAAATACAATTAATCCCCTATTCCATGAACTGTCAATCCCACCTAAAGCAATACTCACCGCCGAACAAACAACAAATAACAGAAAAACAGCCAGAAGAGGTACTAATTTTTTCATAAAAATCCGCTTTAGCATTTCCAGTTTTGATTGATCAAATTAATTGGCGTCCATCTTCCTCAGCAAATCGATCGAGTACTTCAAAATAGTTGTGAGTCGAGCCTGGTCCGCCATGAAGTAAAATGAGCGGTTTTTTGTTTCCCGTATTTTCTCCCACGATGCGGTAATACGTTTTAAATTCTAAATAAGGCATATAACCTTCAGTAATTTTCATAGATATCCTCCTAGTGTTATATATCCAGTAATTGATCCTTCACAAATTGGAATTTGCTTTACTATTACCAAATAAACGGTATCAAGCGATATTTGACTTTTTGCTTATACTCACGATAACCATCGAGTTCTTTTTCAAGAAGTTTTTCTTCATTTTTAATCCTTTTGGCAATTATAAAGGGATATACAAGAAAAATAAAAAACGAATATATTGAACCTAACACAATCGGCATCGACAAAAACAAAAGTAATGTCACACTATACATTGGATGTCTGACAATACCGTATAGCCCCGTATCGATAACTTTCTGATTTTCCTGTACCTCAATAGTACGACTAAGGTATGTATTCTCCCTGAGTACCTCTGCATAAAGAATATATGCTACAAGAAATACCACCGCAGCACAAATTACAACACTCTTTGGTAAGGTGTACCAATCAAAACGGAAACCTAATCCCGCAACTATAAAACCTGTCAAAAACATAAGGCCGCTAAGTTTTACCACAAGACTTTGTTCTTCTTGCTTTTCTTTTGCATTGAGTCGCTTTTTTAACAGTTCTGGGTTTTTGAACATCATCACAATTCCTGCAAGGAACATTGGCACAAATAAAATCCCCATAAATAACCAACCATTTGTAAATAATAAAGTACCCGCAGGTAAGAATATCAATAAACCAACTAAAACAACCCCCAACGAAAATTTAGTTAGTGCTTGAATGAATAATTTTGTTGTCATAATAACTCTCCCACAATTCTAATTTACCTCTTCGGCGGAAATTATTACATACATTGTAACAACTTCTCAAAGTTATTTTAATATAATCACCACAATCTACCAACTCTTATCGCTTTCCTGCCTCCTCTCAAACTCGCTCATAGCAACTGCACATACCAGGTTCCGTTGCTTGCATTCTTAAACGCTAGCATCCTGACATCCCCTCTTCACATGCTGAATTGTGTGATATCCGTGCCTTCAACTCTCTGTTCATTCTCTGCCATATGCGTAAGATACAGATACTCCAAATTCCTCAGCTATTTCTTCTACTGTCATAAAAATTCTGTTTGATATAATAAACGGCCCCTTTCTTTTTTCCAGGCAAAAATGCCTTGTTTGATTTGATTTATACTGGATAGTACGAATCTGCTTCTTTCGAGCAACCTATTTTCATTGTTTTTGAATATTTTTTTAAAAAACACGAAAAAAAGGTCTACCTGAAATGATTCATTCAGATAGACCTTTTCGTCTCATTTATATATCTGCTATCAATTTCTTCAAAAACTCAGTGTTTTCAAAGGTTCTACCGATTTCCGATTTTATTCCCACTCAATCGTAGCAGGTGGCTTGGACGTGATGTCATAGACAACTCGGTTGATATGATTCACTTCGTTGACAATTCGCACAGATATTTTTTCAAGTACATCCCACGGGATTCTTGCCCAGTCAGATGTCATACCATCAATAGATGTTACCGCACGGATTCCAATTGTGTAATCATATGTGCGGGCATCTCCCATCACACCTACACTGCGGATATCAGGAAGGACGGTGAAGTATTGCCAAATATCACGATCTAAACCGGCATTTTTAATTTCTTCACGAAGAATCGCATCTGATTCTCTTACGATTTCTAGTTTGTCTTCCGTTATTTCTCCCAGTACACGGATTCCCAAGCCCGGTCCTGGGAAAGGCTGTCTCCAAACGATCTCATCCGGAATACCCAGCTCTGAACCAAGTGCACGCACTTCATCCTTGAAGAGTGTATTTAAAGGCTCGATAAGTTGGAATTGCATATCTTCCGGTAATCCACCTACATTATGGTGAGATTTAATGGTTTGCGCAGTAGCCGTTCCACTTTCAATGATATCAGTATAAAGCGTACCTTGAGCGAGATAGTCAATTCCTTCAAGCTTGGTCGCTTCATCATCAAATACGTAAATAAATTCATTTCCAATGATTTTACGTTTTTGCTCTGGGTCGCTTACTCCAGCTAATTTCTTCATGAATCGCTCTTTGGCATCAACTTTAATTACATTCATATTGAAGCCTTCACTGAATGTTTTCATGACACCTTCCGCTTCACCTTTTCTAAGTAAACCATGATCCACGAAGATACATGTCAATTGATCACCAATTGCTTTATGAATCAATACCGCTACAACAGAGGAGTCTACTCCGCCGCTCAATGCACATAGTACTTGTTTGTCTCCAACGGTTTTGCGGATTTTATCCATTTCCATTTCAATGAAATTAGCCATGGACCAATCGCCTTTACACTTACATGCTCCAAATACGAAGTTTTTCAATAGGTCGTTTCCATATACTGAATGTCGAACTTCTGGATGGAATTGAACAGCATATAATTGTCGGCTATGATCGCTCATTGCTGCGATTGGGCATGATGGATTCGTCGCATCAACTTGGAAGCCCTCAGGAGCCGTCACAACATGATCACCATGACTCATCCATACTGTTTGTTCAGTAGGAAGCCCATTAAATAATAAGCTTTCATGGTTCAGCTTAATTTCGGCTTTTCCATATTCGCGTTTGCTTGCACGTTCCACTTTTCCGCCAAAATGCTGAGTCATTAGCTGCATACCATAGCAAATTCCCATAACTGGAATGCCCATATCAAAAATACGCTCATCACATGTAAAAGCTGTAGCATCATACACGCTGTTTGGTCCGCCGGAGAAAATAATTCCCTTTGGATTCAGCTTCTGAATTTCTTCCACCGTAATTGTATGGGGATGAAGTTCACTATAAACTCCAAATTCACGAATTCTCCTTGTGATCAATTGATTATATTGACTTCCAAAATCAAGAACGACAATCATTTCTTGAATCGGGAGATCAGTTGTTTCTATCATCACTTTCACCTCGTCTGATATTTTCGGTTAATTGAGCAACTTCATCCAAAGAGATATTATATCTCTCTTCCCCATATGCTTATAAAGAAATACCAGGTATCAACCTATTAGAATCCTTATCCTTTATGTACTAGCTATTCCACAATTTAGGATTATTCATTCGAATAAAGAAAAACTAGAATCCCTATTACAATTCAGAGTTCTAGTTAACATTTATATAATTCCTCCATAGTCAAATCATTTTCCGGTGATTTGGTAGGAACTTTCGAACCTTATTTTCGAAATTATATGAAGGGTAGATTGCTTTTTATTAACCGCCATAATTGTAACTTGAGAGAAAAGAGTGGTCAAGCAATAGTTCTTAAAATCATTTTCTCCCATTGTTCTTGAAAACCTCTCCAATCTATTTCGTTTTTTGCTCCAGAATAAATATGTTTTTCATAAGCATGCGTCAGCCTATTCATATCTGATGATCCAAAGAAACGATCCACGTAAATCGCATACTCCCTCAGGGTCTGCCCAGGCTTTCTTTTTATACCATACCGATTTAATTCACGAAGCAATTGCATATAGGCATTTGAATAATTCGGCTTTTTCATAAGCCTCTTATAATAATACACCCAAATGTACGGCATCCATTTTCCTCTGATTCTATATAAGAAAACAGCAGCTCCACCTAATACCAAAATCACCACTAGAGCATTCTTCCAATGTTCCGCTACTTTATCTTTGATTGTTCCAAACGTAAACTGGGAAGCTGTATCCTTTGTTTCGACCGGCTTTTCTGGTTCCTTGTATTCTGGTTGATTCGTTTCTGGGGTAACCTGCGTTTCCTCCTGATCATTGCTGACCTCATGAGAAGCTGTAAACCGTACTTCAGAGCTAAAGCCCTTCGTTGGTTCAAAAGGAACCCATCCTACACTGGGAAAATAAACTTCCGGCCATGAGTGCGCATTATTATTCGTAATCACGTACCGAGACTCACCCAGCTCCTGGTCATACACTAAATCACCTGCTGTATATCCCTTTACCCAACGCGCCGGGATTCCAAGTGAGCGAACCATTACAACCATGGCACTTGAAAAGTTATCACAATAGCCTATTTGTGTTTCAAATAAAAACTGGTCTACATAATCCTGGCTTTCCTCAGGGTATGGTACATCTTCTTTACTATAAGTAAATTGTTCACCTTTCAAATAATCCTCAATCGCTTTGACTTGGTCGTACATACTGTTGGATCCCGTCTTGTCTGCAAGCTCTATTGCTAAGCTTGAGACACGCTCCGGAACATAATCAGGTATACCTAGCGATTGGCTTATTAGTAAATCCATTTCCGTTTCATACAAATCATTTATTTCATCCTGTTGGAGTATATCCAGATAATAGGTAGGGCTTCTAAATTGCATGCCCACCTTTTTTAATTCGTTTTTATTTGTATCCTCCTCATATATCGGGGTAATCTCAGAGGAATCACCTGAATACAATAAACTAGAAAAAACCGATTCATCCTCAGGATTCAGATTATAAATTTGCTCAATAGCCATGGGGCTTGGATAAGGAATATGACCATGGTCTATCTCAAATTCCAGTTCTGCCGTTGACACTGTATTCGTATTTTCACCCCTGTAATCGTATAGCATAGCTGGTTCTGATTCTAATATCGTTTGACCCATGCCATAATCTGCACCAGTTTCCCATCCTTTGCCCGTATAAACATTTTTATTTTCAATTTTCCAATAGGTACGGACAGATGAGGAAGCCCGAAACACTACCCCATCATCGCCAACAAAATCGCCGCCTAATTTGCTGTCATCCTTGTCATATCCTATCCTTTTTTGAGTAGATCCAAATTTTTCTGAGGTTGATTTAATGAAGGAAACAGGATCAGGCCATATCGCCTGTGGCTTTGGAGCAAAAAAACCAATGACAACCGCAAATGCAATCATGCTAGATAAAGGAATAATCCAACGGATAGCAGTTCGATTCGTATAGTGGATGTTCTCCCCGATTAGCAAACGTACTAATGCGAGCATGCCAAGGATAGCAAATCCAATAACGACTACTCGTACAATCGCTTGATTACTATCATAGGTTGTAAAGGTATCTAGAACTGTTACATAGATAAATGTCATAAACAAAAACAGGAACAATCGCTGTTTCACTTGAACCCAATAATGAATTAAATAGGTGAACATCCATATTAAAATGAAGAAAAGCAACGTTCTAAATTCAGGACTTAACCCTTGCCAATCCGTTGAAAATACAGATAATATCCCCTCTTTTATATCGATAAAGAAAGCGTGTATCCAACTATTTTCGGACAAATAGAATTCAGGACGATAAAAAATCAGATAAAGACTCATAGCTATATAAATGGATAAAACAGGAGTCATGATTTTCCAGGACACTTTAAATGCATACATCACTAATGAAACGGCTGCAAAAATAATAAAATACTTAATTTGGCTTGTGTTTGTCACTTCTCCAACTGGTCTCATCCACTCTATGAGCATGATAAAAGCAAACAGGAATAACAGAAGGCGTATACCGGGATGCAGGTTATTCGTTTTCATTTTCATCTGCCACCCCTTTCTTCAAAAACTCCCCAATCCTCTCGATTTCGAATAATAGACATTTTCGCCCCATGATTTATTCCAAAGGTATAGGCCTCTTGTTCAGCTTTATTAAGTTCATGGGAAGATTCACAGAAAAATAGAATATACAAGGAATGGATTCCTCCAGCAAGGGTGGTATAGGCTTTTACGAATGGTAAATGTAAAACAGAAGTAACAACAATAAGAGATGCATTAGGCGGTATAAATCTTGTCTGAGGTGTATAAAATCTTGGGGAACTTACATCCATTTCTGGAGTAGCTTTTATTTTAGCCATAAAATTCAAGGCTTTATGAACATATCCTTTACCTTCCTTTACTTCTAACAGGTTATCCAGTCCACCTCCACCAGCCCAGAGACCCAATTTCATTCCCTTAGTCAAACCAATTTCAGCGATTGATGCACTAAAGGTCACCATTTCTTCAAAAATAGAGTGATCACTCTCACAATTTATTAAAAGGAAGAAGTCACTGCTGTGTTTTTCTTCAAAGTTTTTAGTTTTGAGCCCGACGCCCCTTGCACTTGATTTCCAGTCAATGACGGTCATACGATCACCCGGAGCATAATCTCGAATACCAGAAACCATCGCTGTTTCATTTCTGATTTTATAGGAATTTGTACGCTTGCCTTGTTCATAATCACCAAGAACCTGTCTTAATGGCAAAGGAACCGTCGCAGGAAGTACAAGGATTTTTTTATCGGAATCTATCATTCTACTCTTATCAATTAACCCGAGTATATCTCCTGTTCTTATTTCAAGCTTGTTAAAGGTATGCTCTCCTCTTGGCATACTCTTAATGTTATAGGACAATTCTATTCTTTTTTTGAATCCCGGAAAAACGATTGAACTGATTTTTTCCCTTCCGAGTAGGATTTCCAGCCTTTCCGGCAATAATTCATGAATGAGCAGGTAAGCAATCGGAACAGGCCTATTCCTTTTAATAATAATTTTCATAACTACTGGGTCACCGGCGGTCAATTCCTGATCACCTAAGACCCGCTCTACTTTAAAATCACTTAATGGATAGACAAAAATCATTAAGGCATACAAGGCGAATGGAAGAAAACTATAAAAAAGGAACCAGCTGACAAACCCTCCCTGGAACATGGCATATGTGAACGTCATAATGAGTAAAAGCAGGAGAATGATAAATTTCCACCACTTTTCCCATTTCTTTAACGTCATTCTTATAAATTTCATATTTAATTCACTTGCCTTTGTACCGGTACAGGCGTCCTTGCTAAAATTTCATCAAGAATAACTTGAGCATTGAATCCATCATAAACCGATTCAGCCTTCACGATCATACGGTGGTTAAATACATACGGAAGTAAAAATTGCACATCATCTGGTATACAGTAGTTGCGATTATGCATAAAAGCCCAGGCCTGCGAAGCCTTCATAAGAGCAACCGTTCCACGTGGGCTTACGCCTAAGTAAACTCGATTATCGTTCCTCGTTTTTACAGCCAGTTCTACAATATACCGCGCAATCATATCATCCACATATACTGATTGGATTTCTTCCTGCAGCTTCACCATTTCATCAACCGTAATCACAGGATTTAAATCTTCAACAGAAGCAAGCATTTTTGCATTTGTCAAAATCGCCAATTCATCAGCCATCTCCGGATAACCCATTTTCATTTTAAGTAAAAATCGGTCCAATTGCGCTTCTGGTAAAGAATAGGTGCCTTCATATTCAATTGGGTTTTGGGTAGCCATAACAAAGAATGGATTGGCCAATTTGTGCGTCACACCATCAACGGTTACTCTATGTTCCTCCATTGCTTCCAGCAAGGAAGACTGTGTTTTGGGAGAAGTTCGATTGATTTCATCAGCCAATATGATATTCCCCATAATAGGTCCGGGACGAAAAATAAACTCATGCTCTTTCGGATTATAGATAGAAATACCAGTTACATCGGATGGCAATAAATCCGGTGTAAACTGAATACGCTTATAATCAGCCTGAATCGATTGGGCAATAGACTTAACTAACATCGTCTTCCCCACACCCGGTACATCCTCAAGCAATACATGTCCTTTTGCCAAAAGGGCTGTAATGCTTAACTTAGCTACCTCTCTTTTACCGATAATCACTTTCTCTATATTTTGGATAATCTTATCTATCATAGGATTTAGTTTTTCATTCACACCATATTCCCCCTCTACTTATAACCCTATTGTTATAATACTCTGTATTAACAGTCAATAACTTTATTGTAAATATTTTACGTAAATAGATTTTAAATCTATAGGAGCTAAAATGAGGGACTACTATAATAAAAGAGCGAACTCTATCCAATCCGCCCTTAATCGCTTGATATTCAATTCATTCATTTCCTTTAAGTCCAATTCTTGAACCCTTTAAAGAGATCAGCTAAAAAAATCTTATTGTATCTGCTTGTACTAGAAAATTAATTCCGTAACATCGATTTAGCTTGTACAACTAACTCACGATCACGTTCATAATAATCGTTTAATAGCCCTTGATAGAGTTCCTTGTTATGGTTGTCACTCAAATCAGCTTTAATTGAATCCCAACAGTTTCCGAATGTTGATTTTCCTATCATATGAATCCTTATTTTTTCACTATAACCATTCTATTTGTTTACATATATTACTTCATGCCAGCAACTTAGGAACCAAACCCAAAAGGGAACTTCTTCTTAAACCGACTATTTTCAGCCAGGACTATAGAAGAATCAAAAAAGACGTGTCCAGCTTGGACACGTCACTCTTTATTTACCTTGTATAGCTTGATCAGCAAGAAGGAGCGAGCCAATTACGCCCGCATTGTCACCCAATCCTGGAGAAACGATATAAGAATCGATGGATGCATCCAGTTCAGGTAATACAACATATTGATTAAGTAATTTTTTTAAATGGTCATAGATAATCGGGAATACATGCTTTTGCTTCATAACCCCGCCGCCTAAAATAATCTTCTTTGGAGAAAGGATTAAAATATATTGCATAAGGGCTTGAGCGATATAAAAGCCTTCCATCTCCCAAACATCTTCCCGACCTTCCAGGTTAACTGCTTTTTGACCCCAGCGCGCTTCAATCGCAGGTCCAGCAGCCAATCCTTCAAGGCAGTCTTGGTGGTATGGGCATTTCCCTTCGTAGGTGTCCTTTTCATGACGGCGCACAAGAATATGTCCCATTTCCGGATGTGATAATCCCTGTAGTAGCTTGCCGTGCACAACAGCACCTGCACCAATTCCAGTACCAACCGTAATATACAAGCAGCTGTCCAGTCCTTTGGCAGCACCTAAAGTGGCCTCCGCCAGTGCAGCAGCGTTTACATCCGTATTAAACCCGATCGGAATAGATAACCGCTGCTTTAATTTATCAACAATCGGGTAATCTCTCCAGGCAAGTTTCGGTGTTGCGGTAATGGAGCCATATGTAGGACTATCAATATTTACATCAATTGGACCAAAAGAACCTACACCAATCGCATTTAGCTCATACTTTTCAAAAAATGCGAATACCTGAGGCATTGTTTCCTCAGGTGTTGTGGTAGGAATCGTTATACGTTCCAGAATAGTTCCTGCCGAGTCTCCTACAGCACAAACAAATTTGGTTCCACCCGCTTCTATCCCACCTAATAACATGTGAGCACCTCCCATAATTATCTTACTGCTACTGATATGAATGTAAAACGGTCATAGCGATGCCTGGAAAACGAATACTCGAATGGAATTCCAATATCTAGATGACCAATTTGTTCTACTTCAAGGATTGGATCATGTTCACCACAATGGAGATATTTTTGATCCAACTCATTAGATTTAGAGGCTCTGATCTTCCTGTGAGCTCCACCGATCTTTAAATTCAACTTATTTTCAATGTGATGATAAATAGAATTATTTAATACTTCTTCATTGATATCAGGAATCAAGTTGGAGGGCATATACGTTTCTTCGAGCACATACGGCTCGTCCTCCACTATTCGTAAACGGATAATATGATAAACAGGTGTATTCATGCTGACTGAAAGGTTTTTGGCGATTTCTTCAGAGGGGAATTGGATATTAAACTCAATTACTTTGCTGACTATTTTTCGATCCTTCATTAAATTGGATAACCCAACAGTCTCATCGCTGAGGACATTTACATTGTGATTCTGCATAGAAGATTGGATGATAAATGTACCGTGGCCGCGTTTCCGATAAATCATCCCTCCCTGTGCCAGGATATCTAATGCTCTTTTCATTGTCATTCTGCTGCAATTAAATTCACGGCATAAACTATGCTCATCCGGCATCATTTTATCTACCGGATAATATCCACTTTTAATTCGCTCTCTAATTTCATCTGATATAGTAATATACTTGGACATGCTACACCCTTCTTTTTCTAAACTTGTCTTTTTATAACATTCCCTCTTTCATTATAAAAAGAAGAAGATAGCCAAACAAGACTATCTTCAACTATCTTACTTAAAAACCATTATTTTTAGCTACCTCTTTATACCAATAGCCACTTTTCTTAATAGTTCTTTCACCATCTTTATCCAAGTTTACGGAAACAAAACCATAACGATTTTTATAGGCATTTGACCAGGACCAGTTATCCATGAACGTCCATAAATGATATCCTTTTACATTGGAACCTTCCTGGATTGCAGCATGAACCCATTGAAGATGGCCCTTGATAAAATCAATTCGGTAATCATCCTCAATCATTCCGTCAGCATTACGGAATTTTTCTTCTCCCTCTACACCCATTCCATTTTCAGAAATGAAGCATTCGATATTACCGTAGTTATCTTTCAAATTAATTAAAATATCATATATTCCTTTTTCATAGATTTCCCACCCACGGTGAGGGTTCATTTTACGTCCGGGCATAACATAGTTATCAAAATAATGATCCGGCATAAATGGACCATCGGGATTCGGCATATGTTCTTTTGCCTTCACACGGCGCGGCTGATAGTAATTGACTCCAAGCAAGGATACTGTATTATTCTTAATTAACTCCAAATCCCCTTCTTCAATGACTGGCATGAAATCTTTTTCCTTCAGAATTTCAACCAACTCTGCAGGGAATTCACCTTTAACTGTTGGATCAAGGAATGACCGGTTAAAGAATGCGTCACAAATAACAGAAGCTTTTACATCTGCAGGATGCTGACTTCTCGGATAGGATGGCGTCAGATTTAAAACGATCCCAACTTTTCCATCCAGACCAAGCTCCTTATAAGCTGCAATCGCTTTGGCATTTGAAAGAATGGTATGATATGCGACCTGTACAGCATTTCGGAAATTCACTTCATTAGGATAGTGGAAATCATACAGGTATCCACCTTCTACAGGTACGATGGGCTCGTTATGCGTAAACCATTTCTTAACGCGATCACCAAATGTTTTGAAACAAGTAATTGCATATTGTTCATAAGCATCAACTACTTTCCGATTTGTCCATCCGCCAATTTCCTGCATAGCCATTGGCATATCAAAATGGAATAGCCCGACAAACGGCTCAATATCATTTGAAATCAGTTCATTAATAACATTGTTATAAAATTCTACTGCTTTTTCATTTACTTGGCCTGTCCCATTCGGAAACATTCGTGACCAGGAAATAGACATCCGGAAGGAGTTGTGCCCAATTTCTTTCATTAATGCGATATCTTCTTTATATTTATAATAAAATTGGGATGTCTTTTCAGGTCCAACTCCATTAAAGAAGCGATTTGGCTCAACCTCATACCAATGATCCCAAATATTTTTTCCTTTTCCATCTACATCAGCCGCACCTTCAGTTTGAGTAGCAGAAGCAGCTGACCCCCACCAGAATCCTTCAGGGAATTGATAGTCTATTTTATCGTTAGTAGTTTTCAAAAAAATCCATCCTCTCGTCTCAAAGTTGATTCGTCTGTGTAGCCTAATGAGTAAGGAGACTAGCAGTAAAAGATATTTCCCTTTACTACTAGTCTTCTATTCAATGATATTTTTTATTTTTGTGCAGATGCTGCCGCTTCAGCTTCTGCCTCTTGTTCTTTTTTCACGTTAACGCGGTCAATGACTTTCAGGAATGGAAGCCATATCGCAAATACAATAGCGAAGTTTACTAGCTGTAAAATAGAACCCGCAATCGAGTTAGTTGCTAAATATCCGCTGAATCCAATTGGTACAGTCCATGGTACCGTCACACCAGTTGGCGGTGGCACAAGACCAGTACTCATTGCAAAATAAGTAACAGCAGTAACTATCATTGGCGCAACAACCCACGGCACTAAAATCAATGGATTCATAACAATCGGAAGACCGAAGATAATTGGTTCATTGACATTGAATATACCAGGTAAACCACCTAATTTAGCTACCTGTTTCATTTGTTTGGATTTAACAAAGACGAGAATGGCCAGCACTACTGCCAAGGTCATACCTGTTCCGCCCATCCCTACTGTAAACGTATCCATAAATGGCTTCGAAATAATATGTGGTAATTCTTTACCCGCATTAAATGCAGCTACATTCTCTAAAGCTAATGTATTCCAGATAGGATCCATGACGGAGTTCATGATAATTTGACCGTGGAGCCCAAAGAACCAAAGAATTTGAATAAAGAATACAACAATCAGGGTTGGAATAATGCCACTGCCTAAACCAGTAAGTGGTTCTTGAATAATCTTATAAATAACATCATGAAGATTTGTATTAAATGCTAAAGTTACGATTCCTTGTATCGCTAGGAAGAAAGTTAATGTAATAAGTGCTGGAATCAATGCCGCAAAAGATTTGGCTACTGCCGGTGGTACACCTGCTGGCATTTTAATCGTAATATCTTTTTGAACAGCTTTTCGGTAAATTTCACCTGCTACAAAGGCAGAAATCATACCAAGGAACATTCCTTTTGCTCCAAGACGATCTAGTGAGAGAACGCCTGTAATCGTTTCTCCCCCTTGTGTTTCAACCACAAACGGAGTCAGGAATAAGAAGGATGCAAGAGCGACTACTCCTCCAAATACAGCCTCAACATCATAGCTTTTTGATAGATAATATCCGATACCGAATACAACAAACACAGACATAATATTCATGGTTGCACTGCTTGCCACACCAAAGGTATCGCGAAGTGTTGTAATCGTGCCGTCACTTAAAAATGAATCCAAGAATGGTAAGTTTAATAGAACGACAACGATGGAACCGAACACAGTCAGTGGAAACGCTAACATAAAAGCGTCACGTAGGACACCTAAGTAGCGGTTGTTATTCAGTTTACCTGCGATTGGCATAAGAAATTGACTAATTTTATCAAACACGGGTCTTCCCCCTCAATTTAGGAATAGTAGTTATAACCTAAAACTATTTAGCCTTTTGCCTTAAAAATTTCCAGTATTTCTTTTACTAACTCTTTCATTGTTAAAGTAGACATCAAATGATCTTCCGCATGCATTAAGAGCATAGAGAAATTTGTTTTTTCTCCAGATGCTTCCTTTTGGACCATTTGGAAATGAATATCATGGGAGATACTAAGATCCGCTTCAGCCTGCTTTAATAAGTCATCCGCTTCTTCAACATTACCTTCCCGGTACACCTTTAACGACTGAATAATCTTACTTCTTGCATTACCGCTGTGTAGGATAAGCTGGAAGCTGATCTGTTCTTCTGTGAGTTGTTCAATTTGCAGTTTTTCCATTATTTATCACCTATCAAGGAAAGTGCTTGTTCATATGCTTTTTTACCATCTGCCATTCCATAAGCCATCATATCGATTACATCCACTCTAATGCCATGTTTGTCTGCTTCTTTTTGCAGGTCACCTTTAAGGAAACTCATTTGAGGGCCAATTAATACGACATCTGCATCTGCCATTTCAGCTTTTGCCTTATCCTGTCCTACTGCCCAAATTTTTGCATTCTCACCAATTGATTTGGCATGCTGCTCCATTTTAGTAACCAGTAAACTAGTTGACATACCTGAACTGCAAGCTAATAGTATTTTTCTCATATTTAAAACTCCCTTTATAGTAATATGGTAAAACCGCTTACATTTACTATTATAGACAGTTAGATTCAAATGTCTAGTCATTTGATAAAAAATGCATAAATTTTATGAAATTTCAATACTACAAAATTCACAGAATGTTCATTCTAAATGGTATAAGATGAGCCCTTAATGGGTAAGAGTTCCTGAATTTTAGTACATATTGTTGAACACATTCTAATAAAATAATGAACATCACCTTGAAGATTCCTTTACAATCATCCATGAAAAAAGAATAGAAAAAGGGCATACCTAATTTAGGCATGCCCTCATCTTATACACTGTTCATTATTTTTCTATTTCAATTCAATTGTTTCATTTATATTCTCGGTATCTGATTCATTTTTTGTTAGTTTCTTATATAAATTAACAATGTTTTTAGTGAGATTTCCGGTTTCCCAATATTCAGCTGCTTCTGCTTCTACCTTGATTAAAATAATATTTGGGTCATCCACACTTGTTTCCAATAGCTTTTCATAGGCAGCATTCCAGAGTTCTTTTTTCTTGTTAATGTCATTTACAATTTCAGCTTTACCTCGAATAGAAACATAGGATCTACCGGCATATGCTACATTGACTTCCGGACGTTCCAGCACCTCTTTATATTTATCTGTTTCTTTCTTTGTGAAAAACCATAGATCTCCGTCAAATTCGACTTCCTGAGTTTTCATTGGACGAGAAATCAATCCTTCACTAGTCTGTGTGGTAAGCATTGCAGTATCCACATCTTTAATTAACTCTCTTAATTTCTCCAACTCTTGCTTGTTCTCGTTTTGAACGTTTGACATGAAATCACCTCTTTGGATTTTATAGGTATTTTACCCCTCCACTAACCTTTTAATCGTGATACTGGTATTTAACCTTTAATTTACCACTTATTCATGACCTTGGTTTTCAAATAGATGATACAGGGCAATACATCTTATCCTATAGAGGATGTGAATTAAAAATATGAATCTGTGAAGCTATGCTCATCAGATCCGAGTTTATCTATGTTAAATTAATTATTTTAAAGCGATAGTTTCTTCATCATACTCTAAAAGAACCGAATTTATAATATGAATGGAATCCCATTCTCCTTGTGAAAATTTTGTAATGGGATAGTTTCTTGGGAACATAATTTCTTTAATTTGGTAAGGTGTTTTTCCCTCTTTATACTGTGTAATCACTTTTTCCTGAATCTCCAGCAAATAATCCAATTTTCTTTGTAATGCGATACGTCCTCTCTTTAAAAAACCTGCGTGACAGCAATATACCTCTTCAAAATCATAGGTTAAGACCTGCTTTAATGAACGAATGATAGCCGGTACACTTTCCTCCCGTAACACAACCTTTGTCCGAGGCTGACAATATAAATCCCCTGTAAACAACTGTCCGGTCTGCCGATTTAAAAAAGAAAGGTGATCCTTTGAATGGCCTGGAGTTTCAATCACATCCCATATAGCATGACGAGAGTTAAATGTTTTACCGATTTCCGAACCCTCAAAAGGTTTTCGTTTACCCCAAAAAAGTTTACGATACAATGGATAATCTGCTTTTTTACGGCAATAATCAATCATCATCTTATTCATAAGAATGGGTACTTTATACTTCTGCTGTAAAAAGGCTGCACAACCTGTATGGTCTTCATGATAATGTGTTACAACAACCTGATCTATCTCTAAACCATTAAAAAATGGCAAAAATTTCTTTTCAATTGATTGAGCACCCGTATCAATTAATACTCCATCCACACAAAAAACATACACATTCATATGTACATTAAGTAAAGAAATGGTTCCATTCCCCGTCTGCACTCCATTTACCATATCTGTTGTAAAGCTCTTTTTAGCTATCATCCCACTCCTCCTTACAGTGATTGTTTGTTAAATATTACCACATTATGAATCATTATTCATAATGTGGATTACATGTGAGGAAAATGTTTATTAATTTTATTAGCTCAACATATGCTTTTTGCTCCGTCTTCTGGCATAGGTGCAGGATAGCCAATGGATAGCTGCACCCCATCAGCTTTTCAACACCTTTACTACACCTCCACTACACCTTTGACCGGGTATAGGTGCAAGATAGACATTCAATAGCGCGGGAGGATAGCTGTTTTCCTACTCCTCTAATTCCCCTTTCACACATCTATAGCTTGATTAATTTATAAATTCTCATTGATAATGAGAATTATTATCAATATAATGTACTTAACTACTAGTTCCAACTTTTGTAATAAAGGAGGTTTAAACATGTCGGAAATTTATGATGTAACGGTTGTTGGCGGAGGACCAGCGGGGTTGTACAGTGCGTTTTACAGCGGTTTACGAACCATGAAAACAAAAATTATTGAATCTCAGACAATGCTGGGAGGAAAAGTGAATATCTATCCTGAAAAGATGATTTGGGATGTCGGGGGCTTGCGTCCAATGCGCGGGGAGGAGTTCGTTAAGGACTTGATTTCGCAAGGATTAACCTTTGAACCTACCGTATGTTTGAATACTAAAGTTGAGTATATTACTAAAGAAAATGGATTATTTACTCTTATAACAGATAATGGTGAGAAGCATATATCAAAAAGCGTTATTATGGCCAATGGCGGTGGAATTATCTCTCCCCAAAAGCTGGATATAGAAGGTGCAACAAAATACGAGCTTACTAATTTACACTACACCGTTCAGCGAATAGAACGTTTTAAGGATAAGCATGTCTTAATTTCCGGTGGAGGAAATGCTGCTATTGATTGGGCTGCAGAATTACTGCATGTCGCAAAGAGTGTCACGGTTATTTACCGTAAAGATGAACTGACTGCACACGAGGCACAAATCAAAAATTTGCAGAAGAACCATGTAGAAATTATCCTCAATGCTACCATTACTTCTTTAGTTGCAAATAAGGAAAACCATATGATTGATCAAGTGGTAGTAAAGATTAATGGTGATAATAGAGTGATTGCTGTTGATGAAGTTTTAATTAATCATGGCTATAATCGCGAAGCTTCTCTAGAATTTGAAGAAGGCTTACAGCCGGAGATGAAGGATGATTACTATTATATCGGTACACCCAAAGGAGTTCTTTCCACAGAAGGAATCTTTGCAGCCGGGGATATTATATCTTACCAAGGAAAAGTAAACTTATTGGTCGGTGCCTTCCAGGATGCTCTCAATGCCGTCAACAGCGCCAAAGTTTTTATTGAACCTTCAGCATACGATACTGCAATGGTCTCATCGCATAATGAAGTATTCAAAGAACGGAACGAATTATTATTAAAAGAAGAGCTTGGAATTTAATACAGAATCTTTGCTGAAATTTAACATCTAACTATACATAAAGCTGGTAAATACGTACTTTTATCGGCTTTATTTAGATTTTTTTTCAATATCCCCACTATGTAAAAATTAGGATGACAATAGCCACCCCTTTTGAAACTATCTCATTGTATCAATTTTACATATCTTCACTAAAGGCACAACAATACATCTATTTTTAGACATCATACTGATCGTTTCTGAATCAACTTCCGTTATCAAAACAAGTGATGAGAGGAAAAGTTATACACCCTACCAGTTCTTCTGAACATCCAGTTAGAGAGGAAAATGACATTTCGAATAACCAAATAAAAAGAATCAAGAATGCTGTTAATTAGCGTTCTTGATTCTTTTTTGCTGCAGGGAACAGTAGCTTTATTTTCTGAAGTAATATTTACACACAATTAATGAAAGCTATCATTTCCACCCCGATAACAAAACAGTAGAATCCCTTGATAATAAGCAGATTTCCAACAGATTTTCGCTTACTTTTTCAATAATAAATACATAAAATAAGGGGCACCAATAAGGGCAACCATAATACCAGCTGGGAGTCCGTTGGGCTCAATTAGATTTCGGCCTATTGTATCAGCGAATAATAACAACCATCCGCCAATTAAAATGGCAAGCGGAATAAATAATTGGTTTCGTGGTCCTACTAGAGTTTTGGCTAGATGCGGTGCCATTAAACCGATGAAGGAAATCCCTCCTGTAACGGAAACAGCGGAAGCGGCCAGGGCAACAGCCGTAATCAGTAAAATGATTCTTTCCTTCTCAATCGACACACCTACACCAATGGCTGCAGATTCACTAATCCCGAGAAGGTTTAAACGATTGGCTTTGAATAAAGTAAAAGGAATTAGGATGACTAACCATGGGAGCAACGCCCAAATAAAAGGCCAATCTGTTCCCCATATATTCCCTGCTAACCATTGAGCAATAAAATCTACTTTTTCTCTTTCTGCCGATGAAATAAGGACAATCATGACACCGGAGAGGGCCATCGAGAAACCAATACCTACTAACACGAGCCTTACCGGCTCCAGCCCTGAGCTTTTCGTATACGAAAATAAATAGATTAAACAAACGGTGAGGATCGCGCCAAAAAATGCGACCAACGGCAGCATATAGACAAATGAACCTGGTTCAATCGGGAAAAATAGAAAGAAGATAGCTACAGCCACGCCTGCTCCAGAATTAATTCCAATAATGCCAGGATCGGCTAAATCATTCCGTGTAATACCTTGTAAAATAGCACCCGATAACGCAAGCGCCATTCCAGCCAACACTGTAATCAGTATTCTTGGTAAACGAATCGAAAATAAAACAAACTCTTCTTTAAACGAGCCCTCTCCAAGTAGTGTTGGAATAAGCCGATCATAGGATAAAGCAGCCGCTCCTATCCCCATGCTGACAACCGCAGTAACAATAATGAGAGTCAATAAAACGGCAAGATATAATCGTTGTTTTTTTAATAAAGAAGGATGAATCATGAGAATGCTTTCCCTCCTTTACGAACAATCATCAAGAAAAATGGCAACCCGATTGTAGCCACAATAGCTGCTACCGGGGTTTCAAAAGGTGCATTTATGGTGCGTCCAAGCGTATCCGCAAAAAGCATAAAAACAGCTCCTGCAATGGCAGACATTGGGATAATAAATCGGTAATCCGTTCCGACGATAGCCCGTACAATATGCGGGATCATTAAGCCAATAAAGGTCATATTCCCGACAAGGGCAACAGATGCACCAGCCAGAAGGATAATGACAATATAAAGGATGAACTTTACTTGCGCTGTGTTTTGCCCCAAGCCAACAGCAACTTCTTCATTTAAACTAAGAATCGTCAGCTGTCTTGCTAAAATGAGCGCCACTAGAATACCAACTACAATAAAAGGAACAATGATCTGAAGCTGGTCCCAACTCGTTCCAACTAACCCTCCTGAAGTCCATGCTGAAACATTTTTAGACACCTTAAAGTAAATACTTACCCCATCCGCAACCGCATAAAGGAAAGCAGATACAGCAGCACCTGCTAATACGATTCGAAGCGGAGAAAATCCTCCTTTTTTCATAAACCCCATACTAAATACCATGATTGTACCAACAGCTGCTCCAATAAAACAGCCAATCATTAACCCAAAATAATTAATAGACGGGAATACAACCAACGTAATTGCCAGCGCTGCATTTGCACCTGCCGTCAATCCAAGCAAACCTGGATCAGCAAGAGGATTTCTCGTCAATCCTTGCATAATAGCACCGGCAACAGCTAATGCTGCTCCTACAAATATGGCTGCCACTTCTCTTGGAAAACGAATCTCTCGCAGAACCAGAGTTGCATCCGTTTTTACATCAGAGGTAAGAGCGAGCCATACATCTTTGACCGTTGTATCTGCAGCACCAAAAACCATGGCCGCCACAAACATCCCAGCAAGAACAAGCAAACCGGCAATCATTTTATAGACAAAGGGGACAGAACGTTTCATTTCTTTTGTCATCAGTCACTCATCTTCTCTTTCGTCAGAATAGGGGAAAAGGGATTCCAATTAGAATCCCTCCATCAAAATTATTCACCTAGAAATGATTTCTTGAAAAAAGCCAAATGCTTCTCTAATGTAACTGGGTCACTAAAGGAAGCACCGTCTCCTTCCATTTCATATACCTGTCCATTTTTAACGGCAGGTATATTTTTATAGGTTTCGGTTTCCTGGAATGATACATCAGCAGCTGCGTATTTACTTAAAATCACATAATCTCCTGCGTATTCAGAGAGTACTTCCGTAGAAAGAGTATAGTATCCATCCTTAGATGTCATCTCTTTTACTTTATCAGGCATTTTCAATTTCATAGCTTGGTAAAGGATTTCTGTTCCGCGTGCCCAATTATCACCGTAAACATATAAATTTTTATCAAAAGCTTCTATTACAGATACTGTTGCATCTTCACCGATTTTGGCGCGAATCTCTTCTCCAGCTTCCGTAGCACGTGTTTGGAAGTCTTCAACCCAGTCCTCTGCTTCTTTCTCTTTACCTAATAGTTTTCCGATTTCCACATGTTGAGCTAAGAAATCCAATTTGCCCCAAGTATAGGTTACAGTAGGAGCAATCTCCTTTAATTTATCAACGTTTTTAACAGTAGATAACGCAATAATGAGATCAGGATTTAATTCAATGATTTTTTCTAGATTATCTTCTGAAACTTCGGCAACATCCTTTAATTCCTTTTCAAAGGTAGGGTTTGTTTTAGACCAAACGTCAACACCAACTAAATTCACATCCAGTTCAATCACGTTCCCAGTAAATCCTGAAAGCATGACGACACGCTTCGGATCTGTTGGTACTTCGACTGGCCCTGTTTCTGATTCATATGTAAATGTTTTTGGCGCTTCTTCTTTTTTTGTATCATTTTCCTTCTCTGTAGATGAACTATTGCTACATGCACTAATAATTAACACTGAGAGCAGCATAAACGGGAATATCCATTTTTTCATGTTTAGGTTCTCCTTTTAATAAGTTATAAGTAAGGCACATTGGTTTATTTGTTCGTGGATCTCTCCCAATTTGAGCATCTATATGGAAGACTTTTCTGAGCACTGCGGGAGTAATCACTTCCTCGCAGGACCCTGCTTTTACAACTCGGCCATCTTTTAAGGCAATCATATAATCAGCAAAACGTGCTGCCTGGTTTAAGTCATGCAGTACCATCACAATGGTACGGTCTTGTTCTTGATTCAGTTTTTGTAAAAGCTCTAACACCTCTAATTGATGAGCCATATCTAAGTAGGTGGTTGGCTCGTCGAGAAAGATAATTTCTGTCTCCTGGGCTAGTGCCATGGCAATCCAAACACGTTGGCGCTGACCGCCTGATAAGGCATCTACCGGACGAAACTTGTAATCTATCGTTCCAGTAACCTCAAGTGCCCAATCAATTACCTCATAATCTTTTTTAGTTAAACGACCAAATCCCTTTTGATAAGGAAATCTTCCATAGGAAACAAGTTCACCGACTGTAAGTCCGCTTGCACTTTCTGGTGACTGAGGAAGGATGGCCATTTTTTGTGCAAGAATCTTTGTATTATTACTTGAGATACTTTTCCCATCCAAAACGACGTCTCCTGATTGATGAGATATAATGCGTGTAATGGCTTTCAATAAAGTTGATTTCCCACACCCATTA
Organism: Pradoshia sp. Z5_111; assembly: GCF_058267535.1. Classification (NCBI taxonomy): domain Bacteria; kingdom Bacillati; phylum Bacillota; class Bacilli; order Caryophanales; family Bacillaceae; genus Pradoshia; species Pradoshia sp. Z5_111. The sequence goes on from NZ_JBZCPQ010000009.1 coordinate 27,066, forward strand.
GAACCAATGATTGTCGTTATTTTCCGATCAGGTATTTCTACACTGAGATCCTTTACAATTAATTCTTCCCCGTACCCAATGTTCAAACGATCTGTATAGAGGCGATTCATAGTAAACCTCCTTAAAAGGATATATAGTCCTATTTAATTGATAATGATTATCAATTTCGTAGTTAAATATAATTTCTTTTCCTACTTTTGTCAATCTATTTTTTCAGAAATTACCGAATTATTATTTACCTCAAGAAACACCGACTTCATCTTATAGATAAAAATAGATAAAAAAAGACTGCTCCCTTTTTTTAGCCATAGGAAACAATCTTTAAAATTCACCTTTTTATGTATGTATGAACTTTTTATAGTATATAGGGCTGTTAAACTGTCAATTCTAAAAGATTACCTTATAATCCAGGCATTCGTGTTAGAAAGCTTATGTGACTGCTGATTATACTGAACATTAATCTTGGACTCTCTGATTGTATGGTAATCTAAATAATTCATTGCGAGAGGTAATAAAAGTTAAACAGTATGCTATTACTATTAATTTTATGTTTTTTTCTCAAAAATCCCCTTAGCACAGTATTCTATGATTTCTCTTCTTCTAATAATTCCAATAAAAATGCCTGCGTCATCAATTACAGGGACAAAATTCTGCTCCATTACCCTTAAAAGAATACTTTCCATATTAGCATCAATATGAATCGGTTCATTATAACGCTTTGGTCTTATGTCCTTCAGTTTCGTTTTATGGGTGTTTTCAAATGATAAGTCAGGGGTGTTTTTCATTTTCCAGAGTAAGTCCCCCTCTGTTAAGGTACCAACATATCTCCCTTGGTTATCGATAATGGGGACTGCAGAGTATTTGTGAAACTCCATTTTTTCCAACGCTTGTCTCATCGTGGACTCATATTTAACGAATGCTACTTCTCTTTTCGGGATTAGAAAAAAGGCTATATTCACCATTTACCCCCTCATCAATGATTCATTATATACTTCCTGCTCTACTTTAGAATGCCCGACCGACTTGTTTATATGCTTTTCTAAATGTGACGGTTAACTTAGTCCCTTCTTTTTATCAGGTTTTTGATCCGCAATAATTAATACATCTAAATGACGGACTAAACGCAATAGCTTTTGGACAACCGAACCTCTTACGGCTTCCTCCATTCGTGTCCGTGTCGATTGTCCGATAAACACTTGAGTGGCCTCTTTGTCATTTAAGCGTTCTACCAATTGTTCAACAACTTTCCTTCGATGGGATGTTTCATACATTTCAAAAATCCCACCCAGTCTTTCGGTTAAAAACTGCAAGTTCTTTATTTTGGACTGCTCTTCGTCTGTTAGAACAGAATGCTCCTTTACATATCCCACATACCAGTTAGCCTTTAACCGATAAGCAGTCCGAAAACCACGTCGGATTAAACGCTCACTGTTCCCGCGTAAATTTACACAAACAAAGATGACCTCTTGTTTTCGCCACGGTCCTCTTAAAGTACGATTACGTTCTAATAATTCTAGTCTCTCATCAACATCATCAGCCACTTCACGAAGTGCGAGTTCTCTTAATGCGATTAAATTATACGTTTTAAAAAAATGATTCAGTGCCTGTTCAACTTTTTCCTTTGCGTATATATTCCCCTCCAGCATACGTTGCTGAAGCTCCTTTGGAGAAATATCAATAAGCTCAATCTCATCTGCCATTCGGAGAACTTGATCCGGTACTGTTTCCCGTACCCGCACTCCTGTAATTTGTTCAATACTGTCATTTAAACTTTCTAAATGTTGAATGTTCATGGTTGAGATGACCGAAATCCCTGATTTTATAATCTCTTCCACATCTTCATAACGTTTTTTATAATTGCTGCCTGGTACATTGGTATGAGCCAATTCATCAACTAGTACCACCTCGGGATTTCTCTTTATAATGGCATCTACATCCATTTCTTCAATCACAACATTTTTATAGTTAATTTTCATTCGTGGCATCATTTCCAAGCTTCCGACTTGATCAAGTGTTTCTTTCCTACCATGTGTTTCAAGCAAACCAATTACGACATCTATCCCGTTTTTCTTCAACTCATTAGCCTCACGCAGCATCGTATACGTCTTCCCGACACCTGGAGCTGCCCCAATATAAACCTTTAATTGTCCACGCTTCATTTTACCAATCCGTTCTTCCACTTCTCGATTTGATAAGCGACGGTATGGATTGATTTTATTTTCGTCTCCCAATTTAGCAGGTATTACTCTTTTCCCGCTTTTATCTGTTCGGTCAGCTACAACCAAGATATCTATGTTTTGCGTACTTCGCAGAATTTTATTAATGACCGAGCCGTTTATGATTTCTTCCAGACGGCTTCTTTTAGAATGACCTATTACAATTTTGGTGATTTTCTTGTCAGTTGCATAGGTGACGATTTCCTCGGCTGCATCCGTTCGAGCAATTGAGAATTCCTCAAATTCACCTCCGACTTTATGAACTAACTTTTTAATAGATCTTCTAAAGGTTTGCTCTTCCTTTGAAAGCTTTCTATCCGGTGAAAGGAAACATACGACTAATAGCTCACCACCCATACGTTTGGCAACTTGTTGTCCTCTACGTACTAAAATTGAGCCATTCCAGTGATATTGAACGGTAACAAGAATTCTCTCCGATGCTCCGGATGGCCCTATCAATCCTTGCTGTTCTCGATATTCATCCAGTTCGTCATTTACTTCACCTGCTAAATGGCGTAAGGCAAGCTCGCGTAATACTGCCAAATTTGCTCGTTTAAATAATTTCTCTTCTAATACCCGGTCTATGTTGCCACCCTGTAAACGATGAAGAATTTGGTCAGGCGTTACATCCAAAAGCTTAACCTCATCTGCCATCGCAAGGGTGTCATCCGGCACACAATGATCCACCTGTACTTTAATGCCTAACAGTTTTTCAACAATCTCTCGAACTCCACTTAATTCGTAAATATTCATCGTTGTAATTACGCTAATATTGTGGTTCATTAGCTCTATTACATCTTCAAGTCTTGTCTTATGCGGCGCATCTGAGCGATTGCGATGTGACAAGATATCAACAAGAACAACTTCTGGATTTCTTTCTTTAATGGCTTCAATATCTAAATCCTGTTTTACTTTTCCGTTCTCCACCCATTCAATTGGTCGAATCGTCTCCAAATCCCCGATTTGTTCAATTGTTTTAGGACGATTGGATGGACTGATCATTCCAATCACAACATCAATCGATTTCTTCTTCAATACATTCCCATCCAATAACATATGATAGGTCTTTCCCGATCCAGAAACCGCCCCGAGAATAATTTTCAGCCTTCCTCGTTTCACTTCATAAATTGATTGTAAAAATTCTTCGGGAGTTTTTCTGCGAAATTCGACCATGCTTTCACCCCTCTCTTTCTACAGACAAGAAAAGGAGAGCTGGTATACGATACTCTCCCTTTCTCCTTTCTTCCTTATTTCAATCTATCAAGCTCCATATTTAGCTGTAATACATTTACCCGCGGTTCTCCTAAAATCCCATATTGCCTTCCTTCCGTATTTTTTATAATAAGGGACTCTAATTGCTCTTCACTTATGTCCCTGACATCAGCAATTCTCGGTACTTGAATCTTTGCTGCCATCGGTGAAATATGCGGATCCAAACCTGAACCTGAATTTGTTAAAAGATCTGCCGGAATATCATCTTTTTGCACATCAGGGTTATTTTCTAAAAATGCCTTTATATCGTTTTTAGTCCGCTCAATCATCTCCACATTAGAAGGTGCATAATTTCCCGATCCAGATCCAGAAGCATTATATTCAATAGAAGATACGCGACTCATGAAGTATTTCGGATCTTTAAAACTTTGCCCAATCAAGTCAGAACCTACCACACCCCCGTCTTTAGCTTCGATCACACTGCCATCGGCTTTAGCTGGGAAAATCAGCTGTGAAATCCCTGTCATAGCCAAAGGATAAATGATCCCGCATATAAGAAGAAGTATCAGACTTACCCTCAAATTTTTCAACATGTATACGTCACCTTTACTTTATTAGTTATTTTTAAACAAGATTCATGACCACAAGCAAAGTATCGATTACCTTAATACCGATAAACGGAGCAATGATCCCCCCGAACCCAAAAATCATGAGGTTACGATTTAATAGTTTTGTAGAACTCATCGGCACATATTTAACACCTTTCATTGCCAATGGTATAAGCAATGGGATGATAATTGCGTTAAAGATGAGTGCGGATAGAATCGCGCTTTGCGGTGTATTCAGATTCATAATATTTAGTGCCCCTATTTGCGGAATCGCCACCATAAACATAGCTGGGATAATCGCAAAGTATTTCGCAACATCATTAGCAATACTGAACGTAGTCAAAGCACCTCTTGTCATTAACAGTTGCTTACCGATGGCTACTACTTCAATGATCTTCGTTGGGTCAGAATCTAAGTCAACCATGTTCGCCGCCTCTTTTGCCGCAATCGTTCCGCTATTCATCGCAAGGCCAACATCAGCCTGCGCGAGTGCCGGTGCATCATTCGTTCCGTCTCCTGTCATCGCCACCAGCTTTCCTTCGGCTTGTTCCTTTTTAATAACGGAAATCTTATCTTCAGGTTTTGCCTCAGAGATAAAATCATCCACCCCCGCCTCACGAGCGATCGTTTCGGCGGTCAGTGGGTTATCCCCTGTGCACATGACCGTTTTTATCCCCATTTTTCGTAATTCGTCAAATCGTTCTTTCATTCCCGGTTTGACAGTATCTTTTAGATATATTAAGCCAAGAATTTTATTACCTTCTGCTACAGCAAGCGGTGTGCCACCTTCCATAGCGATTGTTTTTGTTTTACTATCAAGATCCTTTGGCACAGTCCCTCCCTGGGCGGTCACATACTCTTTAATAGCATCTACGGCCCCTTTTCTAATTCTCCGTCCATCTGCAAAGTCCGTTCCGCTCATTCGTGTTTCCGCTTTAAATTCAACACCTTCGGAATCAATTTCATCTCCCTCAGCTTCTAAAACACCTAATTTTTTTGCCAGCTCAATGACCGAGCGTCCCTCAGGAGTCTCATCATGAAGAGAGCTAGCTAGTGCGGCTTTATTCAGTTTCATTTGATCTGCTTTTCCAACGGATACAAATGCTGTAGCCATCCGGTTTCCATGGGTTATCGTTCCTGTTTTATCGAGAATGATCGTATTAATATCCCCAGCTGCCTCCACCGCTTTACCTGACATAGCAATTACATTAAATTGAGTAACTCGATCCATCCCGGCGACTCCGATCGCTGAAAGCAGTCCCCCAATCGTCGTAGGAATCAAACAAACAAGTAAGGCTACCAAAGTTGCGATTGGTATAGTCACTCCAACATAGGAGGCGATTGGAACCAGCGTGGTACAAACAATTAAGAATATCAACGTTAAGCTGACGAGCAATGTATTTAATGCAATTTCATTCGGTGTTTTTTGACGCTTCGCTCCTTCAACCAGATGAATCATACGATCTAGGAAGGATTCACCCGGATCCGTAGTCACTCGAATCTTTAGCCTGTCACTAATTACTCGTGTACCACCGGTGACTGAGCTGAAATCTCCACCAGATTCTTTTATAACCGGTGCAGATTCACCCGTTATTGCTGACTCATCAACAGAGGCTACACCTTCCACAATTTCTCCATCGGCAGGAATCAATTCAGTTGCTTTGACAACAACTATATCCCCTTTTCTCAATTCTGTTGATTGGACCATTTTGGTTGATCCATCTTTCAAAAGCAATCTGGCACTTGTATCTTGTTTTGTCTTTTTCAGACTGTCAGCTTGAGCCTTTCCTCTTCCCTCTGCTAAGGATTCCGCAAAGTTAGCGAATAGGATGGTTAGAAGTAAGATTGCACTTACACTCCCGTTGTAAATTGAACTCGCTCCCCCTCCAAACAGGGTGGGGAAAATAGTCAGGATTAGGGTGATAACAAACCCAACCTCTACTACAAACATGACTGGATTTTTAGCCATCAGACGCGGGTCCAGCTTTTTAAAAGCATCTATTAAAGCACGCTTGACTATAGCGTTATTAATCGCCGCTTTACGCTTTGTGTTCATTAGAATACTCCTTTACCTTCTTTTTTCTTTATTAGCGTATCGATAAATACTCCGCAATTGGTCCGAGTACGATAACTGGAAAGAATGTTAATGCCCCCACGATTAAAACAGTAGTCACCAGAAGAACGATGAATGTGGTGTTATCTGATTTAAACGTACCAATCGTCTCCGGAACAGGCTTTTTATTTAATAACGATCCAGCTACTGCAAGCATGGCGATCATGGAGAAATAGCGGCCAAATAACATCACTAACCCTGTAGATATATTCCAAAATGGTGTATTATCTCCTAAGCCTTCAAATCCTGATCCATTGTTCGCTGCAGATGAAGTGAATTCATAGACGACTTGAGTGATTCCATGGAACCCTGAATTTGATATCGCTGATGACCCCATTTCTGTTGCCAGCGCAATGGCCGATGGAGCCAGAATGATTAATGGATGTATTAAAATGGTAATGGCTATTAATTTCATTTCTTTCGCTTCGATTTTACGCCCTAAAAATTCCGGTGTTCGCCCAACCATTAATCCTGCTAAAAAAACAGCAAGAATGGCATACATTAAAATATTTACGGTTCCAACACCGTCCCCGCCAAATACACAATTCAACATCATTTCTCCCAATGGAACCAACCCTCCAAGCGGAGTTAACGTATCATGCATATTGTTTACTGTGCCTGTCGTTGCAGCTGTTGTAACTGTTGTAAATAGAGCACTTTGGGCAATTCCAAACCGCACTTCCTTCCCTTCCATACTTCCATCTGATTGGGAAAGGCCGATTTCTCGAAGCGCGGGATTTCCATTTGCTTCACTAAAGTAGGCTAATGATAAGAACGCAAGAAACATAATTCCCATCGCGCTGAATAAAATCCAACCTTGCTTACGGCTTCTAGCCATATGTCCGAAAGCGATTGGCAGTGAAGCTGGCAGTAAAAACATGGATAAGATTTCAATAACGTTTGTAAGTGGTGTCGGATTCTCAAATGGATGTGCAGAGTTCACACCGAAAAATCCCCCGCCATTAGTCCCTAAATGCTTAATAGACTCCAAAGCTGCAACAGGACCACGCGCAATCTGCTGTTCAGCACCCTCCAGGGTCGTAGCTGTGATCGTCGGCTCTAATGTTTGCGGAACTCCCTGACCTACAAGCACGATTCCAACCAGGATGGAAAGCGGAATAAGAATACGTGTATGGGCACGAATTAAATCCACATAAAAGTTACCAATGCTTTTTTGCCCTGTCAGACCTCTCATAAAAGCGATACATAAAGCAATTCCTGTCGCTGGTGTGGTGAACATTAGAAAGATAATAACCATCATTTGTGATAAATAAGATAAACCTGATTCTCCGCTATAGTGTTGTAAATTAGTATTGGTTAAAAAACTCGCTACTGTATTAAAAGATAAGAACGGATCCATTGATGCAATCCCACTTGGATTTCCCGGTAAAACACCTTGTAGACGCACGATTATATAACAAATAGCAAACATTGCTATGTTACTAACCAATAGAGCCTTTGCGTATTGCTTCCATTTCATATTCCCTTGCGAAATTCCTGACAGCTTATAAATTAAGTTCTCTATTCCGCCAAATGCTCGGTCAAGCTTTGTCTCTTCCAAAGAGAAAGCACGGGCTATATAGCGCCCCATAGGTATAGTAAGCAATAAAAGAACCGCTAATACCAATGCTATTTGTATAAAATCCATTATTCTTTCCCCCATAGTGTTTTAATAAATTAATATCTCTCTGGATGAATTAAGGCATCAACTAAGTAAATCGCAAGTCCACCTACAACGATTCCTATAAAAATCATTTTTCTAACCCTCGTTCCTCAATCACATTGTCACAAAATTTGATAAATCCCCAAAATATTAGAAAAGATCCTACTGCTAATCCAATTGAAATAAGATCCACATGAACCTTCCTTTCATAAAATTGATTTTTTAATCCACAGCTAAAAGGTTAAAGGTGATTGGTTAACCAACTATATGAGCAGCTTCCAGGTTTACTTATATAAACAAGTTTGGCGCCGAGCTTCTTGTAAAACTGATAATCCCTGCTGCTTTGTGTCGCAACAATGATTTTTCTCGTACCCAATTTAGAAAAGAACGCAGTCAATTCAAAACCTTCATTGATGGAATCTGAAATAATATAAACCTTGTTATATACCAAAAGTTCCTTTTCCATTTCAATTTGGTTATCTATTCTCCTGTTTCCATTTTCCGTGTTGTAAAGAGATTTAAAATATTGCTTATAAGCAATACATCAAATGCCCTTGTTCTGAAGCTATTACTAGAAATCACTGATGTATAAAGATTGCCTTTGCCGATAATTAGCACGTTTCCCACTTTTAAATCCCCCTTGGATCTCATCGAAGGATAAGCTGTCCTTTCTATATCTCATATATGTTGATCGAATGATAGAAAGGACACCCCTTATTGCCCTTTTATCTAACTTTAGAGAAACCATTCGGATAAAATGAACTATTCATCTGGTTATTCTGGTAAACGATTGAACTAGCTCTTCTTGCATTCTCATCCTCTATTTTTGCTTTTTCTTCGAGCAGCTTAATATCCAGATAACTCATACGTAACATTTGGTTGGTTCCTCCTTGTTTTTTGTTAAATTTTACCATTAAAAAAGCACAAAAAAGCCCTCTGTATTACACAGTGGGCTTTAAACCAAAGGTAATACCTTCTCTCTTAACGCTTACGAGGTTAGCTGTCGGATTCGGGCCAAAAGAGTAGCCCTACCTGTTAAGGATTCACCCCAAGTGACATTGTCACAAAAGTGGTTCCCCCGCTCTTTAAAAAGACTCAGCGATTTAAGATATTAACGTATTAAATTGTTAAAATTCAAAAAAGACCACAGAGGTCTACCCTGTGGTCGAATAACTTCTTCGACTCCCCAGTTACACCATCCTCTCCCTTAACGCTTACGAGGTTAGCTGTCGGATTCGGGCCAAAAGAGTAGCCCTACCTTGTTAAGGATTCACCCCAAGTGACAAGAGTCACAAAAGTGGTTCCCCCGCTCTTTAAAGATTCAGCGATTAAGAATGATTTAATTATGAGAGTAATACTACTCCGGTATTTTCCAGTTGTAAAGAGTGTTGAAACCTCAAATTCTTCTGAAAACGTAAAAAAAATAGTTAAAAATAACCATTTCGATAGACAAATGATACGAAATCTTTAAATTACTCACTTATTCACTGTTTTATTGAGAATTAAATTTTATTTTTTATGATTTTAACGAGATAAAAAGGTGTTTCCTTATGACTCATTGTCTAGTCCGAACCCGTTTTCTGTATCAAATCAAATATTCTAATTTAACAAAAAATGACAATCTATCCAGTAAACCTAGGAAAAAGTGTCTAAAGATATTAAAACGGGTAAATAAGCCATATTAAAGAAAATTGGGAGGTATAGAATGGGAGATTATGTGATTAACGAATATGAAAACGAACAACAAGCGGCAGATGCTATTGAGGAGTTTAAAAAGGAAGGCTATACTACTGATGAAATATCTGTGATTGCTAACCAAGCAAATGATTTATCGAAGATGTCGCAGGAAGTAAAAACGTCTACTATGGATGGAGCTATTGCGGGAGCTGCTACCGGAGGGGCACTCGGCATTGCCGGCGCACTAGCAGGATTACCGGCTGTATTGGTCCCAGGTTTGGGAGCAATTTTGGCTGCAGGTCCTGTTTTAACTATGCTCGGCGGTGCACTAGTTGGAGCCCGATCCAGTGAAGGAGGATTATTAAACTCTCTTATGAATATCGGACTATCTGAAGAGGACGCTCAACGTTACTCTAATGAAGTCCAGGATGGAAAATTCCTCGTCATACTTCATGCTAAATCTTCCTGATAATAAAAACGGCTTGATGATTCCTACTTGAATCAAGCCGTTTTATATTACCTTAGGAAGTTTAGATCTCTCAGAAACTTTATTTATATTAAAAACTTTTTACTATTTTCGATATAATTTTATTCAACTGATTTTGGTCTTTTTGCCTGTTGAAAATCAAACTGCCTCTAATCGTCCATTCTTAATAGATAGCTGTGTTTTGTAGCTTTCTTTTGGAAATATAAATGTCCATGGCATACTCACTTCATTTGGAATCACAAGCTTAGGTAAGGTAAATTCATTTTCCGCAATAACCTCTCCCTGAATTTTGTATCGTAATCTTGTGTTATTAAATGTAAGCGGCTGATCCGTGAAATTATGGACTAATACGGTCACAAGCAATGCCTCTTTGTGGTTGATGGCTTCCCGGATAGGAGAGAAAATTACACCTGTGCCGTTTAGATGCTTTGTCTCTAAAAATACTTTTTCTATATAGCTTCGGTCCTGGGCAGATAACGCTTTATCCCACGATTTTTCGAACTGCAAATGTTGCATGATTAAACACTCCTATTAGCTCATTGCTCCAAAATCCCACTATAACGAGGGATAAGTTAACCTTAACATAAAAATCCCACCTGTGTTTAACAGATGGGATTATATCATTATCCTCTAAGCATATTACGTCCGCCATTAACCGCGATGATTTGTCCGTTAATATAGCCTGAAATCCTTTTCGTGATTTCCCACTCTTATTTTCTGCCTATGGAAGATGATGTTAATTGGTTTGGTCCGAACCTCGCTTAAAAAGGATGCTAGGCCTAATTGACCTCGCACTCTCTTTCTGTCATTACACCATAATGCTTACGCCTGTAAACACTAAGTACAATTCCTATTAAAAACGCATTCAAAATCGTCGACATCCAGCCATAGCTGATAAACGGTAAGTAGATTGTCATAATCGGGACAAACCCGAATATCATCGCAATATTATAGAAAAATTGTAAAGAAAACAGGGCCAGAGCTCCGATAACAAGTAACTTTCCATATCTATTGCGTGCTCCTATCGCAATATACCCCATTCGAATCACAAATAATAGGAGAATAATCAGAACTGCCACGGTGACAACATACCCGAAATGAGAGGTCAGACCCGCCAATGCATAATCGGAATATGTTCCTGGAAGAACATTACCCTGGCCAGCAGAGCTTCCATACCATTTTGCTTCGGTCATCAGCTCCCTTAGTTGCACATACATATACCCTGAACCATCTGCATACTTCTCGGGATTTATATAGGCTGCTATCCGCTCATTCTGATAACCTTTTAAAGAAGGCAAAACGGCTACCAACCCAATTATGAATGCTGTAATCGTACTTGCGGTTATAAATAATGCAGTTTTCTTACTTAAATGGCTCCACCATAACATAATCAAAACTGTCATTCCATAGATAAATGAGATTGCTAGATCTGGAACCATTAAGAAAAGATAAAAGGAGTAGATAAACAAAAGAAAAAGCTGCCAAACTTTCAATTTCTTATTCTGAAAAAATTGAGCCCAAGCCAGGAAAAAGAACGGCAATGCAATCCAACAATTGAATGAACCAAGCATTGGTATACCAAAATAAGATTCCCCATTGATTGTATAAGACGGAATTAGCCGTAACCCATAGAGTATAGCTACACCAACCAGATAAAAGGCCCAACCCCATCTTTGCAGCTTCCGATAGTCAAAGTACATAATCCCAATTGCCAGCGCTATGCCTAGCAGACCAAAAATCACTCTATTCCGCATAAATGAATCCTGTATTTCCACTTGTGACGAATCCATTGATAAAATCGGGAGAAATCCAAGCATCATCACTGCTGCTAACAGGGAAAGAAGCAGCCAATCCACTTTCGGTCGGTATAGCTTGTTCATCTTCTCACCAAGCTTATACGGATCTCCCATTTGCTTAATCGCCTTCTCCTGTGCCTCCGTAGCCGACAGCCCTTTCCCCAGCCAATATTCCTTTGCTTCCTTAAGATGATAATTCAATTCTTTTTCAACACTTACCTTCGCTTCCTTTGAGCGAATTTGCCCGATAACTTCTCCCAAAAAGCGTTCTCTATCATTGACCATTCTGATCACCTCTCCGCCTGTCCTCTCAAGGTAAGACTAGCTAGCCATACTCGTTCATCAGACTTTTCAAGCGCACGTCTCCCCTTGTCGGTCAGCTGATACTTTTTTTCTCCTGATGATCCCCATGAAGCCGTAATGATTCCCGCTAGCTCCTGTTCATGCAAAAACGCATATATAGAACCTTCCTGGTCCTCATACTTTCTTATGCCTCTTACTGCAAGAAGCCTTGTTAATTCAAAGCCTGTCCTTTCCTTTAAAAGAAGCTGGAGGAGGTTAATGAACATATCCTGCTCGCTGAATGATTCTTTTGCGATGGACTTATGAATGCGCTTTTTCATAATTTCTGAGAAATCTAGCTCCCGCATGCAAGTTTCCTTCATAGCCTTTTTAAGACCCTTCAACCGTTCTTCCATTCGCTATATCCCTCCCAACTATCCTTTAAAAGTGTCTTCGCCCTGCGGAGTCTCGTTTTCACTGTATTGTTATTAATATATAGTACCTGCGCCATTTCACGAATGGGCATCTCCTCAAAATAATGAAGATAGATGACTTCCCGATATTTAATCGGCAGATGCATAACAGAATGCACCAGACGTTCTTCTTCATCTTGCCGAATAACCGCTTGTTCAGTGCTATGCCCACTTTCACCAGAATAAATGTATTCATCACTTGAGAGGAAGACATGGTTTTTGTACCAGCTTTTCAAATAATCCTTGCAATGATTAATAGCTATTCTCCACAACCATGTCCTAATTTTTGATTTCCCCTTATATGTATGAAGGGATTGATAGCATTTTACAAAGATATCTTGGGTAAGGTCCTCAGCAAGTTCACGATTCTTCACATAAGAATAGGAGAGTTGTAAAATTTCTTGCCCATATTGGTCCATCAGTTCGTCGATGATGATCTCCTTTTCCTCAATAACGAGGCGTTCCATTGTTATTTCATCCACTATTTCTCCCCCTTCCTAAATATTGACGAGGCTATTCCGTTTCCGGTTTTAATTTTTTAAAATAAAGTTTCTTTCAGTTACTCAGGTTTCGGAGAGTCTGTCGGTCTCATTAATAATTTTGAGATAAATCCGTTTACAAACAATACCAATAGCAATACTGATTACTTGTCAATAATTAATAGAAATTACAGATATATAGATTTCAAATACTATATACATATATTACCATCTATAATAAATGTCTTTGGGAGATTAGTAACATTTTTATTGTTCATATAAATGGTTCCAAATTGCTCTGGTATATTAATTGTCATAAAATTAAGTATACTTATAAAAATTGGGGTGAATGAGATGAAAGCAGGAGTTTATCATGGCTTAAATGATGTACGAGTTGAAGAGTTACCAATGCCAACAATCGGACCGAAGGATGTATTATTGCGTACATTGCGTTGTGGTATTTGCGGTACAGATATAAATATTGTAAAAGCTGGTGCCGGAAATATGGGCATCCGTTATGAAAAAGAATTTGGGCATGAATTTTTCGGTGAAGTCGCAGAGGTTGGTTCAGAGGTAAAGGACATTCAAGTTGGAATGCGCGTTGGGGTGAATCCGATTACCGCTAAACGAGTTGGTAAGGCACTTTCTTGTGAAGCAGGCGGATTTTCTCAATTTGTGGTCATCGAAGATGCAGCCTTAAATCATAACTTATACACTTTCTCAGATGAAGTAACACCTGAAGAAGCGGCATTAATGGAGCCTATGAGCGTTGGTTTTCATGGTGCTTTCTCAACTAACCCTAAACCAGGTGAACATATCGTAGTACTTGGTGCTGGTCCAATTGGATTATCAGCTGCCGCTGGCTTGATCGGAGAAGGTATTAAAGATGTGGTTGTAGTAGATATCAATGATTGGCGTTTAGCTAAAGCTCAAGAATTAGGTGCGAAAACAATCAATACCACTAAACAGGATCTAGCCACAACACTTGTTGAATATTTCGGCACAGCTGAATACTATGGTTTTCCACTTCCAAATGTGGATGCTTTTATTGATGCTGCCGGTGCTCCTCCATTATTTGAACAAGCATTCAAAATGGCAAAACCTGATGCTCGTTTTGCCATTGTTGCCGTGTACAAACAAGACGTACCAGTAAGTTTCTCGGATATTATGAGTAAAGAAGTAAAAATTATTGGTGCAAGCGGATATACACATGAAGATATCGTACGTGTTGTTGATCATATTGAGAAGAAAAAAACACCAATCGCAACAATGGTAACGCAAGTCTATAAATTAGACGACCTTTCAAAGGCTTTTGACACAGCTATCGCTGCCAATGAAACGATTAAAGTTGTTGTAGATCTTACTGATTAATAATTCATCGTGCATTAAAGACACTAAAGACTCTTTAATATTATAAAAATTACAATCGACATTTTTATGTTAATAACTTAAAAAGAAGTCCCTTAAAAGTGCGTAGCTTTTGAGAGGCTTCTTTGTAATTTTTATTACGTTAACGTAAGATCATGTTGTAGCCATGAATATTTTGCGCTCATTCTTCTCGCAGATTTCTTCTTTATACCTTCTCCAATAATCTAGTGGTTTGAATATATGTTTTTTAAGAGTATCTTCCACTCGTTCCATCTCTTTATTCTCAATTATAGAAAGTATATTTCTATGTTCAGCAATCATCTGTTCAAAATGATGTTGGCTAAAGTTAATCATTCGGTGATAATCCATATTCATACGTGAAATTGCTTTCCAAGTATTATCCCTATGATGGCCTCGGAAGATAATCGAATGAAAGCCATCATCTAATTCATTAAATTGTCTAGTCATCTTTTTTGGACTCAGTGTGTTTTGTTGAATCAACAGTATTTCTTGAAGATCAAGATTTCTCCTTAACTGATCAACATTCTCTTCAGAAAAATAATTACATGCTGATTTTAAATATTTCTTTTCTAAGTCAAACCACATAAACGACGCTTCTTCAACCAATTCCAAATTTATTCTTGAAACATATGACCCAACTTGTGGAATAACATCTACAAGATGCTCTTGATGTAGTTTCCATAACGCACTTTTTATAGGCGTACTTGATACTTTTAATGCCTCAGTCAGTTCTCCAACACTTAATAACTGTCCAGGCAGTAATTCTAATGATAATATCCCTTCTTTAATTGCTCTATACGAGTAGTTATTATTATTCTCACCTGGTAACCTTGATAACATTTTCACCATACTTAGTCTCACTCCTATTAGAGAAAACACTGCTAGTCTCTGTTCAAAGCTTTATATAAGTAAAGAAGATAGTTAAATTCCGTCTAACTATCTTCTTACCTAGGGTAGAAATGAAATGATGATTTAAATTACATAATCTAAAAACCTATTATTTATATAAACACTTCATTAAATTCTTGTATCGATAAATCCACAAAATGCATCGACAGGGCTTACACCTTTAAATTCTGAACGTCCTAACAATTTATCAACTATTGCAGATAATGTATGTTCATGACTATCATAGGCATTTATGTATGTCTTAACTTGCGGCACATCTGCTAAATGGAATGGACATTGTAAAGATATAAATATTGTCGGTACTTCATTTACATAGAACGGTATATCTGGAGTTCCCTTTGAAGGATTCCATTGAATACGCTGATCTGTGCTTGGTGGTACGTCTGCTATGTTTATGATTAAATCATAATTACTTGTTAAATCAGATATTGGACGTTTTTGAGCATATACGTTCATGACTGCACCTAACATTTCTTGTGGTGGAAGTTTTAATATCTTATCTATTGCAGATTCATATATTTCAACTTCAAAACCTGCTTTTTCAAGTAATTCCTTCATTAATTCGATTGGCTTTTTCTTACCACCCGACATAGCAGCCATGATTTTACCATAAGCA
This sequence comes from Pradoshia sp. Z5_111, assembly GCF_058267535.1. Taxonomy (NCBI): domain Bacteria; kingdom Bacillati; phylum Bacillota; class Bacilli; order Caryophanales; family Bacillaceae; genus Pradoshia; species Pradoshia sp. Z5_111. The sequence continues at coordinate 42,986 of NZ_JBZCPQ010000009.1, forward strand.
GATTCTGGTCCTTTTACATCAACAAGTAAAACCCTCTTATTCTTTTCTGGATTGATTGGTAATAATTCCTGCTTATTTTTCACTAATGTGATCGCTTTATCTGATATTTCTGGTGCAACAGCCTTATTTGCTTCTGTTCCGATTTTAGCCATGGCTTCTTCTTTTGGCTGTAAAATTTCAGTTTTAGCTTTTGTGTGTAATCCTAAAGATGCTTTCAATCCTAATATACGAGTTAATGCCTCTTCAAGTCTTTCTTCAGTGATGATTCCTTTTTTATAGCCTTCCATCATCCAGTTGAAGTCTTCCTCCGGGTCATTGAAGAATAAGAATAAGTCACAGCCAGCAGCTATAGCTGTAGGTAACATCTCACTGCGCTTCATAGCAGATGTCATCGCTACCATGTGAGAAGCATCCGTTACGATTACACCATTAAAGTTCAATTTATCTCTTAATAGATTTTGTAAGACGATATTACTTAAACTTGATGGCGTTGCTAACTCTTCAATCGTTGCATCTGGTTTAAAGTGACGTACATATTCCGGTAAAGCGATGTGCCCTGACATGATAGAAGGTAATCCCGCTTCTATTAATCCTCCATATACTTTTCCGAATGTATTATCCCACTCTTCTACTGTTAATGTATTGGGCGCGAATGATAAATGATGATCCCTTTCATCTACTCCATCTCCAGGGAAGTGCTTAGCAGCTGGAGCTATACCACTTTCCATTATTCCTCTCATATATTCTAAAGAGTATTCTAAAACTTGCTCTGCTTTATTTGAGTAGCAACGAGTAGATATTACTGGGTTTCTCCAGTTCATATCGATATCAACAACTGGTGCAAAGCTCCAGTTACACCCGATAGCAGCAGCTTCCTCTCCGGATACTCTCCCCATTTCATAAGCATACTTAGGATCATTTGTAGCACCTATTTTTACTTGATGACCTACATATGTACCATCTATACAAGCACCATTTCCACCGCACTCTGTATTTGCAGCTATTAATAGAGGAACCTTACTATTTTCTTGTAAGATTTTATTTTGGTCATATACTTGTTCAGCTGTAGCTGGATTGTAACGAACGGCACCGATATGATAAGTATCTAACATTCCTTTTAAGTACTCTTCATCGCGGCTGGCTCCCATGTTTACGAATAACTGACCGATTTTTTCCTCGATTGTCATCTCTGCAATTGTATCTTCTACCCATTTAATATCTTTATCTGTTAAATTAAACGGTTTTGCTTTTAAATCTACCATCATTGTTTTTTCCTTTAAGTCGATCATTAACTAAATCCTCCACCGTAAAATATCTAGAATTGGCTCTAATGATTATTCATACCAATTAGAGCCAATAATTCATCCTTAATCTTCAATTCATTAACTATTTGCATTACGTTTTGCTTCTAATTCTTTACTTAATTCAATTGTTTTTTGCTTGTTTAAAGGATACATGAATAAAACAACTGCAATTATTCCGTATAATACACCTGGCACTAATGTACCTAGCATGTAAATACCATCTAATACTTCTTGTGGTTGCGTACCTAATGTAGCATTATAACCAACAGCGGCGATTGCCACCCCACCGATACCACCAGCTACTGCTTGTCCTATTTTTCTAGACATAGAAACAATAGAATAAACCGTTGCATCTTCTCGTAATGATGTTAGGTATTCATGATAGTCAATAACATCTGAAATGAATGCATAAGTAATAAAACTATAGAAACTCATGCCCATCATAGCTAGTGCTACAATAGCGATAAACGGCATTGTTTCAATACCTTTTAAGAAGAATAGCGCAATGTATATAACACTTGCAAATGCCATTCCGACAATTGAGATTTCCTTTTTACCAAACTTTGCAACTAGTGGCTTAACTAATGGAACTGTAATGAACATTGACGCCATTTGAACAAGTCCAATTATACTTAGCGCTGCTGCATTACCGAAATAATCTTTGAACAAGTACGTATTAACTGCCATAACAATAAAAGATGTTAACATAGTCATGAGTGATGCTGTTAGTACCCATAGGAATGGTTTATTTTTCACTAAGCTTTTCAAAGAACGCAGGAAATCACCCTTCTTCACTTCTTTTGCTGGTGCCTCAATACGTTCTGTTGAAAGTTTGTAGCAACCAATATAACAAGCAATTGCTAACACACCGAAGATACAAGCTGTCATGAACATGCGATCTGCACTAATTTTGTTATCAATAAATACAATCATTGGTCCAAGAACATTAATAATAAGACCTGCTAAGCTAGCACCTACTGTACGCCATGTAGACAATGTTGTTCTTTCAACTGGATCAGCTGTAATAACAGAAGCCATTGATCCATAAGGAATATTAACTGTACTGTATAATGTACCCCAAACAATATATGTCACAAATGCCCATGCTAGATAGAATCCATCTGACATTCCAGGAATGGTTGTGAACATTAAAACACCTGTAAATACTAATGGGAATGACATACGCAATATCCAAGGCTTAAACTTTCCATTTTTTGTTGTTGGTCGTGTATCAATAAAACGTCCCCAAGCTACATCAGCAAATGCGTCCCATAGTCGAGCGACCATAAATAATACCCCTACTGTTGCAGCACTAATATGGAAAATATCTGTATAAAATACCATTAAAAATGTACTAGTTAATAAGAAAAAGAAATCGTTTCCAAAGTCACCTAGTAAATAGCCTACTTTATCTCGTAAGCCGAATGGTCTTACCGTACTAGAGTTAAGTTGTTCCTCCTGCTGGAGTACTGGTTCTCTCATGCTCATTTAGTTATCCTCCTTAATCTATCCAACAAATACAATTTGCTCAGTATTGAGCATAATTAACTAAACATATACCTTCTTTTTCTTAAGATAGAAGGGTGTTTACTCTTATGAACGGAACAGCCTTACATTTGCTCAATATTGAGCATAATTTATTAAAGTTTTATTTATAATTTGGTATGTATATTGTGTTCTTCTTTCTTTGTTACATAAATCGAGATATTGTTCAATATTGAGCATATTCAATCAAAGTTACTTATAAATTGGTATGAGTGTTGTTTTCTAACTTTTTTGATATAGAAAATTTAGATTGCTCAGTACTGAGCATAATTAACCAAAAGTTTGTCTTCCTTTCATTTTCCGATAACTAGTTGGTGTCATCCCAATTCTCTCTTTAAAAAAGCGACTGAAGTGGGCGGCACTTCCAAAACCCGTCGAGCGGAATATGTCTTCCAGTGATTGATCAAGCTTCATTTCCAATAAATACTTCACCTGAATCAGTCTGCATTCCATTACATATTCCATGACCGTATAGCCAGTAACCTCTTTAAAGACATGGGATACATAGTATTTATTTAGATTAAACTCTTTTGCAATACGTTCTAAGCTGATTTTTTCGCAATAGTGCTGATTAATCCATGAGAGAATATTCTCAGCATGCTGTTTCTTTTCTGTCTTCTTTTGTTCGACGTGCAGCTGTGAACATTGGCTCATTTTATAAATCTTCATCAATAGTTGGAGAAATTCTATTTTCAGTTCTGTTTCTAATATCGAATTTATTTTACCTGTAGATTGAAACTCCTGATCGATTATCTCCAGTTGCTTTGCGAACCATTTAATTTTCTCTGCAACATATTTACCCGAAGCATCAAATCCAGTTCGCAAAATACAGTTATTCAGCTTTTGAAAAGGGTCCAAAAGATTTGGCATGCCCAAAACAGGAAATAACCTCCCTAACCAAGCTGGTGAAAAATGAATGGTACTCCTTACATAGGTATCAGGAGAAACAGTATTTGTCTTATGTAAAGTAAATCTGTCCAAAAGAATGATATCTCCTGGTTGTAAGTCATACATTTTATTATGAATAAAATAATTACACTGCCCCTCTTCAAAGACATAAATCTCATATGTACCGTGTGTTTCAAATTGATTAAATCCAGTCACATCTGTATTTAATCCTTGAAGACGATAAGAAGCCAAAATAGATCCATCTAAAACTTTAGGTTGATAAATATCCTTTGCCCATTTATTCACTACTTTTCACACTCCCGGAAGTCAGCGTTCTTAAAGGGCATTCTTTAGAACACCTACTTATTATACTAGTATATCAATAAATAAAATTCATTACATGAAAGTGCTTACTTTTTTAAGTTTTTTGATTTATTTTGCTAATACGTATTGAAATCTAAAATTATATGGATATAGTAAACGTTTGTTTTTCACAATCCCGTTAGAGGTTAGACATTGAAACATAGATTTGTTTGTATAATCTAAGCATGTTGGAAAACTCATCAAATATAAAAAGAGTTACCGTCAGGAAATATTCTTCTGGCAACTCTTTTTATTGGTTAGATTAACCTTTCGAAACTTTTGGGTAGCTTCAACATAATTAAATCGATATATTCATCTTTCTATATTTGGATACCTTTGTTTTGAGGCTTTTTCAGTTGTGTAATGCTTTCTTTCTTATTTCACTAACACTTTTCTAACAGACTTCCTCTTTATATAAATTTCTCCAATCATCTACTGGTTTAAATATATGTTTTTCAAGAGCTCTTTCTACTCTTTCTATCTCTTTATTTTCGATTATGGAAATAATTTCTTTGTGTTCGGCAATCATTTGTTCAAAAGGATGTTGGCTAAAGCTAATCATTCGGTGATAATCCAGCGTCATATGAGAAATTGCTTTCCATGTATTAGTTCTATGATGTGCATGAAAGATAATCGAATGAAACTGATCATCCAACTCATTAAATTTCCTGGCCAGCTCTTTTTGATTCATTATGTCCTTTTGACCCAACAGCGTCTCTTGAAGAATAAGATTCATCTTCAACTGATTCATATGTTCTTTAGAAAAAGAATGACAAGCTGATTTCAAGTATTCTTTTTCTAAGTCGAACCACATATATGCTGCTTCCTCAACTAATTCCAAATTGATTCTTGAAACATAGGATCCTACTTGGGGGATTACATCTACGAGGTGTTCCTGCTGAAGCTTCCATATAGCAATTTTAATAGGTGTACTTGAGACGTTAAGAGCCTCTGTTAGTTCTCCCAAACTCAATAATTGTCCAGGCAGTAAATTCAATGATACGATTCCTTCTTTTATGGCTCTGTATGCATAGCTATTATTGTTCTCACCAGATAATCTGGATACCATTTTTACCATATTTCATTATCACTCCTCTCTACTAGTACACTATTCACTCTTTATAAAAAGTAAAGAAGATAGTTAAGTTCAGTTAAGTTAACCTCGCTCTAACTACCTTCTTATTTAAAGATTATGATTTAAATCGCACAATCAACGAATTTTTATAAAAAATTCTAATTAAAGTTGTGCATCGATAAATCCACAGAATGCATCAACAGGGCTTACACCTTTGAATTCTGAACGTCCCAATAATTTATCAACGATCGCAGTCACCGTATGATCATGACTATCATATGCATTGATGTATGTCTTAACTTGCGGTACATCCGCTAAGTGGAACGGACATTGTAAAGAAATAAAGATAGTCGGTACTTCATTTACATAGAACGGTATATCTGGAGTTCCTTTCAAAGGAGCCCATTGTATACGTTGGTCTGTAGTCGGTGCTACATCTGCTATGTTGATGATTAAGTCATAATTATTTGTCAGTTCAGCAATTGGGCGTTTTTGAGCGTATACGTTCATGATTGCACCCATCATTTCTTGTGGAGGAAGTTTCATCAACTTATCGATTGGTGATTCGTAGATTTCAACCTCGAATCCTGCTTTCTCAAGCAATTCTTTCATTAATTCAATTGGCTTTTTCTTACCAGCAGTCATAGCAGCCATCAACTTACCATAAGCAGATTCCGGTCCTTTTACTTCAACAAGTAGAACTTTCTTATGTTTTTCTGGGCTTATTGGTAATAATTCCTGTTTATTCTTCACCAACGTGATCGCTTTATCTGAAATTTCCGCTGCAATAGCCATATTTTTTTCTGTTCTCATTTTAGCCATTGCTACTTCTTTTGGTTGTAAAATTTCAGTCTTAGCTATTGCATGCAATCCTAAAGAAGCTTTCAATCCTAAAATACGAGTTAATGCCTCTTCAAGTCTTTGTTCCGTGATGATTCCCTTTTTATATCCATCCATCATCCACTTGAAGTCTTCTTCCGGATCATTGAAGAACAAGAATAAGTCACAACCGGCAGCGATAGCTGTAGGTAACATGTCTTTACGCTTCATAGCAGATGTCATAGCTACCATATGAGAAGCATCAGAGACGATTACACCATTGAAATTTAATTTATCTCTTAATAGGTTTTGTAAGACGATATTACTTAAACTTGCCGGTGTTGCTAATTCTTCAATCGTCGCTTCTGGTTTAAAGTGACGTACGTATTCCGGTAAAGCCATATGTCCTGTCATGATAGAAGGTAATCCAGCTTCTATTAATCCTCCATACACTTTTCCAAATGTGTTATCCCACTCTTCTACTGTTAATGTATTTGGGGCAAAAGATAAGTGATGGTCCCTTTCATCCACGCCGTCTCCTGGGAAGTGCTTAGCAGCTGGAGCTACACCACTTTCCATTATTCCTCTCATGTATTCTAAAGAGTATTCTAAAACTTGCTCTGCTTTATTTGAATAGCAACGAGTAGAGATTACCGGGTTTCTCCAGTTCATATCGATATCAACAACTGGTGCAAAACTCCAGTTACATCCGATTGCAGCTGCTTCTTCTCCAGATACTCTACCCAATTCATAAGCATACTTAGGGTCATTTGTAGCACCAATTTTCACTTGATTTGCTACATATGTACCATCTATACAAGCACCATTTCCACCATTTTCAGTATTCGCAGCGATTAATAGAGGTATTTTACTATTTTCTTGTAAGATTTTATTTTGATCGTATACTTGCTCAGCTGTAGCTGGGTTGTAACGAACCGCACCGATATGGTAGCTATCTAGTACTCCTTTTAAGTACTCTTCATCACGGCTGGCTCCCATGTTGACGAATAACTGACCGATTTTTTCCTCAATTGTCATATTGGAAATGGTTTCTTCAACCCATTTAATAGCTTCATCTGATAAATTAAACGGTTTTGCTTTTAAATCTACCGTTGTTGTTCTTTCCTTTAAACCTATCATGATTGGATCCTCCGTAAAAAATATTTAAGATTGAACCGAATAAAAATATTCGGTCCAATCTTTTATCCTAGATGATTCAACTGATTAATTGTTTGCACTTCTTTTTGCTGCTAAATCTTCAGCAAGTTGAGCTGTTTTCTTCTTGTTTAATGGATACATAAACAAGACTAGAACAACCAGGCCATAAAGAATAGCTGGTACTAATGTACCTAAAGTATAGATGCCATCTAGTACTTCAGGTGCTTGTGTTGCACGTGTTGCATCATAACCAACAGCAGCAATTGCAGCACCGCCGATACCGCCAGCTAAAGCAAGACCTACTTTTCTTGCCATTGCAATAACAGAGTAAACGGTCGCATCTTCTCTCATTGAAGTTTTATATTCATGGTAATCCGTAACGTCAGTAATGAAGGCCCAAGTCACAAAGTTATAGAGATACATACTAAATGTACCCACTGCCACAAAGGCCACAAATTGCATTGCTGACAGACCTTTCAAGAAAAATAATAGTGTATAAACAATAGTCGTAATTGACATACCGATTAAAGCTGTTTCTTTTTTACCAAATTTAGCAACTAACGGCTTTACTAATGGAAGACATAAAAACATAGCTGCCATTTGTATTGCCCCAATCAAACTTAAAGCAGATGCATCTCCGAAATAATCTTTAAACAAATAAATATTAACAGTAGTTAGTAGGTATTGTACTAACATAGCTATAAGCGAAGCTGACAAGACCCAAACAAATGGTTTATTAGTCATTAAGCTTTTCATTGAGCGAAGGAAAGCACCTTTTTCCACTTCTTTTGTCGGTGCCACGATACGTTCTGTAGATAGTTTATAACAACCGAAATAACATGCAATTGCCAAAACGCCAAACACAGCCGCAGCCATGAACATACGGTTTGCATCAATTTTATTGTCTACAAACACAATCACTGGTCCCAAAACATTGATAATTAAACCAGCTAAGCTGGCACCTACTGTACGCCATGTTGATAATGAAGTACGTTCTACAGAATCAGCTGTCATAACGGATGCCATTGATCCATATGGAATACTAACAGTCGCATACAATGTACCCCATACAATGTAAGTCACAAATGCCCATGCCAGGTAGAAACCATCAGACATACCAGGTATTGTCGTGAACATTAAAACACCTGTGAATACTAGTGGGAAAGACATGCGCAGAACCCATGGTTTATACTTTCCATGTTTCGTCGCTGGTCTTGTATCAATAAATCGGCCCCAAGCCACATCAGCAAATGCATCCCAAAGTCGGGCAACCATAAATAATACCCCGACTGTTGCAGCATTAATATGGAAAATATCTGTATAAAATACCATTAAGAATGTGCTGGCAAGCAAGAAAAAGAAGTCGTTTCCAAAATCACCTAGCAAATAACCGACTTTATCTCGTAATCCGAATGGTCTTACTGAATTAGATTCAACTTGTTCCTCCTGTTGGAGTGCTGGTTCTCTCATACTCATTTGTTTTCCTCCTTAATCCATTAAAGTTTGCTCATCTTTGAGCATATTTAGTGAAAAAATTCCTTATTTACACATTATTTCTCTTATAAGAATGCTATGTTCCCATCCTTATTATAATCTTCTAAAATCTAACAGATATTGCTCAATTGTGAGCATACTAAATTACATTTTGCTTCTAATCTAACAATTAAACTTTGCTCACAGAAGAGCAAGATGGATCAAACGTTTGGCTTCTTTTCATCTTTCGATAACTGGTAGGTGTCATCCCGATTCTTTCTTTAAAAAAGCGGCTGAAATGGGCAGCACTTTCAAACCCAGTTGATAGAAAAATGTCTTCCATTGATTGATCAGGTTTCATTTCCAATAAATACTTTACCTGAATTAGCCTGCATTCCATTACATATTGCATGACTGTATATCCGGTAACCTCTTTAAAAACATGAGAAACGTAGTACTTATTTAAATTTAACTCTTTAGCAATACGTTCCAAGCTGACTTTTTCACAGTAGTGTTGATTAATCCACGAGGCAATGTTTTCAGCATGTCGCTTTTTTTCCGTTTTCTTCTGTACGACTCGGAGTTGTTGACATTCGCTCATTTTATAAATTTTTATCAACAGTTGAAGAAATTCAACCTTCAGTTCAGTTTCCAATAGGACATTGATTTTACCTGTACATTTATATTCCTCGTCTATAGCTTCCAACTGCTTTTCAAGCCACTTAATTTTCTCAGCCACATACTGACCTGAGGAATCAAATCCTGTCCGCAGTATACAGTTATTCAGCTTTTGAAAAGGATCTAAAAGATTTGGCATTCCTATTACAGACAACATACTCTCCAACCACACTGGAGAAAAATGAACCATACTCCGTACATAGGTATCAGGAGATGTGGTATTTGCCTTATGCAAAGTTAATCCATCCAAAAGAATGATATCTCCTGGCTGCAGATCATATATTTTATTATGAATAAAATAATTGCATTGCCCTTCTTCAAGTACATAAATCTCATATGTACTGTGTGATTCGAATTGATGAAACCCAGTCATATGTTTATTCAATCCTTGAAGACGATAAAAAGCCAAGATGGATTCATTCAACACTTTAGGTTGATAAAAATCCCTCGCCCTATTTTTCACTACTGTTCACACTCCCGGAAGTCAGTGTTCTAGAGGAATCTTTTTGGAACACCTTTTATTATACTAGTATACTAACAAGAAAAAATCATTTCATGAAAGTGCTTTCTACTTCCATTTTTTTGACTCATATTGCTCTCTCTTGTTTGCCATAAGATACAGAAAAATAATAATTTTATAAGGCCAGCAAAGATAAATATTAAAAAAGTAAAAAACACAAGCTCTTTGGACTTGTGTTTTTCTTCACTCTTTCACTTTATTAAATAAATCCATAATATGGGCTTTGGCTATTTGCATAATGTGCCCAGTTAATGAGTGTAATAAAATCATACACAGGCAGCTGCACTGCTTGCTGGATATCAAATGCATAGGGAGGCAGGTCACTGCATTCTAATAAGATGGCTCCGACTTCAGGATGCTTTTCCTTTATCTCAATTGCTTTTTTAACAACCTCATCCCTCAGCTTTTCATTATTAAACGTACCTGCTCCATTCGAAATGGATGAAAACTCTTCTCCCTGGCTCAAATCACCAATGATCAAATTAGATCTGTTTGTAACTCCGCACGTTATCAAAAGGGAATCCGTCAATCCTTTTTCATAGGCTGTTAATATACCAATTTTTTGTCCTGGCTTTAATCCAACCTGAATCATAGACAGTTGAACGAGGCTAGACAGATAGACAGGAATTTCTAATGCATATGCTATTTGCTTATGAAAGTTTCCAAAGAACCCACACGCACTTGAAATAACTTTTGCTCCTTCACTTTGAAGTTGCATAGCTGCATCAATAATCCCTTTTTCCAGTGTTCGATCATTATTTAAAAGACGCTGACCTGTACAGCCCGGAACCAGTTTATAATGAACGGGAAAAGGGTAGGTTGAATAATTTGCGACATTGCCGGGAATAACCGGATAGGAATCTTCATCTAGGTATAAAATCCCCACAGAAAATCCTGTTATATAGCGTCCTTTTTTTTGTACGAGCTGGCCAGAGTGTGTACCAGGACCAATATATCCATAATGCATTCAATCTTCTCCCCTTTCTTATCAGAATTAGTCTTTTACAGAAATATGGATTTATGCAAAAAAGACAGCAGAAGAAGCCCGGGAATTTTCACCTTGACCCAATTTAAATTATCCAAAGACTAAGAACAGCGGAAAATAAATTAGGTTTTTGAGATGGCCAATAATCCAAATAAAAAAAAGTTGCCGACAAGACATCATCCTGTGGCAACTCTTTTATTAAAATCAAGCCTTTAATCCGTAATGATTTTTTTTTGCGAACAATAGATCCATAATAACAAGGATAAAACGAGGAAAATCAGCATTGTCATGCTCAAGCCATTAATATAATCTCCCCACTGGAGTGACCCAACCATCATCCCTATACTGCCGATCACTGTAAAGCCAAAGTTCATTAGACTTGAAGCTGCTCCGACATTTGACTTTTGCATAGATAATAGCGTATTTGACACCATCGGTCTGAGATATGTCGTGATAACCGTGAAGGGCACATAGCATACAAGAAATACAAACGGGCTGATGGAACCTGCAAAGAAGAGCAGGCAGATAGATATTGTGACAATTACAAAGGCGATATTGATCGATTTTTTTATCGAACCGCCACCAACACGCATATAAAGAAATGGTCCAATCAAACCTATACAAGCTGCACCGGCAAAGTAAAGGCTGAAGGCAGATTCCGAGATGCCAAATCCATCTATATAAATGTATGAAGCGAGTGTTAGATATGCCATAAACGGTGCCATTAAGAGAGCAACAACAAGCAATAGGCTGGTAAACTTCTTATCCTTCACAATACTTGTAAGCCCTAAGATAGATTTAAATGTACTGCCAGTTACTCGTTTTTCCTGCGGCAATGTTTCTTCTAGAAGTAATCCTCCTATAAGTGATACTAGGAATAGAGCTGCTAGAGCAACAAAGGTCATCTTCCAGCTGAAAAAGGCTAAAATAACTGCGCCCAAAATAGGTGCTAACATTGGAGCAAGCAGAACGATTGCCTGCGTGATTGACAATACATTAGACATCTCTTTTCCCTCAAAGCTGTCTTTAATCAAAGCTGTAGAGATGGCAACCATTCCTCCTGCGCCAAACGCCTGAACCGCCCGGGCTGCAATCAAGATCCAAATCGACGGTGAAATTGCACAGATGATACTAAAGGTTAGCGCCACAAGGATACTGCCCAACAGGACTGGCTTTCGTCCGTACTTATCACTCATCGGGCCAAGAATAAGGATACCAATTGCCATAAAAATAAAGAATATCGTCATTGTATAGCTCGTTACTGACGAGGTTGTTTGATAATAGTTTGTCATCTCAGGCAACGAAGGCATATATAAGTCTGTTGCCAGAGGAGGCGTCATCGATAATAGTGCGATGAAAGCAATAAGCCCGCCTTTTTTTAAATATTTTTGTTCCATTGATATCTTCCTATCTATCATATGATTACTTGTATTTGGATTATTAGGATTAAATAAAAAAATAATCCATTAAATCTTACATAACGTTATCGTTACTTTGTCGACGAAAAATAATCCACATTATCTTAGATTAACAGGAAAATACCAAACTGAGCGAATGTAAAATATAGAAATAGTACGTGGTATGCAGGACGCTGTTACAACTTAATAGGTAATATAGCTTGAAATTAATGATTATCACTAAATAAAAGAAGACTCCAAACTATTAAGAAGCGTCTGTACTGCATCTTTCCTATGTGTTTAAAAATTCTCAAAACAACCACTACTCTGGAAAATAACAAAGACTTTTTGCATCCTAACAAGGCTGTTAGTTATAAAAAATCAATAAAAATTTGGTGTATACTCCGTTATAGTTAATCAATAATTTATGAGGTGTTACCATGAATACAATCACAATTGACAATAAAACTAAATCCCAACTTAACATAGAATATATGAACGCTGTTTACGCTGTTAGCAGTGCTAAACATCCAGCTGAATATCTATACAAAGTTACTCAATATAAGAAAGCAAAGCATTATAAACAACTCTTAGAAGGCCATTTAAATCAACATCAATGTTCTTAATATTTTTAATATACGTAATGTATATAAAGAAAAAAAAGCGTACCTAGTGTATTGGATCCGTAAGTTAGGACTGCATCGCTACACTAGGAACGCTTCTTTTTTATATTATCCTATTCTGCTATTTAACGAACGTCCAATTCTAAACATACTAATGCCACCCTAAGGATGAAAGTGTGTAAATCTTTAACGAAGTACCTTCCTATCGAGGTTTCGCCATATCTGAGGTACAACACTTTAACTGTGATTTACAATGGGTTGCGTTAGTAAAAACTATATCAATACAAGATTTATAATAATTTTAAATGACCAGTTACTTCATCCACTTTCTCTCTCTCGCCAAGAATAGCAAGACATGTATCCGTTTTAACACCGTTGAACATGGTCAATCCGTTATCGGTAATGAGCCGTACAGGTAATTCTTTTTCTTTAGCAAGGTGATAAATCGTATATAATTCATCCAAACTTTCTACATAAACAGTCACTTTTACAAATGTTTCATCAAACCATTTGTTTAGGATTTCTTTGTGGCTATCAGTTCCATTATATTCAATCCACTTTACAACCCCTAAAGAAGCATGGCTTCCCTGGGCTACATATTTCCCTTTTGTCATTTGCAAATCTTTTCTCATTACGATAACCATCTTTGTTGTGCTTGACTTCTTCTCCACGCAGCTATCTCCTTTTCGCAAAGAATATGTTGAATTTGTTTACCCAACTCCATTTTATTTTTTCATATGCCTATTGGTGCCTAAGTGGAAGAAAATTCGATGATTAATAGTTAGTGGTAAGGTCTTGGTCAATTCACCCTTTTATAAAAGGAACTAATATTCATTGTTAGTTTTCTAAGCTATCGCTAATGCTGTTTGCTATAATGCAGTTTAACTTATGTATTTTCAAATGGTGTCTGTACGTCCTTTTTTCACCATTAAAAACAAAAAAAAAGCATCCCGCAAGTTTTTTCAACTTGTAGGATACTTCTTTTAATGGGGGAGGCAGATTACATCATGCCGCCCATTTTTTTTGGTGCTGTAACATCTTACACTTGAATTACAGATAATGCGTTATATCAAGGTTTATCCACAATCCATCTGCAATATCTATAATGTTATATATTCATTTTTCACTAGATTGCGTGAACAGAATGTGAACATTTTGTTAGATACAATCTTAAAATGAAAAAGAGAAATTTCTTTTATTAAAACATATGTGTTTTTGTTACTCTATTTTTAACCAATGTAAATTGGTAAATTGAATATATTATCTTTTTAATGCACAAGGTGTGCAGAAGTCTCCACCCATGGTTCCTTGTTCAAACAAATTACCGCATTCTGGGCAAGTCTCATAATGAATCCTGCATTTTTCGCAGACATGATCACCATTGTTGGTAAAATAATAGGCATCAGGATTCCCGCAACGAATACAACTCCCTTCAAGCTCTTCATTAAATTCTTCATATGGGAGATCGCATTCTAATACATCAAAACCACTAGCGACAATTTCTAATGTATCGGTCATAATAAAATCTTCATCCTTCTTAAAATCCACACCAAATTCAAAATTTATATAGCCACTAATAAGAGCGTCTGCATTAACATCCTTAGAATAGTTCTTGGAGAAAGATTCTCTAATAGTTAGTTCAACACCTATATTAAAAGTACCTTCAATAATAACTTGATCTTCACTAATATCAACCGATACTATATCTATCTCAGGTGAATGGTATTCCTCTATTTCCACATCTTCAATTGTGTGTGGAACAAAATCTTGTAAATCATCTCCATGTATTAGATATCTTGTTAAAACACCTTTATAGTCAAGTATCTCTTCCCAACCTTTATCCTCTACCAATCCCTCACTTATTTCATCAGCATTCATCTCCAGATAAGTAGGATGATCGACCATATTATTAATAGTTGAAACATGATTCATGAAATTAGTTAGATTCATAATTACCAATGGTTGTTCACTATATTCATTGAATTCAACAAATAACTCATCACGAGGTCTCAAGGGTGCATCATTTTTATCCAATACCCACCAGTCTTCTTTTTCATCATTAGTAATGAAAATTATTCCGCTATCTTCTTTATTAGATTGTTCTAATAACTGCTTCCATAAGATTAAATCTCCAAACTTCTCCTTCTTAGTCTTATCCGTCTTATCTTTCTCTATATCCATATAACCTGGTGGTATCCTATATTGATATCTTTGTTCACCTTCTAAATATATTTGTAGCAATTGGGTAATCTTAAAAGGCTCACCTACTCTACCACTACATATAAGTTCATCTATAAACTCTTTAACTTTATCCTCACTGAGCATTTTTTCATTTTGTTTGACTTCTTCCTTAATCGCTTCTTTATAGTTTTTTGACTCTTCTTTAATAGTTTCAATTGCTGCATGAATCTTGGCTTCAAAATCATTAACCTTTGGATACCTAAACTTGTTAAACTTGCTAAACTGCTTATCAATATCATTTTTGGTAACAA
The DNA here is from genome assembly GCF_058267535.1 of Pradoshia sp. Z5_111. NCBI lineage: Bacteria > Bacillati > Bacillota > Bacilli > Caryophanales > Bacillaceae > Pradoshia > Pradoshia sp. Z5_111. The sequence goes on from NZ_JBZCPQ010000009.1 coordinate 58,306, forward strand.
GCATTATTCTTTCTACTTCTTTAGTAACTTCTTTATACTTATTGTATTCCCGATTAATTACATCTTGGCGATTCTTTTTATACTCTTTAATAACCTGTGCCGGTAGCCAAAACTGTTCTTTGGAAATAGTATTTAATATACTGAGTATTTTGTTTGTCGTTACTGTAGAGTACCTATACAAATGTAAAAAGCCATTAGTGTCAAAAACTACTAAGGGCGAGGACTCCCATAACTCTTTGAAATCTTCAAAAGGAAATAGGTAACTCATGTCAGATAACCCCTCTTTTATGTATCGGATTAACCATAGATATAATTGGTTTATTATTCCAATTATAATGCATAGCGAATAGAAGGTTAACTCATTTTGCTTTTAAAACTGATTAACTAATTACCTTATTGTTACCTTTTGTTGCATTTTCCTTTACAAATCTCTATTTTGTATTGAAAACTAATAAAAGATGAAAAAAGAGGCTTCCCAAAAGTTCAAAGAACTCATGGAAAACCTCTAATTAAGACTCTAATTCAAGAACATTTTGTAAGATATAATTCTCTATAATTTGAGAAATGCTAACAAGGGTATTTTCAAGAATATGATTTATTTAAAATAGCCATTACTTATGATATTTTGAAGGATTTTCCCAATAATCATATTCTTCTTTAGTACAGTAAATTTCTTTTTTTCCGTTAATACCAGGGAAAAGTAGTACATATCCTTCTTTCTCTTCATCTGTTAACTCATCCCATTTTTTACGTTTTATATGTTTTCTTTTCCTAGTCTCTTTTTTTACACCTTGACTTACTACATCATCCCCTAATAAGGCTAAGCATTGTAGAATGTTTAAAAGAGTTTCTCTTTCACACATCAAAACTCTTTCCTTTTGCCCAATACCCATTTCTATTACTTTTTCCCTTAATTCATTTAATGAAGGAAGAGAATTTTCCTTGAGAAATAATAATGCCTCAGTACCTATGTCTTTCATAATATTCAACTCCATTATTAATCATTTGGAAATAAAGCAGTTAATACTAAATAATATTCAATGTAATAATATTATTATTTCAATATAACATCAATGTCGATTTCCAAAAAAATAATAGGTGAATAATTCATTAATGCGAATCTCTTAATATATAATTTCTGGTAATATATAGTTAAATATTATGATTATATTAACCAACCTAAAAATGAATGATTTATTTAACTGTTGAGCTACAATCAGCTCTTTTTTCCACAAACGGGATTGGAGGATGAATTATGATAAAAGAAATTCCATTTCAAGAAGGTAAAGTGATTTTTTTTAAAGAATCGAATCTTTGGAATGATTTATTAGAAAAGTGTAAAAGGGGAACAAGGTCAATCTATATAGCTACATATAATTTTAATTTTAGAGATAGATATGAAAAAACCTTTTACAGGGAGTTATCAAAGCTCGCTAATTTAGGGGTTGATGTTAATTTGCTATATGGAAAAATGAATTTTTCTAACGAAGATAAATTGGAGATTGAAGAAATATTTAAAAATTTCGTGTTATGTGCCGAACTTCCAACCAATCATTCAAAAATATTTATTACTGATGATTTTGCTTATATTGGCTCCGCTAATTTTAGTTTTGGAAGCAACAACAATTATGAAAGTGGTGTTATTTTTAGTAACAAAGAAATTATCATAGGAATACGAAAATATTTTTGCGAAGAGTTGCTTGATAAGAGTGAGTTTACAAATATTCCTGAACATTTTGATCCATTTTCTTTTTTACCAGGGTTATTAAATTCAGTGCAAATATTGAATAAAATTAATAAAAAGGATGACTTATATAGTGACACCAAACATGAAATGGCAGAATTACGCTTTTTAGATGAGTTAGAAGAAGATTTAGAAGCACTAGGTTATCCAGTTCCTGTCCATTTTGATTGGTGGCAGCTTTATATGAAACTTTATGAAGAAAAACACATACCGGATTATACTTTTCATGAATTTAAAAATTACCTCCACGAGATATCCTTATATTTGGTTACCGTAATTAATTTCGTTAAAGGGCAGTATGAAAGCATTGGCAGAAATGCATTATTAAAGAAAATTGGAGCGATAGAATAAAATCTGATTTTTAGAGTATGAATATATATGAATCAGAAATATAAGGTATATAAAAAAATCCAATAAACCTGTTTAGAGAATCCGATTTACTCCATATAAACAGTTTATTGGATAAATATAAATATGTGATTTAAAATTCCTTCATGATATATCTCTAAAATTGGGGTTCATTAAAGTACTCACTTCATCTCAATTCGTCTTTCAAAGGTACAATCAATTCATCTAATGTCTTTTTCCACTGACGCTTCATCTCTGGGCCATATTTCAATGGTTTTATATCTGGATGTATGGCTTTATACTTATCAAATTGCTTGCTATTAATAATTCCTCCTATGTTCGGAATAGGTTCTGTTCCTAACACATATTGAATTGCCGATAAATGCAACTCATCTTCTCCCACAAACCAAGTATTCGAAAATTCTTCTATCGTTTTATTATAGGTATTAGTGAAGAAACGTCGTTTCACTACAAGAATATCTTCCTCTGTATCTATTTCCTTACTATCAATAGCGTTTAAAATCGCACGGTACACGTCTTTAACAAATTCTGATTTATTTAGTTTTTGTAGTGCTTTTTCAATCTCATCACGGATATTCTCATTATTGGCTGAGTATGTCCCTAACAGACGGTCAATATAGGTTGAATCAATATCATAGATTTTAATCGCATTTTCCCCATAAAACTCAATATCTGAAAAATCTGGACCAGGTCTATCATAGCTTTCTTCTTCTACTAGTGAACCTTTTACCGTGTTGTATATACCAATAAATTCTTCTAAAGCTTTCACTTGTTCTTGAAGTGCTTTTGATTTCTCCATATCATCATTGTAATCATCATACGTAACTAAGGATTCATAAGCATTATTTAATTCTTGAAAAGCTTTTACAAATTCTACACGGGTTTCAATTGGTGAATACTCATTGATATCAGTTGGATTTGGAACTAACGTTATTAAGGCTTTATGGGCCTTTTTGAAACGTTTCTTCGATTCATCATAAGTTGGGTAAACAAGATTAGATTCCTCTTGTTCTTGAGAATATAATTTTGTAGCATCCTCTACATTTTGTTCCATTGTGGCTGGTTTTCGAAAGGTCACAATCAATCCTTTTGTCTTACCTGGGTAGGTGCGATTCGTTCTAGAAAAGGCTTGAATCAAATTGGCATAACTTAAATTTCGATCCACAAATAACGTTTGGATTGTTGGTGCATCAAATCCAGTTAATAAACGATCCACAACAATGACAAGATCAATTTGTTTACCAAATTCTTTAAACTCGGCCTTCTTACGAGCTAATCGATTATTTATATCGCCATTATATCGTTCAATATCCTCTAACGACCAAGCAGTGTGATAATAACTATTGTAGTCCTTAATAATTTCCTTCATATCATCTTGAATTTGTATGGAATTATCTTCGTTTTCTTGTACCGAATAGGTAATTGCAATACGAGGGAAATCTGGGTCATCAATCGTACGTCCTGTGCGTATCGGATGTTCAGCAAATTCTTTTTTCAGCCATTCGGGATTTTTGATCATTTCCTTAATTGCATGATAGTAGCGTTTCGCCATATCAATGGAACTGGTTGTTAATATGGCTGATTTCTGTGGGCGACCATTTTGAAAATCAAATTTGATATAGGCATTATCTGGCCGGAAAATCTTATGAATGACTCTTTGAATATGTTCATCACTTTCAAAAGTAGATGGTTCAATATATTTTTCTTTTTCTATTCCATCCATTTCATCGATAATATCGTTAATTTCATCATCACTAAAGTGAGCGTATTTTTCATTTCTTCGTAGTTGGTTAAAAATATAATTATTTAATGATGTTTGTTCAATTGTGTCTTCATGCTCTACTTGAAATCCCAAAACAGCACCATCAATTAACGCATTCTTAATCGTATAGGTGTGCAATACCTCCCCATACTGATCACGAGTCGTACGAGCTAATCGGCCTTTTGCTTGTTTTTTATTTACATCAAAAATTGGTGTACCCGTAAATCCAAACCAAGTTGAATTCGGAAAGTATCTCTTGATTTCTTCCATACCTTCAGAACTTAAAGCTCGATGACATTCATCCACAACAAAAACAATATGTTGTCCAAGTAATTTTTTAAAACGCTGGGTACCCTTTTGTTTTTCTTGCTTTTCGGCATGACGTAAGGCAGCATCTAATTTTTGACGAGTGGTAATAATCACCGTATTTGAATTGGCATCCGAAAGTAGAGTATCACTTAACTCCTTCGCACTTCCAGTTCCGACAATCAAACTATTAGACTTAGCATTACCAGAAGAAATGCCGGTATTAAACTCGGAAGCAAATTTAGTGAATTCAGTGGTAGTTTGATTATCCAAGTCTTTTCGGTCAATGAGCATAATTGTCCGATTAACACCTGCTTTGCGTGCTAACAACTTCGTAGAAACAAAACTTGTCAACGTCTTACCTGAACCGGTCGCATGCCAAACGTATCCGGATTCGTGTTTCATAGCAGATGTAAACAAGGCTTCAATCGCGTGTATTTGATACGGTTTTAAAACAATAATAGCTTTGTTGTCTTGATCCTCACTCACAATTGTATAATTAGCAATTAAACGATGTGCATCTGGAATATTTAAGACCTGTTTTACAAATTCATAGAGATTTTCTACTTTTTGATTGTCTTTTGTTCTCCAACTAAAGATGAATTTTTTATGCATATCTTTTGGCATTGCATTGGCAAAATAACGAGTTGTTTGTTCGTTCGATATGACAAATAACTGAAGAGTAGAAAAGATATTATTTCTAAATAGTCCTTCTTCCGCATATTTTTTTATTTGGTTATAGGCTTGGAATACACCATCTTTAGCACTAGCCTGTTTCAATTCAATTTGTACAATGGGTAACCCATTGATTAATAGTGTCACGTCAAATCGACGATTACGATCCTCAATGCATCCCTTTTGCTTTGCAATCTGATGAACAACTTCGTAAGTAGATATTCCACCACCAATGTCTTGATTGGAATATAACACTAACGACATTAAACCAAGATTTACATCTTCACGTTCAATCGTAATTCGAGCAATTCCGTTCTCCCCTTTGAGCCATCTAGCGGCATCAAAGGGTGTTTGTGTTTTCAATAATATTTCTGTTTTAATAATGTCAAATTCTTTATCAGTAATTGGATGTTCCCCTATTTCTGATAAGTTATTTTGCGTGATTATTTTAAGCAAATTATCCCATAGGTCTTCTTCTGATTTTAAATCCGGACGATAATTCCACTGATTATGACCTTCACCTAGCACTTCAATTAAGCGACGTTCTACTATTGCTTCATCGTTATGTGGTATCTTTGTCATGTTCTCCCTCTCTTCTATTTGCTTAGACAAACATCTTTTGTAAGAATGCTTTTTTCGTGTCCTTTAAGACTTCTAATTCACGTTGCTGAAGAGCAATTGTATTATCAAGTTTTCTAAAAAAATTACCAATGGATAGTTGTTCTTCATAATTTGGCATATCAACCAGAAACTTTTTCATTTCGGATGCCAAAATATGCTTGATAGTATTACCCGTCGTAATATTTTCCAATTTCTTTTTTAATTTATGCGTTTGAAACTGATAATTTAAAAAGTATGGATCAGTTTTTACTCGATAGTTTGAGAACATAATTAAAGCATGGGCAGCAGTATTATCTAATTCTTCTGGAATCACTGCTGTATGTCCAACGTGTCCAGATTGAACCATAACTAAGTCACCAGTATGAAGCCAGTTATCTTTTTGTTTCTCGTAAAATTCATCATTAATGAACACTTCTGTATTTCTATTTATCTGTCCATCCTTAACATTATTTGATTCTAAATAAAAATGACCATCTTCTACATAATAAGGTGTTGCTGTACCTACAAATGCATTTCTGATTTTCTCATAAATACTCTCTAACCTAAGCTGCTCCCAATCTTCAGTAAATCCCGGAAAGCGAACTTCTGGTACTGATTCCCCTTCTTTTGGAAACATCTTTTGTAAAAATCCCTGTTTCGCTTGTTTAAGGGTGGTTAGTTCTTGCTCATAAAAAGCGATATTCTGGTCGATTTTATTAAAAAATTCACCTATTTTATTTTGTTCTTCTAAATTAGATGGAATATTGATTTTTTTATCTAAAAGTTCGTTTTTAGTAATTCCTTTTATAGAGGTTCCTTGCACATTGTGCAACTCTTTTTGTAATTGGTTATATAATGAATAAACTCCAAACCATTCATTTACTTTAAGATTACTTAATGAGAGAAAATCTTGACTTGTTGAATAATCAAATTGCATTAATGCAATTTTCCCCACTCCAACTCTTGTCACTATAGCTATTGAATTTTGAGGTATTAATTTGGCAGCCGAATACTGCAAACCCTTTTCAGTTATTTTTTTCTTTGGGATAACACCTGAAACTTGATGCTCTTGTAAATCAGAACTTTGAATCCACGGTATTTCTCCATTCCAATATTCTTTATTTGAGGTCTTTGGTGTTCCACCTCCAAAAGTCTCTTCTGAGAAATCCATGATCTTACACTGTTTCCAAACTTCAGGAAAACCCGAAAATCGAATTTCTGGTGTATGGTTAGTTTTCACGCTTAAACACCCCTAATGCACCATTAATCCATTCAGCGTTTTTTTCATCAAATTTTAGCGAAGAAATCATATCAAATAAACTAGATTCTAGTTCTGCTTTTTCCTTTCGAATATCTTGAATTTTAGAGCCAATTGCAATCATATCAACAGGCTCCTCTTCCTCAAAGGTATCTACATACCGTGGAATGTTCAAGTTAAATTCATTTTCTTTGATTTCATCAAAGGAAGCCAAATGGGAATATTTTTCCAAATCCTCTCGCTTCTTATATGTTTCAACAATCTTATCAATATTTTCTTTAGTAAGTTTATTTTGGTTCTTCCCTTTAGTAAAATCATTACTTGCATCAATAAACAATACATCACGAGTAGTACGATTTTTCTTCAAGATGATAACTGTTGTTGGAATTGTTGTCCCGAAGAATAAGTTGGCTGGTAAACCAATAACAGCGTAAATACTGCCATCTTCTAATAATTTTTTACGAATCACACCTTCTGCCGCTCCACGAAACAGTACACCGTGTGGCAAAACAATTGCCATCGTTCCCGAATCTTTCAAATGGTAAAACCCATGTAATAAAAAAGCAAAGTCTGCTTTTGATTTCGGAGCTAACTTCCCGTAACGATTGAAACGAGAGTCATCTAAGAATGTATCATCTGAAGACCATTTTGCAGAATAAGGTGGATTCATTAGGACCGAATCAAAGGTATAAGGTTCATCTGTTGGCCAATCCTTATTCAATGTATCCCCATTATTTAAATGCATGTCTTCTTTATCCACACCATGTAGGATTAAATTCATCTTAGCTAGATTATAAGTTGTTGTATTTAATTCCTGTCCGTGATATTTCACATTATCCGGATGATTAATATAGTTTCTAATATTTAACATCAAGGAACCTGATCCCATAGTCGGATCATATACGCTAAACAATTGTTTATTTTCTTGGTCTATTGCAGCAATACGAGCCATCATGTCCGATACTGCATGAGGGGTGTAGAATTCTCCGGCTTTTTTACCAGCTTCAGAAGCAAATTGACCAATTAGGAACTCGTAGGCATCTCCAATCACATCACCATTATGCCCAATCACATCAATATCATTTAGTTTCTTAAGCACTTCTGTAATGGTAATATTTCGTTGTTGATCATCTGATCCCAGTTTTTTTGATTTCAGATCAATATCATCAAATAATCCATTGAATTGCTCATATTTCGTAGATAATTCAATAAAAGCTTTATTCAAATCATTCAACTGAAAAGTATTTTGTTTGGCTTGATTGACTAATACATTGAATAGATACTCTGGTTCAATATCGTAGCCCATAGTATCCACTAACGTTTCAACCAGGTCATTTTTTATCTCTTCATCTGCTAATAAATTTATATACAATTGAGTTTGTTTTTCTTGTGTGTTGTATTCTTCTAGCGATTCATCAGCTATTTCAACTACTTTTTCTAAAAGCTTATCAGATAAGTACTTGTAAAAAATCAAACCTAATAAGTAATTTTTATATTCTGATGCATCCATTTTGCTTCTCAAGTTATCCGCAGCACTAAATAATTTCCTATTTAATTCAGCCATGTTGTATTCCTCACCTTTTCTATTGTTGTTCTAATGTTTTCAATACTTCTAAGTAAAGTTGTTCTTCAAGATCTAGTTGTTTCTTTGCTAAAGCTTGACGCTTTCTCAAAATGAAATAAGCTTTTCCAATTTTCTTCTGTTTCTCCATACTGGGCAACTCAATTTCTAAATCTTTTAAAATCGAAGGTGTCAATTTTGGTATGTTACTTCCTTGCATAGAAATTGCCATTTGCTTTTTCATTGAATACGACTCATTTAACGCAAAACATAAATACTTACTATCCAAGTAATTATGATTAATAATCAGTTTCGCAAAGTTTTGATTTATAATTTTCCCTTGATTCAATTTACTCACTATTCCTGCCTTAGAGCTCACAAAACTAAAGAGAATTTCTCCAGGATAACTTAAATAACTTTCTTTGTGATTCGAATTCCCACTATTTGTACTAGCTTGTGAATCTAAAAATAAACCATCTAAGTCATTTATTAAATCTTCATATGAATAAGGAATTAAAGTTAAATTATCCTTTACGCTTCCTCTAGATAAGTTTCTCCCTACTTTTACTTGTAAAAGGTCGTCAATTTTCATATTTAGCCCCCTTAACGAGTAATTTATAAGAATTACTCTTTATATTCAAATGATAGCATTTATAATTTACTCTGTAAATGAATTTTATGTAATTCATTCGAATTACATAAAACAAGTCGCTTGTTAAGTACTATTTTTTCTGTTAATAATTACAGTAATATATCTGATAATATCAAGATGAAAAAGAACCCCTTGCTCAATTTACAAGGAGTTCTTAACTTAGCCATATTAATAATATATATAATCTTATGCTATGCATTGCATTATATTAATAAACTTTATTCATTGAAACCAGGGATGTTCAAATTAATTGGTCCTAGTGATCCACCAGTCTCTTGAAGTAAATCCCTGAATTCTCTTTTAGTTTCATTGTCAACCTTGTCCTCTATTTTCTCCAGATCAAACAAAATTGATTTTTTTTCTTCTATAATATTATTACAGTTAACATTTATTTTATTAGTAAGAATTGAAATGATATTAAGAAGTTGATCTTTATCTATCGATTCCATTTGCATTTGTTTTCTTTCTTCCTTTAGTATCATTTTCAAACCTTTTTTGACATTTTTCGTTATTTTGTTATGATCAAGAAATTCAATAAGTTCCCTATCTTCTTCAAAGTGAAGAGTAAAAGTATAAACTTTACGTTCCTTTCCTTTGTTAATCCCCAAAGTATTACACCTCCAGACCTATAAATCACTTGTTGGTTTTATCTAATACATTTAATCCAAATCGTAAATAGCCTTTTGCATTCGATTGTTGAGCATTTTCTATAAAACGAAAACGATTTTGAAGAGCCTCATTAGAATAAGTTTCGCTTATTGCTTTTATTAGATAATCTCTTAACCCTACAGCTCCCCCACCACAGAAAACAACCTCATTATATGACCTATCTTCTAAGCCATCTTTAGATAATTGCTCAATGATCTTATTGGAATAAGCTTGGAGCTCTTTTTCTCTTTCTTTTTCAACATTTACCGATATATTGTTAAATGATATTCTACCGTTTTTTTGTAGTTGTTCTTCAATCCCTAGAATTGGAGCATTAACTGCTCTGAAATCATCATCCCGCTCAGCTGCTTTTTTTACTTTTAACCATACAGATTTAAGTCCTAGTATTTGTGCTTTTTCTCCTGGAATTAACCTTTGTATCTGACAAAAGTCAGTAGTCCCGTGGCCAATATCCACATACATCAAGTTTTTCTTACTAACTTGAACAGCAAAATGGGGATCTGCCTCTCCTCTTTCGTTAAGTAGTTCTGAATAGTATGTACTTTCGCCTTGGGCTATAACCGCTACTTCATTAATAGTAAAAGTCCTGCCATTAACGGTATGCGTTCCTTTTAATTGCTTTTGAATAGATTCTGTAACCAAAAGATTTCCAACGTGTTTTGTTGGCACCCCCGTTACCGCATAAATTAGTTCTTGTGTATCTACACCTTGTATTAATTGCCGGTAGATAGCAATTAGACATTCAATCTTATAATTTGTTTTTCTATATCTTGATGGATCGTCCATACTAGATGAATCTTGATTAGATGCTTGAAGTGGCAATCCTACTCGATAATAAAGTTTTTTCCCTTCTTCAATCACTTCATAGACATCTACATATTTTTGACCATCAAATGGATTAAAAGCTTGGCCCTCTTCCACAGTTGTCAATGTGTTTAGGTATACATCCGGTTTACTAAGTGGACTGGAACTAACACTTTTCACATAAGAATTTCCTGATTCAAAGCCAATAAAAATAGTCATTATATATCTCCCCTTATCAAAATAAAATTTTATAGTTTTCATAGCAAATAACTATAATGCGGAATGACTATTTATTAATTTATGGTTTTTGTATTAATCCCTTTATTTATTTAAGGAAATTTTTATAGTATTTATAGTTTTTGATAAAAAGTCAAATTAAGAACTTAATTACTCTTATTATATTAATTTTTCATTACTGTCATTGGATAAGACATGTTAATGAAAATATATAGTGCAATTAATTGAAGTAGCACATCGTATTAAATTTGGTGTGTTAATTATTTTTTTAGTATGCTGATCAGTCAATTTAATCCTTTAGTAGAGGCTAGAAAGTTAATTCATATCCAATACGCTGCTTTTCATTTATTTTAATAGTTACTATTATGTAAAAAATAAAAAGAATCCGCATAAAGCGAATTCCAATAAATTCTTTTAATCATGTCTTTCATTGTAAGCCCAATTGGAGCCGTCATCATCATACTCTATGTCTTGTTCAGAATAACCAGGATCAGAATCAATAATACTGGCTTTGTAGTAAATAAATTTTTTTATAAATTCTTATTTTGAATAAATCTCCGTGCATAATCTTCAGCAGTTGTATAGCTATGGATAATATTGATATTCTCCTGATTATACATTGCTTTATTCGTCCAATTGTATGATCCATTGATTGTAGTTTTTAAGTCAATCACACAAAATTTATCATGTAAGATATTATTTCGATAGAACCCAAATCTATTTACCCTATATGTCTCAAAAAAGGATTCAAATTCAAAACCAGTTTCATTGTTAGTATCATCGTTATTAATAATAATTTGAACATTAACACCTTGAGCAGCCTTTTCCTTTAACTTTTCAAATAGAATTCTATCAGTAAACCATGCAACAGAAACCCAAATGATAAATTGAGCTTGCTCTAGTTGTTCTAGTATGTCACGTTGGATATTTTCAAACGATGCACGGATTTCTAATTTTTCCTCGGGTATTAATCCTTCTCCTGTTATTATATATTCATCTTGATCATTCTTTTCAAATTTGTACCCACAATACCTTATAATCTCATTCATGGGTTCTACTAAACTAGAATAGATATCAATCTCAATTTCAAGATTTGTTCGAGAAAAAACAATATTATTTAGAAATAACTCAAGTTGTTTAGATTCATTGATTTGCTTTAGTTTGTCTAAAGTATAATCTTTTCTGGAAGGGAATCCTTTTCCATAAACATCTCTACTACCAAATCTATTGAACATATCTACTAATTCTGGACCTGACCGATAATACACTTCATTTATGAAGGGTACTAATTGTTTTAATGCAACCTCATCTAATTTCATATTATTCCACCCCCTTTCATTTCTACTATAATACAAACAAAATCTTAAGCAAGATTTTTTATACATTTTTAGAAATAAAAGGAAATAAAATTCTTCCAAACCATTATCAATAATACCAATTAATAATACAGCTGCAATTTGCTTTTTAGTGACAGTGAACGGTTCATGTTAGTAATGCTGCTTTTTGTTGAGCCATAGAATGAACTTAAAATAAAAAGTTGATATTGTTCATAGATAATTAGAACATTATTCCAAGTCTATATGGATCAACTGATATTTTTAAAAATAGTATGAGGAAAAACAAAGTAGTTAGGGGAGATTATTGTTTGTGATATTAATAGGGGTATTTAGACAAAACCCATAAAATTTTACTAATAGTTAGTACCCTACTAAATATAAAGAACCTTACAGCTAGAAGGAAAGTAACATTCTTTCTAAGAAAGGGAACTATATTTCTATATCATCTAGTTATAACTAAATATAGTTCCTTTTCTTAAAAATCATCATCAAACTCTTGTGCCACATAGTATTGAAAAATTTAATAGGTTCAAAAGTCAAAAAGAGAGGAATTTACCCTCTCTTTATATAAATAAACTGTAGTTTATGCCCCTCATATGTTTTTCTATCCAAACCTATTTGATCAGCAAGAACTTTCGTCAGTTTTAATTCCTTTAAATCTAATTCTTCTAGAATACCGTGCTTTCCATAAAGGAAAATATCAATCGTTTTTTCTTTCTCTTTTTTAGTAACATATTTTGTTTCGTAGTTTATCATTAGTCTTAACTTGGGTTTGGTTATATCTCTTTTGAAGAAATACCCTTTATTTTCAAGTTCCTTCTTAATCAAGGTAAGAAGCTTCTTTTTTATTCTTATGTAGTACTTATCAATTTTTCTGTCATCACGGAACAGCTGATTTGCTACCTCTTCACCTTGGTGAATGATCATTGCATTTTTACCTCTATGAACTGTATTCTTAAATCCGCTTTCTGATAACTCAATTGCTTTTTGATTAATAATTGTTTCCATCTCGAAAAAATCATTCATTGAATAGAAGGAAATCAATTCTTTTTTATATTTTTTCCCGGACGGGTGAACAACATAAGATAATTCTTTTGCTTTGTTTAAAATCGTACCAGGGATTTTATCCGTGTCTATTTGCTTGATAAATCCTAACAACTCCAGTTCTTTTACTAGGTAAAAGATTCTTTTCTTTTCTTTTTCAATATCCCTAACTTTTGCATCTTCATTTAACATCAATTCTGCTATGTGCGAGAAACTAATCCAAAATATCGAGTTTTCATCAATATTTATATCTCTTAATCTTGAATTAGCGTAAAAAGATAAGTGTCTAAGCACCATTTCCCTTCTAGAACGGTAAACGTTCTTAATAGGATTTCCGTTTCTATCTAAAACAAGGTCCCCACCAACCATACGGGTGTTTCCCTCATGGTCCTTTTTTTCTATTTGATTAATCTTTTTATAACGTACCACTTTTGCAAAGAATTTTCGATACAAAGTTGGATATTTGGTTTCCATTACCCCATCATCAAACATCTCTACAATCCATTTTTGATTTCGTTTATATTTTGTAGATTCTTTAATGTAGAACTCACTTTCTACAATTTTTATCCCAAATTCAGTGGCCAATTCTTCTATAACCTCCCTAAATTTAGTACGGTCTCCGTCCTTTTCTAATTCAATATATAAATCTATTAAGCTTATTGATCTTTTACATCCAAAGCATCCATATAGATGGTGTCCATTGTATACCCCTGACCGAGCTGATGGATTTTTATCGTTATGGAGCACACAAGAGAAATTTTCTGTATAGCTAAAATCTGGGTAAATCTCTGTTATTTCTTGCTGCTTAATATAATCAATTGCATCTATAAAAATCATTTCATCTTTAAAATTAACAGTTTTTCGAACGATAGGAAGTTTTTTTTGAGGACTTTTAGAAGTTTCTTGAGGATTTAATTTGTTGTAGGATAATTGAGGTTCATTAGATAAGAACATTTCTTTCATTTGTTCTTTGGTTACAAAGGAAGAAGGATATTGAATAGTATTTACCATTGAAGGAATACCCTTATTATGGAAGAAACCAGAAACTCGAGCAGGTTGAGCACCTTGTTTGAATGCTATATCCGCTCCAAATTTCTTAATGATTCCTCTTTGTATCTCTTCATATTCACTTTCATTATACTCCTGTTTATATTCATATATGTAAAAACCTCTAAATCCATTGGGGCTTTCATTAATTAAACATTGTTCTATATCTTTACGATAATTCTCTAAAAATTGTTGCTTCAGTCGATCTATTTCATTTACGGTACGATAAGCCTTAACTGAAAAAGGGCGATTCTTTCTACTTAAAGAATAAATATTAACTGAATCAGAATCAATATCAGGCCTATTTTTTAGTTCTAATTCAATTTCTTCTGCATCTTCTCTTGTTTGAACATCATAAACCTCTTTACCACAATCATAATCCCAAGTATGTGCATATACATTTCTAATATTCGATTTGCGATGAGCCAAGTTAGGTAAAATATAAATAGCATATCCTTTTTTGTTTAAAACCTCTAAATCAAACCACCGATCCTTAGTTCCTTCCTGAAGCAACTTGATTTTTCCACTATTTTCAATTTGTTCTTTTAATTGTCGCTTGTTTATAACTAAATTAACTGCATTGTTAAAACCAAATTGCTTCCAACATGCTTCACTGGATAGTTGTTCGTGTCGCAAGCGGAAGCATAATTGTTCTTCATCTGTTCCAAAATAATCAATAAAATCCCTAAACTCTTTCCAATTCAAAAACACATCACCCCAAATTTAAAATTAAATCAGATTAATACTTATCATTAGATAAAGGGTTCATTTGCAGTATTCTTCCTTTAAAAGCAATCTATTTTTGTTTTCTAACTTGATATAACTCGTTATAAACCTTCCAAATAGCTCTTGTCTTTTATCTAAAAAGCGTTTCTTGATTGACCCCTTACACTTTTGCAATTATAAATCTCTAATTAGTCCTATACATTTTTTTCTATCCCTTCTTTAATTCAAAAGCATTCTATTCTTTTTTATTTGTTGAAAACAAGGTTTATGGAATCTTTTTTTATTTTTTTAAAAGAGTCTTTTTTGGAATCTTTATCTTTATAGATATTATTAATTTTTTGGGCGGAATTAAAAAAGCTGTTACCAATAACGGCAACAACTACATTCTTTATAAACATCTAACATATTGTACATACTATTAGTTCTTATAGCAGTGCAGTCCACCTACAAAGTAAAATCAATATTTAATAGATAAATCTAGTATATTTGCTTCGATTGGTATTCTCTTAGTCTTCTATAGAAAGTAGACCGACTCATTTTAGATGCAGCACATGCTTGTTTAACAGTGTACTTACCCGACTCATATTTTTCAATGGCATCCTTTACTTGATCTTTATTAAATTCCTTTTTTCTTCCTGTATATTTTTCAGGATTATTTGCACGAGCGATTGCTATTCCTTCCTTCTGGCGTTTTAACAATTTTAATCTTTCAGTCTCAGCAATGGCTAGATACATATACAGCATATTGTACCCATTTGCTCTAACTATAACATCGTCGCTCTCTGTCATAGTATTCATCCATTGATAATCAAGAAAAATTAAACGAATACCTTTTTTTTGGAACCAAGCGAGCTCCTGCATTCCGGAATCATAACTTCTTCCTAAGCGATCCAATTCGTGAAAGACTAGCGTATCTGATTCTTTTAAAATGGATTTTAATTTTTGATATTCTGGTCTTTCAAAATTCTTTCCAGACATTTTATCAATAAAGATATTTTCCTCTGGTACACCATAATCGAGTAATGATATCTTTTGTCTGGTCGCCGACTGAATCCTAGATGACACTCTCCCATATCCATAAATACCCATAATTATAAATTTTCCTTTCTACATAACTATTACTTTATGAGACAAACTTTTGACACACTTTAGAACCCTAATGTTCGTTTTTTAAACTGTCTAAAAATTTGTTTCGCTGAGTTTACTCTATTGACACAGCCTCTGCTCTTAGATATTAATTTTATATATTTTAATTGATATTTCTGTACTAAAAGGAAAATAATAAAATTTATTTTAGCACTGACTCATCCTCCCCTTCCAAATATAATTGTCTTTAAATATCAAAGCCGGCACATTATATTCTTTAAGTTTTTAAAAAACAATGGTTTTGATGAAAAAGTTAATTTATATAAAATAATTTTAATTTCCCCTTGTTTTTTTAAAATTTATAGAATTTAATTCCTACACCTTAGCTAGGGCAATTAAAACGAATGGGGATAAAATAAATGAGCTTGAATAAACAATTAAAGTTAGTAAATGGTGACGTATTTAATGAGATTAAAAAGATTGATAGTAATTCAATACACTTGATTTGTACTGATCCACCTTTCTTTATATCTAGAAAAACGAATTTTAAAAATGGTGGAGGTAATCAAAAAAAATTTGGGTCTATATCTATGGAATTTGGCGGTTGGGATTTAGATAAAAATAGTTTTGATTGGCTAACTTTGTTAAAGGAATTTAAAAGGGTTCTAGTACCAGGAGGAACAATGATAATTTTTTATGATTTTTTTAAAATGAGTGATATCGCTGTGATTGCTGAGCAGCTCAAATTAAAACAGCCGAGAATTGGCTATTGGGAAAAATCTAACCCAGTTCCACTTAATGCAAAAGTTAATTACTTACCGAATTCAAGAGAGTTTTTTATCTCATTAACTAAGGGAAGTAAAAGAACGTTTAATTCCTATTATGATAAAGCTTCATACATAGCTCCTATAGTTGGTAAGAAAGCAAGAATCCACCCTTGTCAAAAACCAGTTGCTGTTCTCGAAGAAATTATTGCAACGAATACTAATGAAGGTGAAACAGTATTGGACTGTTTTATGGGTTCAGGATCAACTGGACAAGCCGCCTTAAAGCTAAATCGCAATTTTATTGGTTTTGAAATAGATAATGACTACTTTAATAAAGCGGCGACTATTTTGTATAGAAATAATGCATCTTAAAAAGCGTAGCCATTTTAGCACAATATTTTGATGACACAGTTCTTTAAATTCACCTTGTATCTAACAGTCATATAAATTTAGCCAATTAAAGGTTAGCCTAAATACAGAAAAAGCAACGATTAAAATCGTTGCTTTTTCCTTTATAACAAACTATCAAACATGAAAAATATATCCACCATAAAGAACTGGAAGCTTTACATTATCATTTATTGCTCAGTACTTCGTTTGTCTCTTTTGCTATTCTGTCAAACAAATTTCGCTTTAACCAATATATTTTATCAGGGACCATATTAACGTCACAACGTTTTAAAAACACAACATCCTGATAACCCCTAATGGTATTTACTAAAGAATCAGTGTTTCTCGGAAAGCTTTCAACATCGGCTATCACTTTCGGTAAAACTTTTTCTAATGATTCATATCGATGCTTATGCCCATTAGCTGTTTCAATCAGGTGCAAGATTAAAGGAAAAGATGGAACTAAAAAGGAAATTATTAAAGTTTGAGTAGGTAAGTTGATTATAAAGCAAGTTCCCATTAAAATTACAATGTACAGAGTAAGGGTCCATTTTAGAATGTTTTTATATAACTTCCTTTGTTCAGTATCCCAAATAATGTTTGTTTTTTGAGCTAATAAAACATTTAAACAATGATTTTCACTTTTTAATCCAGGATACCAATTTTTAAGATTTTCCTCTTTTTCCTGTGATTTTTCCTTCAAGCTCATTATCCTTTCAATTGGAATCTTCTCACCGACTAAAAGGTTATTCCAAGAAATTTGAAATAAATCCACATCAAACTGTTCCTGAATTTTTGCCGCATCTTTTACCATACTTTTTTCACTCTCAATAAAGAAAAGCCTGTTAAGGACTAGCCAAACTCCAGCTATGAAAGCTATTCCTTCCTTAAAATCAGGAAAAAATTTCAAGGTCAAAATACTAATGATAGGGAGTAGTACTGTTATAATAACTCTAAAGAATCTTAATTTTTTTGCTCTTCCATACAAAATTCGCATAGCGGCCAAAAGTCGCAATGATTCAGGTTTATTTTGTTTTATAGCAATAGAGATTTCACCCATAATCAGGAAACTCACTTCCAAAAACTTTCTTCCATTCATCGTGGGCTGCTTTATGATCATTTTCAGCCACAAAATTAATAGCATTTTGTGCACATGTATATGCCTTTGTAGCTGCTCCAGAGAAGTTCTGCATGGTTTCAAAAGAAAGTGAATTTAAATCTCCTTGAATTCCTTTGGGGTCATAACAGCTATAATAAATGCTGTTTCTTAAATCATAAAAAACATCTCTTAAAGCCAACTGGTCAGAAGAAGATACCTCATTAGTATCAAAATAATTTAAAACTAAGTTTTCTAACAGGTACGAGCCGATGCTCGGTACAGATGATCTTTTTTGCCAATACTTAATAAGCCTTATAATCCTTAATACTTTCCCGTTCCTTTTTTGATTTATATCAGTTGCTCTTTTAGCATCTATCCTTGGATCAGTTTTTTTCCATTTACCGTTGCCATCAGGAATTAGATAGTATGATCTTTGAAAGCTATCAGTAGCCGTTAAAAAAGCAGGAACTATATCAAAATTCCAATCATAGCTAGTTAGTTTAAGTGTTATAGCTTCTTGATTCCGTTTTATATCTGCCCTAGAATATTGCGGGACATTCTGTACAGAGCTTTTTATTTTATTTAATAACTTAATCGAGTTTAAGGTATAGTCATCATTCGTCAAACGTCTTAATTTAGTTGCTGTCTCAGGAACGGATATAGTTATTTCACCATTGAAACTCGTGCTATATGTACTTCCGTTTGCTGAAAAGACTATAATAAAATCAATATCATCTAACGGGCGAATTTTTGTTCGCCTAGCAAACGAACCCATTTGGACATTGTTTTCTTTAGTATAAACTTCAGGAAAGTACTCATCGCTAATTTCAAATCCTTCAATTTTTCCAACCAACCAATCTCGGCTGCTTCTTGCTGTTCCTAACCTAGTTGGATCTAGATCAACACAGTTCTTAGAAAAATCGCTAATAGATGTAGAGATATTTTTTGCCATCGAGTTACCCCTCCCTTTTACCAAATTATAACAATATTCTCACTTAAATACTAGCTTTCAATCAAACTCCCTAAAAACAGAAACACTCTTAATTTACATCTATATATTAATTAATCACCTATTAACACTTAAATCTATAAATTAAAAAACAAATTAGCATATATTAGATTGACTTCAAAAAACATTAAAAATAAACAAATAACGTTTATTTAATAGGTGATTACTGGATATAACTCTAAATTTTATTAGAAAAATTAGTTTTTATAAATTATAAGAATATAATCTAAGTGGGATTGTTAGAAAATTCCTTTTGCATAAAAATATGAAAGGATAAATTGTTCACAAAATATTCACATTTAGTCATGCTCTCTACTTGGTTTTCAAAAAAATAAAAGAATATAATTCTTTTACTTAAAAATTTAAGTTTTCATTAAAACACACTATGACTAGAAATCTGGAGGAATTTTGAATGAATAATATTAAAAAATTTACAACGTGGGACTCTTTACCTGATACATTAACAGCAGCACATATTTCAGAGTTTCTTGGTATCTCCAGAAGAAGAATATATGAATTATTTCAAATCCGTGTAGAATACGGAGGTATTCCAAACTTCGAAATTGGTGCCTCTAAAAGAGTAGACAAAGCGGATTTTAGATGGTGGATAGAAGAACAAAAAAAGAAAAAGAATGTAGCTGTTTAATGTGATTATTAAAGGAATGAAGAAGGATTAATATATTAGTATCTTCTTTTCTTATATTTTATTAATCTCTAGTCGCATACACTAATAGAAAGTAGGTTTTGGAATATGAAAGGATCGATTACCCGAAGAAATTGTAAATGTAAGAAAAAGAGATGTACTTGTGGTGCGAAATGGAGCTATAAAGTAGATATAGGCATAGATCCTATTACTGGTAAGAGAAAACAAGCTTCTAAAAGTGGATTTCGAACCAAACAAGAGGCAGAAGCAGCACTTACAGCACTAATAAATGATCTTCAACAAGGCACTTACCAAGAAGAGAGCAAAATCCTATTTAAAGACTTTGCTGCGGAATGGATTCAACTATATGAAGATGAGCATAATGTCAAACCAGGTACCATTCGAATTAGACAACACGAAATTAATAAGCTGATCCCTTATTTTGCTCAGATCAAAATAAAGGACATAACAAGAAAGAAATACCAAGACGCTATCAACGACTTAAAAGAACAAGGATTTGCCTACAACACACTCGACGGTGTTCATCGAACAGGAAAAATGTTATTCAGGAAAGCAAAAGCTATGTCCTATATTAAAATTGATCCCACCGAATTTACTTATCTAAAAAGGGATAAAAAATCAATTGAGGAATTAGAAGAAGAGGAGCTCCCTAAATATATGGAGAAGGAGGAATTGGCCTTTTTTCTAGAGACTGCTAACTCTAAAGGACTAGAGATGGACTATCTAATGTTTCTGGTCTTGTCCTATACCGGAATGCGAGTTGGTGAATTAATTGCTCTCAAATGGAAAGACATCAACTTCCACACTCATACCATTAGTATCACGAAAACGTATTATAATCCAACAAACAATACCGTGAAGTATATATTGGTTCCACCTAAAACCAAAAAATCAAGACGCACAATTATTGTAGATGAAATAGTCATTAGAGCATTAGAAGTTCACCAAACTAATCAAGAAAAGATGAAACAATACTTTGGTGAATCCTATCATGATGAAAATTTCATATTCGCTAAAGCCGATCGTTTCCCAGGTTACCCTATATTTATTAAAACAGTAGAGAATCGAATGTCACGTCTCTTAAAGATAGCTTCTTTGAATGAAGAGCTGACACCCCATTCATTACGACACACACATACATCCCTATTAGCAGAAGCAAAAGTGGGATTAGAAGAAATAATGGACCGCTTAGGTCATTGCGATGATGATACAACGAAAAACGTATATCTACACATCACAAAAGAACTAAAAAAAGAGGCTTCTCAAAAATTTAGTCAATTAATGAGAAGCCTACAATAATGCTCACGCTGTGAACTAAATGTGAACATATAACATTCTATATACAACAAACCCTTACATATCAAGGGATTGAGCGGCTGATTACATCATGCCGCCCATTCCGCCCATGCCACCCATGTCAGGCATTCCGCCGCCTGCACCAGCTGGTTCTGGCTTGTCAGCAACAACTGCTTCAGTAGTTAAGAACATAGCTGCAACAGATGCTGCGTTTTGAAGTGCAGAACGAGTTACTTTAGTAGGGTCCACGATACCGGATTCGATCATGTTTACCCATTGGCCATTAGCTGCATTGAAGCCAATGCCGATTTCTTCTTTTTTAAGACGTTCTACAACTACAGAACCTTCAAGACCTGCGTTGTGAGCGATTTGGCGAACTGGCTCTTCAAGAGCACGAAGTACGATGTTTACACCAGTTTGTGCATCACCTTCAAGTTCAATAGCAGCCACTTTATTGTACACACTTACAAGTGCAGTACCACCACCTGCTACGATACCTTCTTCAACAGCAGCACGAGTGGAGTTTAGAGCATCTTCAATGCGAAGTTTGCGCTCTTTCAATTCTGTTTCAGTTGCTGCACCTACTTTGATAACGGCTACGCCGCCAGCAAGTTTAGCAAGACGCTCTTGTAATTTTTCTTTATCAAATTCAGAAGTAGTTTCTTCTAATTGGGAACGAATTTGGTTAATACGTGCACCGATTTCGCTAGTTTCTCCTGCACCTTCAACGATTGTAGTTGTTTCTTTTGTAACAACAACTTTCGCAGCGCGTCCAAGAGAAGTTAATGTAGCAGATTTAAGGTCACGGCCTAATTCTTCAGTGATTACTTCACCGCCAGTTAATGCAGCGATGTCTTCAAGCATAGCTTTACGACGGTCACCGAATCCAGGAGCTTTAACAGCTACTGCATTGAATGTTCCGCGAAGTTTGTTCACAACTAGAGTTGCTTGTGCTTCACCTTCAACATCCTCAGCGATTAGCAATAAAGGTTTACCTTGTTGAACAACTTGTTCAAGGACAGGAAGTACTTCCTGGATGTTAGAGATTTTCTTATCTGTGATCAAGATGTATGGATTTTCTAATACAGCTTCCATTTTATCGGAATCTGTTACCATGTATGGAGAAGAATATCCACGGTCGAATTGCATACCTTCTACTACATCTAGTTCAGTTGTGAATCCTTTGGATTCTTCGATTGTGATAACTCCATCGTTACCAACGCGTTCCATTGCTTCCGCAATTAGAGCGCCAACTTCTTCGTCAGCAGAAGAAATCGCAGCAACTTGTGCAATGGATTCTTTGCCTTCGATTGGTTTAGAGATTGCTTGTAATTCTTCAATTGCAACAGCAACAGCTTTTTCGATCCCTTTACGTACGCCCATTGGGTTAGCTCCAGCTGTTACGTTTTTCAATCCTTCACGAATCATAGCTTGCGCTAGAACTGTTGCAGTAGTTGTACCGTCACCAGCAATTTCATTTGTTTTGCTTGCTACTTCTGCAACTAATTTAGCACCCATGTTTTCAAACGCATCTTCAAGCTCGATTTCTTTTGCGATTGTTACACCATCGTTTGTGATAAGTGGGGAACCGAATTTCTTTTCAAGAACAACGTTACGTCCTTTTGGTCCAAGTGTAACTTTTACTGTATCAGCTAATGCGTCTACCCCACGCAACATAGCGCGGCGAGCTTCTTCACTAAATTTAATATCTTTTGCCATACGTAAATTACCTCCTCGAATTTTTTGTTATGTCTTATTTTTTAATCGACATTTTCGTTAAGCAATAACGGCCAAAATGTCGCTTTCACGTAAAATTAAGTATTCTTTACCTTCGTATTTAATTTCTGTACCTGAGTATTTAGAGAAGATAATATGATCGCCTTCAGATACTTCCAATCCTACTCGCTCACCATTCTCAAGGACACGGCCTGTTCCTACCGCTACAATTTTGCCTTCAGATGGTTTTTCTTTGGCAGTGTCTGGTAACACGATGCCGCTTGCAGTTTTTTCCTCTTGTGCGACAAGTTCAATCACAACGCGATCTCCTAGTGGCTTTAACAAGTAAAACTACCTCCTTAAAGTTATCTCCATTTTTATTAGCACTCATCATCGTTGAGTGCTAACACAATTTATAGTTTAAATAAAGACACACTGATTTGCAAGTAATATAAGTTAAAATTTTTAAATTTTATCACCATTTATTTATCTTACCCAAATAAGGTCTAAATATCCTTTTAATTTCAGTTTGGTAGATGAAGAGAAGGAAAATGTTTCGCAATTGTAACTATGAGGTAAAAACGGTTAAAATTAAAGATATACGCAATCTAATATCTATATAAAAGATTAAGGGAGTTTTTCTATTTGAAAAAATATTACTGGTCAATTCTCATTACCTATATTGCCATGCAATTTTCTTCTATTCTTGGTATCCCAATTATGCTAGTTTTCTTATCGAATATGGATATCCCCACGGAACGAATAGAAGTATTGGCCGCAGGGTATTGGATTGTTATAAGTTTCATTTTGGCTTCAATCATTACTCTATTCCTTTTGAGACATGAAAAAAACAATAGAAGCTTAAGCGATCAGGCAAGTGTGGGAGCTTCTATCAGCTGGGCAATTGGCGGAGTATTTCTTGCCTTGTTTTCACAATCTGTTGCTGGTAATGTCGAACGAATTATTGGTATTCCTACCGGGTCTGAAAATACGCAGAATATATTGGGTCTCATAGAAGCAGTACCGCTTGTTATGGTAGTCAGTTCTGTACTTGGGCCATTTTTAGAAGAGATTGTCTTTAGGAAAATTATCTTTGGTTCATTACACAAGCGATTGAATTTTTTCCTGAGCGCGTTAATTAGTTCACTAATTTTTGCTGTTGCTCACATGGAATTTGTACATATCCTGCTTTATACAGCAATGGGATTCACATTTGCTTATTTATATGTTAAAACAAAGAGAATCCTAGTTCCTATTTTTGCCCATATTACTATGAATACACTAGTTGTAATCGTACAATCGCTTTATAAAGATGATATATTAAAACATATGGAAGAGCTTAATAAAGTTCAAAGCTTTATCGGAGGTTTGTTATGAGACGTTCACCGTTGTATATGGCAACAACTTACTTAATTTTAGGTGCTATTTTTATCTTTTTCGCTGTTCAAAATGTATCACGCAGCGGTTGGGATTTCTTTACCTATTTCCTGATCATACTGGCTACACTTGATGTTGGTTCAGGAATCCGCTTGATGATGATTCATAAACAAATTAAGAAAATGAAAAATGAAAAACCAAAAGAATAAGAAAAAAAATCTCGGAGGGAAATCCTTCGAGATTTTTTATTCTGTTTCTTCCGTATTTCCAGATGGATAATGTTTAAGAAAATATACTAATGATTGCAATTCGACTGCAAGGTCAATATGATGGACACGAATACTGTCCGGCACATTCAGACGGGCCGGCGTAAAGTTTAAAATAGCCTTAATGTTCGCAGCCACTAAACGATCTGTAATAGATTGGGCAACCTGTGATGGAACTGTTAAAATGGCTACACTAATATCTTGCTTTTCAAGTTTTTCTCCAGTTCATCCATATGATAGAGCGGAACATCCCCTATAAGGGTTCCTACTTTTTCAGGGGAAACATCAAACGCCATTTCAATCTTTGTATTATTATTTTTCATAAAATTATAATTTAAGAAAGCTGTACCAAGATTACCGACTCCAATTAGAGCTACCTTTGTAATCTCATCTTGATCGAGAGTCTTCCTAAAGAAGGATAATAGATAATTAACATTGTAACCATACCCTTTTTTACCTAAAGCTCCAAAGTATGAGAAATCTCTTCGTATAGTAGCTGAATCTACTTTAACAGCTTCACTTAGCTCTGCGGAGGAAACTCGTAGTTTTCCTGACGCGTGTAGATTTTGTATAAAACGATAATATAATGGAAGTCGTTTGGCTGTAGCCTGCGGTATTTTAGTATTTTCTTGCAAAATTAATTCCCTTCTCCCTATTCTTTCTTAGTCAATCGTTACTCCATATATCAAAACTGCCTTTGACAATCTGGACTGGTTTTACCCCCAGTTTTTCAATAAAAAATTGTTTCCTAATAACCTTTGTACATAACATATTCGGTTAATAAAGCAGCTTAAACAGCTGTTGGTGCTTACTCTCGTTTTTACCGATTGCACGAATAATTAATCTATTCATATTTTCAGCTTTTTTCCATATAAAATCAATATCTAATCCTTACACTGCCAGAGTACCACATAGAAATTATATCAGAAGTTTTCTTTGCTGCCATAATTCCAACTTCCGGAGCTATGTGCAATATGCCGTTTTTATCGATAATTCGTTACTTATCGTTAATTTTATATTCAAGCATAATACTAAGACTATGCAATAGAAGTTCTGTTTGTTTCCAGTTTACTTCTACGATATCAATCATATGGGATCCTCCCTTGGTTAATAAAGTACGTAAATTTACCGAAACTTTATTCTCCTATTCCTATTCTATAATATTTCTATCATTTTTGGTAATTTTTGTGTGAGTATTCACAAATTTTCTATTAAGTTGCAGTGCTTATCAAGAGTAGGCTACACTTAAGGTATGTACTTCTTGAGGTGAGAATATGATTATTTTACAAGTTAATAATGTTTCTAAATATTATGGAGCTGAAGCAATTTTATCTACTATTAAGCTCGAAGTTCAAACGAAAGACCGTATTGCACTTGTTGGCAGAAACGGTGCAGGTAAATCTACCCTCCTTAAGATTATTGCCGGTCACCTTTCACATGACAGTGGGGAGATCTATAAGCCAAAAGATGTTTCGATTGGATATTTGGCTCAAAATACCGGTCTTCAATCCGACCGCTCTATTTGGGATGAAATGATCTCTGTTTTTGAAGGCTTACAAAAACAAGAAGATGAATTGAGATTATTGGAAAAATCTATGGCTGATCCTTCTGTCTACAATGATGAACAAAAATATAACCGGGTATTAAAAGATTACGATCGC
Source organism: Pradoshia sp. Z5_111 (assembly GCF_058267535.1). NCBI lineage: Bacteria > Bacillati > Bacillota > Bacilli > Caryophanales > Bacillaceae > Pradoshia > Pradoshia sp. Z5_111. The sequence goes on from NZ_JBZCPQ010000009.1 coordinate 84,428, forward strand.
CTCCAGGAGCAATTTAAAAATTCTGGCGGTTACCAAATGGAAGCAGATGTACGTTCTGTTTTACACGGTTTGCGTTTCTCGGATTATGATTATACTACATCTATTAATTCCTTAAGCGGCGGTCAAAAAACCAGGCTTGCACTAGGTAAATTATTATTAACGAAACCTGATTTACTGATTCTGGACGAGCCGACCAACCATCTTGATATCGATACATTGAGCTGGCTCGAAGGCTACCTTCAATCATATCCTGGAGCTATCCTAATTGTTTCCCATGATCGTTATTTCCTTGATAAGGTTGTCAATCAAGTAATGGAGCTTTCCCGAACATCAATTAAGAAATATACAGGGAATTACAGCAAATACTTAGAGCAAAAGGCAGAGGAATACGAACGTAATGCAAAGCTTTATGAAAAACAGCAGGATGAGATTGCAAAATTAAAGGATTTTGTCCAAAGAAACATGGCCAGAGCATCTACAACTAAACGAGCCCAGAGCCGGCAAAAGGCCCTGCAGCGTATGGAAGTGATGGATCGGCCCTTGGGCGATGAAAAAACAGCCAATTTTACCTTTGAGATTGAAAAGCAAAGTGGTAATGAAGTTCTTCAGGCAAATGATTTGTCTATTGGATATGACGCACCTGTTGCCAGCCACTTGAACTTCAGAATTACGAGAGGAGAAAGCATTGCACTGATTGGTCCTAATGGAGTAGGGAAATCTACATTATTAAAAACATTGATTGACAGAATTCCGGCTTTGCATGGAGACTTCCAGCTCGGTGCCAATGTGATACTCGGATATTATGATCAAGAGCAGGCTAATCTATCATCCAACAAAACTGTGCTAAATGAGTTATGGGATGACTTCCCCAACCAACCTGAAAAGGATATCCGATCTATATTAGGGAACTTTCTATTCAGCGGAGACGATGTAATGAAAACTGTCTCTACCTTGAGCGGTGGTGAAAAAGCACGACTGGCTCTTTCAAAATTAATGATGCAAAAAGCCAACCTTTTAATTTTAGATGAGCCGACCAACCACTTGGATTTGGACAGTAAATTAGTGCTTGAAAATGCACTGGTTGATTATTCAGGCACTCTCCTCTTTGTATCCCACGACCGTTACTTTATCAATCGAATTGCCGATAAAGTATTGGAAATGAAAGCAGATGGTACAATTGAATATTTGGGGGATTATGACTACTATATACAGAAAAAACAAGAACAAGCAGAACTCGCTGAGCTGGAAAAACCAACGGATTCTATCTCCAATCGCCCTGTTTCAGATAAAACCACGTATCAGGAAGATAAGGAGCTTAAAAAGAAAGAGCGCCAACGCCAAAGACGTATCGCGGAAATTGAAGCTTCAATTGAAGGACTTGATACACGGATATCTGATTTAAATACACAATTATGTGACCCGGAAATCTATCAGGATCATGAGAAATCATTGGAAATCCAGACAACTCTTACAAAAACTGAAGAAGAATTAGAAGCATTAATGGAAGAGTGGACTTCTCTACAAGACGAATAAAACATGATAAAAAACCAAGTTAGGGGTGGCTTGGTTTTTATCAACATTTTTATCCACATTAATAAAGTTATAAAATCAGGTTTATTTTGATTTTTCCACATTATCCACAGATTTCAAATGCTTTATCCACAGAATCTGTTGATAACACGTAGTTATCCACAATTATTCGAGAGCTTTTACTTTTCAATCAATTTTTTACCAATAAAATAAGAGGATTACTTAAAAACAAGTAACCCTCTTATTTTTTATTCCAATATCAATCCTGGATTTGCATTCAAGTCCATCGCAGCTCTTTTGCCTTTTTCAAATGCAATACTACCTGCTGCTGCAATCATTGCTGCATTATCTGTACATAAATAAAGCGGAGGTATAATCAATTCTACTTCCTTTTTGTCTTTAAAAGCTTCTTCTAATTTAGTTCTTAATCCTTTATTAGCAGCAACACCGCCAGCTAACAGTACTTGTTTAACCTGGAACTCTTCTGCTGCTTTTACGGTTTTAGTTACTAAGACATCAATTACACTTTCCTGAAAGCTGCAAGCCAGGTCCTCAGGAGCTATCACTTCACCTTTTTGGTTGGCATTATGCAATGTATTTATAACAGCAGATTTTAATCCACTGAAACTAAAATCATATGAATCCTCTTCTAGCCATGCACGAGGCAATTTAACTGTTGGCTGACCTTCATGCGCAAGTCGATCAATATGAGGGCCACCCGGATAAGGTAGCTTTAGCGTACGAGCTACTTTATCATATGCTTCACCAGCTGCATCATCTCTTGTTTCTCCTATGACGTCAAAAGCTCCATGTTCCTTCATCAATACCAGCTCTGTATGGCCACCGGATACAACCAATGCAAGGAGGGGAAAGGAAAATTCTGTGAGAATTCTGTTTGCATATATATGCCCAGCAATATGATGTACATTAATAAGCGGAATTCCATGAGCAAAAGCCAATGCTTTTGCCGCATTTACGCCTATTAAGAGAGCTCCCACTAACCCAGGACCTTCAGTAACTGCAATTCCATCAAGATCATCCCAAGAAATTTCTGCTTTCTCCAATGCCTCTTCAACTACAAGAGTAATTGCTTCAACATGATGCCTTGAAGCAATTTCAGGAACAACTCCTCCAAAGCGTTTATGGCTCTCGATTTGAGAAGCTACAACATTCGAAAGGATTTCCCGGCCATTTTTTATGACTGCTGCTGCAGTTTCATCACAGCTGGTCTCTATACCTAATATAATTTGATTTTCTTTATTCACCATAATTCCACCCACATTACTAATGCATCTTCCATATTATCTGTATAATAAAATTTTCTTATGCCACCGTCTTTAAAGCCTAATTTCCGATAGAGACTTTGGGCAGTTTGGTTTCCGATCCGTACCTCGAGAGTCATTCTTTTCACTCCCATGCTTTGTGCCTTACCCAACATACGTACCATTAATTCTTCTCCGATTTTTTTGCCTCTCCATTCCGGCAATATCGCAATATTCGTGATATGGCCTTCATCTAGGATGAACCATGTACCGCAATAACCAATCACTTTCCCCTGGTCCTCTGCTACCAAATAATACGCATATTGATTGTTCATCAGCTCATTATAAAAGGCTTCTTTGCTCCATGGCAGAGTAAACGAAGCATGCTCCACCTCAATCACACTATCAAGATCCTCTATAGTCATCTTTCGAAATGTAATCGTCTGATTCATTACTCTTCCCTCTGTTTCTCTTGAGCTTCTATCCATTTCGCCTCAGCTTCGGCTAAACGTACGTAATTGGGGACAAAGGTGTGGATATCATCATCAGGCAGATTCATCCCATGCAATGCTAATTCACCCGGTCTGGCCTGCTGCAATGATAAAGGTGCCATAACAGCCTTATCTTCAAGAATTTCTGTTATTGCCTCAATATGAATAGGAACATCATTGCCTATGAATAGTATAGGTTGATTAAATGATTTTAAATGCTCAGCCCACTCAATGGCCAACACATTCTGATCTTCCTCTAATCTAACCAACTCTCCATTATCCCATTTAAAAAGACTTGTATAAATCTGTCCCCTTCTTGCATCAAACAGTGGACATACTAAGCCATTAAAATATCTGCCATTCAAGGCAAGTGCCTCTAAACTTGATACACCTGATAATTGAACCCCTAAGCTCCAGGCCAAAGACTTAGCAATCGTTACGCCAATTCTTACGCCCGTATAAGAACCAGGCCCCTTTGCCACGACTATTTTATCAAGGTCTCCTGGCTTAAGCCCGCATTCCTTCAAAATTGCTTCTATAGAAGGCATCGCCCGCACTGAATGATTTCGTTTTGTAAATGTTATTTGCTCTCCGATAATCCCTTTTTCATTAGCAACAGCCACTCCCAGGACATTCGTAGATGTATCAATTGCTAATACATTCATTAAAATATCTCCTCACATAGCTTTTCATAAAATTCACCTTTTGGTTCAGCTACAATTCTCCGTCTATCATTCCCATCATGATATAAATATAAGGTCAAAAGCTCTTCCGGCAATTGTCCTTTTATCAGATGAGCCCACTCGACGATCGTAATTCCTTCACCTTCAAAATATTCTTCAAACCCGAAATCTTCCTCTTCATTTTCAATTCGATATACATCCATGTGATAAAGTGGAAATTTCCCTTTATATTCTTTCATAATCGTAAAGGTCGGGCTATTCACATTTCTTGTTACACCTATTGCTTTAGCAATTCCCTTGCTAAATGTTGTTTTGCCTGCACCAAGGTCTCCCTCTAGCGCAATTACAGAGCCGGGAATCAGGCGACTTCCAATTTCCTCTGCCAGCTTCCTCGTCTCTTCTTCACTATTACAAATTCTCATATATTCGATCACAGTCATTCACCATGCTTTATATTTTATTATTAAAGTTTACATTATTTTAGTGTGTAAATCCAATTTCGATTTTTTAGGGAGAAGTAAGGTTAAAAATATCGATTAGGTGATGAAACATTTGCCTCTTTACGCATAGATGTATTGAGATTAGTTCTTTGCTATTACTACATTATTGATGTATACATCGAACATTTAATACACATGACATGGCTTCGGTACAACTTCCAGGCAGCTATGGCCGGAGTGGAAGGATGGTCGGGTATAGGTAGGTGCTTCATAAGCCGGGCATAGGTCGGGCATAGGTGCTTCATAGGTGGAGCATAGCTGCTTTCCTGCACACTTCACACACCTTCCAGGCCTTTGCACGGGTATAGGTTGGTCATAGATGCTTCATAGGTGGAGAATAGCTGCTTTCCTACACACTTCACCCACCTTTCAGACACCTTTACCCCGGTATAGGTGGGGCATAGGTGCTTCATAGGTGGAGCATAGCTGCTTTCCTACACACTTCACCCACCTTTCAGACACCTTTACCCCGGTATAGGTGGGGCATAGGTGCTTCATA